>CALFPJ010000068.1 GCA_937919655.1 uncultured Gemmatimonadales bacterium
CTTCATGTACTTCGTCGCGACACCCGACGGCGCTCACGTCTTCACGCGCACCCTCGCCGAGCACAACCTGGCCAAAGCGGCCGCTCGACGGGCATGGGACGAGCTTGGCGCCCGTCAGGCCAAGGCCGCGGACCGCGAGGGACGTTGAACAACGCAGAACTCGCCGCGTACCTCAGGGTGATCGTGATCGTAGAGAGGCGGCTCGCCGCACCACGCTCCGTCGTTGAGATCGTGCACGCCGCGCTACAAGGCGGCGCGACAGCGTTTCAGCTGCGCAACAAGGGCGACACGGCTAGGGAACTCCTGGAGGTGGCCCATGAACTACGCCCACTGACTCGCGACATGGGGGCCCTGCTCTTCATCAATGATCGACTAGATGTTGCGATGGCTGCAGGTGCGGACGGAGTCCATCTTGGTCCGGACGACATGCCGGTGGAGGCGGCCCGTGCCGCCGCGCCCCGCGAATTTCTGATCGGCCGCTCCACTGACGACCCGGCGATCGCCCGCGATGCGGTGTTGGCCGGAGCATCATATATCGGGTGCGGCACCGTATTCGCCACCACCACCAAGACCGACGCCGGCGACGTGATCGGTCTTGAGGGACTTCGACTTGTGACTCAGGCGGTCGAAGTCCCGGTAGTCGGAATCGGCGGAATCACGCCTGGCAGAGCAGCCTCCGTGATCGCTGCCGGTGCCGCCGGCGTGGCAGTCGTGGGGGCGATCATGCAGGCGTCAGATCCCGCCGCCGTCGTGCGCTCGATGCTGGGTTCCCTCCGAGCCTGAAGCCGGGCCAATTCCCCGCGCCGCGGGGTCCGGTGCTAACGCCTGTACCAGCGCTCCAGCAGCAAACGATGGTGCATCAAAAAGCTGATCTTTCCCTTACCCGACGCAGAGGGGAACACGCCACCCGCGATGAAGTCGTGGTCGAAGTAGCAGACCCCCCCGCCGTTCATCACGTCATCGGTGCAAGAGGGCGCCCACAAATAGGCGCCCCACCCCTGCCAGACCCCGCCAACCGAAGTGTGATTCGCCAGCCAAGAATTGACCGCATGTCCCTCCTCGTAGCTGAGCGGCTCACCCCGCCCTGGTGTCGTCGCAAAGCCCCCATAGCTGCGCGAGGACGTGTAGGCCGCTTGGAGGTTCGGGAAGAACTGATTCACGCGCGTTGAGAACGTCGTGAGGTTGTCGTACAGGGCCTGATAGTCGGAATCCAAGTGAGGATACGAGGGAAGTGGGGAACCGTCCTGCGTCGTGGTCCTCCGGTTGGCGGCTTTGTGATAGACCACACGAATCTGGTCGAGGCGGAGGCCCACATAGGGCAGGACCAGATCGAGACAGAGATCCCATAGGTCGACTTCATAATCAGGATCGTTCCAATCCTCGATGCCGTAACCGAACCGCCCACAGTTGACGACCACCACTTGCTCGGCCACTTCGCCGATCCAGTGGCTGGAAATGCGTGCAACGAAGTCACCGCACTCGCCCGCCCCATCGCTCATGCCGACACACAGCACCCCGACGATGCCATCCACTGGCGTCACCGTCGGCTCACCGTTGTCGACCAACCGCAACCACATGCCTTTGTACTTGCCGGGCGTTCCGACGCCGTCGTCGCCGCGGTCGATGGGGAACGGGGTGGCCAGGTCTAGGCCCGGAGGAGACCCGTCGTCCGGAGTCGGGTCCAAACCCGAATCACAGCCCGCCACAAATACGAGCAGCAACACGGCCAAAAGCGCAGCGTGTGCGGGGTAGGCGCGAAAGTGCATGGACGGAGGGGTTAAGGGCTGTCTGGACAGTGGGTGAGCCACTTCCGCTGGAGGCGTTCTGACATCTGTACGCCACTCACGGCGATCCGTGTCCAAACTGTGGTGCGGCACGATGACCGGGGCAAGGACCCACCCCACCCTGGGTCGGTGGGAGACACGCGCCGACTCCCCGTCTTTCAGTCTGGGGTTGCGTCCTTTCGCGCTCGGTTTCTCCTTTCGGAACCCCCATCCCTCGTTAGCCATCCGAATGTCCCAACCTCACGAATCACTTACTCGATCAGGCACTCTCTCTATGTGTGCCCTCTTGGGCGCTATCCTGGGGTCTGCCTGTGCAGAAAGTGCCCCGGAGTGGCACGAAACCGGATCCGTCAGATGGCGGGAATTGACGGTCCGAGGGGCGTCGACTCCCGGGTTCACATCCTTGGACGCCGGCCGTACCGGGGTTTCCTTCGTGAACGATCCGAGCGAAGAAATGACCAGGCTCAACCAACACCTCGCCAACGGCGCGGGGGTGGCCTTGGGTGACGTCAACGGTGACGCCTTGGTGGATATTCTCCTGACCAACACGCGTGGAGCCAACGGACTCTATTTGAACCGCGGGGGCTTTCGTTTCGATGAAGTGGGTGCGACTGCCGGGTTACACCTTCCCGACCGGCACCCTACGGGCGTCGCACTCGTAGACTTGGACGGCGACGGTGACCTGGATGCGCTGATGTCCTCGATGGGTGCCCCCGTCGCGTATCTGGAGAACGCGGGCGATGGCACCTTCCAGGATCGCTCGGCGGCGGCGGGCTTCGCGACGACCCGGGCCGGAAGTACGATGACCCTTGCCGACATCGACGCGGACGGAGACCTGGATCTCTACGCAGCGAACTACCGCCTGTACCGGGCGGCGGACGCGTTCTCACCTGCCGACCGACGCGAGACTCCTGTCCTAGAGGAGCGGGCCGGTACCTGGGTCGTCAACGAGAAGTATCGCGAATACTACGAGGTCGTTCTGAGCCCCGAAGGCGTCCTGAGTTGGGAGTTCGGAGAAGAGGACGATCTGTATATCAACGACGGGAGCGGCACCTTCGCTCGAATTCCAGTGATGGGGGACCGATTCAGGGACAGCTCCGGGACGCCTCTTGCCAAAGAGCCACAGGAATGGGGCCTGAGCGCCCGCTTTCGCGATCTGAACGATGACGGCGCACCTGACCTCTACGTGGCCAACGATTTCGAGAGCCCTGACCATGTGTGGATCAATGACGGCGACGGCTCCTTTCAGTTGCTCGGGGCCCCGGACCTCACGAAGACGAGTCACGCGTCCATGTCGGTGGCCTTTGCCGACGTCGATGCCAACGGCACCACAGACATCTTCGTGGCGGACATGTTGCCCGTTTCGACCCGCCTGAGAAAAACGCAAAGGTCGACGCTGATGGAACGCCGCCCCATGCAGGGTGACCTCACGTCGACCATGCAGGTGAACCGAAACACGCTGCTCATGCGCGCGCCGGGCGGAGGCTACACGGAGGTTGCTCAGCAGGCCCACCTCGATGCCTCAGGATGGACCTGGGGCACCGAGTTCGTTGACGTGGACTTAGACGGTCTTCCGGATCTTCTGGCGGCAACCGGACACCGTTGGAACGCGCTCGATGCGGATACGGGGGACCGGCTTCGCAGGACCCCGGCTACCGCGGGGGCCGAGTGGCACGACGTGATCGACCTATTCCCGGAACTCCGTCTGCCAAACAGGGCCTTCCGCAATAAGGGCGACGGTACGTTTGACCCTGTCGTAGGGGCCTGGGGGCTCGATGTGGGATCCGACATTTCCCATGGATTGGCTACAGGGGACCTGGATGGTGACGGGGACCTGGATGTCGTGATCAACCGAATGGGGGATCCTGCCCTGGTCCTCCGCAACGACTCTAACGCCGGACGAATCGGCGTGAGGCTGCGCGGTTTGGCCCCGAACACAGGAGCCGTCGGAGCGGTCATTCACGTCCGCGGCGGCCCGGTCGAGCAGGCGCGTGAGGTCGGCGCGGGTGGCCTCTACCTTTCACATTCTGACGGACTGCAGGTGTTCGCTACGGGCGGAGCGCAGCAGCTCACCATCGAGGTACGCTGGCCGTCGGGAGGCGTCACGCTGATCGGGGATGCATCCCCGAACCGATTGTACGAGATCAGCGAGACGGGTGAAGAGCCGGCGGTCGACACATCGACGGCTTCTGCCGAGCCCGGCCCACTGTTTGAAGATCGATCCGCTTGGCTCGGGCACATACATACGGATCTGCCCTTTGTGTCTGAGGCGGGCCAGCCTCTCCTTCCCCGTCATCTGAGTCAGCTCGGGCCAGGGATCGCATGGACGGACTCGGACGGGGACGGAGATCCAGACCTGGTGGTCGGCGCCGGTGCCGGTGGGTCATTGACCACGTTCCAAAACGTGGACGGTCGACTCCGGGCCGGTGGAGCGTCAGCACGTCTCGAATACGACGCGACCACCATCCTCCCGGGAATCGACGGCCGCACCTTACTGGTCGGCGTAGCAAACTACGAAGCCCCTTCCCCCGAGGTGGCCCGCGCGGTCGCGCCAGCGTGGTCGGTTCGGATCGGGACCGCGGGGCTGGGACCACTCACACCGGCCCTGTCGTCTGACGGTGGATCGACGGGACCGCTCGCCTCTGCGGACGTCGATGGGGACGGTGACCTTGACGTCTTCGTGGGTGGACGGGCCTACCAAAGTGCTTATCCCATTGTGCCGACATCGAGACTCTTCCTGCGGGAGGATGACGGCACTTTGGTCTACGACTCCGTCCGGTCTGCTCCTCTTTCTCGGGTAGGCCTGGTCTCCGGAGCGACGTTCACGGACATCGATGGTGACGCAGACTCTGATCTTGTGCTGGCCATAGATTGGGGGCCGCCACGCCTCTTCATTAACGAAGGAGGGAGGTTCTTCGATCAGACCCGCGACTGGGGGCTCGCCCCCTACCAGAGTTGGTGGAACGGGGTCACGACCGGAGACCTAGACGGGGACGGCCGGACCGACTTGGTACTCACGTCTTGGGGGCGCAACACGGGATTGTCCCCCACCGCGGACCGGCCGCTCCTGGGGTATTGGGGTGACTTCGACCGGAGCGGTACGTTGGACTTCCTGTTGGGCACGTTCGATGACCGGATCGGTGCCGTCGCGCCGATATCCGACTTGGTCAGCCTCTCCCGTGGGCTCCCCTTCGTGCGCACGCAGACTACGACGACGTTCGAGGCCTACGCGGATGCGTCGATGGCCCAACTCCTCGGACCCTCTATGGGGGCCGCGACGGTGAACCAGATCATGACGCTCGACCACATGGTCTTCTTCAACCGGGGCGATCACTTCGAGGCGGTACCCTTGCCCGCCCCCTCCCAGGTCGCACCAGCCCACGGAGTGGCCGTCGCCGACTTCAACGGGGATGGAGCCGAAGACGTGCTTCTGGCACAGAACTTCTTCCCTAATGCGCTGGGGGCGGAGCGCCACGATGCGGGCCGCGGACTCCTCCTGCTTGGGGACGGCGCGGGCGGACTGCGCGCGTTGACCCCGGCCGAGTCTGGCATCTCGCTTGCGGGTGATCAGCGTGGCCTCGCGCTCGCAGACTTTGACGCCGATGGTCGCGTGGACGTGGCGATCGGTCAGAACTCCGGGCCGACCGCGCTGCTCCACAACCTTGGCGCTACGCCCGGTCTGAGAGTGCGCCTTGAAGGCGGCCCCAAGAACCCGGTTGGCGTCGGTGCGAGTATTCGGGTGGTCTATGAAGATGGCACGGGGCCCTTCCGAGAGGTGCGACTGGGATCCGGATTTTGGTCATCCGACGATCCCGTGCAGGTGCTCGGGCTGCGTGCACTGGCTCAAGCGATAGAGGTACGCTGGCCTTCGGGAGAGCTCCAACGTGTGCCTGTCGCCGCCGGCGCCACGGAAATCACCGTCAGGCGCGAGTTCTAGGCACCTTCGGCCAGCGGCGCACCGGGTAACCACGCACTGGCCAACCCCGCACCGCCTAACCACGCACCGGGCAACCTGGCGCCGAGCAACTAGGCACCGGGTCGGGGCTCCGCAACCGGCTAGCGCCGCAGCCGCACAAAGGGCCTTTTCGCGCGATAGAGGTCGCGCCTGGCCATAAGGTCGGGTAGGCGCTCGGTCTCCCCGCGGAGCCGTGACTCGGCGATTGCTTGGTCGACCAGCGATACCGCGTCCAGGAAGCGTCCCGAGGCGGCGAAGGCGGCGGCTTGCACGTCGAGAACCGCAGGGTGCGGTCCCGTGATCTCGCTCACCTGTCCCGCGAGATCGGCGGCGAGGTCAGGACGCCGAAATGCTTCGTTCGGCTCGGTCGCCAGCGCCCAGCCCACCGCGAGCGCCGCCTGCACGTTGGCGCCGTCCAACGACAGTGCGCGGTTGAGCTCAAGCAGTGCCTCTTCGCCCTGACCCAACGACACCAAAAGGAGGGAGAGGTTGAAACGAGCCGGTGCGAAGTCAGGGGCGGCAAGGATGGACGCGCGATAGTGGCGCTCGGCATCGGCTACCATTCCTAATTCGCTGAGCACGCTGCCAAGATTGTTCTGAGCCTCGACGTGCGTCGAGTCGGCCGCGACGGCTCGCTCAAGAGCCGCGCGGGCGCCCGTCAGGTCGCCCTCCCCTGCCCGCAATCGACCGAGGTTGCTCCAGGCGGCGGGGTACTGCGGCAGGGACGCGACCGCGCGCTCGTAAAGTCGTGCGGCTGCGGGGGCCTCGCCCTCCTCCTCCCGAATCAACCCGGTGTTGTAGAGCACCTGAGCGTAGTCGGGTTGCACAGCCAACGCGCGCGAATAAAGAGCGAGCGCCTCTTCATAATTTCCCCGCGCCTGGGCCTCACTTCCGAGTCCAAAAAGAGACTCTGGGTCCGAGGGATTCATGGCAAGGAGATGGCGCCAACCGGCCACCCGGTCTCGCCCGTGTTTCGCCGCAAGAGCCTGCGAGAGCTGCGCCCCGTCCGACGGCGAATCCGGGAGCACTTGGAGCCAGAATTCCGCCATCTCGTCGCCAGACGTAGGGCCGTATACGATTCGACGTGGGGACTCGAACGGATTGAGCGGATTTTCATCAGAGTTGTCGAACGTGTAACGCATTTTCAGGACGGTGCCCGCCGGCAGGCGGATGCCCGCGGCGTAACGATAAGCGTCCTGCCAATTGAAGTCCCAGCGAGGGATGTCCAGCAGCGGTATGGAGTCCCCCTCGGGCGTCACCCCCCAAGCGTCCATTTCCCGCCCCAGATAGTGCGCGTGCGGATACACGCCGAGGGCGCTCACACTGACCGGGAGCACAAGCTCGTCGAGGACCTCGTACTCGGCCTCCCCCGCTGGGATGTCCATCTCCTGCCCCCCGAGGCGCACGATGAGCGGCATTTCGGTGGGTGCTACGTCCGTGAAGTACAGTCCTAATTCCACGGAGGCTTCTGCAGGGTCCCCGGTGGGCCGTAGGTGGAGTTGAACCACCAAGTCTGCCCCCGGCTCAAGGCTCCAGGCCATGCCGTTCGAATACGGCGTGGCCAGGCGGCCCGGGGTCCACCCCAGAAAGAAGCCACCGGGGGGTCGCGCCTCGGTCCTGGAGAACATGTCATCGAAGCCCGGAAGCGTGTCCCGCGCGTCTGCCAAGCGCGACGCCGACGTGCGATCCACGCGAATCGTGGCGTGATGAACCACTTGCGGATTGCCGGGGCGAAGCTCGATGGCACGGACCCAACGAGGTCGGTCTACGTTGGCCGGCAACACCAGGTTTCGGAAGATCTCACCACCCTCTGCTGGGACCTGGAACACGTCCCCGCTCGAGACGACGAGGTCGGGCTCGCCCAAGGCCCAACCGCTCGGCCATACCGGCGGCACCGGAGCCTTGTTCGGATTACCCTCGGGCGCACCCGCGGCGGCCCATGCCACGATCAAGTCGATTTGTTCAGGAGTGAGAAGCCTCGGGTCAGCCATATGCGGCCCATCGGGCGACGGCAGCCAAGGCGGCATCGTCCGCGCGGAGACCATCTCGGCGAGATCTTCCGCACGCCGGGCGGCGCCCTCGTAGCGGAGCAGTGAGAAAGGCCCCGGTCCTTGGGGCCGATGGCAGCCTGCACATTCCGCATGCACCAGCTCCCCGACACCGTTCGACCACGTGGGTGGCCCGGAAGGACCGCAGGCAGCGAGCAGGGACAGCGCACCCACAGTAGCGACCGTCCACCGCGACATGCTACTACCTGCTCGTTGGTCGGGGAACGCCGGCAAGCGGTGCCGGAGGTGCAGGCTCACGCGTGTGGTATAGACCTATCAACTCCGGGTACGGATATGCTTCCCCCGGGCCGTAGGGATATTGGGTCATCGCGTGGAAAGGCAACGGCTCGACCCTCCATCCGTCCGCAGTATTGAGGTCGGCGTCCTTGATCCAGCCCTCAGTGTATATGAGGAAGTCACGCGTCCAACCGTCAGGAAGCTCTGGCGCGTTGGCCGCATCGAAGTGGATGGCAAGCTCGTCACCCGGACCCATGATCGGATAACGATCATCCGCCTCGGTTAGTAACGGAAGCACGTCGCCGTACCGGGTGTACGTGCCCTGGATGGCCCTCCACGGCGACTCGGTGGTGACCGTCTGATAGTCGAACCAATGAGGGCCGAATCGTCCTCCTTTTCGGTATTGACGAGAGAACCCCCGGTAGCGGAAGTCCGCCGTCTCAGGCTCGAGCCGAGTCACCATGACCGGAGCGTCTGTGCTCCCCACCGAAAGGAAGGCTTCGTCCCAATAGATGTTCATATTCGTGCGCAACCGGACCCGGTGATCGGCGGTTGCGAACAAGCCGGTCAGGTCCTGGATCACCGTCTTGTTCTTCCCAGACGGAAAACTGAGCATGGGGACCACCGTCTCCCACTGCCCCGCCGCGTTTATCGCCTCCAAATACGGCATGATCGTACCGAGGGCATCGGATTGTGACAAAGCAACATTGATGCTCGCATCCGTCGGGAAGATCCAACCCCGTAGGTAGAGTTGGACCGCTTCGTTAGCTCCGAAGTCGCCCAAGTCCAGAATCAGGTCGTGGACCTCACTCACGCCCTGATAGCGCCCAGGCTCGAAGTCACTGACATAGACGTCGTCCGAGGCGGACAGGGCCGGCAGGACGTCGCGCCCACGGTGATCCACCGCAGACAACGGACGGCGGCGCGCCGACAACTGATGCAAGCGGAGGGGTGCATCGGGCTCAGCGAAAACGAACCGTTCATCGACGAATACGTCGATTGAATCCGGGTGGTCTATCATGAGGAGATCCACCTCATCGATGAAAAACACCTCCCACAGTTCGCCGGTGACGCGAATTTCGTATCGGCCGTCCCGCAGCTGTAGCGCATCGCCTGGAATCCGAAGGTATTCCTGAGATGGTGCCGGGGGCGCGTACTCTGCGTCACCCTGGGCCATGAGGCCCATGGGCATGCCAAGAGCGCTCTTCCACATGAGGTCTGTCACGAACTCGAAGCGTTCACCGTTCCACGCGTAGAGGAAGGGGCACGATCCTTTTAGGATCTGCTCCTCAACCACCGATTGGTCGGCACCAGGATAGAAGAGGTTCTGAGGGACACCGTTCGGCCACCGCACGCGCACGACGTCGGCGCGGGCGCGTCGGCCAAGGCCAACATGAATGTCCGGTCCTGTGACGACTCGGGACTGGTAAAGACCTCCCGCGCGGACCTCGATCTTGGCCCCAAGACCGAAGTAGTTGTTTTTCCCGCTGCCCGTGGACAGGCCGACGAGTCGCATCTTCAGATAGCGATTTCCATTGCCGCCGTCGTTGCGAAGCAGCCTTACGGATCCGTCGCTGGTGGACACGAAAATGTCGAGATCGCCGTCATCACCGAAGTCTGAAATCGCCACCCGACGGAGGGGCGGCAGCGCCGGGACAAGGTGAGACACGTCGTCGAAGCGGCCGGCGTCCGCATTGCGGAAGAGTTTGACCGCGCCGACCCCATCGGCCGACTCGCCAACCAACAGCACATCCAGCCAACCATCATTGTCAAAGTCGACCAAGGCCGCATCGTAGATCGCGAGTTCGGTGGCAGCGCGCAGAAGGCCACTGGGCCGCTGGTCCACATCGAAGCGCAGGCCGCCGCTGCTTAGGTGCAGCGTGACCCCGACCTCCCCGCGTGAGGCGGTCAGCAGGTCTAGGAACCCGTCGTTGTTGTAGTCGCCGATGGAGAGAACTCCCCGCCCTCGCCGGTCGAGCCCTCGTGCGTCGGCACGATCCGCCATGCGTCCCAGACGTTCGTTGTCGTAAAGGCGTAAACCCTGATCGGTGGATACCACGAAGTCGAGGTCGTCGTCGTCGTCGAGGTCACCGAAGGCCGATGAGCCGCCCAAGCCAGCTGGTGCAGTCACACCGGCGCGCGCGCTGACGTCGGTGAACGAGCCGTCCAGATTATTGCGCAACATCACACCGGCCGCGGTTCCGGCGACGGTTAGATCGAGATCACCATCCTGATCGAAATCCAGGAAGAGCGGCGTCCCTTCGGGTAAGGGGACGCCGAGGGCGTCCGTCACGTCTTCGAAAGTGCCGTTCCCATGATTTCTAAACAGGAGTCCGCTTCCCCCGAGGGCGACATAAAGATCGAGCGCCCCATCGTTGTCGTAGTCGCCGAATATTGCGGCGGTCGGCTCCCCGGCAGGCAGTCCGGCGGCTGTTGTAATGTCCGCGAACCCCGTGATGTCGTTCTGGAGAAGACGGCCATCGACGTAAATGTCATCGTCACGGTCTCCGTCAATGTCGGCCAGCGCGAGCACACTCGTGCCCCCGAGCGTGGTCCCCCCTGGGATGCCCACAATTTCCGTCGCGTCTGTGAAACGCAGCGCGGCGAGGACCGTCTCGACATCGCGAACATCCGCGCCAACCGCCTGACTGAACGTCACCACCGGGAATCCCACCAGAACGCCACCCGGGCCACGAAGGTCAATGAGGCCTTGCTGGTAGGCAGGAGTCGTCCGCATGACGTTATGGAAGGCCAGTGCGGGTCCACGGGCCCGAGCTACGTCACCGGCGCGAGCGGCCTCAAGTGCGACCGCAAAGAGATCCTGACCCTCGACAGGGAAGTCCGGGACTAGCTGACGGAGGACCTCCAACTGGATCGCGGCGCCTTGGGGGTCATCGGTGGCCAAGAGTGCGTTCACATACTCTACACGCGCAGCGACGTTGCCCTGCTGAAGGTCAACCAAGGACCCCAAAGCGGCGGCCCGGCGCGCCGGCGCCGAGGGTTCAGCATTATCCGAGCCCAGTGAGGCCAATGCGTAAAGAGTCTTTACGTGGTCCGCGTTCGCAGCCAGCCCGAGTTCCAACTCGGTGCGCGCCTCTTCCGGGCGGTCCTGGGCCAGGAGGATCTCACTGAGAATCAGGTGTACATCCGGATCTTCGGGAACGAGGGCAAGGGCGCCGCGAACCTCAGCCTCCGCCTCATCGAGGCGCCCCATACGCAGGTAGGTCAGGCCAAGGTTGGCGTACCCGAGGGGCTCATCCGGCGTCATGTCGATAAGCCGCCTAAACTCGGTCGCGGCCTCCTCGAGTCGATTCTCTTCAAGAAACGCGAGCCCAACCGTCCGGATCGTGAGCAGATCCGCAGGATCTGGGGGCGGCCCGGCATCGCGGCACGACGTCATCACGGCCGCGCCAACGACACAGCAAAAAGCCCCTATCCACGGGCGTACGTTCATCGATTTTCTCCCATGGTGACGAATTCCCCAGCGGCCACGGTGCCCACCCTGCTCGTAGTGCCAGAGCGTGGCCACCGCACGACGACGCTGTCCGCTGCAGCCTCACCCCCGAGGCCGAAACGCAGCGGCGTTGCCGCGGACTGCGAAAGGTAAGAGGAGCCGGTGCCGACGAAGCGGCGCTGCACACGCTCACCCGTGAACACAGTCACCAAAGCTCCCAGTCCGGTGCGATTCGGTTCCAGGCCTTCAAGGCGAACGCCGATTGATGCAGCCCCCTCGAGGTCGTTCCGGAACAGACGGGGCGAACCGCCGTTGACCGTTAATAGAAGGTCAAGATCGCCGTCCCCATCGATGTCCGCGGTCGCGATGCCTCGCCCCACCACAGGTTGAGCAAACCCGTCGCCAAGTTGATCGCTCACGTCTGCGAAGCGCCCGCTGCCGTCCCCCAGGAACATCTGGGGACGCTGCGCGAAGGTCTGATCTTGCTGCACCGCGGCGACGCCTGGCTCGATGTGTCCGTTGGCGCTCACCAGATCGGGGACCCCATCAAGATCGAAGTCGGCGAAGAGAACGCCGAAGGTGAGCGGAACGAGCGTCGATCTCGTGAGCCGGGCCGCGCCAGCTCGATCCTGGAAAAGATCTTCTCCGATCTGCGTGAAAAGGGCGACGGGCTCATGCGCGAAGTTGCCGATCGCGATCGACCACTGGCCCTCACCGGTCAGATCTGCCACGTCCACGCCCATTCCAGCGCGTGCTCGACCGGCCTCGTCAAATGCGACGCCCGCCCGCACGGCGATGTCTGTGAAAGTGCCGTCCCCATCATTTCGGTAAAGAAAATTGCGCTGGGTGTCGTTCGCGACCACGAGATCGGGCCAGCCGTCGTCATTGATGTCGGCGACAGCTACGCCGAGCGATTTCCCTTCGGGATTGAATACCCCGGCAGCCTCCGTGACATCGGAGAAACGCCCGTTGCCGGTGTTGCGATAGAGCCGGCATGAGTCACCCGAATACTGCTGCGGCGTGGCATAGGACTTCGTGGAGCCATCGATGGTGGCGAAGAGATCCGTCTCGGGGCTCCAGCGCACATAGTTGCAAACATAAAGATCCACCCACCCATCCAGATCTATGTCGACCCAGACGGCCCCGGTCGACCACGACGCGTCACCGCCAGCGCGCTGACCACTCACACCGGCGAATGCGGTCACGTCCGTGAACCGGCCTCCATCGTTGCGAAGGAGCAGGTTCGGTCCAACCGCCGTCAGGTAGACGTCCACGTCACCGTCTCCATCATAGTCCGCGGCGGTGACCCCCATGCCGTAGAGCGAAAGGTCGAGCCCAGCTGCCACTGTCACGTCTTCAAATCGTCCGTCACCCAAATTCCGGTACAACCGCTGCGTCGGCCGCGCCCTCTCATACACCTGACCCTTCCACCAATCTGAGTTCACAAGCAACAAATCCGCGTCACCGTCGCCGTCGTAATCGAAGAAGGCCGCGCCGCTTCCCACGGTCTCGGGCATCCACTTTTCGCCCAACGCGCCGGTCGCGTGTTGGAAGTCGATCCCTGCATCGACGGAGATCTCGGTGAAACGGAGCGCCGTCGACGAGCCGGCGCCGGCGCCGGAGGCATAGGCGGGCCCCGAATACTCCGGGGCGTCTCGAGGGACCTCTTCGGCACCACCGCATGCGGCGAGCAGAACGACAAGTCCCGAACCTACCTGCAAATAACGACGGAAGATCATCTACGAATCGGAAGTCGGTGAATCGGAATGGGTTGGGCCATGATGTTGGCACCCTCGTCTTGAGCCCGATACGCTCGCGTGATCTCCTGCGCGGCCTCATCGATGCCGTAGTAGAGATACGCCGCCTCAGCGAGGTCGGCTTCCGCGTTCCTCCCGAGTGCCCGCAGGGAGAGCATGCGGTGATAGTGGGCCACCCGATCTTCGGGGTCGATGTTCAGGACCTCCTGGAGCGCCGCAAGCGCATCGTCGTATTGTTGATCCAGATAGCGGGTGCGCCCTAGTGCACGCCATGTAGCTCGGTCGCCCGGGAAGTCCTCCAGAACACGCGTGTACGCCTGGCCCGCCTCGGCATACCGCCCGTCTTCTTGCAGCACCTGCCCCCACACCCACGCGGCCTGAGCGTTCGCCGACTCCAAGGCCTCGACCCGCGCCAGGGCTTCATAGGCCGACAGCAGGTTCCCTTCAGCGAAAGCTGTGCGAGCCAGGTTGAGGGGGCCATCTAGCGATGTCGGTCGAAGGGCCTCGACGCGGGCAAAAGCCCCCGCAGCGCCACGGGTGTCGCCCTCCAAGAGGAGTCCGATTCCGTAGTCGTTGTAGCGCATCCACTCGCTTTCGGCCGGAACGGCCTCGCCGGCGCTGCCGGTCCCCGCGGCGGTCACGGTTAAGACTACGGAGTCCCTGGCCACCTCCGTGATCGGCAGATCCGGCACGGCAGTGAAGGCGCGAAATCCCTCGGGGTTGGCGTTGTACGCAAACTCCGTGTAAGCGCGGTCGAACTTCCGCCACAGGAGCCGGACAGCAACAGTGACTCTCCCACCTGCCAACTCAGAGGGAAGCGTGAATTCGTAGTGGGCGAGATCTGCCGTCCCGGGGCCGATCACGTTCTGGTACACGGTAACATGAATGTCCTGAGCATTCCGCTGCTGAATCGGGTTGCCGTTCTTGTCGACGATGACCGCCTTGAACGTGTGCGCCATGGGGTCCAGGTACCCGTCGGCGCCCACCAAACCACTCGCCACCAACTGGGCTCCGGTCGAGTCCGTGACGGTGAACTCCAACCAGCCTTCGTTAGAGTCGTTCGTCCCCCCAGGAAAGGTGTGCCCGACCCCAAGGTTGCGGACAACGACGTCGACCGTGAGCGACGTTCCGGAGGGGATCGACGATGACGCCTTCGCCAAAGGCATCGCAGTCTCCCTGCCGGCAACTCGCACCGCAATAACATCTACCCGCAGCTTTTCCGCCTGAAGGAAATCCTCGACGCGGCGAAGCGTTGAGGTGTCCCCTCGCAAAAACGGCAAGGCGGTATTCGCCGCCACAAACCTGTGTGACCGAACCATCCCGTTGTCGGCGGCCACGTCGCCGCGAGGCGCCGGCTCGGGCGGCATGTGACAGTCCTGACACACACGGCGCGCGGGCGGAAGGTAGAAGGTCCGTGAAGCGTTCAGAGACACCCCGCTGTCATCCCAGTTGTCGAACTCGTTCTGGCCGCGCAGCCACCGGTATCCGTTGACGGGTTCCGAAAGACTCACTTTGTGGCAGGTGGCGCAGTACCCGCTTTCTTTGAAGAACGGCTTCAGGAGCTGCGCCTTGTGAACCGCCGGCCGCGCCTTGAGCGCGAGGTCGTGCAGATACCGGCTCGCGGACCCGACCGGAGAGTCGGAGAACAAGTACGGGTCCTCCTGCGCGTCCGCGATATTGTAGTTGCCGTTGCCGGTTTGGTCGTGGATCTGGTCGATCGCGTGGCACGCGAGGCAGGTAAGCCCGGCCTGAGCCTCGACGGAGCCCCGATCGATATCTCGCCCCATTGTACCCGCCAGCATGAGCGCTGGATCATGACAACCGCTGCACCACTTGCTCTTGGCTTCCCCCACTCCTGCCACATCGCCCCCGAGCGCCTCTATGTGCTCTGCCACCCACGGGTTGGGTTCGAGTGCGCTTTCGCGCATACTCCGGATCGTGGCTTCGTAGAACGGGTTATTGAACGAAGCGAAGCGGTGCGCGGAGGCCGCCCATTGATCGACGACATCGGGGTGACATGCCTCACACGTCTCGGCCCCAATGCGGGATTCACGGACGAAGCCGCTCTGCTCGACCTCGGCCCTTACCGTCGCGGCAGGAGTGCCCCAGCCGGGCTGGGTAAGAATGCGAGCCGCCAAGTACCCACCAGTAGTCGTGGTCGCCGCAGACGGAAAGAACGGACTTTCCGGTGGCACCGCGCCAACCGGAACCCACCCGGCGTCCCCGAAACGGCCTCGCATGAGTATGGACACGTCGCGGTTCGGACTTCCCGGGCCAGTGGAAGCCAGTCCGCCGGCCACCACCGGGGAGGACACACCCAGCGCGCCGTGCAGCATGAACATCGCCAGGCCGGACGCGGCCACGATTCCCAAGAAGCGGGCGATCCGCACCACCTCAGGGCGCGTGTAGCTCACCAAGCGGTGAGCGACGTAGGCCACCACGACGAACAAGCCGCCACCCACGTGCAGCCACCACGCCCACCGGTTCTCCCTACTCGCTGCAGCCGACAGAATGAAGAGCCCGCTCACCACGAGTAGGGCACCGAGCAGCGCGTAGGGGACACCCGTCCACACCGCGCCCGCATGGTACCGGCGCCACACCGCGGGCAAATGAGCGACGAGGAAGCCCAGCATGAGCGCCGCCAAGACCAGCCCAACGCCAGTGTGGCCCAGGAGCATGACCTGGTAAAACCGCGGCAGCGTCGCCGCCCCTAAGGCAAAGGGCGCCAAACCGACCGCGTCCGCCAACCGGACCAACACGAGATAGACGGTGTCGGCGAGCATGAAGGCCGAGCCCACCAGCAGGACAGACAGAGATCGCTTCAACCATTTGGGTAGAAGCGAAGGCAGCCGCGGCCTGCGCGGAGATTCTGCCGGTTCGGTCACGCTCCCTCCCCGCCCAAGACAAACGGCCCTCGCTGCACCACTTCGACTCGCCCGCTCCCCTCGTCGATGCGGTACTCTGCGTCGGGAGTCACGCCGTCAATCACATCCACCACACCGGAAGTAGGCCACGACACAGTCACCGATACGGCGCCGATCGCGGCCCCAAGCCCGATGTCGAGCCTTAGCGGGTTCCCACCAAAGGAACTCCCGCTCGTTACCGTGCGGTGCAGCACCCGGCGCAGACCCCCATCGTCAAACTCCACTGACACGCGGGCACCGATCGCAGATCGATTCGAGTCCTGACCGACGAGACGAAGAGAGACCCAGTGATTCCCGTGCCCAGGGTTCTCGAAAAGCACGTTGCGACCCAGGTCCCCCTCATATGCCCCACCCATGGCGGCAAACACGTCTTGGTCTCCGTCATGGTCTATGTCCCCGAACGCGACGCCATGACCCTTTTCGATCAAGCCGAAGCCGCCCGAAGTCGTCACGTCTTGGAAGCCCTGGCCACGGTCATTCCTAAACATCCGATTGGGCATCAACGCTTGAAAGTAGGCGTCCCCGGTCCCGAGGTACAGATCAAGCCAACCATCGTTATCGAGATCCCCAAAGTTGGATCCCATAGAAAACTGGATCCGATCGAGGTGCACACGCTCAGTTACGTCTTCGAAGGTGCCATCGGTTCGGTTGCGATACAGGCGAGGAGGCTCGGACGTGTGCGGCAGACCGAGGTACTCGGCAGCCACATCGCCAAAATTAGTGCGATACCCGGCCACATAGATGTCCAGCCAGCCGTCGTTGTCGTAGTCCCAGAACCAAGTGGGGAAGGCGTCGACCGGTTCCCCTACACCGGCATGGTCGGTCCGGTCACTAAAATGCCACGCACCATCAGATCCCACCCCCTCGTTTCGCAGCAAGACATTGGGCGCGCCTGTGCGTGACACGTACAGGTCGGGACGGCCGTCGTTGTCGTAGTCGCCAGAAGCGACCCCCTTCACGATTCCCACTACGGCGGCCCCTACCTCAGGCGCGACATCGCGGAACGTGCCGTCCCCAAGATTCGCGAAAAGTTGGCTCGGATGCGGGGTCACCCCGAACGTCTCGTTTCCCACGAATAGGTCCAGGAGTCCGTCGCCATCGAAGTCCAACCAGGTCGCGGTCTGCGTGGGGTAGGTCGGCATCAAGAGGCCCGCTGCTTCGGTCACGTCTTCGAAGGTGCCGTCTCCCCTGTTTTTCAAGAGAGAATTGGGCTGACCGTCAGCGAGCCATCCGCCGCGCATGACGAACACATCCAAGGCGCCGTCGTTGTCGTAGTCCGCCTGCACCAGGTTTCCGCCACCCCACAGCCCTTCAAGGCCGGCCGAGCCGGTCCTGTGTTCAAACGTGCCGTCACCGCGGTTCCGGTGGAAACGAATCGGGTCACGTAATTGCCACGATGTCGCCATCAAATCCAGAAGCCCGTCCCCATCGAAGTCGTCCATCACGGCGCCCCCAACATGACCGACCTCGTTCACGCCTAGCACGCCGGCCACCTCCTGGAATCTCCCGATCTGATACTCAGAGTCGAATACCTCCGGTGGGATACGCCACGCGACAGGGACTTCGGCTGGGTAGGTGCCGACCATCATATGGCTGAGATTGAGCATCCACCGCACGCCTATACTCGTCGGATCCAACTCGAGTAGCTCTCCGTACACCCGAGCGGCCAACACTGCGCCCTCGACGTCTGCGGAGATCCCCTCTGAAGGCACGGGCACGAGACAAGCCACCGGGCCGACACCGTCGATACAGTTTTTCCGCTCACCAGAGCGAAAGTAGGCGATCGCGAGGAAGTCCAGAATCGAGTATTCGAACGTCGGAGGCGCCTGGTCAGCGGGAGACGCCGTCTGCTGGTAGGCCACTAGATCGCTACGCAAAGACTCAAGATCGCGAATCGCCTCGTCGAGCCGACCGGCGTAGAGCCTCTGCTCCGCCAACGCCAGGCGAAAGAGGAGCGCCTCCCTTTCGGTCTGTCGGGGAGGCAAGGCCTCCATGGCAGACACCATTGCGCTGTTCGCAAAACGATTTCGCATCGGGTCGACAGTCTCAGCCAACTGATCCAGGCGTTCGACCATCGAGGGGCCGCTGCCGGCAGCGGGGCCGTCAACGCACGCGGCCATTGAAAGCAACAACACCCCCCACATCCAAGGGCTCCTAGGCCGGTGGCGCGGCGCCGTCTCACCACCACCACAAGGCAGTCCGAACGACTGGGCACCGTCGGGGAGTCTTGCCAACACGCCGTTTTCGCTCGTGGAAAAGGGGATTCGCCCGACTGGGACCAAAAAGAAGAGGGGTGGGGCGCCAGGAACATGCCCGGGCGCTACTACACGATCAAGACGGCTCAAATTGGATTACGACCTCAAGGGCCCCTGCGAGGACGGGCGTTTCGGTGACGACGCCTCCTGGCCAGCGCACGCGGACCGCTCGTGGCGTGCCAGAAAGACCAAGGACTTGAACGGTATCATCACTCGACCAATACCCCGATCCCGAGTGGACTTCCCGGGCGGGGCCAACCGCGGAATCGTAGAGAATCTGCACAACCGCACCCACGCCGACGGGATTGAGTACGGGCCCTTCGAGGCGGACTCTGAGCCCCGGCTTCGCTCCCACATTGTGAAAAAGCTTCGTCTCGGATCCGTGCTGCGCTAGGGCGAAATCAATGCGACCATCGGAGTCATAATCGGCGAACGCAGCCCCCCGCTGGTCGCCGTAAGCGATCAAACCGGACACGTCCCCCCCCAAGGGACGCATCCCTCCGTCCCCCTCTCCGAGCAGGATTAGGCCGCGGCCGGCGTCGTAGCGCGGGGTGAAGCCATCTGTAGGGAAGAAGTTCTGTGTCAGGAGCAGGTCCTCGACTCCGTCACCATCGACGTCCGCCACACCTACGTGCGAGGCCGGGGCAAGCTGGGCCAGGTCCGGGAGCGGCCGCGACTCGAACGATGTACCCATGTTGAAGAACGCCGTATGAGCAAGCGTGGCGACCTGGAGTTGGAAGAGCCGACTGGGATCGATACCGAGCACCTCCCCGAGCGTGGCCTGGCTGTATGCATCGAACGCCCCGATCCTCCCTCGCAATGAAGGAAGGCCTGCCCGCATCTGTTCGAATCTGGCCAACGGGTACAACGGCCCTCGGGGCGCGCGCGCTCGAGAGAGCGCGACTTCCCAAGATCCACTCTGGTCGACGTCCCCATGCACGAGCGTCAGGGGTCGGTCCGGGGACGTGGCCAGACGAGTGTTCAATCCCTCGTTGGTCGCGACGAGGTCCATTCTCCCGTCCCCGTTCAGATCCCCTGCGGCTATGCCATTCCAGAGCCCCGTTAAGGCGGCGAGTCCCCATTCTTCTGAAACGTCCCGGAAGCCTCCGCCTTCGTTTAGGAACAGGCGTATCGGCCCCCATTCCAGAGCCAACGCCAGATCGGGGTCACCGTCTGCGTCGATGTCCGTAAACACGGCACTCGAGACCAGGCCAACATCGCTGAACGGTGAGCGTGTACCCTCTGGCGTCCCGCGGTACGACCCGCCCTCGTTCATGAGGAGGCGCGACGTGGCAGGCAACGGGTAGTAGGCGGGGACCGATCGTCCGCCCACGAACAGGTCCAAGTCGCCGTCGCCGTCCACGTCCGCTTGAGCGAGAGGGCCCACGGAAGTCAGATGCGGCCCCACGATGGGCACGGACCCGCTTCCGCCGGTCGAGGCCATCCCAATGACACCCGGCACCGCACGAGCCTCGTCCGGCGTCGAGGAGTCGTAGCTCGTCTGACCCACAATCAGTGACGCCCCGGCCCCACCCCACACCGGCAGTACCGTCGTCTGGTCGTGTGTGCCCGTCGAGCCCTCCAGCTTCGAAAAGCGTGCTCCGTCGTTTCGCATCGTGACACGCGCCGCGCCAGAACCGGCTGCGACGACCAGGTCGGCATCCCCATCACCCTCGATGTCTGCCCAAGTCACCCCAGGCCCAAGACGGGAGAGCTGATACGGGAGGAGCGGTTGCCGAGCAAAATCTGCGAAGGCCTGGTCTTCGTGGGTGTGATCAAGAAGCCCTGATGAATCTTCGAACAAGATCGTGGCCGCTGTTTCGACCTCGCTCGGGGCGAGTGCGGTCGCCCCATCTTCCTGAATCTCGTAGAGCCGATTCGCTGAGGCCGGCACCCGGCTGACGAGACCACTGCGCCACACGACCTCCAGGGTCATCTCCGACGACTCCGCCCCCGCCGCAAACGTCACGAGGGGCTCCGACCCAGACAGGTATAGCCCCGCTGCGCGCATCTCCTTGTCTTGAACGGGCAGCGCGCCGCCGAGCAGACGCACCCGGGCGCCCACGCCCCAAGAGTTCGGGGGCCGGCCCACCAGCCGGACGGCAACACGCGCAGCCGTCGCTTCATTTCGTAACAGAGAAGCGGTCATATTGAGTCTGTTCACCACCGCGTCCAGATCACCGTCTCCGTCAAAGTCCCCGAGCGCGATGCCGTGAGAGACGTCTGGGTCGTCGCCGAAACCCCAGGCCTGCCCGACCTCTTCGAACGTCAGATCTCCCCTGTTGCGGAAGGCGAGGTTCTTCGTCGGCAAGTCCGGATACAGCGACTTGGCATCATCCCACGTCATGGACCCGCGTAGACTCGAGATGCGCTCGAAGGCGTCTCCGTCTCGCATGTCACGGCCGTGCCCGTTGACCGTGAGGAGGTCCTCATACCCGTCGAGGTCGACGTCCAAGAAGACGCTGCCCCAGGTCCACTCGGACCCGTCGACGCCGGCCATCTCGGCCATCTGCGCCCACGTGCCGTCACCACGAGAGAGGAAGAGCGTGTTGCGCCCGACCTGGAGGCGATCGCTCCACCGACCAATCGGTTTTTCAATCGAGGCATGCAGCGGAACCTGAGCGAGCCGCTTGGCTGGGTCAGCGCTGAGCATGTCCGCGACAAAGAAGTCCACATGGCCGTCGCGATCAATGTCCGAGAAGTCCACGGCCATGGAGGCGTGGCTCGTCGTGCGCAGCGCGAGAAGGTCTGCGGCGCGAAAGAAGCCCGTTCCGTCGTTGAGCCACAGCTGATCCGGGTCATCAAAGTCGTTGCAGACATAAAGATCGGGGTCTCCGTCGCCATCCACGTCGTGGAAGCCAACGGCCAAGCCGAAATCGTCCAGATCGCGCGTGAGCGGCTGGCCATTCGACTGCAGAAAACGCCCACCATCCCATGGCACCGGCTCAAACACGCCGGCCCCATCGTTTAGGTAGAGACGATCCGGATCCGCCTGTTCGACCGCCACATCCACCCCTCCTCGCGACTCGATGCGAAAATGCTCCCGAAATGGCTCCGCGATGGACGGGCCGTCGGGGCCATCGACGACAAGCTCGACGGACGCATTTTCGTAAGGGCGTAGGACATCGGCAGCACTTTCGACCTTGTAGGCAGCCACATAGAGGTCGAGGTCGCCGTCACCGTCAATGTCTGCGAACGCGGCGCTGGTGCTCCCCAGGTTCGAAGCCAGGCCGGAGGCATCGGTGACTTCTTCAAAGCGACCGTTCCCCAAATTTCTATAGAGTGCGTTCGGGCCGCCCAGCGAAGTGACAAAAAGGTCTAGCCACCCATCTCCGTCGACGTCCGCAAATGCCGCGCCTGTCGAATATCGGTCGGGGGCGGCCACCCCCGCGATCGCCGTCACGTCTTCGAATGACCACCCACCTAGGTTGCGGTAGAGCGCATTGTCGCCTTCAAGGCGGGAAAAGTAGATATCGGGAAGGCCGTCCCCATCGAAGTCAGCCACGGCAGCGCCGGACCCAATAAGCAAATGATCGTGCGCAATGGCGGTTTCCCGCGCGAGCACATTTGCGAAGTCGATACCGGTCCGGCGAGCAGGGACGGAGGTAAACCCGGGTCCACCTCGGGACGCTACTGCCACCTCGCGCCAGCGGTACGTGCCCTCCTCGTGCCACGTCGTCGGCTGCTCGGGGACGCACCCCGAAAGGGCGAAGATCAACCCCGCCACCACAGGCCAACGCAACATCATGTCATTCTCAACTGTCTTTCCGCGTACAGGGTATCTGGGCGAGGACACAACTGATACCGACTGCGGTTCGCCTGCGAAAGGTCGCTGTATGAGCACGTACGGTCCGGAATTCGGTATCTAAGGTCAGCGCGGCGATGACGCCGCTGCGTGGCCACCGAAGTAGCTCAGGAGAAAGCTGAGCAGCCAACGAATCGAGAGATTCCTGATCGCATGTGCCCTGAACTACCGCGCGCGCCCACATGTACGCCGCAACGTTCAAGGGGCCGCCAAATCACCGCCCGGAAAAGATAGCGTCCATATGAAGCCCACCCATCGTTGGCCAATCACCGGGGCCACAACCCTGGCCGTTGTGATGACACTCCTACTGGGCGGCAAGGAGCTTTTCGCCCAATCCCAGACAAGTTATGCGGTCCGGAGGGTCGTTCTCCGGGCGGGAGATTCTTCGATTATCGGGGCGACGGTGGTTCTCCGCCACGTGCCCAGCGGGGTCGAGAAGGGCGCACTCACGAACGGGGACGGGCGCTTTATTCTCCTGTTGTTGCAACCCGGCGGACCCTACGAGTTAACGGCCTCCCACCTAGGGTACGGCGACCTCCGCCTCGAGGGCATCCAGCTGCAGGTGGGTGAGACGCAGACCCGCGTGTTCAATCTCACGGAGGCTGCCATCGCGGTCGAGGGCATCGCGGTGAATGTGGAACGGAATGAGATCTTCAATCCCAGTCAGGTCGGACCCGCCACGTTGCTGAACGAGCGTGGGATGGAGTCGATTCCGATTCTGTCTCGCGACGTCATGGAGTTGGCGAACCTATCGCCTCTCGTGAAAACGACCGAGAACGGGGGCTTCTCCATCGCGGGCCAGAACGACCGCTACAACCAAGTGCTCATTGACGGAGTCACCAACAAGGACGTATCCGGGCTGACTGCGGGCGGGGTGCCGGGCGGCCAGGCCGGGGCGAAGATGCTCCCCATTGATGCCGTGACGCAGTATGAAGTCTTGATCGCGCCATTCGACGTCAGGCTTTCCGGCTTCACGGGCGGCGTGATGAACGCTGTGACCAAATCAGGCACCAAAGACTGGCGCTTACGCGGGTTCGGGGTGGGTCGCCACGAGGCACTCATGGGCGACCTGAGCCTCCCCACGGGACTCGTGAATGCGTCTGGCGTGGACCGATCGCTGTTCGGCTTCACCGCCGGGGGTCCGATCATCCGGGACCGAGCTCACTTCTTCGTTGCCACCGAATTTGAGCAGCGGCAGCAGCCCCCGTCCGGCTTCAATCTCGCCCGCGACGACGTGTCGCTGGTCCAGGTTACGCAGGAGAGCTTGCACGGGTTTCAGGATCTGTTTGAGGGCGCCTTTGGTGTGGAGACCGGACTCGGCGGTCCGTATCCGCTCCGCCAAGACCTCGCCAACATCTTCGCATGTGTGGACGCGACGCTTGTCGATGGACATCGGATCACCGTCCGCAACGTTTTTGCTCAAGCAGAAAACGAGGAGGCGCCGAACCGAACCGCCTTCGAACCCTACGGGCTCTCGTCCAACGCCGTGCTTCGTGCCTCCACCACCAACACGACATCCGTTCAACTCTTTTCCGAGATGGGTGGCGGGGGTGGCAATGAACTCGAGCTCTCCGTCCAGCGAACCCACGACGAAACCAATCCCGCTTCTGATTGGCCCCAAGTCGAGGTGGCATTGATCGGAGGTGCGGTTCGAGGGGGATATGATCAACGTTCTGAACCTGATCAATTCCAGATGGGGCACCATCCAGTCCATCAGAAGCAACGTGCCGCTGTTGGAACCAGCGGACAGAGCAGAGAGCCTGGGGAGCATACCCGGGGAGTTGTTCTCGAGATGGGCGGGGGGTGCGCTGCCAGCAAGAGACTCGAACGGTCGGTTGGTGCCACCGGAGCCTTGGTCTGTGCTGACGCCCGACTCACAGTGGCAGGCACAACTTGGCGTGCGCATTATATTTGGGGGAAATCGTAGCCAGAAAATGAAGGAGATCGTATGAACACGTTCTTATCCTTCGTCGCGGAAAGTTTGCGAAGCGCAGCCGGAGCCGTGGCTTTGACGACCCTCGTCGTCGCCAATGTCGCCGCGCACACGCCCGAACGCGCCGCCAACCTCCTCGGCCACGTGCTTGACGAGATGACCGGCCGCCCCATCCCCGGAGCATCGGTAGAACTCGAGTCCATGTCGACAACCAGGGTCACGAGCGCACTCGGGTCCTTCGCGTTCAGCGACGTCCCTTTGGGCGTGCACTTCTTGAGAATTGAAGCCGTCGGTTACGCGGAGCGCCGGCTGCAAGTGCGCTTGTCCTCGGACGAGAGCTACGAGACCGAGGTGCATCTTTCGCAGCAGGCGGTCGAACTCGAAGGCCTCGAAGTCACTGTGATGAACAGAAAAACGTTCAACGAGATGAGAGATCTCGATCTTCGCCTGGAACGAGGGTCAGGCCAGTTCCTTCTCCGAACAGAGATGGCGCAACGTGGCGGTAACCTCATCAACTTGCTTCAGGGTCTGCGCGGGGTTCGCGTTCACGGAGGAGGGGGCACAACGAGCGGCCGCAGTGTCCAGCTCCGTCGCGCAGCGCACATTACGTCGAGCGCACCGGGCGTGAACACGATAACCGATTGTTTTCCGGCCATTTTCGTGGACGGGCGACGCTTCAGCCGCCGCGCCTCACTTGGAGACCAGGCAACAGACCTCACTGAGTTCCATGGCTCCGACCTAGAGGCCGTCGAGATCTATTCTGGGTCATCCGTACCGGCAATGTTCGGAGGCGGTGCCGCAGCCTGCGGGGCGATTCTCATCTGGATGCGACGAGGCCCCGCCCGCCGGAGCCCTAATGACCTTCCAAACGAAGAGACCCGAGGCGAGCGTTAGCGCTCTCCCAGGCAGGGCCTCAAGTGCAGCGGCGAATCTCCCAGCCTTCGGGTCCTCTCACCAGCGAGCACCCGTAGTGGTACCACGTAGCCTGGTTCTCTCGAAGCGTCGCGGAGACGCGGGCTAGATTCGGCGTCACCCAGGTCGGTCGGCTGAGGCCCAGCACGATGGCCCGCTGTCCTGTGTCCGCGAGAACCTCCGAGAGGTCGTCCCCGTAGACGCAGTCCGAAATTGGTCGCACCGAGGGCCTCACGTTCCGAAGCCTGGCTAGCAAGCTAGCCGGAGGATCCTGTTCTTTGGTGCGCGCGCTCTGCGCCGCCGCAGCCACGACCCCGCGCCCTACCGCGTCACCAACCACAAGACAGATCGCCTGTGGGTCGCCCAGGAATCCGGACGGTTTGTAGTTGGCCGCTAGCCAACGCACTGTCGCTCCCTGCACCGCTTGGGTTTCGCTCTCGGGCGTGCGACCGCCCCAAACTTCTGTCGTGGTCGCACACGCAGAGAGTGCGAGCACAGCCAATACGAGTAATCGTCTCATCAATTCGTCCCCGGTGTGTCTTCGTCCTTCATACGCCGGGACTCTGAAGAAAGTTGCCTACCCTGGAACGACCCTGACCCGTTCGAGGACGTCAAAGAACTCAATCTGGTCCAGAATATCCATCCCATTGATGATCCACCCGAAGGCGGTGAATTCCCCCTCCAACTCAAGTGTCCGGGAATGTGTAATCAGGAGCTGAGACGACTGCGAGTCCGGAGTCCCACGGTTCGCCATTCCCAGGACCCCGGGCCCAAAGTCGAGTTGTGTGCGCTCAATCGGGATAGTGAATCCCGGGTCCCCGGAGCCATCGCCCGCCACATAGTCACCTGTCTGCACAACGAAGTTGGGCACGACTCGATGGAAGGGCACGCCGTCATAGACGCCAGCTGCGGCCAATCTCGTGACGGTCTGCACGGTCAGAGGTGCCTCCTCCGGCAGGAGACGAACGACGATGGTCCCGCGCGATGTTTGCAGTTCTAACGTCGGTCGGGTCCCTAACCCCGCCAAATATGTCCAATCCACTGAGGCGGCGACCGTGGGTGGCGCCCCCGACGTGGACACGGCCGACGTCGCTCTCTCGACGGGGTCCACCGAGAGGCCGGCATCCAGGGCGCGCCCTCGCAGTTCGTCCCCCGACAAAAGGCGACGCGCGACGTCGAAGACATGGGCCGTGGGATGCGTGGACGCAGTCACGAACACATCGAAATAGATGTCGTGTGTCTCCACCGTTGCACGATCTCGATCCCATCGCGTTTCCAGCGACCGCAAGGCCGAGGCCACGACCTTCGGGGCAGGATCGCTCAGTGCGCTGGCGAGCGCGCGCACGGCTGCCTCTCCGCCCACAAAGCTGAGCGCTTCAATGCCGACGCCCCACCGAATGTCGTCGCCAGGAGGAATCGCGGCGACCCAAGCGAAAACGGCCTCGGGCCGCTCTAGCTGGGCCAGTTGCACCAATAACGGCGCTACCACCCCCAGCTTCCCCGGATTCGTCGCGATCCACTCCTCGATCGGGGGCGCGATAGATTGGGCGAGCGCCTCGCGGCTGAGGCGGTTCGCGGCCGCCACCGCCACATTCACGCTCGGATCGTCCAGAGCGTCAATAAGGATCTGGGCGCTCGGCGTCATCGGATCGAGCCCCCCCATGGCATCGGCCCGAATGCGCCAGTCCGTCCCCTCACTGGCCCACACCCGGATCCGGGAGGCGTTCATAAAATCCTCAAACAAACCCAAGCCGTGCACCAGGTGCATCGCAGCTGGGTCATCCCGCTCGTAGGAATCGAGCGCGAGTCGCAGATAAGCCGCACGACTCACCCACTGGCGCAGGCCGCCCTGGTACCTGAAAAAGTGGGATGAGGCCAACCGGACCGCAGGATCGTCATGTGTGAGCCCTTCAATCAAACGGTCCCGCAAGCCGTCGTGAACGACACCTTCAAGGGCCCCCAGCCGAGACAACGCGTACGCTCGGTCTGGCTCCTCTTGAGCGGACAGATCGGCAGACAAAAGAACGTCCGCCGACGTAGGTGACCCCAAGTGACCCAAAGCGTCC
The DNA here is from genome assembly GCA_937919655.1 of uncultured Gemmatimonadales bacterium. Lineage (GTDB taxonomy): Bacteria > Gemmatimonadota > Gemmatimonadetes > Longimicrobiales > Gaopeijiaceae > CALFPJ01. Next base: position 27,131 of record CALFPJ010000068.1, read on the forward strand.
AGGATGCGCGATCGAACCCCAAGGTTCTTCTCGCCAGCCAAAGCTTCGCCAAGCATCGGCACGACCTGCACATCACCGATGCTTCCCAAGGCAAACGCGACGTCTGCTCGCACGGTCGGGTCCGCATCGCCGAGCTTCGCCGAGAGCGCATCAACGGATTCCAAGGCAGCCAAAGACGCCAACGCGAAGGCGGCTCGGGCTCGCACGACCCCCTGATCAGACTCTAGCGCGTCGATCAACCCATACATGTCCCCGGCGACCTGGAGGTCCACCACGGCCTGGAGTGCAGGCGAGTCCAGAATCCCGTCGGACGGCCGCACTGGCGGGTCCGGGACAGCGCCCTGATCACATCCAGCCAGCGCAAACGCGACGATGGCGATCCCCTCCACGCCCACGCGACTTCTCTTGAACCAACGTCGTGTCTTCATGATTTCGTCGGATGCCCGCGTACGCACCTTCATACGCATTTAGAGACCACCTGAGGCAAGGAGCTCTTCGACCTCTCGTCCTTCTACGTAGAAACCGCCCAACGTGCGCCCGGCGTCCGGCGTATGCCAATCAGACCCGCCGCTCATGAGAAGGCCCGCCGTGCGACAGATCTTCTCGTAACGGAGGACGTCATGACGTTTGTGCGACGGCCGGAATACCTCAATGCCCCTCAATCCACTTCGGATCAACATCGGGAGGAGCGCGTCGACCATGTCCCCAGGCGGATGCGCCCACACCGGAATGCCCCCGGCTTTCAAGATCACCTCCACCGCGTCTGTTGGGGTCGCGAGGAGTGTGGGGACGAAGGCGGGGCTATCGTCTCCGATGAGCGAATTGAAGGCCTCGGGGACGGACGACACATGCCCCAGACCCACCAGCGCTCGCGCCAAGTGTGGCCGTCCTAGATTGACGTGGTTGGGGCCGGCCGCCTCTAACACATGATCGAGGGTCACCTCGATGCCATCTGCGGAAAGCAGAGCGATCATCTCGCGCATCCGTTCCGCGCGTCGGTCCCCTGCCCGGCGGCCGTGCTCGACCATCGCGTTCGAATCGGGATCCACAAAGTAGCCCAGGATATGGATGTCCCTTCCCTCATGGGTCGAGCTAACCTCGATGCCAGGAATGACCTGAACTCGCAGGTCGTGCCCCGCCGCCGCCGCTTCCGCAAAGCCAGCGATGGTGTCGTGATCCGTAATCGCGATCACGTCGAGCCCTCCCTGCGCCGCCCCTCGAACAACGGCTTCAGGTGTCCACGCCCCGTCAGACTTGGTCGTGTGAATGTGGAGATCGACTCGCATACCACCCCAGTTCAATGAAAGAGGCGGGAAGAGCGCAGCTCGTCCCGCCTCCTAGTATTACGCAGGACTGAGCCGCGGATATCAGTCTTCGACGTCCTCAGGGAAGACGATCGCCTCAGCTGGAATCGACGCGGGAGGCTCGCTGCCAGCATACTCGGTCAGCAGAGTCACCGTGTTGCCCTCTACCTTCAGCACACCGCCAGCAACCTGAAACGTATCGCTTCCGCCACCGGATCGATCAATACTCAACTCTCCGGCCCCGATCAACGCCAGCATCGGAGCGTGTCCAGGTAAGATTCCCACCTGTCCATCCCACGCAGGTGCAACCACAGCCGACGCCCCGCCCTGAAAAACAATGCGCGCGGGCGAAACCACCCTGACGTCTAGGGAGCCACCGGACATCGTCAGTCTTCCTTAGCCAAACGCTCGGCCTCAGCGATTACCCCGTCGATGCCGCCCTGCATATAGAACGCCTGCTCGGGCAGATGGTCGAACTCACCAGCCGCAACACGCTCGAAGGACTCGATGGTCTCCTCGAGCTTCACGTACTGACCGTCGATGCCCGTGAACTGCTGGGCCACGAAGAACGGCTGCGACAAGAAACGGGCGATCCGGCGCGCTCGGCCCACGATGATCTTGTCTTCTTCAGTGAGCTCGTCCATACCCAGAATCGCGATGATATCCTGGAGGTCCTTGTAACGCTGCAAAATGGCCTGCACGTCCGTCGCGACCTTGTAGTGTCGCTCGCCGACGAACTGGGGATCCATAATGCGTGACGTCGAGTCGAGCGGGTCCACGGCTGGGTAAATACCCTGCTCGGAAATCGCGCGCGACAGCACGGTCGTCGCGTCGAGGTGCGTGAACGCCGTTGCAGGAGCCGGGTCCGTGAGGTCGTCCGCAGGGACGTAAATCGCCTGAACCGAGGTGATTGAGCCGGAATCGGTAGACGTGATCCGCTCCTGCAGTTCGCCCATTTCGGTGCCGAGCGTCGGCTGATAACCCACGGCGGACGGCATACGACCGAGCAGCGCGGACACCTCGGAACCCGCCTGTGTAAAGCGGAAGATGTTGTCGATGAAGAGAAGCACGTCCTGGCCCTCCTCATCGCGGAAGTACTCTGCCATGGTCAGGCCAGCGAGGCCTACTCGGAGACGGGCGCCCGGAGGCTCGTTCATCTGACCGTAGACCAGAGACGTCGACTCGAGAACGCCAGACTCCTTCATCTCCAGCCAGAGGTCGTTCCCCTCACGCGTGCGCTCACCCACGCCGCAGAAGACGGACTTGCCGCCATGCTCCTGCGCGATGTTGTTGATGAGCTCCATGATGATGACCGTCTTGCCGACACCGGCGCCGCCGAACAGACCCGTCTTGCCACCCTTCACATAGGGGGCAAGAAGATCGACGACCTTGATGCCGGTCTCGAAGATCTCGGTCTTCGGAGCGAGCTTGTCGAAGCGCGGGGCGTGACGGTGAATCGGCCAACGCACGGGCTCGGCCCCCTCTCCACCGACAGGTCCCATTTCGTCCACAGGCTCGCCAAGGACGTTGAGAATCCGCCCTAGGGAGGGATCTCCAACGGGCACGGTAATGGAGGAACCGGTATCGATGACCTCCATGCCGCGCGTAACGCCGTCCGTAGACGACATCGATACCGCGCGCACCTGCCCGCGCCCGATGTGCTGTTGCACCTCGACGACGACTTCGGACTGCTCGCCCGCCTCGTTCGTCGTGATGAGCTTCAGTGCGTTGTAAATATCGGGCAAATGCTCGGCGGCGAATTCGACGTCGAGAACAGGTCCGATAACCTGAACGACCCTTCCAATGTTGTCAGCCATGGTGTCCTTGAGTCCCTACTCGAGCGCAGCGGAGCCGCCGACGATCTCGGCGATCTCCTGCGTGATCTGGGCCTGTCGGGCCCGGTTATAGGTGCGCGTGAGATGTTCGAGAACATCCCCGGCATTGTCTGTAGCGCTTTTCATCGCGGAACGACGAGCACCATGCTCGGCCGCCGCGTTTTCTACTAGTGCCGTATACACGGCATTCCGGATATACACCGGGAGAATCCGCTCGAGGATCATGTCCCCGCTCGGGGACAGAATGAAGACATCTGCTGACGCGGTCCCAGCCTCACCCTTGATGGGAAGGAGGTCTCTCGTGTGCGGTGGCGTCGACATCGCTGACTTGAACTTTGAACTCACCAGGTACACGGAATCCACGGCGCCGGTCTCGAAGCGATCTCGGATCGGACCCACGATCGATTCGGCGTCTTCGACCGTGGGATGATCGCCAACGTCAGTGCGAGCCGTGAGAACGGGCTCACCCCGAAAACGGAAATATGCGATCCCTTTCTTGCCCACGACGTGTAGCTCGGCCTCAATTCCTCTCTTCCTCAGACTGTCTAGGAGAAGACGGGCCTGCTTGATGAGGTTGGCGTTGAAGCCACCCGCCAAGCCCCGGTTCGCTGTGCACAACAGGACGGCTGCCCGCTTCTCTTGCTCAGGGCGCCGCAAAATTGGGTACTTCTCCGACAACGCCGGTGAGTACAACCCCGCGACGATCTCATGCAGCGCCTCGGAATACGGACGGGTCGCGTACACGCGATCGGTAGCACGCTTAAGCTTTGATGTCGCTACGAGCTCCATCGTGCGCGTGATCTGCCGGGTATTCTCTACCGTCTTGATCCGCCGTTTTACGTCCCGAGAACCAGCCACGTTTTGTCCTCTTCCTCGTCAGCTAGGCGGAGGCGCCGGCAGGTGCATGCTCGGCGTCGAAAGACTCATTGTATGCCTTGATCGCGTTCACAAGCCTTTCCGTCAAGCTGTCGGTGAGCGCACCACCCGTTCGCAGTTCGTCGAGAACGTCCTGGTGTCTCGCAGACATGTCCTGGTGGAAGCCGAGCTCCCACACACGAACCTTGTCAACATCGACCTTGTCGAGGTATCCGTTGGTTACGGCGTAGATCACCGCGACCTGATTCTCCACAGGCATCGGCTGATACTGCGGCTGCTTCAGCATCTCAACGGTACGTGCACCGCGCGCGAGCTGCCGCTGGGTGGCCGCATCGAGGTCGGACCCAAACTGGGCGAACGCCTCAAGCTCCCGGTACTGGGCAAGGTCGAGACGAAGACGCCCCGCGACCTTCTTCATGGCCTTGATCTGCGCCGCACCGCCGACTCGGGACACCGAAATACCTACGTTCACCGCCGGTCGCACGCCTGAGTAGAACAGGTTCGGCTCAAGGAAGATCTGGCCGTCCGTAATCGAGATCACGTTGGTCGGGATGTATGCCGAAACGTCGCCGCCCTGAGTCTCGATGATCGGAAGTGCGGTCAGTGATCCACCGCCATTCGCATCCGAGAGCTTGGACGCACGCTCGAGTAGACGCGAGTGCAGATAGAAGACGTCGCCCGGATAGGCCTCGCGACCCGGAGGGCGGCGCAGAATCAAGGAGAGCTGGCGATACGCCTGGGCCTGCTTGGAAAGGTCATCGTACACGACCAGTGTGTGCTTACCCTGCCACATGAAGTACTCGGCAAGCGCGGTGGCCGCATAGGGCGCGATGTACTGCATCGGCGCCGGGTCCGACGCGTTGGAAGTGACGATGATGGTGTACTCCATCGCACCGTGCTCGCGCAGCGTCTCCACTACGCTCCGGACCTTGCCTGCACGCTGACCGATCGCGCAGTAGATGCAAATCACACCCGTATTTTTTTGATTGATGATCGTGTCGATGGCGACGGCGCTCTTGCCTGTACCGCGGTCACCAATGATCAACTCTCGCTGTCCACGCCCGATCGGGATCATCGAGTCGATCGCCTTCAACCCCGTCTGCATCGGCTCGCCCACCGGCTGCCGCGCCACGATCCCCGGCGCGACGATGTCGATCTGTCGAGAACCGTCGAGTCCGTCGATCGGGCCGTTGCCGTCCTGCGGCTCACCCAGAGAATCCACCACGCGGCCGAGGTATCCCGGACCGACCGGGATGTCCAGGACGCGGCCCGTGCGACGAACTTGGTCGCCCTCGTGGAGTTGGGTCCAATCACCCAAGATCACGGCGCCGATATTGTCCTCTTCGAGGTTCAGCGCGAGGGCGGTAACAGATTCGCCCCCACCTGAGGGGGTGATCTCGAGCATCTCCGAAGCCATCGCCTTGGTGAGGCCGTAGATGCGCGCGATACCGTCTTTAACCTCAAGAACTTCGCCGATCTCTTCCGCCTGCAGATCCTCCTCGTACTTCTCAATCTCGTTGAGAAGAACATCCTTGATCTCGCTGGCGCGGAGTTGGGAGTCGTTGGCCATCGTCTATTTGGTCCTAAAGTGTGGGGATCAGGTCAGGCGCTGGCGGAGTCACTGGTCGCGTCGGGCAATTCTGTCCGAAGCATCCTGCGACGCATACCGTCAAGCTTTCTGCGCACTGATCCGTCGTAGATCGTGTCACCGGTCCGAACCACAAGGCCCCCGAGAATCTCCGGTTTCACCCGAATATGGGGGATCGCGTTCTTGCCGAGTGCCTTTGTCAGACCTTCGGCGATCATATCCTTGGTCGCGTCGTCGACTTCACGTGCGACCGTTACTTCTACGTGCTCTCGACCCCTGTGCTCGTCGAGGAGCAAGTCGTATCCACGGGAAATGCCCCGCAAGAGTCGCTGCCTGCGCTTGTCGATCGTGACCATAACAAAACTGACCACGTGCTTCGGAAGCGAGCCACCCAAAACGCGTCGCAAGACGTCCTTCTTTTCCGCGTCGTCAATACGCGGCGTCTCCAAGAACGCGCGAAAGCGGGCGTCTCCATCAAGGAGCTTCGCGACTGTCCCCATGGCCTCGCCATAAGCGTCGAGGCTGTCCTCTCGGCGCGCGAGTTCAAAAAGCGTCTCCGCGTAGTTCTTCGCCACGGTCTCGTCTCTCACGCCTGTGCCCCAGAGCCCTTGCCGAGGTCACTCAAATACCGCTCCACCAATGCGCGGTCCTTCGGCTGATCAAGACTCTCAGAGATCAACTTAGACGCGGCAGCCAGCGCCAACTCAACAGCCTCCTTACGAAGCATGTCGAGGGCGGCGTCGCGCTCCCGCTCAATCTCGACTCGGGCGCGCTCAACGATCGCCTGCCCCTCTGCACGCGCTTTCTCTTCGACATCCTTGCGAACCGTCTCGCCAGCGGCCTTTCCACTCGCGATCAATTCATTGGCCTGACGGCGCGCATCCGACAGCTGTGCACGGTGTTCATCAAGCAAACGAGCGGCTTCAGCGTTCTGCGCTGCCGCCCCATCTATGGCCGCCTGGATGCCTTTCTCACGCGCATCGACAGCCGCGAGGATCGGGCCCCATGCGTACTTGCTAAGTACGAAGAACAACACGGCGAACACAATCAGTGTCCACGTGCTCAACCCCGTATTGATATCGAAGAGCCCACCACCGCCTTCACCGCCACCCTGGGCCCAGACTGTGTCTGGTAGGGCGACCATCAAGGCGAGCGTGGCCGGCACAATCCGACTCGCTCTCATAATCACTCCATCAGTTCTTCGAAAGTCTCCGAAGCCCGATCGAGCCACCGGACGGCGGCCCCGGGATCCGGGTCTGGCAGTCGCAGCACAGCGACCGACGAGAATGACCTAGAAGAACTTGTAGAGGATCGTGATCACGAGACCGAAGAGCGCAGCGCCCTCGATCAGTGCGGCCAAAATGATGGCTGCCGTCTGGATGGTAGCAGCGGCTTCGGGCTGACGCGCGATACCCTGCGTCGCACCGTTACCAATCTGGCCGATACCAATCCCGGCACCGATCACACAAAGCCCGATGCCAATACCGGCACCAAGAAGACTCAAAGAGTTCTTGGCGGTCTCGGCGTCCATGGCCGCGTCCTGAAACAGCGCGAGCATTCCGTGGAGCATGTCGATGGTTCCTTGCAAAGTTGTCGTCTAACGACGGGATGAAATCAACGAAACAAACTGTTAATGCGCGTGACGAATAAGCCCGATGAACACGGCGGTCAGCATCGCAAAAATGTACGCCTGCAAAAGTGCCACAAAGACCTCAAGAAGCATGATCGCGATCACCATGGTCACTGAGGCGACCGCTACTCCACTGGCCACGATCATCCCCGCACTCGCAAACATGAAGATCATGCCTAACAGCGAGAGGACGAGTGTGTGCCCAGCCAACATGTTCGCGAACAAACGAATCATAAGCGCGAACGGCTTCGTGAGCTTCCCAAGGAACTCGACCGGGGTCAGGATAATCAGCATGATCACCTGGCCGACGGGGTTCAGTCCCTCCGGGGCGTAGAATATGGTCCGCATGTATCCCTGAAAGCCCAGGGCACGCATGCCGGAAATCTCCACGACAACCAACGTCACGAGCGCCAGAGCGCCGGTCACCATGAAATTGCCGGACGGGGTCGAGCCAAACGGCACGAGTCCGAGCACGTTCATGGACAAGATGAAGAAGAACAGCGTCAGGATGTAGCCGGTGTAGGCGTCGGCGCCGTGGCCGATGTTCCTACGGACAACCTCATCGCGGAAGTAGACCACCATCGCCTCCATCGCATTCGCCATCCCGTGGGGTGCACGGTCCTTGTACTTCCCTTTCATGGCCCGGCCGACGGGCAAGAACACCGCCAAACACAGGATTGCCGCCAAGAACAAGAAAACGATGTGCTTGGTCGGAGAGAAGTCGATGGTAAACTGGCCGAGGTGGACCGGGGGTATCGCGTACTTGGTGAGGTCGATCGTGAAGCCTCTCCCTAGCACCTCGAACTCAATTTCATTGCTGTCGAGCAGGTGGTGTAGGAGCATGCCCTTGAGGTCAGGTGCCGCCTCCGGTGCATGATCCTGGGCCGCGACTCCGGCGCCCTGCAGCATTTTCAGCATTCCGAGGAGCTTCATCTACGCCGTTTCATTGGGCTCTGGCCGAAAAAAGATCGGCTCGAGCAACAAAAGTCCGAAGAAAAATCCCGCGAGAGCCAAGAGCATCGGTACTGCTCCCTCAGCCCTCGACCGAATCGCAAAACCCGCAACGATGGCCACGATCACCATCCGTACTAGCGTCCCCCCAACCCACACCGCCAAAAAGCCGTTCAATTGACCACGAAAGCGGACTAGTGCCGCAAAGGCGATCACCTGGATCGGAAGAGCGACAGCTCCTGCAGTCAGAACTCCACGGCGCCCGGCCGAATCCAAGAAAGGCCACAAGGCTAACGTCACAAGCGCGACAATCGCCAGTCCACTGGCTGCATACTTGGTCGCGGCGCTCATTTCGGGTCTTGTTTCCGCTTCTTCGGTTCAATCACGATGTGGTAGTAAAGACTATAGAACCCCGCCGCTGCTCCTACGGACGCGCCCAGCACCATCAGAAACGGCGCGGTGTGGAATTTCGCATCCAACCAAGCGCCTCCACCCATAAAGAGAAGGACCGCGAGTGCCAGGGTTAGGCCATGGCCCATGAACTGGCCGGAGGCCCGCATTACGGCTCGGGGGTCGCCCCCCTTTTGATCTCCTGCCACTGGTCCCGCTCTCCAGAATCCGGCAGGCACGCACCCTTTTTGAGCACACCACCCGCCAAAGACAGAATAAGCTACCGCTTGTGAAAAAAAGCGCAAGCCAGTTTTGGACGTGTAAGAACGGCACGATGGGCGCTTGACGGCTGGAAAAATGACGGTCTATCTTCGCCCCGGTTTCCTGCGTTGCGGAAAGGCGCCGGCCAGATTTCCTCGGGTAGGATCTGCGCGCAGGAAGTTGTGTATCTTACCACCCCACAAATCAACCAGCCTTCCGGACTCTCGGCCTTGTTCGAGCGACCGCGATGCCAGGAACCGAAACTGTATGCCAACGATGCAAGACTCCTTAGTCGGCGACCGCGACCTCGAGCTTCTAGAGAGGGTCTCTGACGTCACCGAGTCGATGCGGCACGAGGTGTCGAAACGGATCGTCGGGCAGGCCGAAGTCGTCGACGAGCTACTCACCGCGCTCTTGGCCAACGGGCACGCGCTCTTGGTCGGCGTCCCGGGGTTGGCCAAGACACTCCTCGTACAGACCGTAGCGGAGTCGATGGCGCTGAAGTTCAGCCGCATCCAGTTCACCCCGGACCTCATGCCTACCGATATCACGGGCACGGAAGTCATCGAGGAGGATCGGACCACCGGGAAAAGGGTCTTTCGATTCGTTAAGGGACCGATCTTTGCGAACGTCATCCTGGCCGACGAAATCAACCGCACGCCTCCAAAGACACAGGCGGCGCTCCTGGAAGCGATGCAGGAACGGTCGGTGACAGCCGCCGGTGATACCTACCAGCTTGAACGCCCGTTCTTCGTCCTGGCGACGCAGAACCCGATCGAGCAGGAAGGCACTTACCCGCTGCCGGAGGCGCAGCTCGATCGTTTCATGCTCGAGTTGCCCATGTACTACCCGTCTCGCGACGAGGAAGAGGAGATCGCGATGCGCACCACGGGGACTGAACAAGACGAAATCCAGCCGGTGGTGAGCGCCGAAGAGTTGATCGAACTGCAACAGCTCGTCCGCCGTGTACCGGCTCCGCCGTCTCTAGTCTCGTTCGCGGTACGCTTGGCCAGATCCACCAGACCCGGAGACGAGGCCGCCAAGATTTGCAAGAACTACGTGGCGTGGGGCGCAGGACCTCGGGCTTCGCAATACCTCGTGCTCGGGGCGAAGGCGCGGGCCGCCTCGCGGGGATCTGCGATTCCGTCGTATGATGACGTGCGCGCCGTGGCGCCCGCTGTGTTGGCACACCGTCTTGTGCTGAACTTCGAGGCCGAAGCCGACGGACGTACGACCCGCGACGTCATTCGCGAACTCCTCGAGGAGACGCGACAGTGGCGTTAGATCGAAGTTCGGAGGGAAGCGACCACCCTCCGAGTAGACGCCGCGAGTCGGCGACGCTCGCAGCCTGTCCGAGAACTCTTCTGAGAGGCACACCTTGACCGGGGCGCTCCTCGGCCTTGTTGGCCTTCTGCTCTTCCTGTCGGCCGTTCTCACAGCCGCTCATACCGCGGCCTTCCAGCTTCGGCCGTCGCGCGTACGCACCCTCCAGGATGAGGGCTTCAAAGGCGCCGAGGCCCTGGCCGAGGTCCGCAGGTCAGAGATCCAAGTAAGGACCAGCGTACGCCTGGTGACCGCGGTCCTCGACCTGACCGCGATCGGACTCGGCGTGGGATCTGGCTCCCTGACGTTGGGGGTCGGGGGCCCGTGGGCGGACGTCCTGGTCGGTGTGGTACTCGTGATCGCCGTGGCAGATGTGTTGCCCAAGGTGATCGCTGCGCGAAACCCGGTGAGGCTGGCGCTGTCGTCCGCGCCGGCCCTCCTCATCGTGACTCGCTTCACCAGGCTCGTTGCGGTCCCGGTGTCCCGCATCGAAGAGGGCCGCGGCGGCAACGGAGACGAGGAGCGAGCGCAGTCCGAACGGGAACTGCGGGAGATCCAAACGCTCGGGCAGGAGGCCGGAATTCTCGAGGAATCGGAGAACGTCCTCGTCGAACGCGCGTTCAGGCTCGACGACCTCACGGCCTGGGAGGTGATGGTGCCACGGGTCGACATCTTCGCGTGGCAAGAAGACCTAGCCCTCAGCGAGATCCATGATTCCCTGAGGACCGTGCCGTACAGCCGGGTCCCGGTCTACGGAGAGTCCATCGATGACGTCACAGGGACCGTCTACGTGCGGGAAGTATATGAGCGGCTCGCGGACGGGCAGCGTGAGGTCACACTCAAGGAATTGGCCCGGGAGGCGTTCTTCGTTCCCGGTTCGCGTTCGTGCGCCCAGTTACTGAGAGACTTCCAAGCCCGCCGAATCCACCTAGGAATCGTGGCCGATGAATTTGGGGGAACGGACGGACTCGTGACCCTTGAGGATGTCCTCGAGGAGCTCGTTGGCGAAATCCAAGACGAAACCGATATCGAGGCGGAGGAATTGGTCCGGCTCTCGGACGATCAGATCGAATGCGACGCGGGCGCCGATCTTCGAGACATCAACGAAGCACTGAGGGTTTCTCTCCCACAGGGTGAGCACCGTTCGCTCAACGGGTTCGTCCTCGAAGAGCTCGGTCATGTACCCCCTGAGGGCGAGAGCTTCGAGCGGGTCGGCGTCCGCATCGACATCATCGCGGCAACCGAGACGCAGGTGCTGCGCGCGCGCCTGACGCGCCTGACGCGCCTGAGCGACGGCGTGCCGGAAGCCGAGGAGGGCTAGTCCCGATGGCGCTGATCCTGTCATTCAACGGACAGACACCACGCGTCCATCCGTCGGCGTTTCTTGCCCCCACGGCAGTGCTGATCGGCAACGTCACGGTAGGGGAAGAGTCCAGCGTTTGGTTCGGCGCGGTGTTGCGAGGAGATGACCCAGACAACGGCATCATTGTGGGTCCGCGCACGAGCGTTCAAGACAACTGTGTCGTCCACGTAGGCGCGTGGGGCCCGACCATTATCGGCGCGGACGTCACCGTCGGGCACGGCGCGAAGTTCGAGAGTTGCACCATCGGCGACCGCACGGTCGTCGGCATGAACGCCATCATCTTGCAACGGGCGAAGATCGGCCACGAGTGCGTTCTGGCCGCAAACACCGTCATCCTCGAGGGGGCCCAGATTCCCAGCCGCAGCGTAGTGGCCGGCGTCCCCGGTGTGGTCAAGAAGAGCATCGAGGGCTCTGCCGCGAAGTGGATCGAAGGGGGAGGATCCCACTACGTGGCGCTCTCCCGGGACTACCTGGCCCAGGGAATCGGTCGCCCACATACCGACTGATGGCCGACCGCCCAGATCCACCACCGGTTCCACCCGCGCCCGAGTCGACCTGCGACCTCTGCGGGGGAAAGATGACCGACCGCCATTGCAAATTGGTGTGCCAACAGTGCGGATATCAGCGCGACTGCTCTGACCCCTAGCGCCCTGCCCCTGGCTGCGAAATCGTGACCTCCCCGGCCCCCGGGGAAATTTCCGTGACGGATTCGGATCCGTCTGGCCAACGGACGTGAACGCCGATGGCACCCTGGATGCCTCCAAGGACCTGTAATGGCCCGTCCACGGACCAGTAGCCTGAGCCCAAGCGAACCTCACGGGCGGGGCCCCTGTGATCCTCGTAGACAAGGCGCATCACCGCCCCAATCGCGACCGGGTTGGGGCCGGTGCCCCTCAGCCGCACGCGCAGCCCCGGCACGCCGCCCACGTTTTCGAAGAGACGCGTGGCGGCACCGTTCTGAGCCACCGCGAGATCCACCCGGCCGTCGCCATTAAAATCGGCGAGACCGGCACCGCGGGCGTCGCCCCAAACCTGCACGCCGGACCGCTGGCCGGACACGCTTACCAACCCTCCGAGTCCATCCCCACGCATCCACAGTGAACGCCCGGCGTCGAGGCGTGAAGAACCTCGCGCCGTGGGGAAAAAATTCTGCGTGATGAAGAGGTCCTCATTTCCGTCGCCGTCAAAGTCGGCGACCCCCGCATAAAACGCCGGCGCAAACTGTGCCTCACTGGGCAGAGGGACGCCCTCGAAACGCCCCCCTCGGTTCAGGTAGAGCATGTGGTCGTAGGTCTCGGCCTCGTAACGACCCGCGGCGGCGAGACTCGGGCCGAAGAGATCCTGGAGCGTCGCGCCTGCAAAAGCGGAGATGCTCGGCACCCTCTGGGCAAGGGATGGAATCCCAGCCGCCAGTCTCGAGAACCCGTCCAACGGCACGAGCTGGTCGAGGGCGGTGTCCCGCTGCGCTTGGATCAGGTCTAGCGACCCGTTGCGATCGAGATCTCCGAAATAGAGAATCAGGGGTCGCGCCGCCTCTGGGCGGAATGCGGTGTTCCGTCCCCAGTTCGTGGCGACGATGTCGAGACGACCGTCTCCGTCGAAATCTCCAGTCGTCACACCGTTCCAACGCCCCGACACGCCTAGGCCCCATTCATCTCCGGCGCGAACAAACCGCCCCCCTTCGTTTAGGAGCAACACCAGCGGGCCCCACTCAATCGCCGCCAAGAGGTCGGGATCGCCGTCACCATCGACATCAGAGAAAGTCGCAGCGGACACCATTCCGAGCGATCCAAGAATTGAGGTGTTCAAGCCGTCGCGAACGTAGGCGTCGCCCTCATTCAGATAGATCCGGGAACTTCCCCCTATGGGGTATGCGGCAGGTACCACGCGCGCCCCAACGAAGACATCTAAGTCGCCGTCACCGTCGACATCAGCCGAGGCGAGCTGCCCCACGCTGGAGGTGTCCCCGGGCAACACTTCCAAGGGGGTGCCCCGCGGACCAGCCGCAACAACGGACGGCAACCGGAGCGCCTGCGCCGGACTCTCGGCCTCGTAGCTCGACTGGCCCAGCAGCACCTGCGTCCCCCCTCTCCCGTCAGGGACCGGAAGCGCGGTGGTCTGATCGCCCTCGGTACGGACCGATGACGCGCCCACTCGCCTGAAGCCGACGGCCAGATTTCTAAAATGCGCGAGGGCTCCGCCTCGCCCAGACGGCACGAGCAGGTCTTCTCTACCATCTCCGTCAACGTCGTACCAGCTCACGCCGGGCCCGAACCGGCTCAACTCATTGGGGAGGAGGCTCTGTCGGGCGCGTTCGTCATAGTCGGTTTCTGTGTGCTCGTGTCCGATCAACGCCGATACGTCTTCAAAATATGGCGGGGGCGCAACCGTGGCAGGCACGATCCCCGTCAGCGTGACCGTGGCCGGACCCTCCGTTTGGCGGATCTCATAAAGTCGATTGGCCCGCACGGCCTCGACGTGGGAGCGTGTACCGTCTCGCCACCGCACTTCCAGAGACGCCGTGGCATCCGTGTCCAATGCGAACGTGAGGCCCCCGTCCGACCCTGAGAGATACATCCCTCCAGAGGTGACCTCTTTTTGCTGAAGAAGGGCACCATCTCGCTCCAGCCGGACAACCGTTCCAATGCCCCCGGAGTTGGGTAGCGCCCCGATGAGCCGGACCGAGACGCGTGGCGCGGACGTCTCATTGCGCAGAAGCAGCGGCGGCGCGTCCAGGCGAGTAACGACGATATCGATGTCACCATCTTGGTCCAGGTCGGCGGACGCGATACCGTGCGAGATATCCGGATCCACGCCGAAGCCCCACCGACTTCCGACCTCCTCGAAGGTAAGATCGCCACGATTGCGGAAGGCACGATTGGGGCTATTCAGTCCCGGGAAGAGCAGGAACTCTTCACGCCAATCGTAATCCAGCGTACCAAGTCGGCGCTGAGTGTCGGCGTCCATAATGTCCCAGGCATGCCCGGTGGTGACCAAAATGTCCTCATAGCCGTCGAGATCCACATCCAAGAACATCGTGCCCCAAGACCAACCAGAAGCCCGCACATCCGCGAACTCTGCGATCTGCGCGAAACTCTCATCACCCCGGTTCAGAAAGAGCGTATTTCGCATCATCTGAGGGCGGTTCGCGATCGCTCCAATCACCTTTGGAAGGTCCGTGTGTGTGGGCACCTGACGCATGCGCACGGCGCGGTCCATGCTCAACATGTCGACCTCAAAGAAGTCCACGTCGCCGTCCCGGTCGATATCCGAGAAGTCGATCGCCATGCCGGCGTTACTCGTCGCCCGCAGTGAGAGGTCCGGCGCAGCTCGGAAACCACCCGCGCCGTCGTTCAACCAAAAATGATCGGGATCCTCGAAATCGTTGGCGACGAACAAATCAGGCGCGCCGTCTCCGTTCACGTCATGGAAGCGCGCCGTCATTCCGAAAAAATCTGGTTCCTCGGTGAGCGCTTCACCTTCGGAATCCACGAAACGACCCGACGTGAAGGAAACCCGCGTAAAGTCCCCTTCCCCATCATTGATGTAAAACGCATCAGGCTCGGCGCGCTGCACGTAGCCAACCGCGCCGAGGTCGGGCCTTTCGAAGACGCGAAAATCCTTTTCCATCCCCGGCGTGATCCGGAATCGTCCGTCGTCTTCCCGGACGATCCGGTCGAAGGTGCGCTCTTCAGGCGGATAGATGTCCAACGCTGAGCGCGCCTTGTAGTTGGTGACGTAGAGATCCAGGTCTCCGTCCCCATCCACGTCGGCCAACGTCATCGTGGTGGAACCTGTCGAATCCTGGGCACTTCCCAGGATGCGTTCCGCGAACACACCGGTGCCATCGTTGATGAAGACCGAGTTCGCAGATCCGAGCGCGGACAACAGCAGGTCTAGATCTCGATCCCCGTCCACGTCCGCGAGTACGGCGCCCGTGCTACGTCTGTCAGGTGCCCCTACGCCAGCGTGCAGCGTCACGTCTTCAAAACGCCAGCCGCCGAGGTTCCGGTACAATACGTTGGGCCCGTCTAGGCGGGCGAAGAAAATATCGACAAGACCGTCTCCGTCCATGTCGCCCAGAGCGACCCCGGATCCATGCGTGAGATGTCGATTCAGTAGGGCGGCGGCCCGCTCGGGCGAGTTAGAAAACCCGACACCCGAACGGCGACCCGCTACGGCTTCGAAGCCAGAGCGCCCCCGGGTCGGGACGACCAATTCGCGCCAGCGATACCCATCTTCACCGTGCCACTCGGGAAGCGCTGGGTCGCCACAAGCCGTAAACACCGCGGCTCCAAGACAGAACGCGGTCTTCACCCAGCGCATCAAGTATCCATGCCGGACCCGCCGCAGAGCGTGAACCCTAGGCTCTCAAGCCGCTGGAGTTCATCCCGATCCTCGGAGACTCGATACACGGAGTCCATCCCCACCTCCGAGAACCGTTGGGCTCGACCGCTCGTCGGCCAGGTGATCTCCGGTGGGCGGGCGGAAGTCGCATTGCCCAAGCCAATTTCAAGCTGGAGGCTGTTGGCGCCGAAACTACTTCCGCCGCTCACATGTGCGTACACCGTGCGCTCGACCCCGTCGTCGATTACGGTCGCGCGGACCCGGGCCCCGAGTGCCGCCCGATTGCTGCTCACGCCTTCAAGTTGGATATGGCCGAATCCGCCGGACACTGTGACTTCTTCGAACGCCGACCGCGGCATGTCCACAAACGTCTCATTTCGTTGATTCCGGTAGAGTCGCGGGAACTCTCCCTTGGCTGAACGGTCGAAAATTTCGGCGGCGATATCGCCCACCTGCGCTCGATATCCCGCCACGTGCAGATCCAACCAACCATCGTTGTCGTAGTCCCAGAGCCATACGACAAAATTGGCCGCTGGGGCACGAACACCGGCACGCTCCGTCACATCTGTAACCCTACGACCCTCGGGAGTCTCCGCGGGGTCGTTCCGGAAGAGGCGGTTCCCGGCACCCATGACCGAGACGTAGAGGTCCTGGTCACCGTCGTAGTCGCCCCAGGTGACACCCTTCACGAACGCCACGACGTCCACACCCGGGTCACGGGCCACGTCAGTGAACGTCCCGTCTTGGTTGTTTCGAAAGAGTTGACTCGGCGTGTCCCGCCCTGACCCCGCTTCGTTGCCTACAGGTTCGTCCAGATCGGCTGCAGGCGCCCGCTCCGTCGGCGCGTCATTGCACGCCGTAAGGGGGGTGAGCGCGAATACGAGACGCCGCCTGGCAAGAGCGGTCATGGGCCCCGGGTCGCTTGAAGGGAAGCAGTGACCCCCGTCATGCTGGGAGCCCGACAACCTGAGTCAAATACCACGACACCATCTGCGGACCCCAGCCATAGGCGATTGCAGCAGCCGCGGCCAAGAATACCCCCAGCGGAATCAGCCGCTTGGACAGAGACGCGATGGGACCAAAGACGACGAGGGCCAAAACAGACCCGAGGAAGATCGTCAGCCCAACCCCCCAGGCTCCGACAAAGGACCCCACCATCATCATCATTTTGATGTCACCGCCACCCATGGCTTGATCGACCCCTGCCTCTTCCAAACGCCCGGGCGACATCTTCTTGATCAGCCATGTTCCACCCGCACCCACCAACCACAAGACGCCGTACCCTGTGGCTGCGCCAATGAGCGACGCACGCCACTCGATGCCCCCCGGGAAGAACGACATACCCACGCCGATCACGGCACCCCCAACCGAGAACTGATCGGGGATGATATAGAAGCGCGCGTCAGAGACTGAGATTCCGAACAGCATCGTCAAGAAGACCGCGCCGCGGAGGGCTTCGAGCGTAGGGCCATGTGCAGCGAAGACCCCCGCCCACATCACTCCGGTAGCGAGTTCAACCAGGGGGTATTGAATCGAGATCGGTTCGGCGCAGAAACGGCATTTTGCCCTAAGCACAAGCCAGCTCAGCACCGGAATGTTGTCGAACCACCGCACCGGCGCGTCGCACTTCGGGCAGTGCGAGCCAGGAGAAACGATGGACTCGTCCTGTGGCCAGCGGAGCGTGCACACGTTGAGGAATGACCCAAAAAGCAGACCAAAGAGGCCGGCCACCAAGGGGACGAGCCAAACTTCCATCACGTGAGCGCCTCCTGCGTGAGCTCAAAGAGCAAAACGGAACCTGCCATGCCAACGTTCAATGACTCGGCCGGGCCAGACATCGGCACCGACACGGTGCCCGAAGCCATCATCCTGACGGCCTCGCGCACACCCGCGCCTTCGTTTCCGAGGACGAGCGCGAACGTACCTCGATGCACGCAGCCCCGTACGCTGGCGCCGCCTGCATCGGCCACCAATATCGGCAATCCAGAGTCTCTGAGCATCCGCTCCGCATCAGGCCACGCGGCTCCGACAACCGGAATTCTAAACACCGCCCCTGCCGATGCGCGTACCGCCTTGGGGCTCCAGGGGTCCACGGTCCCGTCGAGCGCGATGACACCGTCGATTGAAAAGGCGACGGCTGCACGGATGAGCGTGCCGACGTTTCCCGGGTCCTGCACGCCGTCCAACACAAGACAGTGAGGGCCACGAGCGACGTCTTCCAATTCACTCACAGGTTGGGCGACCACCAGCATCACACCTTGATGTCGCTCCGTGTCGGAGATTTCGGCGAGTTCCTGGTCACTGAGCAACACCATGTCCGTCCCCGCGGCCGACAGGCGGTGCAGAAGAGCGTCTCCCTCGGGCGCCACGGAGAGGCGCGCGGCGGCAACTCCAAATCGCACCGGCGTTCCACAGTCAAGAACTTCGCCCACGGCTCGGACCCCCTCCACGAGGACCAGTCCCTCCCGAACACGGGTCTTTCGAGCCCGCAATCTCCCGATCAGCTTCCGGCGCTCTTGGCTCAAGCCC
Source organism: uncultured Gemmatimonadales bacterium (assembly GCA_937919655.1). Lineage (GTDB taxonomy): Bacteria > Gemmatimonadota > Gemmatimonadetes > Longimicrobiales > Gaopeijiaceae > CALFPJ01. The sequence goes on from CALFPJ010000068.1 coordinate 45,528, forward strand.
ACGGGTTGCACGACCTTTTCGCAGACACAACCCGGACTGGAGCATCATGGACGGCCAAGCCATTCCCGTCGCGTTGACCATCGCAGGCAGCGATAGTGGCGGAGGCGCAGGGATTCAAGCGGACCTCAAGACATTCCACCAATTCGGCGTCTTCGGCACCAGCGTGGTCACTGCCGTGACTGCGCAGAATACAGTCGGCGTGCAGAAGATCCACACGGTTCCCATGGATGACGTGCGAGCCCAACTCGACGCCGTCTCCACGGACCTGAGGTCGGCGGCCTTCAAGACCGGCATGTTGGGAAGCGCCGCACTCATCAGGTGTGTGGCCGCCGGGATCCGTGAACATGCCCTCCTGAACTACGTCATGGACCCGGTGATGGTCGCGACCAGTGGTGATCGATTGCTTGAGGAAGACGCCGTCGCGCAGCTGATTGAAGAACTCCTCCCGCTCGCAACCCTCGTGACCCCGAATCTCCACGAAGCCGAAATCTTGACCGGCACGCCCGTGACGACCCTCTCTGACATGCGGCGAGCCGCCCACAGCCTCGTGGAAGACGGAGTGAACGCGGCGCTGATCAAAGGCGGCCACTTGGAAGGGGACGCAGTTGATCTCCTGTGGGACGGGCACCGAGAACAAATCTGGCGCCGCCCCCGCCTCGCCACAGACCAAACGCACGGCACCGGCTGCACGCTGTCTGCAGCGATCACCGCCGGGCTCGCGCACGGCAGCGAGCTGTACGCCGCCGTGGACCGCGCGGTCGGCTTCGTCCACCGAGCGATCGCAACCGCGCCAGGTCTGGGCAAAGGCCACGGACCCGTGAATCACTTCGTTCCAACCGATTGACTGGCACCATCTAGAGCGCCGATCAGTCCGGCGAGCACAAGGCCCAACCGAGCGCCCACCGTCCTCCCGACCTGCATGACCTCGTTGTGCCCTATCGGTTCACTACCGAGCCCGGTGCCCTTGTTCGTGACCATAGAAAAACCCATGCAACGAAGACCGGCCGCGCGTCCGACGAGGACCTCCGGCACGGTGGACATCCCGACGACGTTTGCGCCCATGTTCGCGAGCATTTTCACTTCGGCTGCCGTCTCGTAGGACGGGCCGGTAACCGCGGCATACGTGCCACGGCTCAACGGGATCCCCAGGCTCTCGGCCACTTCCATGGCGAGGGCCTGCAGTTCGGGATCGTAGGGACAGCTCATGTCCGGGAAACGCACCTCCCCTGGCTTCACGGGCCCAATCAGCGGGCTTCTGAACATCATGTTGATGTGGTCGTCCAGAAGTACGAGGTCGCCGGGACCCAAGACTCCATCGATACCTCCTGCGGCATTCGTGAGGATCAACACGTCGACACCCAGCGCCGCCAATACCCGCACGGGCGCCACCACTACATCCAGGGGGTGCCCCTCGTAAACATGGTAGCGGCCGGCCTGGAATAGGACTTCGCCACCCCCCTGGAGGCGCCCGGCCACGAACCTCCCGTCGTGTCCCTTCACGCCTGAGTGGATGAAGCCAGGAATCTCCTTGAACGGTACCACCGTCGCGTCTTCGACTTCGTCTGCAATGTGGCCGAGACCCGAACCGAGAACGACCGCCACCCTCGGCACCGACGGCAGTCTGGCCCGGAGCGATTCGGCGGCCTCTGAGATATTGATCATCGAAGATGAGCCCTTGCTCAGAGGATCATCCCTGCGACGGTCGCTGTCATGAAGGCCGCGATCGACCCCCCAACCATCGCCCGTAACCCGAGTCGGGATAGGTCATGTCTGCGAGACGGCGCGATTCCGCCAATCCCACCCAATTGAATCGCTATCGACGAGAAGTTCGCGAAACCAGAGAGCGCGTATGTGGCGATAATGATGGAGCGCGGCTGAAGGCTATGCGCTCCGCCCAGCATGCCGGCCAATTGGAAATATGCGAAGAACTCGTTCAGGACGGTCTTCACTCCCATGAGCGATCCGACCGCTGGGGCGTCCACCCACGGGACCCCCATCAGCCACGCCAGCGGTGACAGAACCCAGCCCAGAATCAACTCGAAGCTCAGCGCTTCGAAACCAAAGAGGCCACCGGCCCAGCCGAGCATCCCATCCATCATGTAGACCAGTGCGATGAAGGCCAGGAGCATCGCGCCCACGTTGAGGGCTAGGAACAACCCCTCCGAGGCACCTCGTGCAGCCGCGTCGATCACGTTCACGTCCGGTCGCTCAATGTCGACTTCGAGGGTTCCGGCCGTCTCTGGGACCGAGTCCTCGGGGTACATCAACTTGGCCACAACGAGCGCTGCAGGAGCCGACATCACAGAGGCGGCCATGAGGTGCCCTGCGATGTCTGGAAAATAGACGAGGAGAATCCCGACGTAGGCTGCCAACACCCCTCCAGCCACCGTAGCAAAACCGCCTGTCATCACCGCCATCAGTTCAGAGTTCGTCATGCGATCTACGAACGGCTTGATGAGGAGCGGAGCCTCGGTCTGACCCACGAAGATGTTCCCAGCCGCCGACAGTGTCTCAGCTCCGGAAGTCCTCATGGTGCGCTGCATCACGAACGCCACACCCTTCACCGCAATCTGCATGACCCCCAGGTGATAGAGCACCGTCATTAGTGATGAAAAGAAGATGATTGTCGGCAGGACGTTGAACGCAAACATGGCACCTGTATTCGCCACCCGCCCCGGAAGAGCCACGAAGTCACCCTGCCCGGCTGGTCCTGCCCCCACGGGGACGTTGTTATGCACGAGGTTGCCGAAGATGAACTCAGCGCCATCAACGGTGAATCCCAGCAGTGCGACCACAACGGTGTTCATGAAGCTGAAGACACCTTCTCCGATCGGGGTCTTCAAAATGAACACGGCAAAAATCAACTGGAGCGAAATGCCCCAGATGACCACGCGCCAGGGGATGTTCTTGCGATCGACGCTGAGCAACCAGGCGATGAACGTCAGCGCAAAGAGTCCCAGTAGAGATCTCAATCGTTCCAAGAGCGGTGTACCCAACGCACCCTGCGGTACTCGGATCTGGGTCACGGACTGCACCACACCTATGGAGTCCGCTAGCGACACAGGGGTGCCGGCACCCAGAGAATGCACAGCCCCGGTGACCATGAGCAGCGCGGCCATCGCCCAGAGGGCGGTGACGAAGGGCCTAGGTCGCTTCATAGGTGGCGGTCCTCGAAACTGGGGAATCGCGACGTGGACGGGCCAATATCTGTAGCCAGAGCCGTCACCACCACCCACCACCCGTACGACGCTGCGCCGGCGCGATCTCCCACGGCGCCACGGTTCGTACTCCGAATCATGCCATTATGGCACACGTCTCTCGAAAAAGCCGCCATTGCGGCGGGATTCCCCCTCCATTCCTCGGCATAGGGATTGCACTTCTCGTGCTGCAACTGCGGGGCTTGGCGCACAACACCAGCATCCGCACGTCGGTGCAATCCGGCGTTGTACATAGATACTGTCCGTCGGCACTGAAACGCGCCGTCGGACCACTACCACGAAACGTAAAGAGGAGCACATGGGCAAAGTCATCGGGATCGACCTCGGTACCACCAACTCTGTGGTGGCGGTCATGGAGGGCGGTGAGCCCGTCGTGATCCCCAACTCTGAAGGCGGACGGACCACACCCTCGGTCGTTGCACACACGAAGGACGGTGAACGACTCGTAGGCCAGGTGGCGCGCCGCCAAGCGATCACAAACCCGGAGAACACAGTTTTCTCCATCAAGCGGTTTATGGGTCGCAAACAGGACGAGGTCTCGCAGGAAGAGAAGCTCGTTCCTTATGACGTCGATCATGACGGCCAAGGTCGCGTCACCGTGAAGATCCCGAACGTGGACAAGGCGTTCACGCCGCCGGAGATCAGCGCGATGATCCTCCAGAAGATGAAACAGACCGCCGAAGACTACCTGGGAACCAAGGTGACCCAGGCGGTCATTACTGTCCCGGCTTACTTCAACGATGCGCAGCGTCAAGCCACCAAGGACGCGGGCAAGATCGCCGGACTCGAAGTGCTTCGGATCATCAACGAGCCGACGGCCGCCGCCCTCGCGTACGGCCTCGACAAGAAGGCTGAAGAGAAGATCGCGGTCTTCGACCTCGGTGGTGGTACGTACGACATCTCCATCCTCGAACTCGGAGACGGCGTCTTCGAGGTAAAGTCGACGAACGGGGACACGCATCTAGGTGGAGACGACTACGATCAGCGCGTGATCAATTGGCTGGTTGATGAGTTCAAGAAGGACCAAGGCATCGACCTGTCCAAGGACTCGATGGCGCTGCAGCGACTCAAGGAGTCCGCAGAGAAGGCGAAGATGGAGTTGTCGACTACGATGACGTCTGACATCAATCTTCCGTTCATCACGGCGACCCAGGACGGTCCGAAGCACCTGAACTACAGCCTGACTCGGGCCAAGTTCGAACAGCTGGTGGACGACCTGAATCAGCGCACGATCCCGCCGATGGCGGCCGCACTGAAAGACGCAGGCCTGACGACAGCCGACATAGATGAAGTCATTCTGGTCGGTGGATCGACTCGTATGCCGAGGATCCAGGAGATCGTAAAGGAGTTCTTTGGTAAGGAGCCGCACCGTGGGGTGAACCCAGATGAGGTCGTGGCGGTTGGAGCTGCGATTCAGGGTGGTGTTCTCTCAGGTGAGGTGACCGACGTACTGCTACTCGACGTCATTCCACTCTCGCTCGGAATCGAGACTCTGGGCGGCGTGATGACTTCGCTCATCGAGCGGAACACCACGATCCCGACCAAGAAGGCGGAGGTATTCTCCACCGCGGAGGACAGCCAGACCACGGTCGAGATTCACGTCCTGCAGGGTGAACGCAAGATGGCGCTGGACAACAAGACCATCGGCAAGTTCCAGCTGACGGGCATTCCGCCAGCACCGCGCGGCATGCCGCAAGTCGAGGTCACGTTTGATATCGACGCAAACGGCATCCTGCACGTGTCTGCGAAGGACCGCGCCACTGCAAAGGAACAGAAGATTCGCATCGAAGCCTCGAGTGGGCTGTCCGATGCCGAAATCGACAAGATGGTGAAGGACGCGGAGGCGCACGCAGGTGAGGACGAAGCCAAGCGTGAGAAGGTCGAGGCTCGCAATCAACTCGACTCTCTCGTCTATCAGGTGGAGAAAGACACGGCCGAGTGGGGAGACAAGGTCGGTGAGGAGACTCGTTCGCGGCTCACCGCAGCGGTCGAAGCCGCCAAGGAAGCCCTCAAGGGCGACGACACCGAGCGGCTGACGGGGGCTCGTGACGAATTGATGCAGGCGTTCAGCGCGGCTGGCGCAGAGATGTACCAGGGCCAGGTCGCCTCGGAAGAGGGAGACGACGACGCTGAAAGCGCGGGTGAGTCCGACAGTGCAGATGAGACAGCCAGCGACGCCGGGGCCGCATCTGCGGACGACGATGTGGTCGAGGCCGACTACGAAATCGTCGACGAGAAGTAGGCGTTCCAGGACGCTTGTGACGGTGCACGCGGGAGGTGCCGGGCAACCCGGCACCTCCCGTAGTGCGTCCCAACCAAGTGTAGAAGGTCACGACAGACTCGACCTTCGTGTATGATTGGTGCGTCAGGATCGTACGCAGATCCTACTGACATAGACCGAAATTGCTCGGGAGGCCGCCACGATGTACGACCCCCTTCGCGCTAAGGCCAAAGTGGTCTTCTATAGCGCACTCGCGTTTGTCTTTGGAATCGGGATGGCCAGCGGGCTCGGATGGACGAGCCCTAGCTACGCGATGCCTGTCATCAACGAGCTGCCCCAGGTCTCCGCGGAAGCGGTTCAGCCTGCGCTCGACCTCAGCGCGGCATTCACGAATCTGGCCGACGCGGTGACCCCGGCGGTCGTCCGCATCGAGAGCAGGCGGCCCGTAACCACGGCGAGGGAGCGGGTGCCTGAAGCGCTGCGTCAGTTTTACGACCTCCCACAGGGACGTGACCTGCCTCCGTCGCAAGGTGAGATCGCCGGTGGAAGTGGGTTCATCGTCTCTCCCGACGGCTACATCATGACGAACAACCACGTCGTCGAGGGCGCCGACCAGGTCACGGTGTACTTCGCCGACCGACGGGTGTTCGACGCGGTGATCGTCGGGTCCGATCCGTTTACCGACGTAGCGATCATCAAGATCGATGCGGGCGAGTCGCTCGCTCACATGTCGATTGGCAACTCCGATGAGACCAAGGTGGGCGAGTGGATTCTCGCGGTCGGCAACCCAGGATTCGGGCGATCGGCGCAGTTAGACTTCACAGTGACCGCCGGGATCATCAGCGCACGCGGTCGAGGACTGCGACTGTTGCAGAACGACTTGGCCAATGACCCACGTTATGGCCCCGCTGCTGCCGGCTTCGCGATCGAGGATTTCATCCAGACCGACGCGGTGATCAACCCCGGAAACTCGGGGGGCCCGATGGTCAACCTCAAGGGCCAGGTTGTAGGCATCAATTCCGCGATCGCGTCCACGACGGGTGCTTACCAGGGTTACGGCTTTGCGATTCCGATTAATTTGGCACGTCGGGTCATGGAAGACTTGGTGGCCTACGGTCACGTAAAGCGCCCGCGCATTGGCGTCGGGATCGAAGACGCCAACCCTGAGGACGCAGAGGTTTATGGCCTCCCCTCAGTATCTGGCATTCTGGTGCAGACGGTCGAAGTTGACGGTCCGTCGTCGGGCCGCCTGCGCATTGAGGACGTGATTGTCGGGTTGGACGGCGAAGCTGTCGGGTACGTGGCGGAACTCCAGGCGAAAATCGCGCAACACCGACCTGGCGACCGAGTGAACTTGACCGTTTATAGAGACCGCCGGCCGGTCGATGTCGAGATCCGACTGGATGCGGCACCCATCAACGAGATCCCGACCGTTGTCGCGGAAAGCACAGTTCATTCCGAAGACCGCCTCGGGATCAAGGTCGAAACGTTGGATGCCGACCTCGCCATGGAGGCGAACTGGGAGGCACCGGGCGGCGTCATCCTCACGGACGTCTCCCGCGGTAGCGCAGCAGACCGACGGCAGGCCGCCGGCTACCTCGGTCAGAAGTTGGTCCAAGTGCAGGAGACGCGGATCACTACTCCAGAGGATGTCCGGGAGGCACTCGACGGCGTGGAGGGTGGTGCCGTAGTGTCGCTGCACTTTGAAGACCGACAGGGTGACGTTCGGGTGGTGAACGTCCGCATGCCACGTTAAAAAACTGCTGACGAAGTGCGGATGCGGAGTTGCTGGGGGCCCGTGAGCCATCCGCACCTCGACATTGGACCGCATCCGATCACGTTATGTACGCTGCTCGGCGCTGGGCTTATCTTTCCCCGTCTGCGAGAGTGGCGGAATTGGTAGACGCGCGGGATTTAGGATCCCGTGGCTTCGTGCCGTGGGGGTTCGAGTCCCCCCTTTCGCATTTCACATCCCTGAACGTGTTGATGGGATTCCTTTTTTAGAAAATTTGCTCCGCGTGAGGGTATGACTTTAGACCCATCGAATCTCCAGATTTCCGTGACCGAGCACGAACGGTGGCGCCGCAGCATGAGCGTGACCGTGCCGGCCTCCGTCGTCCACCAGGAAGAGAAGAAGGCGGCGGTTCACTTAGCTGGGCGCTCCAGACTCAAGGGTTTCAGAAAGGGGCACGTGCCGCCGAAACTGATTGAGTCCCGCTTTGGCGACTCGCTCCGGAAGGAGGCCCTGGACCGGCTGATCGGCGAGGCCTATCGCAGTGCCCTCGTGACACAAGAACTCCGCCCGATCAGCGAAGGTCAAATTCAGGAGGTCACTTACGAGCCTGATCAGGATCTCGTCTTCTCCATCGAGTTTGATGTCCAACCGGTCATTGAACTCGAGAAGCTCGGCGGTTTTGTTGTCGAGCGGCCCTCCGCCGACGTGAACGAGGAGCATATCGCTCAGGTGATCCAGCGCGTCAGAGAGCAAAATGGCGAGTGGAAGCCCGCTGAAGACGGCCATGCCAAAGACGGCGACGTGGTTTCGGTCCGGATCATGAAAGTGGACGACGAAGCTGGGGATGAAGGCAAGGAGTACGAGTTCCTACTCGGGCAGGGCGATGCCCTTCCCGATATCGAGGCGGCCATTAGGACGCTCGACATCGGCGCTTCCGGCGAATTCGACGTGGCGTTTCCAGACGACTTTCCTGACGAGAGCCGCCGAGGCGATTCCGAGCGTATTCAGATTACTGTGCTCGGCCGCAAGGAACTCGAGTTGCCCCCGCTCGACGATGATTTGGCGAAAAAGGTTGGTGACTTCGAGACCCTGGCCGATCTTGAGGCGAGAATCAAGGAAGACCTTGAGAAGGACGCCAAGGAACAATCGGAGTCAGTGGTGAGGGGCCGGTTGTTGGATTTCTTGCTGGAAGCCAACCCGTTTGAAGTGCCCTTGTCGATGGTCGACCGGTACGCGGAGGGCGTCATTGGTGAACAGCAGGGCGAACTGGAGCCTGAGCGCCTCAAGGAAGTCAAGGAGTCGATCCGTCCGGAGGCTGAGCGGGCGGTCCAGCGGATCCTCATGGTCGAGCACGTGGCCCACACGCAGACGTTGACAGCCAACGACGACGACATTGATGTGAGGGTCCAAGAAATTGCGGAGAAGAACAACAGCACCGCTGCCCAGGTATATGCTAGTCTACAGAAGGCCGGGCGCCTGGAGATGATTGAACGCGAGATCACCGAAACCCGGGTTTTCGAGTTCTTGAAAGGACAATCCGAGATCACCGACGCGACGGCCACCTGACCGCCGAAAAAAGAGCGATATGACGATTTATCCCCCATATGTGATCGAACGCACGAGCCGAGGCGAGCGGAGCTACGACATTTTCAGTCGGCTCCTTATGGATCGCATCGTATTTTTGGGAACGGCGATCGACGACAACGTCGCCAATATCATCTTGGCCCAGCTGCTCTTCCTCGATGCGGAAGATCCTGAGCGAGACATCTTCATGTATATCAATTCGCCAGGCGGGGAAGTTTACGCCGGCATGGCGATTTATGACACGATGCAGCATATACGGGCGCCGGTCTCGACATTCTGCGTCGGTATGGCGGCTTCGATGGGTGCGGTCCTGCTCGCCGCGGGCGCGGAGGGCAAGCGCAATGCGCTTCCGAACGCGCGTATCATGATCCACCAGCCGTCCGGTGGCTCGCGCGGAACGGCGTCAGACATCGAGATCGCGGCAAGAGAGATTCTGCATATTCGAGAGAGATTGAACGGCATTGTGTCTAAGCACACCGGGCGATCTGTCGAGCAGATTCAGGAAGACGTCGACCGCGATCGGTTCATGAGTCCGAAGGAGGCCGTCGAGTACGGCCTGATCGACAGAGTAGTTGAGGGCCCGGTCCAGACGACGACTGGGAAGCCGACCGACTCAGACAGTGGCGAATAGCAAGAGAGGCCGTCTATGACCAGCGACAAACACCTGCGCTGCAGCTTCTGCGGGAAGTCCAAAGAGAGCGTCAAGAAGTTCATCTCTGGACCCAACGTCTACATCTGCAATGAGTGCATCTCGCTCTGCAACGAGATCCTCGCAGAAGAAGAAGAGCGCGAAGCCCAGGAAAAGGTCGTTCCCAGCCCGACACCAGAGGAAATCAAGACCCTCCTTGATCAGTACGTGATTGGGCAGGAACAGGCGAAGAAGGCGCTCGCGGTATCGGTCTATAACCATTACAAGCGCGTGAATCACAACGGCGTGCTCGACGACGTCGAGATCGACAAAGCCAACATCCTGCTCGTCGGTCCGACCGGTGTCGGGAAGACCCTGCTCGCGCAGACGCTGGCACGGATGCTTCACGTGCCGTTCACGATCGCGGACGCCACCACGCTCACCGAGGCCGGATACGTGGGTGAGGACGTGGAGAACATTCTCGTCCGCTTGCTTCAAGCGGCAGACTTCAACGTTGCCGAATGTGAACGGGGGATTGTGTACATCGACGAGATGGACAAGATCGCGCGCAAATCGGAGAACCCTTCCATCACACGCGACGTCTCCGGTGAGGGGGTTCAGCAGGCGCTCCTAAAGATCCTTGAGGGGACCGTCGCCAGCGTTCCGCCCCAGGGCGGAAGGAAGCATCCACAGCAGGAATACATCCAGATCAACACCCGCAACATTCTCTTCATTTGTGGGGGCGCCTTCGACGGACTCGAAAAGATCGTCGAGGGACGCCTTGGGAGTAGGCGCATCGGGTTCGATGGGGACGACACCGAACGCAAGGAAGGCAACCTGATGCAGTGGATGGAGCCGGAAGATCTGCAGCGCTTTGGGCTCATCCCTGAGTTGGTGGGCCGCCTGCCGGTGAGCGTCCACTTGGACGAGCTCGACGAAGATACATTGGTGCGGATCCTTGAAGAGCCCAAAAACGCCCTCGCCAAGCAGTACAAGAAGATGTTTGAGCTGGAGGGCATCGGCCTCACCTTCGATCGTGAAGCGATCCGAGCGATCGCCAAGAAGACGCTCGAGCGGAAGACGGGCGCGCGCGGACTCCGGTCGATCATCGAGAGCGTGATGCGCGAGGTCATGTTTGAGATTCCCTCTCGCAATGACGTCCGTGAGGTGGTCGTGACCGCCGAGAGCATCGAGCGCGGGGTCCCCCCTCTCCTTGTGCTCCACCCCGAGGAGCGCAAACTCGAGGCCTAGCCTCGAGCCTTCTACTCGACCCCTTCTGGACTTCCGTGTTGTCGCCCAGGCGACAACACGCTCGCCCGCGCGAATCGCCGAGCGCGTTCTCTGTCGCCCAAGGCATTGAGCGCGTACGATTGGCGCCGACGAGTTTCTCCCCTCCGCGACGGAACGATGGCCGACGCTGGACACTCCGTATGGCGACGCTAATTCGAGCAGACGACCAGGTCGATATTCCTGATCGCCTCCCGGTGATCGCGCTCAAGGACCTCGTCTTCTTTCCGTATATCGTCCTCCCGCTGCTCATTGGGCGAGAACGATCCGTCGCAGCCCTCACAGAGGCTCGTGAGGACGACGACCTGGTCCTCTTGTTGACGCAGAAGGATCCCTCCGTAGATGACCCCGGCGCATCTGACCTTTATCGCGTCGGTACGGTTGCGCGGGTCGTGCAGGTGTCTCGACTACCCGACGGGACCTCTCGCGTCGTGCTTGAAGGGTTGGGCCGCGCCAAGATCAAGAGACTCGTGACCACCACGGTCGCCTTGAGGGCCTCTATCGAGCTCCTTACGGGCCGGGAGGCGGAGAGCGGCGCCCCACCACCGGAACGGGTGAAGTCGCTGATTCGGACCGTCGTGAGCCTCTACGCAGAGTATGCCCGCCTACACGAGCGCATTCCAGAGGAACTCTCGGGTATTCTGTCGGCAGAGGGGGACCGTGTGCGGTTCTCCCATTTGGTGGGCGGGCACTTGATCTTGCCGTCCGTTGAGAAGCAAGAACTCCTTGAAACCACAGACCTCCCCGCTCAGCTCGACCTCCTAAGAGAGTTGCTCGTTCGCGAGCTTGAGATTCTGAGAATTGAGGCGAAGCTCGACCAGCAGATCCACCTCCAGTTGGTCGGAAAGCGAGAACCCAACTTCGGTCCTGGCTTCAAAACGCTTCACCGCGAGCCTGCACAAGACGAGCCCGAAGAGTGGCAGGAGATCGATGACGCCGTGAGAGGGGCCGACCTTCCCCCTCATGCCCGCGAGCGGGCTCACAAAGAACTGGGCCGCCTGAAGAAGCTCAATCCGATCGCACCTGAGGCCGCGGTCATCCGCACTCATCTGGATTGGCTCGTTTCGCTTCCGTGGGCTGGCCGCTCGGAGGACAACCTCTCGGTGGCCCACGCTTCAGGGATCCTGGATGCTGAACACTTCGGCCTAGGTGAAGTAAAGGAGCGCATCCTAGACCACGTGGCTGTGCTCTCGTTGGTCCGCGAGATGCGCGGTCCCATTTTGTGCCTCGTCGGGCCGCCAGGCGTGGGGAAGACCTCGTTGGGCCGGAGCATATCCCTGGCCCTGGGACGAGAGTTCGTACGCGTCTCCTTAGGTGGCATTCGGGACGAAGCCGAGATCCGCGGACACCGTCGCACCTACGTAGGGGCGCTCCCCGGGCGCATCATTCAGGGTATGCGCAAGTCCGGAACGAAGAACCCTGTGTTCCTGCTCGATGAAGTCGACAAGTTGGCCCATGACTTCCACGGAGATCCAGGTGCGGCACTCCTGGAAGTGCTGGACCCCGAACAAAATCGCGCGTTCACGGACCACTATCTGGAGTTGGAGTACGACCTTTCCGAGGTGCTCTTCATCACGACCGCCAACACGCTCCAGGACATCCCGGGGCCGCTCCGCGACCGCATGGAGGTGATTCGCCTGTCCGGCTACCTCGATACCGAAAAGAGGGAAATCGCTACGCGATTTTTGTGGCCGAGGCAAGCAGAACGCCACGGACTGGGCATCGACCAGGTCACGCTGGATGCTTCCGCTATTCATCACGTGATCGCCCGTTATACGCGTGAGGCCGGGGTTCGTGAACTAGAACGACGCTTGTCACGGGTCGCTCGCAAGGTCGCGCGGTCTATCGCCGATGGCGTGTCGTTCCAAGCTTGTATCGACGCGGACGGGCTGAAAGAACTCCTCGGTCCTCCCCCCTACTCGCCTGTGGATCGTGACGAGGATACCGAACGTGTGGGCATCGCCAACGGACTGGCTTGGACTGCCGCCGGAGGCGAGGTGTTGGATGTGGAAGTGGCGGTGGTGGCTGGTAGCGGAAATCTCAGGCTCACGGGCACGCTCGGCGAGGTCATGAAGGAATCAGCCCAGGCCGCGGTGACCTATGCCCGGTCTCGCTCGGAGTTGCTTGGCCTCGATCCACATTTCCATGAGAAGATCGACGTTCACATTCATATTCCTGAAGGGGCCACGCCCAAAGATGGACCGTCTGCAGGCATCACAATCGCTACCGCGCTCATCTCGGCGCTCGTGAATACCCCGACGCGTGGTGACGTGGCAATGACTGGCGAGATCACCCTGAGGGGACGAGTCCTCGCGGTGGGCGGGATAAAGGAGAAGGCGGTGGCGGCGCTGCGCGCGGGGATGCGCAGGGTGGTACTCCCCGCTGCCAACGCGACAGACATCGAATTGTTACCTGAAGAGGTGAGACTAAACGTGGCTTTCGATCTCGTGCGTACCATGGACGAGGTGATGGATGCGGTCTTGATCCAGAGCCCATTGCGACGACGGCCCCCGCCGCCGGGCATGGGCGCCGAACTCCCGATTTCGCACGGATGAAGATCCATACCGTAGAGTACGTGGGCACGATCGCCAAACCGGATGGTCCTTCTCCAGCCAAGGGCTTACCGCAGATCGCCTTCTCCGGCCGTTCAAACGTCGGCAAGTCCTCGCTGATCAATACCCTCCTCAGGCGGACGCGGCACAAGATCGCGAGGGTGTCTGCGACCCCAGGGAAGACCCGCGCAATCAACTTCTTCTGCGTGAACGACCAATTCTATCTCGTGGACCTTCCGGGGTATGGCTACGCCAAGGTCCCTACGAACATGCGGGACGAGTGGTCTGAACTGATCGAGTGGTACCTGGGCTCATCGGGTACGGTGGATGGCCTGGTCCACCTTATGGACGCCCGCCGCGACGCGACGCCCCACGACCTGCAGATGATCTCCTATCTGGGTGACGTTGGAGTACCGGCGATCGTGGTACTGACCAAGATGGACAAGCTGAAGGCGCTTGAGCGAGAGAAGGCGATTCGGAGGACGTCACAGGAATTGTCGCTCGACGAAGACCAAATCGTGCCATTCTCCTCAAAGACAGGAGAGGGTCGAGAAACGCTTCTCGCCGCCCTCGAGGAATTGGTCCGAGCCCCAGAACCTGACACCCTTGATGCGTTGGTGCGCGGGCCGGAAGCCGAATAATGCGCGGTCCGCCTATCATCCTGCTCGCCGTTTCCGCCATCACGAGCGCATGTGCTGTCCCTCTCGGCATGCAGAACACCACCGGACCCTCAGCCGGTGAGACGGTCACAGGCCTTCCTCTTCCGGGATATGGGACCCTCCGCCAAGAGGAGGTATCCATCGCGCTGACCAGCGGGGACCTCCGGTTGTTGGTGACACCGTTGGAGGAATCCGTGACGCTTGTTACGGCGCCCGACACCTACCGTCGACTCTCGACCCTGGCGGCGGCCCACCAAGTCACTGCGGGAGTGGGTGCAACGCTCTTCCTTGTGCAGTTCTTTTCTGAACGCCCCGACGTGCGCTTCGTACCAGAAGAAGTTCAGCTGGTCTCGAGGAGCCTCCGGGTGCGGCCGAGCCGCATCATCCCAGTCACGCCGACCTGGGGTGAGAGACGACTGAAGCAACGAGAGACCGAGATGGCGGTCTACGCCTTTGAAGCAGGGATCGATCTGGAGTCTGACTTGACCTTGGTTTACGGCCTCGATCAGACCACGGCCTGGAATGTGATCCTCACCCGCGTTCAAGCGGAGCGGGCGCGGGCACGAGCGAGAGGACGCTTCTAGGGCGGAAGCGCCGTGCTCTGCGCACGACGGTGGAGGGCAGTCTTAGGGAGCCTGCCCTAAATTTCGTCCAGGTCGTACTTGGAGATCTTTCTGTACAGCGTTCGTTCTCCGATCCCAAGAAGATCGGCCGCTTTTCTCCGATTCCCGTTCACCGAGGCGAGAGCGGCGACGATCGCTTGGGCCTCCATCTCGTCCATGGTCATACCCGGCCTGAACACCACGACGTGTTCCAGGTCTTGCCCGAGACCTTTTTGAGGAGGGTCGGTAACGACGGCTTCTTCCACAGCTTCATCCGACTCTCTCGGCGAATAGGCACCAATTTCGATTCCGCCGGCAGCCGCACTCCCGCTCCCGCCGGCCCTACCGAGCATCGTTTCCGTCACTCGAGCGCTGACCGGAAACGTCACACCCTGACCGTGCCGGTAGTGCTCGAACTCACGTCGCAGGTCGTCCATGTCGACTCGGAGATCAACCAAAGTCCGAAACACGAACTCGAGTTCCGGACGCAAGCCCTTGGAGTCTCTAGCTTGTCCGCTACCTCTGAGAGACACGGGGACAGGCAGTAGGGAAGGTCCGCGCCCGGTCCGCACGTCGTCCGGGATGTCCTCGGGACGAATCACTCTGCCAGGAGCCAGCACGACCATGGACTCGACGAGGTTCCGGAGTTCGCGAACGTTTCCAGGCCAAGCGTGGTTGATCAAGATCTCCATGGCCTCGGTAGAGATTCCAGGGAAGTCTCGATCGTGGAGCTGCGACACCTCCTTCACGAACGCCGCGACCAAGAGTCCGATGTCGGCCTTTCGATTCCGGAGTGCCGGCAACTGGATGCCCAGAACGTTCAACCGAAAGTATAGATCTCGCCGAAACTCGCCGATGGCCACGAGCTGGCGTAGGTCCTGATTCGTTGCCGCGACAATGCGGACATCGACTTTAATGCTCTTCTCGCCACCCACACGATGGAACTCGCGTTGCTCAAGCACACGTAGGAGTTTCGTCTGAGTCGCGAGAGGCATCTCGCCGATCTCATCAAGGAAGATCGTGCCACTGTGCGCCAGCTCGAAGAGACCTTTTCGCGCATCTATGGCCCCTGTGAATGCACCCTTCTCATGCCCGAAAAGCTCGGACTCGAGAAGCGTCTCGGACAACGCTGCAACGTTGACGGCGATGAACGGCTTGTGACGCCGAGGGGAGAGCCCATGGATCCCTCGAGCAATGAGTTCTTTCCCAGTCCCCGATTCACCCGTCACGAGCACGGTGGAGGCCACCGGCGCGATCTGAACGACCCGCTCTAGGACCTCCCGCATCTCGTCCGTCTCTCCCACGATACCTGTGATGCGCTGCAACCGTTGTCGCTCGATTTGGCGGCTCCCGATAAGCACGACGTCGTCGTCGGGAGCACCCTTCGCGAACACTTCGTCGAAGCCGGGCCTGAGTGCTGGGCTGAGGGAGTCTTGAGCCGCAATCGCGAAAACTGGAATGTGCAGCGTCTCGCGCGCCTGACGGGCCAGACCCGCGGCACCTCCGTCCGCGCCGCCTGTGAGCACCAGGAGCACGGCACCGTCGTTCGCCAAGAGATGCTCGTCGTGGGTAACGAGATCCGTGCCGTAACCTGCCGCGGTAAAGCCCTTTCGTAACCGACCAGCGCGAGCCAGATCGTGGGTCGAGATGAGGACGCGATCGTCCTTCATACCGAGCCGGTCCCGGCTGCGTGTTCGGTGCGCCCCTGGAGCAATGCGACCGCATGGTCGACGACCCGGGACAAGACTTCCACTCCGTCGCTGACTCCCCTCGGGCTTCCGGGCAGGTTGACGACCAGGGTCTTGCCTCTTGTTCCTGAGATGCCCCGCGACAGACAGGCGAACGGCGTGCTCGACGCGCCAAACCTGCGAATCTCCTCACTGATCCCCGGGGCCTCCCGGTCGATCACCGCGCGTGTAGCTTCGGGGGTTACGTCGCGATCGGTCAGTCCTGTACCGCCTGTGGTCAAGATGAGGTCGAGCGCCCGGCCGTCGGCCCACTCCAGCAGAGTACGCGTGATTTCCACCCGGTCATCCGGCACAACGTGACGAACGATGGGCGTGTCACCGCGCGTCGTACACCACTGCTCGATCAGTAAGCCGCTGGTGTCCTCGCGGACGCCCTGAGCGCAGCCGTCACTCACCGTGAGGATCCCGATTCGCATTCGTCGACTCAAGCGCTACCGCTTGATGGATCCACTGGTGTAGAACGGCGGGCGCTGGACCACCACGTCAAGGAGCCGTCCGCGTAGGTCGACCTGGAGTCGCGTGTCTGGCTTGGCCGACTCGGTCGGTACGTAGCCCATGGCGATCCCGATGCCCAACGAGGGACTCACGGTTCCGCTCGTGAGCTTCCCCACCGTCTCACCCTCGGAGACGACGTCGTAGCCGGGGCGAGGGAACCCCTTCCCTTCGAGTCGCATGCCCACCAGCCGACGCAGCACGCCGGCTTCCTTCTGCGCTGCGAGTGCATCTCTCCCCACGAAATCGCCCTTGTCGAATTTCGTGACCCAGCCCAGGCCGGACTCTAGCGAGGTGTGCGATTCGTCGAGGTCATTCCCATAGAGCGCGTATCCCATTTCAAGGCGGAGCGAGTCACGGGCTCCAAGTCCCGCGGGAATCAAACCCCTGTCCGCCCCCGCAGCCAAAATGGAGTCCCAAAGGGCCGGGGAGTCTTTCGCCGCCACGTAAAGCTCGAATCCGTCCTCTCCGGTGTACCCGGTGCCACTGATTACCGCAGGCACCCCCGCGATATGGCCTTCGGCAAATCGGTAGTACTTCACCGCATCGATATCGAGGTCTGCGAGCGGCTTGAGAATCTCCCTCGCCGCCGGCCCCTGGAGCGCGAGCAAACCTGTAGCATCGGAAACGTCTTCAACGGTGACGTCGAAGCGCGCGGCGTGCTTCTGGATCCAGGCCAGATCCTTGCCCAGATTCGACGCATTCACGACCAGCATGTACCGATCGGCGAAGCGATAGATGAGTAGATCGTCGATGACGCACCCCGACTCCAAACACATCGCCGAGTACTGGGCCTGGCCGACCTCGATTTTCGCCGCGTCGTTGACCGACACGTATTGGATCAAGTCGAGCGCCTGAGGACCGCGGACCATGAACTCGCCCATATGCGAGACGTCAAAGAGCCCCGCTGTTTCCCTCACTGCCTTGTGCTCCGCGGTGATTCCCGTGGCGTATTGAACAGGCATCTCGAAGCCCGCGAACGGGACGATCTTACCACCGGCCGCGACGTGTTTCTCGTACAAGGCGGTGCGCTTCAACGCTTCGGTCATCCCATCAACTCCAGGAGGATGGCTTTCTGAACATGCAGGCGGTTTTCCGCCTCAGTGAAAATGCGAGACTGCGGTCCATCAATGACACTGGCAGACACCTCTTCCCCACGATGCGCTGGCAAACAGTGGAGGAAGATCGCCTGCGCCTGGGCACGTCCCATAAGCGCGTCATCCACGATGTACCCAGCGAACGCTGCCATGCGTGCTTGAGCCTCATCCTCCTGCCCCATCGACGCCCACACATCCGTGGTGACGACATCCGCACCCTCGACGGCCTCTTTCGGGTCACGAGTCAACAGAACGTTGGCCGCCCCCTGAGCACGGGCCAAGATTTCCGGATCTGGATCATATCCGACCGGGCACGCGAGCCGGAGGGAAAAACCAAGCCGATATGCGGCATTCAGCCACGAATTTGCCATGTTATTTCCGTCCCCGATCCAGGCCACAGTGCGGGCGTCGTGGTCGGGTCCGAAATCCTCCGCGATGGTCTGGAGGTCAGCTACGATCTGGCAAGGATGGAGAAGATCAGTGAGCGCGTTGATGACCGGCACGGACGCGTGCCGCGCCAATTCTTCAACCTCGGCATGGGCGAACGTGCGGACCATGATGCCGTCTACGAAACGGGAAAGCACTTTCGCCGTGTCATGGATCGTCTCTCCGCGTCCGAACTGACTGTCCCGGTCGGATAGAAAGATCGCGTGCCCGCCGAGCTGGGTCATACCCACCTCGAACGATACGCGCGTCCGGGTGGAGCTCTTCTTGAAGATCATCCCAAGACTCTTGCCTGTGAGTTGCGCCGTATCGGCGCCAGACTTGAGCCGCGCCGCGCGCTGCAGCAACGCCTTGAGTTCTTCGGAACTGAAATTCGGAATGGCGAGGAAGTCGCGCTTGGTGCTCATAGGAAAACGCTGGTCCGGGCTAGAGGATGTAACGACTCAGGTCTTCGTCATCGGAAATCTTGGACAGGCGCTCAACAACGAAGTCCCGATCGACCAAAATAAACTCCTGAAGTGACTCCGGAAGCTCGAACATGATGTGCTCGAGGAGCGTGGTCATCACGGTCTGAAGACGCCGGGCGCCGATGTTCTCCATGCGCTCGTTGAGACGCATCGCGACCCGGGCGATCTCAGCGATGCCCTCTGCCGCAAACTCAATCTTCGCGCCTTCGGTCTCGATCAGGGCGCGGTACTGCTCTAGAAGCGCGTTCTTGGGTTCTTGAAGAATCCGCACGAAGTCTCCCTCCGTGAGGTTCTTCAGTTCCACCCGGATCGGGAAGCGCCCCTGTAGCTCAGGGATAAGATCAGACGGCTTAGAAGTGTGGAACGCGCCCGCCGCGATGAACAGCATGTGGTCCGTGCGCACGAGCCCGTACTTCGTCGTGACGGTCGAGCCCTCCACAATCGGAAGCAGGTCGCGCTGAACACCCTCCCTACTCACGTCAGGGCCCTGCCCCCCGCGTTGGCCAGCCACCTTGTCAATCTCGTCCAGAAAGACGATCCCCATCTCCTCAGCCCGATACAGGGCTTCGTGTACGACCTCGTCCATATCCACGAGCTTATCCAGCTCGTCCTGGAGAAGAATGCGTCTCGCTTCCGAAACGGTGACCGTGCGCCGCTTGGTCCGCTTAGGGAGCATTTCCTGAAGCATCTCCGTGAAGTTGTGGTCAAAGCCCTCCCCACCACCCATGGGGATCATCATGCCATCGATGTTCGCGGACTGACTCACTTCGATCTCGATTTCACGGTCCTCGAGCTTTCCGTCCACCAAGAGGGCCCGGAGTTTTTCGCGCGAGCGCTGACGCCGCTCCACGAGAACATCCTCGGTTTCCTCTGACACGCCTGCCGGGCCCGCCACGAAAATGTGCGGTGCGTCGGGCTGGGCTGGCGGCGCGGGCTCAGGATTCGAGACGGGCAACAGCAGATCCAAAATGCGATCTTCTGTACGCTTCTCGGCAAGCTCCTGCACCTCAAATTCACGATCTGCGCGCACCAGGTTGATCGAGATGTCGACCAGGTCACGGACGATCGACTCCACATCCCGTCCCACGTAGCCCACTTCTGTGAACTTGGATGCCTCCACCTTTAGGAAGGGCGCACCTGCGAGGCGCGCCAAGCGCCGCGCGATTTCGGTTTTCCCGACCCCCGTCGGCCCAATCAAGATCAGGTTGTTGGGCGCGATCTCCTGGCGCATCTCTTCCTCGACCCTCTGACGACGCCAGCGGTTTCGCAGAACGATGGCTACCGCCTTCTTGGCGTCATCTTGCCCAACGATGTATTTGTCGAGCTCCGCCACGATCTGCCTAGGCGTCAACTCGTCCAGCCAGGCGTCTTCCGGCGCTTCGCCAGCGACAGCCACCACTGGGGCCGGGTGTTTTTCCACCAGTGCATTCTCCGTCATGACGTCACCTCACCGAGCTCAAGCACAACGATGTCATGATTCGTGTAAATGCAGATATCTCCGGCGATGGACAGAGCCGTCCGCACGATCGCGGGCGCGTCCATCTCCGAGTTCTCCTTGAGCGCTCGAGCAGCGGCGCGCGCGTACGACCCACCAGAACCGATCGCGAGGATGTCGTCGTCCGGCTCGATCACATCACCCGTTCCGCTTACCAGGAAGAGATGATCATTGTCCGCGACGGCGAGGAGCGCGTCCAGTCGCCGCAGATAACGATCCATTCGCCAGTCCTTCGCGAGTTCGACGACCGCTTTGCGCATGTTGGAGGGATACCGCTCCAGCTTCTCCTCGAGCTTCTCGAAGAGTGTAAAGGCATCGGCAACCGCACCGGCGAAGCCGGCGAGAATGGTGCCGTCGCGAAGGACCCGCACCTTGCGGGCGCTCCCCTTTACCACTGTATCCCCCATCGTGACCTGGCCGTCGCCGCCCATGGCGACACGACCATCTCTGCGAACCGCGAGCACTGTGGTGGCACGTACTTCTTGAAGACTCATGGACCCCGTCGGTTGAAATCGATCCTCGGCAAACACGTGTCGACGCGTGGGTGCAAACGAGGGGCCACGAATCTAACCGACCCGCTGCCGAAATGGCAGGCGGTGAGATTACTCCGCACGGGGATGGGCGTCCTGGTACACGCGCATGAGTCGTTCCTTGCTCGTGTGCGTGTAAATCTGGGTCGTGGAAAGCGAGGTGTGACCCAAGAGTTCCTTGACCGCGAGCAAGTCGGCGCCCGCATCGAGTAGGTGCGTGGCGAAGGAATGCCTTAAGGCGTGCGAGGAGAGCCCTCTGGCCCCCGCGGCGGCCTCGAAGGCCGCCTTAACCGTCGCTTGGATCGAGCGAGCCGACAGGCGTCCCCCTCGCGCGTTGAGAAGCAGCGCGTCTTCTTTCCGTTCCTTGACCTCGAGTCTGCGCGGCTCATAACGACCGATCGCGCTCAACGCAGACTCTGTGACAGGCACAATGCGCTCCTTATTACCCTTGCCGGTTACGCGGATCAGCCTCGACCCTCGATCGATCGACGAGAGATCCAGGCTTTGGAGTTCCGAGAGTCGCAGGCCACTGCCGTAGAGCAACTCCAAGATCACCAGGTCTCGGGTCCGGCCCAGGGTATTGTCGGAAGCCCTCGCCTCGGCCTCCGCAAAGACCTCTCTGACGTCCGACGCGGTCAGGTGGCCGGGGAGCCTCTTTTCCGTCTTCGGGGCGCGCACAGCACTGGCTGGGTTCACCTGAAGGCGGTCCTCCGCGGTGAGGAACCGGAAGAACGACCTTACTGCTGAGAGTTTCCGGGAAATCGATCGCTTGGATAAACCTCTCCGTCCGAGCCACCCCATGAAGCCTCGCAGAGCGAGACGATCGACATCCTCGTCTGTCCAGGTCCACTCCCTTCCGGCGAGGAACTCGTCCAGAAAGTCGCACAGCTGGGCCAGGTCGCGCCCGTAGGCGATGACCGTGTTCGCGGATAGTTGCCGCTCGTCGGCCAAATGGCGGAGAAACGCGTCCACGTCCCTTCGTGCGCCCGGGGAGACCGCGTTGTCCATCTAGTGTCCTGGTCCAGAAGTTGGTTCGCATTCGAGCGCCGCCGCTTCCACGCCGGCGCGCTCGGTGCCCAACGAACTTCTAAGACATTGCATTAAGTCACGCGGTTGACGAGGCAGGAATCATCGCCGGATCCGCAACCGCGAGGTCACCCTCTGCCATCCACCCGAGGAAGTCCTTCTGGGCACGCTCGGCCAACATTCTTCGTTTCTCTGTCTTGTCCTTAACACGGCGATCAAGCGGTTCCACCAGTCCCCAATTCGAGTTCATCGGTTGAAAATGACCTGGTTTCGCCTCGCGCAAATATCTAAAGAGCCCGCCAATCATGGTGGTTGGCGGCGGAATCACTGGATCGAGACCCTGGATGATCCGCGCCAGGTTGATCCCGGCAAGAATGCCACTGGCTGCGGACTCTGTGTAGCCTTCCACCCCCGTTAGCTGGCCCGCGAACAGGACGTCGGGGCGGCCGGCGGGTGCGCCCCAAGCGGACAGCCTCTCTGGGAAGTTCAGATAGCTGTTCCGATGAATGGAACCCCAGCGCAAGAACTCAGCATCAGCCAGTCCAGGAATCATCGTGAAGATCCGTTTCTGTTCGCCAATCTTCAGACGTGTCTGGAAGCCTACCATGTTCCACATCTGCCCGGCTCGGTCTTCACGGCGGAGTTGGACGACGGCCCAAGGGCGGTGACCCGTCCGAGGATCTGTGAGCCCAATGGGCTTCATGGGACCAAACCTCGCGGTATCAATCCCTCGAGACGCCATCACCTCTACGGGCAAGCACGCCTCGAAGTATGGCACCGCGTCCCAGTCGTGGCCCGCATGTGCCTCACCACTGTTGAGCGCCCCCATGAACGCCTCGTATTCCTCTCGGTCCATGGGGCAGTTCAGATAATCCGAATCCTCATCGAACCGGCCCGCCTCGAAGACGATAGACTCATCCAAGCTGTCTCGATGCAGGATGGGCGCGATGGCGTCGAAGAACGCTAGGCCACCGTCGCCGAGGAGAGCCTGCACGGCCTCCGTGAGATGGTCCGACGTCAGGGGGCCTGTGGCGAGCACCGTCGGCCCCTCCGGGATCGTCGTGCACTCCTCACGCACCACCTCAATCTTGGGCTCGGCCTCGACCGCCGCGGTCATGGCTTGGGAGAAGAGCTTCCGATCTACGGCAAGCGCCGAACCAGCCGGGACGGACGAATGATCTGCGGAAACGAGCAGAACGGACCCAAGGGAGCGCATCTCCCGCTTGAGCTGGCCGTGCGCGTTCGACGGATCCTCGCTCTTGAAGGAGTTCGTGCACACCAACTCGCCCAAATCGTCGGTCTGATGCGCGTTGGTCCCTCGCACAGGACGCATCTCAAGCAAGCGCACGCGATGTCCGCGGCGGGCCAACTGGAGCGCGGCCTCGCAACCTGCAAGTCCTCCCCCGACCACCGTTACCGTCATTTCTTTTTCCGAGCCGTGCGCTTCTTGGCAGGGGCCCGCTTTTTGGACGGGCCACGCGCCACCTTCTTGGCGAGCAATTCGACCCCATACTCCAGGTCAACATCTTCCGGCTCCGTGCCCTTCGGGAGCGTCGCATTCGTGGTTCCGTCCGTCACATAAGGCCCGTACCGACCTGCCATGACCGCCATTTCCACGCCAGAGTCCGGGTGGGCTCCCAAAGCCTTCAGCGAAGTACCCTTCCCGGATGCTTTGGCGTCCAGGAGCGCCACAGCTTCCGTAATCGTGACCGACCACATCTCTTCCGGTGCTTTGAGGCTGGCGAAGGTTTTCCCCCTACGCACAAACGGACCGAAACGACCAAGGCCGGCGACCACTTCCTCATCGGTCACGGGATCGGTGCCGACGGGACGAGGCAACTCTAACATCTGTAGTGCAAAGTCCAGATCGACGTCTTGGGGCTGCTTGTCCTTCGGTAGACTGGAGCGCTTGGGTTTGCCCCCTTCCTCTTCGGGATCAAGCTCAACATAAGGACCGTAGGGCCCGAACTTGAGTCGAACCATGCGGGCGTGGACGGGATGTTGACCTAGTTCCTCGCCCTCTGGATTGAAGCCGTCTAGTGACCTCGTGCTCTTGCAATCAGGGTAGGCCGAGCAGCCAAGAAAACGTCCGAATCGATTCCAACGCACAAGCATGGGACCGCCGCATTTTTCGCAGTTCTCCCCTTCTGCAGCAAGAATCTCCTTGATGATCTCGTCGGAGTTCGCTTCCCCTTCTTCCAGATTTTCTCGAAATCCAGGATAAAACTCAGCGAGCAGATCGCGCCAAGCGACCTCGCCGTCCTCTACACGGTCAAGCTCGTTCTCCA
This sequence comes from uncultured Gemmatimonadales bacterium, assembly GCA_937919655.1. Classification (GTDB taxonomy): domain Bacteria; phylum Gemmatimonadota; class Gemmatimonadetes; order Longimicrobiales; family Gaopeijiaceae; genus CALFPJ01. Next base: position 69,601 of record CALFPJ010000068.1, read on the forward strand.
TACGGCTGGTGAACTCGACGTCGAACAGTCGCGGGAAGATCCGTACGAGCAGTTTCGCAACGACCTCGCCGAGGTCGGTGGGGAAAAACCGCCGCTGCTCCAGTTCCACGTAGCCCCTATCAACGATCACGGAGATCGTCGCGGCGTACGTCGACGGACGCCCGATGCCGAGCTTCTCCATCTCCTTCACCAGGCTCGCCTCAGAGTACCGGGGGGGCGGCTGAGTGAAGTGCTGCTTCGGGTCGACGCTCTCGAGATCGCTGCGATCACCCTCGTTGAGATCTGGAAGCGGTTCGAGGTCATCGAGTCGCCGATGTTCTCCAACCTCTGTCGCTTCCAGGTAGAGGCGGGTGAAGCCCACGAATTTCACGATGGAGCCCGTGGACCTGAAGAGATACTTTCGGCCTTCTGCGCCGACGAGGTCAAAATCGACCGTTGTCGTGTCGTACACCGCTGCGGACATCTGGCTGGCCACGAAGCGCTGCCAAATCATCTCGTAGAGCTTCGCTTGGTCGGGCTCGAGGTATTTCGCCGCTTCGGAAGGATCGACCGTGACGTCCGTGGGCCGGACCGCCTCGTGTGCATCCTGCGCCGCGCGCTGCTGAGAACCGCCGTACAAGCGCGGAGCGGCCGGGATGTAGTCGTCACCGAATTCACCCAAGACCCACTCTCGGGCTTGGTCGACCGCGGCAGGCGACACACGCGTGGAGTCAGTACGCATATACGTGATGAGTCCGATCTCGCCGCGGGCGCCGATCGACTGACCCTCGTACAATCTCTGCGCATTGGACATCGTCCGGCGCGCAGAGAAGCGCAGGCGCTTCGCTGCTTCCTGTTGAAGCGTCGACGTTGTGAAGGGCGCGGCCGGGTTCTTTCGCCGTTCGCGGCGCTTCACATCGGTAACAATGAAAGGCAGCTTCGACACATCATTCACGACACTGATCGCGGCAGCCTCGTCGCCGAGCGTGAAGGACTTCCCATCGATCTGATGCAAGCGGGCGTCGAAGGCCTGATCGTCGTTCTTTAGATGCGCACTGATGGACCAGTACTCTTCCTCTAGAAAGGCCCGGATCTCATCTTCGCGCTCGCAGATGATTCTAAGTGCGACGGTCTGCACCCGGCCGGCGGACAGTCCGGGCCTGATCGGCTTCCATAACATGGGGCTCACTTTATAGCCCACGAGCCGGTCTAGGATGCGGCGCGCTTGCTGAGCCTCAATCCTCTTGAGATCAAGCGGGCCAGGAGAACGCAGGGCCTCTTGAACTGCGGACTTAGTGATCTCACGAAACGCCACCCGCTCAAAACGTGACGGGTCCTTCTCGTAACCGAGTTGCTCCGCGACGTGATACGCGATCGCCTCACCTTCACGATCGGGGTCGGTCGCGAGGATGATCTTGTCCGCGTTCTTCGCCATCCTCTTCAGGTCCGTGATGATCTTCCCCTTCCCTCGAATCGTCACGAACGTCGGTTCGAAGCCGTTCTCTATGTCGACCCCCAGTTCCTTCCTGGGAAGGTCTCGCACGTGGCCCACGGACGCCGCGACCTCATACCCCTTACCGAGGTATTTTCCGATCGTTCGCGCCTTCGCCGGGGACTCGACGATGACGAGTTGTTTTCCGCCGTTGTCACTCATTCGGTGTCCGTTCAGGGGTCAGTTGCGGCCAAGATCATAAGGATCCGAGCCGCCACATCTTCTACGGAGGAGCCCTCCGTGTCCACCTTCCACGCGGCCCCAGCGTACGAAACCGAGCGCGCCGCGACCAGTTCACGTGCCATATTGAGGGGCTCCGCACCGCTCAGAAGAGGCCTGGTGCCCGGCGCGTTCTTAGCCCGCCGGACCGCCTCAGCCGCCGTCACCTTGAGCCAAATCGATACGGTCCCTTCCCCGATCGCTTCCACCCAACCAGGCTTCGCGGCCCAGCCCCCACCAGACGCGATGACCACGTTTTCCTTGCTAAGGTCGGCGAGCATCTGCCGCGCTTCCATGGCACGAAAGGCCGCTTCGCCCCGGGTGCGAAAAATCTCAGAGATCGGCATGCCAGTCTCGGCTTCAATCGCAGCATCGGCGTCGACGAATCTCCAACCGAGCGCCGTCGCGACGTGCTGGCCTACGCTGGTCTTCCCCGAACCCATGAAGCCGACCAGGAGAACGCGTCGCACTTCGCCAACCATTCATCGCTCCCTGTAGCCGCGCTCGTCGAGGTATTTAAGGTACCCCTCGAAGTTCCGCCGTACCTCTCCGACCGAGTCTCCGCCGAATTTCTCCAAGAACGCATCAGCCAAAATCAAGGCCACCATCGACTCGGCCACGACCCCGGCCGCCGGAACCGCGCACACATCGCTTCGCTCCACGGCCGCGTCACCTACGGAACCGTCGCGCAGGTCGACGCTCGCAAGGGGCTTCCGCAACGTGGAAATCGGCTTCATTGCGCCGCGCACCACTAACGGCTCACCCGTGGTCACGCCACCCTCAAGCCCTCCCGCGCGGTTAGAGGCCCGACCAATACGCCCGGAGCGACGCTTCTCCTCTGCTGCGACAATCGGGTCGTGCACCTCTGAGCCAGGAAGTCTCGCGCCCTCGAAGCCCATGCCGATCTCAACACCCTTCACCGCCTGGACAGACATCACCGCTCCCGCCAGACGACCGTCGAGCCTGGTATCCCAGGACACGTAGCTACCGAGTCCGACCGGCACACCGGTGGCGACCACTTCGAACACCCCACCCAACGTATTTCCCTTTTCCTTGGCGTCGTCGATCGCGGTCATCATTCGCGTCGCAGCAGCCTCGTCGAGGCATCGGACTGGGCTTCCGTCCGCGGCAGCATTGATGTCGAGCGGAAGCTCGCCCTCCGTTGCGGACTCAGAGCCGATCGAAGTCACGTGACTGGCCACACGAATCCCGAACTCTGACAGCAACCGCTTTGCTACGGCACCACAGGCGACGCGCGCTGCAGTCTCTCGGGCGCTAGCGCGCTCTAGGATGTCCCGAACGTCTCTGCGGTCGTACTTCAGGGCGCCTACCAGGTCCGCGTGTCCGGGACGCGGCAAATAGTGCGGACGCAGCGCCTTGGGGTTCCCGCCCTCCGCGGCCGGCTCATGCGCCATTGCGGTGGTCCAGTTCTCCCAATCTCGGTTCCAAATGATCATCGAGATCGGCGATCCAAGGGTCTCGCCGAGCCGCACACCGCTGAGCAGCTCCGCTTGGTCGGATTCGATGAGCATGCGGCGACCTCGTCCGTGCCCCCTCTGTCGGCGAGCAAGCTCCGGGCCGACATCCCGCTCCATCTGGAGGGACAATCCCGCTGGAATACCCTCCACCACCGCGGTGAGCCCGCGCCCGTGCGATTCGCCTGCCGTTAGGAACCTGATTCGTTTCATGTCAGAAAATGTGTAAAGAGGGGACTCAACGGAAAAGCCTCCGAAACGCTAGGCGCCTCAGCGGCTTCTTTGCAGGACTCGCGAATCGCTCGCGCTAGTTTCTCGACGGGTGGGCCTTCAGGATGTCAGCCTTACGGACATCGACCGACACCACCCCGCCAGTAGCGGTGAGACCGTAGAGCTTCAGCACCACGCAACGATCCTCGTTGCCACCCGGGCCGCCGTCTACCGGCCAGGGTGTGTTGAAGTCTCCGTTCTGGAATATTTCGACAGCGAAGCCAACCGAATTCAGGTCCTGATCTTTCACGTCAATCAGGAGCGGACAGGTTAGGCCGACATTGTCCGTATCGAACGGTAACGAGGCCTTCAAGGGTCCGGAAATCACCGACGCGATGTCGATCTGGCCAGATTTAAAGAAGTGGAACGTGTCGTAGATCTCGATGATCGGCGATGCACTACCGAGAAAGGGAAGGTGCGTGTCCGGGCTGTACTCGCCCGTCGGGTTGTCGAGAGACAGCGCGTTGGCGTGCAACGGGTGCAGTGCCGCGCCGACTCCTCCCCCAGCCAAAGAGACTTCGCCCTGGAGCCTAAGATCTTCGGTGAAGAAGTATGCTCTCGAACCCCGACCCATTGCGAGGGTCCCGTCCTGATTCACCCCAAGCCCGGAAATCCTGTTGTCCTTGTTGATCTGGAGGTCGGTGGTGAAAATTCTGAAGCGTGTCGAGAGGGTACGCGAGTCGTAGATCAGAATGCGGTTTCCGTCTGCGACGCCGCCCTCTCCGAACAGCACGATGCGGCCGTTCCCCGCAGCGGCAACGAAGGTCGTGTCCCCGAATCCGATATCGTCCTCTCGGAACGGATTCCCCCAGATGTCGACGTCGGAACCCAAGGCCTTCAGGTTGTCCACGGCGTCATAGATGTCCTCTCCGACGTCCACGTTTTCGCTGATCTCCGTCAGCGTACCTTGGACGCGGTCGTCCATGCGGAACTCCGCGGCCTGGCCCCATTGAGCATAGTCCAGATTCACGAGGCCCCAGGAGTTCTCTTTAGCGGGGCCAGGGAACTGGAAGGCGTGCACCACCACTTCCGGCAGCAATCCGGGTCCTGGGATGTAGGCGCGTCGCAAAGTACCGCGTCCACTGCCCGCTTCCGTTGGCCAGGTCGAAAAGTGCAGCTGTCGTGCCTCATCCATCGCAACAAACTGCGGCCGGTCGCTGAAGACGTTTAGAGGGCTCACAGACCACCCGTCTCCTTGATCCGTCTCTACGAGCTTCGCGTTAAAGATGAGCAGGTCCGGCGTC
>CALFPJ010000069.1 GCA_937919655.1 uncultured Gemmatimonadales bacterium
TTGTCGTTCCTGTAAATAGACGCTAGTCTACAAATGGTCTACAGCAGGGCCGATTTCGAGCGACTTTGTCCTGGTTGGGGGACTCCGACGCCCGCGCCTGTATTGGGCTGTGGTGGCGCGGCGTTTGAGAGCGGCGCACCCCCTCGCCCGACTCAGAATCGTCAATCAGGCGGACCCCGTATCCCCCACCACCTCGCTCACATTTGGGACTCCGGGCACCGACAGCACTGGTTAGCCTTAGGGCATCTGAAATTCTGGCGCGAGCACAGCGTTGGCATTTGTTGTTACTGAAATGCGAAGCTCTTTGGCTGGCTGGTACTCGGGATCATTTACGAAGCCCCGCACAGCTTCTTCAGATGGAAACCGTAAGACAACAACGCCTTTCTCCGGGTTGCCTTGAAGCGGTTCTGCGTCGGGCGACGCCACGACTATTTCCCCGTCATACTTGGCGAGAAATGGGAGAACCTGAGGAATGTACTCACTTCGATACGTCTCAATGTCGGTGATTGTGTGCGTCAAAATGAAGTAAGCGCTCATGTGTTTCCTCCAAAATCGCAGGGTTACGGGGCAATGTCTGTTTTGGATCAGTAGCGGTGGTTCAGGAATTTATCAGAGGGGCTACTTACGGCCAGAAGCAGCCGTTCCGCTCCGTGTGGCCTGCCCCCGTTCTCAGTACCGGGGGTTATGAGAGTATGATTAACTGCTCCCCTTTCTCTGGGGAGTCAGAAGCTTCCCCCGCAACGCGGGGGAGTAGAACCTGCGGTCCATCCAATGCTGCGAACTCCGCTGGTGTCAGGTAGCCCAGCGAACTGTGCGACCGATCCAGATCGTGATACACCCGATGCTGTTCGGCCAGTACCTGCGCCTCGGTCAGGGTGCCAAAAATCTCTCGGTTCAAGAATTCATCACGCAGCCGACTGTTGAACGATTCGATGTGCGCGTTTTCCCATGGGCTTCCGGGCTCGATGAAGAGCGTCTTCACCCCTGACTCGTCCAGCCATTTCCTTACGGCCCTGGAGACGAACTCCGGCCCGTTCCGGGCCACTTCGAAACCCGTCTTGTCAGCTCAAACGGCGGCATTCGCTGGTTCTGCGATCGCGTGCCCGTCGGTCGCCTCTTCGCTGGCCACGACGTAGGACTCGAAGAGATTGACCACGGCCTCTTTGACGTCTACTTCGGTCCCATCTGGTTAGGACGCTTTGTTGAACCCAAACGCCTCATTCTCGACTCCCTCGGCCGAGGGCAGCGACGAACCGGTGGCACATGCAAAGGACGGCGAACTGTTCACAACGTCCCTTGACTTAATCGTTCACCACGTCCTTTACCGCTCACGGTTACCAAGGTCGCACGAGCTATCTCTCAGGAGTCTCCCGTGCGAGAAGGGCGTCCAACATCCGCTGGTTCCCCCTAAATTCGCCGATGGACAGGCTCGCCTCGACCGTCGCCACTAACTCCGCTGAGTAGCTGTCCTTACTGTACTCCCACCATCGACGCCCCACCTCGTTGCCGAGGTGCCACCGAAGGTAGTCGATCCGATCTACCCACTCGTCGTCAGCTAGACCGAGCTCATTCATTCGCTGCAACCGCTGGACCTGAACAAGGCCATAGTTGAAGTACCGATCGACTACTGCCGCGTCCCGTGCCGTTAGCTCGTCCGGCGCGTAGACCGCAGCTACCCAGGACGCTGCAGGATCTTCGCCCATCATGGTCAACTCAAGCTGCATGTCCGCAAGGAAGTAGTCGTTCTCGATCTGTGCCCGGGTGATCGCCGTATTCTGGCGGATCTGCAGCGAGACGAGGACTAGCCCGGCAAGGACGCCAACGTTAGCCGCGAGCGTGAGCCAGCGATTGATCTTGTTCCCATCCACAGTTCTCACTCTCGTCCACTGGGTTTGCGCGAGGCCACACCAGCGATCTACCGACGGGGTGGCAGGCCATCTAACGTTCTGCGTTTCTGCTGCGCGGCCAGCATGCCGACCCGGAGCGCGAGCCGCAAGGCGAGTGCTCCGGACCTACTAGGTCTTCCGCGACAGCAGCAAACGCTTGTTAGGACGCACCTGGCGTCATACATTGTCATACATGAAGACTTCAGCCCTTACGATTCGACTCGATCCTGAACTGGAAGAGCAACTCGACCGCCTCGCCGCGCGAAGCGGTCGGTCGCGGAGCGAGATTGTGCGTGAAGCCCTGAGAAGGCAGCTCGCCGTGGCTCAATTCGAGGAGATCAGGAAGCGAGTGATGCCCTTCGCCGAAGCCGCGGGATACCTCACTGACGAGGATGTCTTCAGGGACGTGTCTTGAGGGCATTCCTCGACACCAACGTCCTAGTCAGTGCCTTCGCGACCCGCGGCATATGCACGGATATCGTCACTGTCGTCCTGTCTGAGCATCAGCTTGTGACGGGCGAGGCGGTCCTTTCCGAGTTGAAGCGAGTCCTGACGAAGAAGATGAAGTTGCCAGCGGCGGCTGTAACGGAAATCGAGGCCCTGCTTCGCCGTGAGGCCGTGGTCGTCTCACACCCCGCAGATCCGGGAGTCCAACTACGAGACCAAGACGACGTCCTTGTGCTGGGCGAAGCGATCGAGGGCTTGGCTTCCGTAATCGTAACCGGGGACCGAGACTTCCTCGACGTCGCCGACCAACTCCCTATCGAGACGCTTTCCCCTCGAGGCTTCTGGGAGAAGCTCCAGCGCCGAGACTAGAAGGATGAATTCGCACGAACAGTTCGGTTCCGAATCGCTCGCGATTCGACTGCGGGGACGACCGTGACCGCGGACTTCCGCTAATTACGCACATGGATTCTCTGCCGGTCACCTACGACCCCTGTCCTCCCGGCCTAGAAGACGGCAACTAGCCCCCCTCCGTGGCACCAGCCACACCCAGCACTGTTCTGCTCGTCC
>CALFPJ010000070.1 GCA_937919655.1 uncultured Gemmatimonadales bacterium
CCTAGGGCCGTGGCACCGTAACGCGGGCGGCTGTACTTCTTCAACAGCCTTCTGGTCCATCGTTAATGTCAGCAGCAGACGACCGGGGAACTACCCGACGTGGTCCGCATATGCGTCAGAGGTCAGCAGGCCATCAAGGTCGCCCTCATTGGCCAACCTCAGTTTGATCATCCAGCCCTCACCGTATGGGTCCGAATTCACGAGCGAAGGGTCGTCGTCGAGGGAGGCGTTGATGTCGACGATCTCGCCCTGGACCGGGCAATAAAGATCGCTGACCGCCTTCACCGCCTCGATCGTGCCGAAGATTTCCATCCCGTTGAAGGATGCTCCCGTCTCGGGCAACTCAATGAATACGACGTCGCCTAATTCGCCCTGGGCGTAGTCGGTGATCCCAACGAGGTACACGCCGGCCTCATCGGTCGGCTTCAAGTACTCGTGCTCTTCGGTATAGATGAGGTCACTCGGAATGTCGGACATTTTGCGGCTCCACGTTCGCGCAGGGGGATCGGGAGCCATCAGGATGACGCGGATTCAGACCGAGGTCAAGGCTCCTGTTTTGGCCCGACCAAGCGTCGTCTCGGACACGTCAGCCGTCTAGCACATGGGCACCACGGTGCGACGCGGTGCGCCGGTTCGAGTGCGAGCAAGCATCCCCTGAAGAATACGGGAGGACACTCGGTCGCTTGGCCGCACGGCGCTAGAAGGTCATCGACGAACTATGTTCGCGTGTACTTGATACTTCCTGCCAGTGATTACATTGGCTGAAGCCCACGCGCAGTGCGGCTCGCATGCTTAGCTTTAGACCCGCCTCGGAGCCGATGTTGCTTCCGGGCCGCTCAGAGTCCAAGCCCTAACCTCGAACGGCAGCGCCATGTCGACGCTATTAGCAAGTTCCCAGCCTGCGCTCACGAGTCTCTCGGAACAGGAGCAGATGTTTCAGGAGGCCGTGCGCGACTTTGCCACAGCAGAGATCGCGCCGCTCGCGATGGAGATGGACCAGGCCCAACAGATGAACCCTGGTCTGATCACCCAGCTCTTCGAACTCGGCCTGATGGGTATCGAGATCCCGGAGGCACTCGGAGGCACCGGAGCCGACTTCTTCACCTCGGTGCTTGTCGTCGAGGAACTCTCGAAGGTCGACCCATCGATCGGTGTGCTCGTGGACGTACAAAACACACTCGTAATCAACGCCTTTACGCGATGGGCGACCGATGCGCAGTGTGCGAAGTACCTACCCATGCTCGCGTCAGACACGGTCGGCGCGTACGCGCTCTCCGAAGCTGGGAGCGGGTCGGACGCGTTCGCTTTGAGTTGTCGGGCGACCCAGGACGGACCCGACTGGGTGCTCAACGGACAAAAGCTGTGGATCACGAACGGCAACGAAGCCAACCTCTTCATCGTTTTCGCAAACGTGAACCCGGATGAGGGCTACAGAGGAATCACGGCGTTTATCGTCGAACGAGGCATGGCGGGCTTCACCACGGGCAAGAAAGAGGACAAACTCGGCATCAGAGCCTCCTCGACAACTGAACTCGTCTTCGACGACGTCCGAGTGCCTGCCGAGAACGTGCTCGGTGAAGTCGGGCAGGGCTACAAGGTGGCCATCGAGACCCTCAACGAGGGTCGCATAGGCATTGGTGCCCAAATGGTCGGGCTAGCTCAGGGCGCACTCGACCACACCGTGCGATACGTGAAGGAACGCGAGCAGTTCGGACGAGCCATCGGCTCCTTCCAGGGCGTTCAGTTTCAGCTTGCCGACATGGCAACCCAGATCGAGGCCGGCCGGCTTCTGGTCTACAACGCGGCCCGCCTCAAAGACGCCGGCCAGCCGTTCTTGACGCAGGCCGCCATGGCCAAGCTTTTTGCCTCTGAGATGGCACAGCGAGTGGCGTCTCTGTGTATCGACCTACATGGTGGGTACGGGTTCACCAAGGAGTACCCTGTCGAGAAACTCTACCGAGACGCGAAGATCGGAACGATCTACGAGGGCACATCCAACATGCAAAAACAGACAATTGCCAAGGTGCTAATGCGATGATCTATCTACTTCCATCTCTGGGCCTGATCGGATTCGGCTTCGGAGAGATGCTCCTGATGTTCGGCGTGGTCATGCTTCTGTTCGGCGCGAAAAAGCTACCCCTGTTGGCTCGTGGACTCGGAGCTGGGATTCGGAATTTCAAGGGAGAAATCCAGCCCACCACCGAAGACGACGAAGACGAGGGTTAAGGGGCTGTCAAAATCTCGACTGTCTGACATCGTCATCGTTCTCGACCACCCCAAGGACGTCGTGAATATCGCGGGCGTCATCCGCGTCATGATGAACTTCGGACTCCCTAGCCTCCGGCTCGTGAACCCCGACGACTTCGACGACTATCGCATTGAAGGCATCGCGCACCGCAGCACCGAGTGGATTGAGGCTACCACCATCCACGATACCCTGGAGGACGCCGTCGCCGACTGTGCGTACGTGGTAGGCACGACGGCTCGCCCCAGAACAGCGGGCCGCTCCTACGTACGTCCTCGCGAAGCAGCGGAGCGGATCGCTGAGCGTGCCGTGGGCGCCAAGGTGGCGATTCTGCTGGGTCGTGAGGACCGCGGGCTGACGAATGAGGGCCTGGACCTGTGCCAGGCGGTCACGATCATACCGACGGACGCCGACTACTCGAGCCTCAACCTCGCTCAGGCGTGCTTGGTCCTAGCCTACGAGGTATTCATGGCCGTGGACGGAGGCGAACCGGATCTGCCGCTAGGCAGACGAGCCACCCGCGCGCCGACGCAGGCGGAGTTTGAGGACGCATTCGGTGCTATCGAAGCGGGATTAGAGACCATCGACTTCTACAAGGCGCGTGAGCCGGCCGCAGTGATGCGCACGCTGCGGACCATCATTTCACGCGCCGAGCCCGATCTCCGAGAAACGAAGCTCTTGGGTGCGATCGGATATGAAATCCGGCACTTCGTAAATCGGTCGCGAGGCTCCTAAGCTTCAAGGCTATAGTAGTGACGGGAGATCCTCTGGTCTTTTTCCTGCTGTGAGTCCGGAAAAGCCACACCATTATGCGGCTTGGAAGTACCAGCGAGCGCGATCGCTCCGCCGTGATCGCAGGAGTTCTTATTGTCCATGCCCCCACCGGAAGTCCGAACCGGCCAATCTAGTGTCGCCGAGCGCTATCGTGTGCTCCTCGACACGGGCCGCACGCTTACCGGTACTCTGAGTTCCGAGGATCTCTTTTCAGCGATTCATCGTGAGACGGCGAGTGTTCTGGAGGCATCGGGATTCTACATCTCCCTGTATGACCAGGGGCGTGACATTGCCACCATCGTCTACTACGCCGACCGAGGTGAGACCAAGCGCGTCGACGTCTCCTATCGTGGGTCCGACTCCGAAGTAATTCGGACGCGGGCGCCGTCGTTGGTGAACCAGGACTTGGGGGCGGTATCGCTCTTGGTCCTCGGAGCAGAGGACACGGACGTCACCCGCTCTGCCATCTCCGCGCCGATGATCCACAAAGGCCGTATCGTCGGAGCAATCAGCGCTCAGAGCTACGAGGTCGGCACCTACTCGGATGACGACCTGGCGCTGCTCCGCGGCATCGCTGATTTGGCTGCGGTAGCCATCGACAATTCCCTCCAGTTCGCGGAGTTGCAACGCCGAAAGCGCGAGCCAGAGCAGAGCGAGGAGATCGGACGGGCGCTGACCAGCGAGTTGGACCCCAAGGAAGTTCTGGGAAAGGTGATCACTGCAGTCCTCGACGTACTCGACGTGGACGGTTCGTCCGTGTGGCTATGTGAAGGCCCCACTGGGAGTCTAGGGCGTATCGCGGAGGCCGGCGGCGAGGTCGCATTGCCCGTCGGCCTTACCTGGGAGTTGGGAGGAGACCTCGGCGAAAAGCTCCTTCAGATGAGGAAGCCGATCATCATCGACGACCTGAAGACCTCGCCGCTTGTGCCGGACAGTGTGCGGGAACACCTGTACGCCGGCTCAGGGATGGGCGCGCCCCTGATCGTAGCAGGGAGCGTGGCCGGGATCCTCACCGCCGGCAGCCGCAAGCCCCGCAACTTCGATGCGGACGACGCGGCCGTGCTCCAACGGCTGGCGAGTCAGGCGTCTGTCGCCCTTGAGAACGCACGACTGCATTCGAATCTGCAGGCGCTGTCGCTCACCGACCCCCTTACGGGACTCCCGAATCGGCGACGGTTGCAGATTCATTTAGAGAAGGAGGTCGCGGCCGCCCGACGTGGGCGTAACATCGTCATCGTCGTGTTCGATATCGATGATTTCAAACGATACAACGACACGCTCGGACACCTGGTCGGCGACGACATTCTGCCGGCGTTCGCTCAGATCCTTGATGACGAAAACCGAGCCATGAACCTCGTGGCTCGTTATGGCGGTGACGAGTTCGTGTCTGTCCTGTCCGTAACCCACATGGACGGAGCAAGGCTGTACGTCGACCGTGTTTCTGATCGGATAGACAATGACCCGATCATGGGACAGCACGGAGTCGCAGTGAGCATGGGTCTCGCGGAGTTCTACAGAGCCTCCATGAAGTCGATGGGGGACGTGATTCAGGCCGCCGACATGGACATGTACTCCGTAAAGGCCCAACGTTCACATATGCGCGGGGCCGCCTCCGGCTGAATTTTTCTGCGCGCTCACCCCTTCAAGATTTCTCCATGAGCGACCCACGGTCTCACGCCGAGATCGCCGACCTGTTGGCGTTCGCGACAGAGTTGGCCCAAGAGGCTGGCGACCTCACCTTGCGCTACTTCGGAGGCATCGTCGACCACGATGCCAAGAGTGATGGGTCTCCTGTGACCATCGCCGATACTCAGGCCGAAGCGCTGATTCGCCAAAGAGTCGAGGCCCGGTACCCGGAGCATTCGATACTGGGCGAGGAACTCGGCGAGTCGAACGAGGGGGCTCGCGTGCGATGGATCCTAGACCCCATCGACGCCACCCGCTCGTTCATGCGCGGTGTGCCGCTTTATGGAGTCCTTATCGGAATCGAGATCGACGGCGTCAGCGCCGTCGGCGTGGCACACTTCCCGCCACTTCGAGAGACGGTCGCCGCCGGTACCGGGCTGGGATGCACATGGAACGGGGCGCCGTGCCGCGTATCCGAAGTGAGTTCGCTCGATCAGGCCGTCATTTGCACCACAGATGTGGAGCGAATCCTGTCGACGCCTCAGGGCGACGGCTGGCGGAGGCTGCAGCAGCGGTGTGCGTTCTCACGCACGTGGGGCGACTGCTACGGCCATGCCCTCGTAGCGACCGGTCGCATTGAGGTTCAGGTCGATCCAAGAATGGCGTCATGGGATGCGGGTCCGTTCCTGACAATCGCCAGCGAGGCAGGCGGGCGGTTCACGACGCGCGAAGGCCAAGCCACGGTGCATGGAGGAGACGGGATCAGCTCGAATGGATTGCTGCACGACATGGTCTTGGAGGCACTGGCGTACTGACGGCCTGACCTCTGGCGCGCAGGGGACTGCTTGTTATGATGGCGCGTGCACAAAATCTCCGTCATCTCGGCCCTGGCCTCGATCTGCTATTTGCTCGCGTGCACCCCTGACGCGGACTCCTCAGATGCGGAGTCGACTCTCGGCACTGGCCCAGGGACAGGCCCGCCTTCCTCGGAGGGACTCCACATCGCGGACTCGCTGGTCGCGTCCTGGGTCAGCATGGAAGCGGTGCCCGGAGCAGTCCTCCGGGTCACCCTAGCCGGCCAGCCCGTGTTGGAAGCTGCCTACGGTTTCGCGCAACTCGCTGACTTCGGATCCGGGCAGTACCCCCCGGTATTCGACGACTCGTCGTCGGCCTCCAGCCTGCGCCTGCTCGACGAGCCCCTTGGCATGACGATCACGACGGTCTTCGACCTGGCGTCGGTCACCAAGGTGATGGCGACCACCATGGCGATCATGCTCCTAGTCGATCGTGGCTCCATCGATCTCGAGGCACCGGCATCCCGGTACCTGAGTGACTTCACTGGCGACGGCAAGAGTGCGATCACCATCACGCATCTGCTCACACATCGATCTGGGTTAGAGCAGTGGAAGCCTACGTACTACCACGCCGCAGACGCGGAGGAAGCGTACGCCTATATCCGAGACCTCCCGTTGGGGTGGCCCGTCGGAGAGGGCAGGCATTACTCGGATCTGGGTTTCATGCTCTTGGGACGGATCGTGGAGACTGTCTCCGGGTTGCCGCTCGATCAATTCGTGGCGAATCAGGTCTATGATCCGCTCGGGCTAAAGGCGACCGGATATCGGAGGGCCACTGATTCGCGTGGTCGCGGCCCGGGCAATGGCGCATTGCTCCGACATCCTGTCGGCTCCGCCACACCCGATGGCGTCTTTGCTGCGACCTCGCACGGAAACCCCTTCGAGCGCCGCATGGTCTACGACTCCGCTTTCGGGTACAGCATTGCCGGTGACCCAAGCAGTTGGGATGCCTGGCGGCGCTACACGCTGGTCGGTGAAGTCAACGACGGAAACGCGTTTCATGCCTTCGGCGGTGTTGCGGGCCACGCCGGGCTCTTCTCGACGGCGCGCGAACTCGGTGTCCTGCTCCAGATGTTGCTGGACGGTGGCGCATTCCCGGGCGGACGGTTCGTCTCCCAGGAGATTGTCGCGCGCTTCCTTACCACCACGGGTGAAAGCCAAGCCCTGGGATGGCAGACGCCCGACGACGCGCCAGTCGGGAGTTTTGTGCACACTGGCTTTACCGGAACGTTCGTGCTGGGGGTGCCCGAGCTAGGCCTCGCGGTGGTGCTGCTGACGAACAGGCAGAACGACGGCGTGAACGCGTCGGGCTCCTACCCAGATGTAGGACCGTTGCAGCGGGCTGTGTTGCAGGCACTGACGCGCTGATCCGTCGGCCGGCCTCAAGCTAAGGGCTCAGCCTCGGCCGGGGCTGCCTTTCCCGCAGCGCTGACATTTAGCTCAGCCGCCTCTCATAACCGATCGTCATCGTCCGGGCCGCCTGAGCCCGGCGAGCATTTGCCTTGCTGCTGCATCTTCTGGCGTCGCCTCCACGAGCCGCTCGGCATAGGTAATCGCAAGTCCAACGTCATCGAGTTCCCCGGCGTAAGAAGCGAGCGCGGAAAGGAGTTCTCGATCAAACGGATTCACTTTGAGTGCCGCCGCCAGCGCCTCCATGGCGGGCGCGATCCGGCCGTCGGACCACAATGCCACGCCCAAGACGTACCCGAATCTGGCGTTGCCGGGCTGAGCCTGGACCGCTCGCTCAAGCAATTCGAGCGCGGCGGGAGTGTCAGACTGCCTCACCTTCAGAAGGCCAAGAGCGTGCAGCACTTCCGCCGCCCCTGGACGCATCACGAGAGCCCTGCCCAACACCGCTTCGCCGACATCATCACGCCCCAGCGCGCGCTGAAGGTCCGCGAGGTTCAAGTAGGCTACTAGGTCCGTGGAGTCCAGAGCGAGGGCCGTTCGATAGGCGGCTTCACCGTCTTCGACCCTCCCCTGCGCCACATAGAGGTCTCCGAGATTCACCCAGGAGCTGGGGTGTTCGGCATTTACGCGCTGCGACTCCTCGAACTCGGCGGTCCGTCGAGCGATGACTGCGGCCTGCTCCGCCGTTGCGAGCGCAGCCGGCACGGCGGCGAGCAATCGGGCCGCGCCGATTCGCACGGCGCGGACGGGATCACCCAGCAGCGGATAAGCCAAGGGGAGAACCGTAGACGGTGGCAGCCCGACGAGAGCCTCGAGCGCGCCGAGCCTCACCATCGATTCCGGGTCCACCAGACTAGCTCGAATCACCGTGACAGCCTCGGTGCGCGGCACCCCGACCAAGAGCGACAGGGCGGTAGCACGGATGATCGCCGGTCGGGTCGGGTCGTTGGCCACCGCAGCAAGCTCGGGGACTGCGGCTGGGTTGCCTCTTCGCCCCTCATGGATCGCCAGAGAGAAGTGAGGCGTGTCCTTTGGCGGACCATACCACCGTTCCGTCGTCTGTGCGGCCCAAGCGGACGACTGGTCGTCGTGGCAGCGGCTACACGCGTTCGGAACACCCACCGCCACGCTTAGGTCCGGCCGCGGGATCCTTAGGCCATGATCCCGGCGTGAATCAACGCCCATATAGGTCGTCGCCGGCATATGGCACTCGACGCACTTCGCACCCTGTGATGACGTCTGGTGAAAATGATGGCTCTGTTCATCGAAGACCGTCGCGTTGTGACACCGCGTGCAGAGCGCGTTCCCCTCCGCACGCAACTGCAGGCTATGGGGGTCGTGGCAGTCAGTGCAGGTGACGCCGGCTGCATACATCTTGCTCTGAACGAAGGAGCCATAGACATAGACCTCCTCGAGGATCTGGCCATCTGCGTGGTAAAGGTCCTGTCGCAGAAGGCTCACCAGATCCGTGTCCAAAAGCGTCTCACCCGGACCGCGCTCCTCGGCAATGATGGCCCGACGCGCGTGGCAGTGCGCGCACGCCTCGACTTCGGTGCGCGATGCGAGCGGCTCAACTCGGGTTGCGGTGTGGGCTCCTGGCGCCGGCGCCCAAGCGCGCTGCGGGTCTCCCAGAGCTACTTGGAGGGCCCAATCCTCCGGGGCCTCATCACGGCCGGTGGCCGTCCAGGCATCCGCGACACTCACATGCCCCGAGCCCGGACCGTGGCAGGCCTCGCAGGACACATCCACCTCGGACCAAGTGGTCTCGAAGCTCAACAACGCCACGTCGAAGCCCTTCTGCAGGTTCGTGGAGTGACACTCGGCACAGGTGGTGTTCCAGTTTTGCGAGGGCCGAGTCCAGTGCAGCGCGCTGGTGGGTCCCGTGTCATCGTCTGGATACAAGTGGAACCAGCGTTGACCGCCTTCATTCGCCGCGCGTGCATCCCAGGCAATACCGAGCACCTGATAACGCCCACCTGGAAACGGAATCAGATACTGCTGTAGGGGGGTCACACCAAAGGTGTACTCGATCGGGTATTCGGCCATCTCTCCGGTAGGACCTTCGGTGGTCACGTAGAAAGCACCGTCCCGGGACGTAAACACGGAGGTGACGCCGCGATGGGTGTAGGTCGCACCGAGGAAGTCGCCTAGCACCGTCGCCTCCGTGGCTTCTTGCATGGCCAAGTCATGATGTGACTGGGCCCACAACTGGCTTTCCGCCTGGTGGCACCGCGCACATGCGTCGCCACCTACATAGGTCGCGAGCGCGGCGGGGGCTGCCTGCCCTCGGCCCAGCATCATGAGAAAGGCGCCCAGCGCGAGAGCCGCCCCGACCGCCGTTGCGGCAACGAGGGGCCGTCTCATGGACGACAGCGGCGGCTCATGGTCAGGAAGCGCAATCCCAAAAACGACTCAGGTCGGTGGGCGGTCTTGGCGGGTCGCCAAGATGCGGCTTAGAAGCCGCTTACGCGAGCCGACCTCAATGCGTTTTCCCAAACGCACTTCTGACTCAAGACACGAACCCATCGCATGTGTCTCGGAAGCCCCTCTCGCAGGCGAGCGCGTAGTACTCGCTCAGACTTCGCTCTTCGAGCGGCCCCTTATTGCCTCTCAACAAGATCGGCAGATCGGACGCGAGGGGGCGGGCGCTCTCGAGAGCCCCATCGCCGTTCACCACTCGCTGCAGGTTGGCGCATGCTTGCGGGAAGCCTAGGTCGCAGCCGCGATTGAGCGTGCCGCGCACCTCAGAGGGGTCGTCAATGAGGGTCGTGAGCAGAATACCCAACTCGCTGCGCGGTGCGGTGGCTGGGTCGGTGATCAGTAGGAGCATCCCGACGAAGACTGCAACCGGGATGTAGGCGTCGAAGAAAAAATACGTACCGGTCACGCCGAGGTAGGCGAGGCCGAACAAGTAGGTCGTCACGAAGGCCGCGACTGTCATCGTCGCCACGCCGAAGAAGAGCTGGACCGGGATCGAGACTAGGAACAGCACGAGGTACACCCGGGACGCAAACGTCAGCCACGAAGGGATCTCGACGCCGAAGGTCATGTCGGTTGACCCGGATAAGATCAGCGCCGCCGAGAAGACAACTAGTCCGAATGACGACGGATTGAACACGTGAGTCGACCGCCCATCCCTCTCCCAACGGATCAGCTCCTTGCCGAGAAAGGCCGCCGCGACGATCCCGAACTGCCAGTAGAACCACTCCGGCCGGAACAGGATGAACAGATTGAAGCTGCCCGTGATCGGTACAGGGCCGAAACCGAGCCCGTAATGGTCACGCCTCGACCAGGTGAGCAGGATGTGGAACCCATAAGCGAAGAGCAGTTGGGCCAGGAGCAAGGGCCAATAGCCGCGGATCTCGGGCACATACCAGGCCCAGAAGGCATAGATCACGACCTGGGTGCAGGCCTGCACCCAGTGGTCCTTGAACAACGTCACCTCGACCAAGAGCGTCCGCTTCGAGCGAGCGGCCGTCACGAAGAGCGCCACCGCCCACACCAGCAGCAGGCCACCCGCACCTAAGACGGATAGACCTACCACTTCCGTCGGTCCTAGGTAGAGCGCGAGAGCAATGAGTCCGGCGATGAAAACGCCCGGTAGCATCATCGCCCGTGCAGGCGAGAGCCGCCGTGGCCCTTTGGCCAAGGGCGACATGTTCTCCATCGACATCGGCTCTTCGTACAGGGCGCCAGCGTCCATGTTTCTTGTGGAGGCTATCGTAGTCCGTTGCCGAACGAGGTAACCCCGCTCTCCTCAAAGGCGATCTCAGGGTCCAGTCACGGACCACACGAGTAAAACGATCACGGGGGATAGAGCCCGCGACCGGCGCCGGTGCCACGCGTACTTGTCTTCGAGAGACCGCGTGACCGAGGAGGGAACGCCCGTCGAATCGACGTTATCGGTCGACAAGCGGGGTGGTCAAGGTGCGACCTATCGTGATTGGCGGACCGATCGAGCCGCCACTTCACCCACCCCAGGGTGGCAGGGGCGCCTCGATTGGCGTTCCCAGGTCGAATTCAACGCGGAACCGTCGGCCTTCGCGACGCAGCGCATAGGCGAAGGTCTCACCAGGTACAACCTCAAGGGTCCAGATGTTGGTCGCGGCGGTCGGAACCAACCCCGCAGTAAACGCGTCGGCGTGGAAATCCTGTACCCTGTCGGCCCCGCGGCCCTCAGTATCGCCGCCATACTGGGTCAGGTCGTCTTCTGTGCCGTCCTCATGCCGGTGGTCGTGCTTCAGTCGTAGCCCAGCCGCGGTGGTCGTGACGACCCAGGTCCTAGAGCGATCGTCGCCTACGAAGTACGGAATGCGAATCTCGCCGGGCTCACAGGAGCGCACGTGCATCACCTGGCGCTGTCCATCCAAAGAGGCATCGGGTGGCTCACTCTCGACGATCCGCCCTTCGAAGGCTTGTCCGCACAGTGCCTCCAGGGCCGCCCAGAAGACGAGCTGCGGATCTGTTTCCGCGGCGGCGACGGTCGCCTCAGGGTCCGCATCGGGGGTGCGGCCACACGCGACAGTCCCCAGCAGGGCCACGGAAAGAAGCGTGAGTAGCCCACGGCGAGCGATCAACCTCATATGCCTAGCACCTCGTCGAAGATTGCAGACGCGCCACCACGCTCCGGCTCGTCGATGTGGGGCAACATGGCCGGAGGCCTACGCCCAGCGAAAGACCTAGGGGGAGAACGCCGTGCAAGCCGAGAAAGCCCGCAACTGAGCGACGACGGTCACCCAGTGCGCGTCCCGTCTAGGATCGAGGCCGAGCACACTGATCGTACCTCGGTCGGGCTTCCGCAGCCCCTCAATGCACTCCATCGATGTTGTCTTGCCTGCACCGTTCGGCCCGATGAGGCCGAAGATCTCGCCCTCGAATACGTCAAGCGAGACATCATCGACCGCGATCGTTGAGCCCCACCTCCTCCCCAAATCAGAAACTGCAATGATCGGTGAGGGCATATTTCAACGGACGTGGCGCACGTCTAAGAACATCATGCAACGCTACCCCTGGAACGGTGCCACCTCTCCACAGCCCCTCGCTCGTAGGCCAAGCAACACCGTACTTTGTCGGCGGACCCAAGTTCATGACTTAGACCCGGACCATTCGGCCATGAAGAAGTTACTCGCCGCACTCACGCTATTCGCTGTCGCTTGTGCCCCTCAGGCAGAGAAGTCGAGCGATATGTCCGCGTGGGAGGCTCGCGCCGCAGACATCACCATCATTCGCGACGACTGGGGGGTGCCGCACATCTACGGGAAGACTGATGCCGACGTCGTCTTCGGGCTCATGTACGCGCAGGCTGAGGACGACTTCAACCGCATCGAGGAGAACTTCCTGAACTCCCAGGGGCGCCTCGCAGAATCCGAAGGTGAGGGCGAGATCTGGCGGGACCTGCGCATGAAACTCTTCATTGACCCGATTGAGATGCAACGGATGTACGGGGAAAGCCCAACCTGGCTCAAGGACCTCATGGACGGGTGGGCCGACGGACTAAATTACTATCTGGCCACCCACCCCGAGACCCAGCCGAGGGTCCTCACCCACTTCGAACCGTGGATGGCCCTGTCGTTCAGTGAGGGTAGTATTGGCGGCGACATCGAGCGTGTGAACCTGGCGCGACTGGAAGAGTTTTACGGGGATTCTTCAAACCAGATGGCAGCCGTCACCACAGGTGATCCCAAAGGCCTGTCGGGTGCGCGAGTCGCCATGCGCGGACGTGCCAGCGGCGCCGGCGCCGCCCATGCGGCAGCCCTTCCGGTGCAGAGCTCCTTGGTCGAGCCAGATCCGTTCACTGAGCCCGAGGGCTCTAACGGCATAGCGGTGGCTCCCACCAACACAGCCAACGGCAACGCTCTCCTCCTCATCAATCCGCACACGTCGTTCTTCTTCCGGCATGAAGCACACATGGTGAGCGAAGAGGGTCTCAATGCTTATGGAGCGCTCACCTGGGGGCAGTTCTTCATCTATCAAGGCTTCAACGAGACCGCCGGATGGATGCACACGTCGAGCGGCGTGGACAATATCGACGAATTCTTGGAGACGGTCGTCGAGCGGGACGGTGCCCTGTATTACGCCTTCGGAGACGAGGAGAGGGCGGTCGCCAGCCGAGTTGTGACCGTCAGCTATAAAACGGACACCGGGATGGCCGAACGTGACTTCACCGTCTTCCGGACACACCACGGACCCGTTGTCAGGAGTGTGGACGGCCGTTGGGTGAGCGTATCGCTTATGGAGGAGCCGCTCGGTGCACTCATCCAGTCGTTTTCGCGCACCAAGGCCGCGAACTACGATGAGTTCGTAGGGGCGATGGCGACCCATACGAACTCCTCGAACAACACCGTATTCGCGGACGCGGAAGGCAACATCGCGTACTTCCACTCCAACTTCATTCCGGCCAGAGATCCGTCATTCGATTGGAGTCGGCCCGTAGACGGAAGTGACCCAACCACCGAGTGGAGGGGAGTCCACACGCTCGAGGAGACCCCTGGGTCGCTGAACCCAATCAACGGGTGGATCCAGAACACAAACAATTGGCCCTACTCCGTGAGCGGAGCCACGAGTCCGAAGCCAGCAGACTTCCCGAGCTACATGCAGCGCGGAGGGGAGAACCCTCGAGGCCTGCACGCCATGCGCGTTCTCGACGGCAAGAGCGACTTCACGATTCAGAGTCTGATAGACGCTGCCTATGACAGCTACCTGACATGGTTTGAGCCGATGATTCCGGCATTGGTGAGCGGATACGATGCTCTTCCGGCACCTGACCCTCTTAAGACCAAACTCGCAGACCAGGTCACACTGCTTCGGAACTGGGACTTCCGATGGGGCGTGGAATCCGTCGAGACGTCTCTTGCCGTTTTCTGGGGGGAGGACCTAGGGCGGCGCGTGAGTGGCACAGACGAGGATCTACTTAGCACCGCAGCTGCTCGGGCTAGACTGGAGTCTCTGGCCGCCGCGTCGGACAAGCTCGAGGCCGACTTCGGCAGTTGGCGCACCCCATGGGGTGAGATCAATCGCTTCCAGAGACTGACCGGCGACATCGTGCAACCCTTCAGCGACGCGGGCCCTAGCACGCCCGTCGGTTTTACGTCTTCCCGCTGGGGGTCGCTCGCCTCATTTGGTGCACGAGCGTACGAGGGAACGAAACGCTGGTACGGCACGAGCGGAAACAGCTTCGTCGCGGTCGTAGAGTTCGGCGACCGTGTGACAGCTCGTGCGGTAACCGCCGGGGGCCTCAACGACCAACCCGGATCACCGCACTTCGATGACCAGGTCGAGCGGTACGCCACGGGGAACCTGCGCGACGTGCGCTTCTACCGTGAAGACGTGGAGGCCAACGCAGAGCGGATGTACAAGCCGGGCGGTTGACCGCAAAAAGGACGAGGAGAGGCCAGCGGTCGACCCGCCCGCCGCCCAGATTGTTTTAGTCCCTTAACAGCTTCGGGATTCGCTCTGCGAGTCCCTCCATCTGGGCCGCCCGGTCCTCTGCCCAGCGCGGCAATGACGCGCGGACAAAGCCGATCTGTCTCAAACCGACGCCGCCGAACATTGCCGCTACCGCTCCCGCGATCACGAGCCTCCAGCCGTTAGCCTCAGACATCGCCGAAATGAGCATGAGCACCGAGATAAAAGTGAAAGCCGCACCCATTATGGTGACGGGTACGATGTTGCCCTTGGTCGTGCTCATCCGAACACGATAGCCGTCGCCGTCTGGCTCCACATGCACTTGCAGGTTGCCGTTGGTCCACGAGCGAAGCGATCCGGCAGAGGTAATACGACCCTGCGCGTCGAAGGTCTGGCG
>CALFPJ010000071.1 GCA_937919655.1 uncultured Gemmatimonadales bacterium
CTAGCTACAGGCAGCACACACAGGGGCCTCAGGAAACACAAACAGTCGTTCGAACGGGATCTGTCCGCCGCAGCCGTCGCAGGTGCCGTAGTCCCCATTCTCCATCTTACGAATCGCGTCCCCCAGGAGAGCCAGCTTCACCTGTTCGCGCTCGCGAAGATTTTTGGTGAGCCCCTGATTCTGCAGTGAGTCGATACGGGACAGTCTCCCGACCGCCGTCTGATCCAACTCGACCGGTCGCAGGGCTTCATCTGTGACGATCATCGACCGCTCGAGTTTACTGAGTTGTCGCGCGAGTTCAGCGCCTAGTTCCGAACGTTGCTCGGTAGTCAGGTGACTCACGGGGGTGTCTACCGACCTCCCGCCAGGAGCGGAAGGAGCCGTTCGTTCCCCTCCACATCGAGGAAGGTGTCCCACTCCAGGTAGTAACCCTCGGGGTCGAAGCCGACGAACACGCTCACGCGGCCACTCTCTTCGGCGAGTTCCTGCGTGCGCAGGATCAGCGACTGCTCTCTCGCTCGCGCGAACCAAGCGGCCACGTCAGACGTGAAGAACGACACGGTGACACCTTTATGATCGGTTGCCTTATGGAGGCCGCGTTCTCCGTCCACCAGTCCCACGAAACCTGTCCTAGATGCAGCATAGACCTTTGCCCATCCTTGGTCGACCAAGAGATCCACGCCCAGGAGGTCCTCATAGAAGCGCCCCACGGGCGCGATGTCGTTGTAGTACAACCAAAGCACTGTAGCCTGTACGGTCAGGCGAGCGGGACGAACACCGCCCACAGGCCCGAGCGGGACGACGTCCGCAAGCATGGGCAGGAGTGCGACATTCTCCGCGTGCGGATTAAAGCGCTCGAACTCGAGGAAGTACCCCTCCGGGTCGATTGCGACGAAGCCGTTGTGTGGTCGGCTTGGGTCGACCTCTCCCAGGTCGGCGCGCATGGGCACGTCCGCGGCCAACAGGTAATCATACCACCCCTCTACCTGCTCGGTGACGATGGCGAGCGTGACGCTCTTCGGTTCGTCGGCAGAGTGCATTCCCTCTTCAGCGTCCACGAGCGTCAGATACGACTCGGGCGCAACACGGAGGATCTTCGCGAAGCCATAATCCACCACGGTCTCAAAGCCGAGGACGTCCGTATAGAACGCCCAGGCCGCCTCTACGTCTCGGTAATAGTAGAACGCGTTGGTCGCTTGGATGTCAGGCACGCGCACATCTACGGTCATCTGTGTTTCATTCTCACCGGCTGACTCGGAAGGGGCGCATCCCCCGAGGGCCAAGCCTGAAACGACGACGGCCCACATCCGAAAGGGTCGGACAGGCATCAACGAACGCCATGAAAAGAGACGCGCGTCACGGCATGCTCCACGGTGGCACCACTCCGTTCGAGCGTGCATAGGCGATGCTCTGCCCAAGGTGCTCATGCAAATGCACCACCGCACGGATCCAAACGTCGCCGACCGTCGTTTCCGACTGGCCGAGCATCATCGCCCGATCCAACTCAGCGGCGGTCGCATCCATCGACTCGATCATGAACGCGAAGGAGGCCTCGACGTGAGCCACGATCTCCGCCTTAGAGAGCGACTGGGCCTGAAACGCGCGGAACGTCTCGACATCATTCGTCACTCCGGCCCCCTCAGGCGCGGTCATGCCCATGAGCGATGGGACGAAGTAATTGTCCGCGACCACGTGTTGAAAGACGGCGCCCACTGAGCGCACTCCATCCATGGTAGCCCAAGCGTAGTCACCTTCTGGCATCGCTACGGCAAGCTGCGAAAACTTGTCCCGAGCTAGCTCTAGCGTGCGGCGAAGGTTCGCCAACTCAAGCCCCGCCTCTGCGCCGACTGCCGCGTTGGCCACAACCTCAGCCTGGGCACCAGCGTCTCCCTCACCGCTGCCGCAGCCTGCCATCAACACCACACAAGCAAGCGCCACCGACGCGAACTTTGGTGAATCCCTCATCATCTTCCTCTTTACGGGTCGGCCGCCAAGGTAGCGGCTTCGGATCGATTAGGCCTCTACACCCGCCTCGCGATACCGCTGACGTGCCCGTCCGGCGTGGAAGCTGAGCAAGTCAGGCATTCGATCACACCGTCAACAGGGTGACGAGTTCAGCGAGCTCTTCGTCCCACCCACCGGTGTTCTGCCGATGATGTAAATCGGTAAGGAAGCCCGACTCGCGCAGATAGAGCGTGGTGCCACCGTCAGCCCGAGGCTCAAGCGTCCACTCGACCCGTGTTGCGGGGGCGTCCTCAAAGGCAACGCCCGGTTGGTGAACCCAACGCCACACAAGGCGCGGCGGCGGGGTGACTTCCTCCACCTTCATCGCGTAGCGACCATGCTCTTTCCACGTCATTGCAGCATCGCCGCCGGGCCTCAGATCTATCTCTGCCCCATGCCCAAACCACTGAGAGAGTTCCGCCGGATCTGTGATCGCCTGCCAGACTTTTTCAGGGGCGGCCTTGAACACGATCGTCTTCTCCACTGTGCGCTCATCCATCGTCGTCTCCGTCCAAGTGAGTGCGCAGCCGCTCTAGGCGTTCATCCCAGGCGGCGGCGTACGGAGTTAGCCAATCATCGAGGTTGCTCGTCAAGGCGACGAAACCCACTTGGTTACCTGGCAAAAAAAGCGGGCCGCCCCCAAAAGGGGCGGCCCGCGATCACAACTAGATTCCGAAGAATCAAATCAGACGGCGACCACGTTCTCGGCGGCCGGGCCCTTGGCTCCGTCGACAATGTCGAACTCAACCGTAGCGCCTTCAGCGAGCGTCTTGAAACCCTCGGCCTGAATCGCGCTGTGGTGGACGAAGCAATCCTTGCTGCCGTCCGCCGGGGTGATGAAGCCAAAACCTTTCTGATCATTAAACCACTTTACGGTGCCCTTCGTACGCATCTTCGTGCTCCATTTTGCCGCAGTCGGTGGCCTGTTCAAGATGATCCTGCTCTGCCAACCGCGATCCTGAGAACTAACGGCTCCCATTGAGCCTAGAAAAACGGTCGCACCCAATGGGGGTGCCGTCAACATCAGCCGGAGAGGCGGCCCACACGCATTAGCAACTCAAGCGACCTGTTCTTGACCGTCAGGAAAGAACCCAAGTACGCGGGACTCAACCCTCGCACCCACCGTGCCTCGACCTCAACGATCAACGCGGGGCTAATTCTGAAGCCTACTCCACCGCTCGCGGCGGCGTTGAAAACCGGGTCCCGCTCCTGCTCGAGCACTTCGGCGAGCAGCGCGTCTTGGCGCGTGCGGAGCAGTCGTTCAAGGGTGGGGCCCGCGGCTATGAACGCATACACCGGACCTAAAGATCGCGCGAATTTGACCTGGAGAACGAAGCTCAGGTACTCACTTCGCACCTCGCCGTTCAGCGGTACGCCCTCGAAGTCGCCGGACACCAGGCCACCGCGCTGCACATAGTTGCCCTCGGCTCGAATCCGGAAGACGCGCCCGGGGAGCGGCACTTCCCCGAACAGGCCGAGCAGAATACCCGTGCGATCAGCGCCCACAACCGTCGGTTTCCAAAGCTGCTGCGAGGCGGTTCGGCCGACGGTGAACCCGTTTATCCGTTCAGCGACCTGAGCCGCAAGTAATTGGGGGCCAAGCAGGAACGCCACGAGCAGCACGGCCGCTCGGCGCAAGAACAGGTACTTCATGGATCCACTCCGTCAGGCCTCGAAGGCGGCCCGCGCATGCGTGCTCACGGGGCCTCCATCAGCACGGAATCCAGGATCTCTTGGTTGTACCCCACCCAGAGGCGCGTACCAGCGCGAAGGGTCGGCGCTCGAAGCTTACCGGATCTTCCGAGGAGCAGGCCGAGAAGTTCGTCATCGCTGGGCCGCGCCTTCACCAGATCCACGTGGATCACACGCTTGCCCTTTGCGACAAACAAGTCGAGCACGCCGTCCAAGACGGCGAGCGCCGCATCTCCCGTGATCGGCTCTTTAGACGCGTCGTGAACCGCCCGAGTGGAAACGTCGTTCTTCGCAAGAAACTCCTGCGTGTGTTTGCAGCTTTGTCACCCACGGCGGTGGTATCGCCACTCGAGAGAAACTGTCACTAGCGGATCCGCTCGTAGATGGCGTGCGACACGCCCGTGATCTTCCCGTCAGCGTCGAGGCGCACGTATTCGTTGCTGATCGTGTTCCCGTCCTCAGACAGTATGTTGATGATCACCTGCGTGACGCGTCCGTCCGTCATGTTCGAGATTCGCGTGGTCCGTTCATCCACGAACTCGACCGCGGTCTTCGCGCCATCTCGGCCGTCGACGGCACGAAACTCACCGTCGAACATGGTCATATAACCCCACTTGTTGTCGCGCCCCTGGGCGTTGGTGGACTCGACGGTGACGCTCATGCCGCCGTCTCCATATGCCGTGTAGGTCATGACGTTGATCGACGGTGGGGGTGCGTCCGACTTCATCTTCCAGGCACCAAAACGGGGGGCGGCATCTTGTGCCGACACGGCGGTGGTGGAGAGCATCACACCGAGTAATGCCACACCCGTGAGGGCAAGGTTACGAATTCGCATCGTGCGACTCCTTCATAGGGGCTTCATAAGGAGATCACCATGGAGCCCCGGTGCCCCCGCGGCAAGGATCTGGGGGACCTCCGGGAACTACTGGCCTGTGAAGCTCGAACCACACGCGCCGGGGAAGCCACGTTGGCAGGCGGCCGCGTACAACGCGTTCACGTCGCGGCTCCGAATGGGGCCTTTGCTGCCCCGCAGCAGAATCGGCAGGTCAGGCGGCCGCACACCCCCGTGGGTGAGGCTGGCTCCTCCGGAGTTCAGCGCCTCAAGATTATCGCAGGCTTCCGGAAACTCGAGGTCGCAGCCACGACGCATCGCGATCGTCGCGCGACCTGGGTCTCCAGCCCGCTCAGCGAGCAGGACGCCCAACTCGTTGCAGGCCCATCCGGATCCATCCTCACAGAAGTTCTGTTCAATTTGGGCCAAGTACTCGCAGGCTCGCGCGGATCCGTTTCCGCAGGCTTGGTCCCAGAATGGCACCCACTGACCCTCGTGCTCGTCCCCGACACCGCCCCACGCTACCATTGCGACGAAGGCCACGATCCACGCGCCTGACGTCACCAGCCTCTGACGCCCTCCTAGGAAACCGCGGGCCATGGCAGACAACTTCACCCCTACGGGATCCGCCGGTGCCAGGCGGTCAAGCAGTCGCACCGACAGGTTGAGGAGCGGAACAGGGAGCAATTTGTCGTAGAACGTCGGAGCACCCGTAGTACTCAACAGGGCCGCCAGCCCGATGGTCCCGAGACCGTATAAGACCCCGTAAAACACCCTGCCTGTCTCGGTACGCGGGGATGTCGATGGATCGGTGAACAACAGGTGCATCCCCAGGAACACGGCGATGGGGATGTAAGCGTCATGGAAGTAGTAGGTACCCGTAGCCGCGTGGAACACCACCCCGAACAGCAGCGTCGTTAAGACAGCCGCGATCGTCATCGTCGCGACTCCGAACAGAATCTGACCCGGTAGAGACACCAGGAAGATGACAAGGAAGATGTTCGGTGGATTGAACAGCGTCGTCGCGATCTCGAGACCAAGTGTCACGTCCGTAGATCCCGTAAGAATCAGCACAAGCGAGAAGATGGCGAGCGGAAACGAAGACGGATTGAAAATGTGGGACGAGCGTCCGTCCCTCTCCCAGCGAATGAACTCCTTCACGAGAAAACCGAGCGCAACAATCGCGAACTGCCAGTAGAACCAGTCCGGCTTAAAGAGTAAGAAAAAGTTGATACTCAGGGAGATGGGCACAGGGCCGAATCCCAACTCGAAACGATCGCGTCGGGACCACCCCAGCAGCGCCGAGAAGCCATAAGCGAACAGCAGCTGCGCGAGCACGAGCGGCGCGAACGCTCGAATGGCGGGGACGTACCAGCCCCAGTACGTGAACAGGATGATTTGGGCGCTCATCTGTACGTAATGGGGCTTCCGCAGAACGACATCGAGCGTGAGTTCCCGACTCGACCTCCCCACGGCCACCATCAGCAAAGCTGACCACACGAACAGCACAGCAGCTGCCCCGAGAATGGCCGCGAGCACCGGCGGTGACGTTCGGAGCCAGAAGGCGACACCGACTAGCCCCGCCGCGAACGTGATCGGTAAGGCGGCGGCTCCGCCTGCAGTCAACTTCTTCAAGCCATCATCCCCCGACTGTGAACTTCTGTACTCTGCGCCCCGTCGATGCCTCACCCACGTAGATGTTGCCGCGCGAGTCGACGCTCATGCCGTGCGGACGCAGGAACTGCCCGACCTGACGGCCGCCGCGCCCGAAGTCACCGACTACTTCGAGATCCGATCGCCGAAGTACCCAAACCTTGTGGTTAGTTCCGTCGGCGAGGTAGAGCCACTCCTGTGTCTCGTCTGGGGAGAACGCAATCACGAACGACGACCCGGAGGCCAAGGTCTTCGGGGCGATGATCTTCTCTGTGACGAAGGTCCCGTCCTTCTGGAAAACCTGAATGCGGTTTCCTCTTCTGTCTGCGACGTAGATCAGCCCGTCCCTCGACCCCACCAGTCCGTGCACGGTCGAGAACTCCCGCGGCGGATTCTCTGGATCGTAGTTGGCGTAGTCGTACCTGTAGGCGTCGTCGGGGACCTCACCGTAGGCACCCCAATGGCGAAGGTAAGCGCCGGTGTCACCATCGAAGACCACGACGCGCCGGTTCCGATAGCCGTCTGCGATGAAGACCTCGTTTGTAACGGGGTCTACCCAGATGCCTGCCGGTCCGCCGAGGAGCCTTTCGTCATTACTCCCAGCGTTCACGTCGTACTCGCCGAGCGTCATCAACAGCGCGCCCTCCCTCGTGAACTTCATAACGCGGTGATGTTGATAGGAGCCCACCCAGACGTTGTCATTGTGGTCCACGAAGAGCCCATGCGGATTGCGTGGAAATTCCGACACGTCTTGGGTCTCGGGGTCACCCCATCCCTGCACGACCCTTCCCTCTGCGTCGAACTCGACGACCACGGGAGCCGGGCGGCAGCACTCTCCAATGGGTGGATCCTGGACCGCCGAAATTTCCTCGGGTGTCAGGGTCTCTCGTAGATGGGTGACCCAAACATGGTCCTGCCCATCCACGAAGACAGCGGTGATGGAGCCCATGATCCAATCATCGGGCATCTCCAGCGGCCAAGAAGGATCCACCGTGAACGACGGCACCACGCCGGGTGTTGCGACCGTTGCGGTATCTGTGCCGGCCTGATCGGCGCATCCAATGGCGACCAAGGCAACCATCAGCGCCGCCGAAATCCGTTGCGACCTACGCATTATCTCCACTCCGTTGAGTTCGAACCGGGGGACAACTTGCGCGCGAGGGGCATCAAGCGCGAGAAGCTGTACTCCTTCAACAGCCTTCTCGAAACCAGGCCCGAGGTACTCGCGCCTAAACTGATGGTGCTGTTTCGCCTCGGCGGGCGTGCCTAGGCCGTGCGTGGTGCCGGCGACCATCCCGATCACTTCGTCCGCAATCTCGAACATATCGTGGACCTCGTGGCCGGTCATGAGTACCGCAGCGCCGCGATCCGCAACCTCTCGTAGCATGGCCATGACGGGTAGTCGCCCCTTGGGTTCGACCTCCGCCAGTGGCTCGTCAGCGATGAGGCAATGCGGGTCTCTTGCAACCGCCATGGCCAACTCGGCCCTTCGTCGCTCACCACCCGAGACGGCGGTCGGAAGGCGGTCCAAGAGGTGCGTGACCTCGAGTTTGGCCGCGATCTCTGGCAGGTCAGCCGCACCAAATCGGCTCGCGACCAGCTCGAGTTGGGCACGCAGGGTCATCCTGCTGGAAAAGAGCCCGCGGTCGGGCAGAAAGAAGATGCCGTCGGCGGCAAGCCGCCAAAGACGAGGCCGAAGGTGATACTTCCCCATGAACCGGACCACGCCCTGCTCCGCAGACGTGATCCCCAAGGCGCAGCGAATGAGCGTCGTCTTGCCCGGATCCGTTTCGCCCCATGACGACGGTGATGCGGCCCGGGGCGGCCCAAAC
>CALFPJ010000072.1 GCA_937919655.1 uncultured Gemmatimonadales bacterium
GCGCGCTGAGGAGCGCCCCCTTCGCCGGGACCCCGTTCCTTTTGGCGCGCGGGGGGGTCATATATCCTGAAGGACGTGCCAGGGGGACTCACAGCGAGAGCGTGAGGTGTAGGACACAATGGAGAAGGCACGATGATGGCGCCCACGCGTGTGATTCTTGGGGAGGCACGGGCCCGCGGTGATGATCCCGAGGCGGAGGGCCCCAGAGGCGTGGATAGCGCCGGGGTGGAAATCGTAAAGAGCCACATGCCTCTATAGCCTGCGGGTGCGGAGTGGAGCGTCGACACCGAACCCCTTTTCGTTCTCCTGGGATCGGATGGCAGCGACGAAAACAGACTACTCGATCCAACGTCGATCGACGTGGATTCATAGGGCCGAATCATCGTCGGTGACGGAAACCAAGCAGGGTGGGACGCAGTGCTGGTGTACGAATCTCGGGGAAGGGAACAACCTTTGAGATCGGCGTGCACGATGGGGGCGGTCGCCTGATCAGGCTCTTGCGCCGTGCCTACGATCCCAGACCGGTCACGGCTGACCTCCGGAGTCTTCTGGGCGACTGGTATGTCGACTTGGTAAGCACGTCCTCAGACGATCGCATCCTCGGCTTTGTTATCGATGAGTTGGGCGTGAAGGAGATCTACCGGTATCTCCTTGAGCGCCCGGTGAGACCTGGGCAGACGTCTTGACTTCGCTCAAGAAAATCGGCCTCCGGCTCGGGCGGCATACCGGGCACTGGGAGACATTTCGCCGTGATATTCGCTGGTTCGACAAGTTTAGCGACGGATGGCGGGAGTGAGTCGTTCCGGGGCATGGGTATTACGTACGACCCCTAGAGGGCGGGGGGCATTGTAGAAAAGCCCGCGAAACGGAGCTGCTTTTTCTATTATGAAGATACGTCTTGTCATAACGGCCGTGGCTCTGTCTTCGTGCGCGGTAGCCACTCCTCCTGCGGACGTTCACAGCGTCCCGATCGCTGCGGATTGCCTCGACGGTGCAATGTGGCTCGATGGCGCGCACGGCGTGATCTTCGTGGACGGTGAGAGGACAGAGTCGGAGCCGCGGGTTTGGTATCCCGGCGTTGGATGTCGGGTCCTGCCGGACTCGACTCACGCGCCCATCTAGGACCGGCTCCGCGCCCCATAGGCATGCCGGAGGGGTACGTTTTGGGTCTGCCAACCTCCTACTCCTCAGCTGGCCCGCGAGACGTCCTTGCCTCGCCGAAATCAGCCTTTCCTCATTGACATCCGCGGGCGTACCGCGAGCTTATTAGCTTGTTAGCACTCACGAGGCACGAGTGCTAAGAACCCGGAAGTTCAATCGAACTACCCCTTTTTTTAGAGCAGGAGGAAGCCTGATGGGTAAAGGCACCAGCAACGTTAAGCCGCTGTCTGATCGCGTGGTGGTATTGCCGCTCGACGACGCGGAGCAGATGCGGGGTGGGCTGTACATCCCCGACACGGCCAAAGAAAAGCCCTCCCAGGGCAAGGTCGTCGCAGTGGGTCCCGGCAAGCTATCCGATGAGGGTGCTCGTCTGGAGATGGACGTGAAGGTCGGCGACAAGGTCCTGTACGGTAAGTACAGCGGCACAGATGTGACCCTCGACGGATCGGATTATCTGATCCTTCGTGAGTCCGACATCCTCGCCATCGTCCCGTAACGCAACCGCAATCGACTAGGAGATACGAATCATGGCAGCTAAAGAGCTACGATTCGACGTCGAGGCGCGTACGCGTCTCAAAAGTGGCGTCGACAAGCTTGCTCAGGCCGTGAAGGTCACGCTCGGACCCAAGGGTCGGAACGTGATTTTGGACCGCAAGTTCGGGTCCCCCACGGTAACGAAGGACGGAGTTTCGGTCGCGAAAGAGATCGAACTCGAAGATCCAGTAGAAAACATGGGCGCCCAGATGGTGAAGGAAGTCGCCACCAAGACGTCAGACGTGGCCGGTGACGGCACGACGACGGCGACAGTGCTCGCGCAGGCGATCTTCGGCGAAGGCCTGAAGAACGTGACCGCCGGCACGAACCCAATGGGTATCCGCCGCGGCATCGACAAGGCTGTCGAGATCGTGGTCGCGGAGTTGAAAGCGATGTCCGTAGCGACCAAGGGCAAGAAAGAGATCGCGCAGGTGGGATCGATTTCGGCCAACAACAACGTTGAGATCGGTGAATTGATCTCCGACGCGATGGAAAAGGTCGGTAAGGACGGCGTCATCACGGTCGAGGAAGCTCGCGGCCTTGAGACCACGCTCGAGACGGTCGACGGCATGCAGTTTGATCGCGGTTACCTCTCCCCGTACTTCGTTACGGACCCGGAGCGGATGGAAGCGATCCTCGAGGATCCGATGATCCTCATTCACGACAAGAAGATCGGCTCCATGAAGGACCTCCTGCCGATCCTCGAGAAGGTCGCCCAGATGGGCAAGCCGCTCCTGATCGTCTCTGAAGACGTCGAGGGTGAGGCGCTCGCCACGCTCGTGGTGAACAAGTTGCGCGGCACGCTGAAGGTCGCGGCCGTGAAGGCTCCGGGCTTTGGTGACCGTCGCAAGGCCATGCTGCAGGACATCGCGATCCTTACCGGCGGCCAGGTCGTCTCCGAGGAAGTGGGCTTCAAGCTCGAGAACGCCGTGGTCGGCGATCTCGGTGGCGCGAAGCGTGTCGTGATCGACAAAGACAACACGACCATCATCGATGGTGCTGGTGAGAGCGTGGCGATCAAGGGGCGGATCGACGAGATCCGCGTCGCGATCGACAAGTCGACGTCCGACTACGACCGCGAGAAGCTGCAGGAGCGCCTCGCGAAGCTCGCGGGCGGTGTTGCGGTGATCAACGTTGGCGCGCCGACCGAGACCGAGATGAAAGAGAAGAAGGCTTTGGTCGAAGACGCACTGCACGCCACGCGCGCAGCAGTCGAAGAAGGCATCGTCCCGGGTGGTGGTGTTGCACTGCTTCGGGCGCAGGCCGCGCTCGGCAAGGTCACGCTGGACATTGAGGACGAGCAGATTGGTCTGCAGATCCTGATGCGTGCACTCGAGCACCCCATTCGTCAGATCGCGACGAACGCCGGTGTCGAGGGCAGCATTGTGGTCGACAAGGTACGCCACGGTAAGGGTGCCTTCGGCTACAACGCGCTGACCGACGAGTATGAAGACATGGTTAAAGCTGGCGTGATCGACCCGACCAAGGTCGTTCGCTCGGCGCTGCAGAACGCAGCCTCGATCGCCGGTCTCCTCCTCACGACCGAAGCTGTGGTCGTTGAGAAGGAAGAGGCCAATCCTGGTCCGGCGATGCCGGGCGGCGGTGGAATGGGCGGGATGTACTAACGCCCGACCCGCTTGAGGCCGGATCGTTGGCCTTAGAGGATCGAAGTTACGGCCCGGTCACCTTGTGGTGGCCGGGCCGGTTTCGTTTCATGTTCGAGCATGAGCATCAAGTCCTACATCCGAACCGTCCCCGACTACCCAAAGCCGGGCATCCTCTTTCGTGACATCACCGGCCTCTTGGAGAATGCAGAGGGGCTTCGAGAGGCGGTCGACGCCATCGCCGCCCGGTACTCGAATCGCCCGATCGACATTATTGCGGGCATCGAGGCGCGCGGATTCATTTTTGGTACCGCCGTGGCCTACGCGCTGGGTCTAGGTTTCGTGCCGATTCGTAAGGCGGGGAAACTCCCGGGCGAGGTGATTGGGGTCGGCTACGAGCTCGAGTACGGGACGGACCGCATGGAGATCCACGTCGGTGCGGTCAGGCAGGGAGCCGAAGTCCTCCTCATCGATGACCTGATCGCGACGGGTGGAACCGCGCTTGCGGCACTCGACCTCATACGCCGGTCGGGTGGGCAGGTGACTGAGGCCTGCTTCGTCGTGGACCTGCCAGAGTTAGGCGGGGCCGAGCGGCTGCGAGCGTTCGAGTGTGACGTGTTCGCCTTGTGCACGTTCGAAGGGCACTAGTGTAGCGTAGCCGAAGTTCGTTGGAATTCCCACCGTCGGAATGGGGGAATCCCCGACCTCGGAGTGGCAGTCGAAGTCTTATGTTCTTGTGTCACGCACGCCCGCTCAGGTCAGAGGAATCGAACCGCATGTCAAATCGTCTCACTTACGGCTTCACGCAGACCTTTCAGGGATCTCCAGAAGACATCGAAGCCCGCGTACGCGTGGCCCTGCAGGCGGAGGGCTTCGGTGTTCTCACGGAAATCGACGTAGCCGCCACCCTCAAGAAGAAGCTGGACGTCGACTTTCGGCCGTACCGCATTCTAGGTGCTTGTAACCCCCAATTGGCCCATCAAGCGCTCACGGAAGAGCACGACATAGGCCTCCTCCTGCCATGCAATGTGGTGGTGTACGCGGGAGACGCGCCCGGCACGACGGTCGTGTCGATCCTTGATCCAGCTCAGCAGCTTGCCGTTTCGGGGCGCGCAGACCTCAATGGACTTGCGAACGAAGTTCGCGCGCGCATGGAGCGGGTGCTGGCCGCGGTATAACGACCCCGACGGAGACAGCTGGATAGCCTATAGCCGCGGCCAGGGCTGGGGAGTAGGATGACCTCGTCCACTTGTCTGGGATTCGACCTGAGAGTTCGCCATGCGCATCCGTCGCTCGCTGTTGTCCGCCTTCCTCGTGCCGCTGCTCGTGGCACCCCTCCATGCCCAGGTCACCGCCGATCAGTTCGCGGCCGCCACCAGCGTGTTGAAGTGGCGGGAGGTAGGCCCGACCATCATGAGCGGGCGGGTCTCAGACTTGGCCGTGGTTGAATCTGACCCCCGCATATTTTATGTGGGCACCGCCACCGGCGGCCTCTGGAAGACCATGAACGCGGGCATCACCTTCGACGCCATCTTCACGGATCAGGCGACGTCGTCCATTGGTGATGTGACCGTTGCTCCCTCCAACCCGAACGTGGTCTGGGTCGGTTCCGGCGAGCCGCAGAACCGACAGAGCTCGCCCTGGGGCAACGGCGTTTATCGCTCAGTCGATGCCGGACGGACGTGGAAGCATCTCGGTCTTGAGAATACGCATCACATCTCCAGAATCCAGGTGCACCCCCGCGACCCAGACGTCGCTTATGTGGCCGCAGTCGGCCATTTGTGGGGGCCAAACTCCGAGCGCGGCGTCTACAAGACCGTGGACGGTGGCCAAAGCTGGGATCAAGTCCTGTTTTTGGATGAGAACACGGGCACCATCGATCTCGTGATGGATCCCAATGACCCTCAAACCCTCTTCGCCGCCATGTATCAGCGCCAGCGCCGGGCGTGGGGCTACAACGGTGGTGGCCCCGGGAGCGGGATCTATCGGAGCCACGACGGGGGCGAATCATGGGAAGAAGTCACGGAAGGTTTGCCATCGGGAGATAAGGGACGCATCGGCCTAGACATCTACCGGCGCGACGGCAACATCGTATGTGCCATCGTCGAAGCGGACGCCCGCGCGCCCGGTCGGGGGTTTGGAGGCGATCAGGGCGGTGGCGAAAACGGTGTCTACTGCTCAGAGGATCGCGGCGATTCGTGGGAGAAGCGAAGCGACACCAACAACCGCCCCATGTACTACTCTCAGATCCGCATCGACCCCAATGACCCAGAGCGCATCTATACCGGCGGTTCGGACATGTTCAGGTCTTCGGATGGTGGGCGGACGTTCACCAACGATGCGGCGGCCGGGGTTCACCTGGATCATCACGCGATCTGGGTAGACCCGTCGGACTCAGATCATCTCCTCCTCGGCTCCGACGGCGGCGTGTCGGTCAGTTGGGATCGTTCTGACAACTGGTATCAGTTCCGCAATCTCCCGATCTCACAGATGTACGAGATCGGCGTCGATATGCGTGACCCGTATCACGTGTGCGGCGGCCTGCAGGACAACGGCTCGTGGTGCGCCCCGTCGGACACCTGGTCGAACCAGGGCATCCGCACGCGCGATTGGTACAACGTGGGCAGCGGAGACGGCTTCTTTACCGTGATGCACCCCACGGATCCTACGGTGATGTTCGCGGAGTCTCAGGGTGGCAACATCACCCGTGTGGACCTGACCACGAACGAGCGTGCCCGCATCCGCCCGGAAGGGCGTCCTGACGCGGACGGGCAGGAGCCTGA
Organism: uncultured Gemmatimonadales bacterium; assembly: GCA_937919655.1. Taxonomy (GTDB): domain Bacteria; phylum Gemmatimonadota; class Gemmatimonadetes; order Longimicrobiales; family Gaopeijiaceae; genus CALFPJ01. The sequence goes on from CALFPJ010000072.1 coordinate 6,083, forward strand.
CCTGCGCTGGAACTGGGACAGTCCGGTGCAGTTCTCAAGCCATGACGCCAGCACGCTTTTCGTTGGCTCGAACATGCTGTTCAAGTCGACCGACATGGGGCAGAGCTGGGAGGCGATCAGCCCAGACCTCACTTACGCCGTCGACCGGGAGACGCTGGAGATCATGGGTGTTCTCGGATCTGAGGCACAGATCTCCATCAACGACGGACAATCGAGCTATGGGAACCTGACCGCAATCGGCGAATCACCTGTCGATGCAGGCCTCATCTACACGGGCTCTGACGACGGCCGCCTGCAGGTCACCCAAGACGGAGGGGCCACCTGGACCGACCTCACTGCCCATGTGCGGGGGCTTCCAGCGAACACCTATGTCACTCGGATCGTCGTCTCGCACGCGGACGCGGCTACAGTCTATGCCGCCTTCGACGGTCACCGGTCTGATGACTACGCGACCTACGTCTACAAGAGCACCAACTTCGGCGCGGACTGGTCCTTGATTACCAACGGGCTTCCCATGTCATCCGTGAACGCGTTGGCGCAGCATCCGAGCAATCCTGACGTGTTGTTCGTGGGTAACGAGGTGGGGATCTATGCCTCGACCGATGCGGGCGCGTCCTGGATGTCGCTCCAGCGCGACCTCCCAACAGTTCCGGTGGATGACATCAAGATCCATCCTCGAGACAACGACCTGGTGATTGGGACGCACGGGCGCGGCATCTGGATCATGGACGACATCGGCGTGCTTGAAGAGCTGACCGCCGCTGCCGTGGTGGCTCCAGCTCACCTGTTCAACGTCCGGCGTGCGACCTCGTACAATTCCTACAATCCGCAGGGATGGACTCCGGGCATTTTCGTGGCGGACAACCCTGAAATGGGTGCGCGAATTCGGTACCATCTCGCAGCGGAAAGTGACGACGTGGCCCTCACCATTATGGACCCAATGGGGTCGACGGTTCGGGAGTTGAGTCCGTCGGGGACGGCTGGGCTGAATGAGGTCCTTTGGGACCTACGCCTACAAGCCGATGGGACCGACGGAGAACTCATGGAGCCGGGGCCTCGCGTCATGCCTGGCACCTACCTCGTGAGGCTCGAAGCCGGCGACGCCGTGATTGAGGGTGAGGTCAGTGTCAGACTCGACCCCCGGACATCGATGTCGCGAGCGGTCATCACCGCACGCCACGCGGCCATGATGGAGTCCTACCGGCTCTCCGGGGCAGTAGAAGAGGCGAACGAGGCACTGGCCAGCGTCAGTAGTCAACTCACGGCCATCGATGAGATGCTGGAAGAGTCGGCGGACGAGTCGGAGGCTCTGGAGGATGAAGTGGCGGCGGTTCGCACGGCCGTTGAGAGCATCCGTGAGGACTTGGGAGACGCCGCAGGTGGCGCAGGGGTGTGGGGCCGCATTCAGGGTGTGAGCGGCCCCGCGAGTGCAGACGCGCTCTGGGCGATCGACGCCTCCTGGACGAACCTCCCAGGAGTGATCAATCGGCTCAACACGCTGCTTTCCGGCGATGTCGGCGGGCTCTACCGCCGTGCCTATCAGGACGCCACGCGCCCCGCCGTGCCCGACTCAGTGGGCATGCCTAGTCGGGGTGGCTGACGCACAAGCTACGGACTACGGATCAGGGCCGCGGGAGCGGGTAGCCCGGGGGGCGTCGCGAATGATCGCGTGGCACCCCCGGCTACTGACGCTCGGCCAACAGCACGGCCATGTCCTCGAGAATACGCTCGACCTCCAGTTGGAGGGTGCCGGTGTACACACCTCTTATGCGTCGCTTCCCGTCCAGAAGCACGACGGTTTCCGTATGCAGGAGGTTGTATCCGTCCAGGTCGCCAGGTGCTCCCTCCACGTCTACGAAGTACCCGTTTCGCGCCAGCGCATCGATGTCCTCGACCGCGCCCGTGAGCAGATGCCAGCGGCCCGTTTGAATGTCATTGGTGGCTGCATACCGCGCGAGGGCCGCAACCGAGTCGGCCATCGGCGCGACCGAGTGCGACAGTAGTACAACGCGATCGTCCTCGATGTATGCCTCTTGGATCCTGGCCAGTCGGCTTTTCAGGATCGGACATACCTGTGAGCAACTCGTGAAGAAGAAGCTCGCGACCACGATGTGACCGTCGATGTCGGCTTCCGTCACGACTTCGTTTTCTTGGTTGCGAAGCGCGAACGGCGGAATTTTGTGGACCTCGGAGCCCGCAGCAGACGTGAGCCACTCCGGAGTGAGGTCGGCGGACAAGTAGTAGGGCAGGGTCTCCGTGGGTTCCGAACACCCGCTGAGGATGACGGCCGCGACAGCCAACAGGGCGAGCAGCCTCATGGCAGCACCTCCGCTTCATCGACACACGCTTTCGCGCCAATCAACCCGAAGCGGCGACCGTCCCTGACTACATAGTTCGCGCGCAGCGAACCGTCGGTGTACCACATCTGTTGTGAACCGGCCTCTTGGCCATCGACGTAGGTCGCGGCCCTGTACGGGGTGCCGTCCGGGAACCAATCGCGGGCGACTCCCTGGAGAAGCCCACGCTCCAGACGGTGCTCGGAGCGGAGCTGGCCGGTCGCGTACCACGTGCGGTGCAGGCCAGTCTCCCGACCCGACAAGAAGCTACCTGCGAACGCGAGCGCGCCGTTCGCGTGCCACGCCCTACTGATCCCGTGGCGCAAGCCGCTGCGATACGGTGTGGTCTTCTTCGTCCGTACGCCATCGGCGATCTCGGTCAGCGTCCCTGTGAACGCAACCCCAGCGTACACGACGACTCCGTTCGACCGTGACACGCCCGGGTCACTGGTCTGAATCGTGGGCGCACGGGCACCGGCCAACAGGCCGCCGCCGCTGGCCACGAGGGCTACGATCACGAGCGCCCGTCGGGTGGTCACGAGACGGATCCTGGCACGCCGTAGAACCCATTGCCGTTGATGTAGGGGTCCTCGAACGTGATGTGGTAATGATAGATACCCGCGGGGTAGTCAGCGGTCACACCCACATGCCCGTGGAAAGCATCGAGGTCGTCGTTGGTCACCGTCTGACCTTCTTCTTCGGGCCCGTAGATGGGAAATCCATCTAGGAGGAACCCGATGAGCGTGCTACGACCCGCCGCGAGCGTGATGTAGAGCGGCTCCACATGGTAGTGGTATTGGCCGGTCTGCTGCGGATGCCCATTGAACTGGTCGAAGGAGTCAATCTCGAAGGTGAGCGGCTGGTTTGGCCCCGCGTATTGGTTGAAGATTGGGACGCCGTTCACTGCCACGCCGATCGGCCCCAGCGGAGTCGCACTTGGGTTCGAACTCGGTACGGGATTCGCAGGGATTCGGAAGGTGAGTTGGTGCTCTGCTATCCGGTTGGGGTTGAGGTAAAACTGACTGTTGTTGCCGTTATACGCCTCATAACGCGAATCGCTGGCGTTGAAGTACGGGCTCCCGTGATTCGGAACGCCGTCGCTGCGAATAACTACGTTGCTTCCGTCCAGCGATATCTCGACGCCATCCGCGAATTTGTCGAAAACCGACGGCACTTCTCCGCCGACCTCCAAGGGACCCGTGTCGGCCCCGCATGCCACGGAGAAGGCGATCGCAAGCAATACCGGCCCCGTCCACCCAGTTATTCTCATCCTCATGCCAAAATCCTCCTCCTAAACCTTGAACGCGGCGCGGTAGGCGCGCCTACCTACCTGAGATGCGCGACGTAGGCCGGCCGTTAAACGCCGGAAGGCACAGGGCACAGACTCGCGGACCCGGCCTATTGACCGCATTATCAGATCCGGTGGTGGCGGCGAGGGGCAAAGTACTCCTTCCAGAGCCAGGCCAGCCCCGCTCGATACGGAGAACGACGCATGAAGGGATCTACCATAACCTGTGCCACCCTGGCCCTTCTTCCCATGGGCCTCCTTTCCCCGTATGCCGCGGCCGCCCAGTGGCCCTCGGACGACGCGCAGCCCAAAGAGTTCAGCCTCGCCATCAATGCGAAGATCTTGTGCTCGGGCATCTGGGTGCAGGGCAGGGACCCGGCCGTGCACGCGGCCGCCGATTTGAAACGTTTTGAGCATTTCGGGTGGGGTGATGACTTCACGTACACGATCGACGAGGACGCCAAGCGCCTGACCATGAGCGCACCCGGGGTCCCCTCTCGAATTGTGCAATACAACGGAGACCAGGGTTGCTCGATCCTCCCCCGTGGCGCCGAAGACATATACTTCGAGGCGTCCGAGGTGGGTGCAGAATGGCCGATTCGAAACTGGGACCTTTGGCCCACGGGGGACCGGACGCGCGACGAACCTCTGCCGCCTGAGGTCGACGTCGACGCGCTGAACACGGCACTGGACTACGCGATCGCCAACCACGAACACGCACAAAACACGCGCGCCGTGGCGGTCGTCTATGATGGACGATTGATCGGTGAGCGTTACGCGACGGGCGTGCCCCGCGACATGCCGCATCTGTCCTGGTCGGAAGGCAAGAGCATCACCGCGGCCTTGATCGGTGTGCTCATTGAACAGGGCGCACTCACGCTCGACCAGCCGGCACCCGTCGCGGAGTGGAACCAAACGCAAGACGATCCCCGCGCGGCCATCACGATACGCAACCTGCTCAACATGAGTAGCGGGCTCGACTTCAATAACTGGGGTCTCGGGCAGGATCGATCCCTGTCGGCACAGAACCATCATTTCAGGATCTACTTCGACGGCATCAACGTGTTCGACCACGCGGTGAGCTTCCCACTGGAGGCTGAACCCGGCACACGTTGGGAGTACCTGAACTCCGATCCCCTCACGTTGGGCAAGATCGTGCGCGAAACCGTCGAGGCACGCGGCGAGGACTACCACGCCTTCCCCTGGACAGCTCTCTTCGACAAGATCGGCATCAAGGACGCGGTCCTAGAAACCGACGCGTGGGGCAACTTCATCATGACCGGCTTCGACTATATGTCGGCGCGGGACTGGGCCCGCTTCGGCTTGTTGCACCTACAGAACGGGATGTGGGGCGAAGAGCGTATCCTCCCTGATTTTTGGAGCGACTTCGTCAGCACGCCGGCGCCGGCGAGCGCCAACCAGGGCTACGGTGGCCTGTTCTGGTTGAACGCGCGGGGCGCCTACGACCGCATACCGACAGATGCGTATTGGCCTTCAGGATTCATGGGCCAGACCACGATGATCATTCCGTCCAAGAAGCTGGTCATCGTGCGTTTGGGCCCGAGCCCGGGTGACTTCGCGCCCTACTTGAACAAAATCGTGGGTGATATCGTGGAGGCGATCGGGGAGCCGGGAGGAGGATGAGCCCCTCGCCAGGCGTTAGCACCCCAGAGGCATTGACCCTCAAAGCGTGTCCCACCATCGTTTGAGCACAATCGAATTCAGCAGGAGCAAACGCCTGATGTGCGCTGGCGAAACGACCACAACGACGACTACCACGGGCCGGACCACCGGCCTTGGGGCGGCGCGCGTCGGTTGAGCTGAATCGAGACAAGACGCAAGCGCGGCCCCGAAACGTCGGGCGCCGCGCTTTTTTTCATCGTGGCGCCCGGGACTCGTAGCTCGGAACCACAACAACGGCCAGGACAATGTCCAGCGAACAGATCAAGATCACGCTCCCGAACGGCGACATCCGCGAACTGGCAGCCGGCTCGACGGCCGGAGACGTGGCTGCGGCCATCGGGCCAGGGCTGGCGAAGGCGGCAGTTGCGGCGGTAGTGAACGGCCAGACGGTCGGACTCATGGAGCCCATCGAAGGCGACGCGGCCGTCTCTATCCTCACGGACAAGAACCCCGAAGCACTCGCGGTCCTGCGTCACTCGGCGGCCCATATTCTGGCGACGGCGGTCCGCGAATTGCGCCCGGGCGCGGGAATCGGGTTCGGCCCATCCATCGCCGAGGGGTTTTACTACGACTTTGAGGTCGATGCGCCCTTCACGCCGGAAGACCTCGAAACGTTCGAGAAGAAGATGGCCGAGGTCGCCGCTGCAGATCAGCCGTTCGAACGCCGTCAGGTAACGAAAGAGGAAGCCCGCGGGATCTTCGGCGACGACCCGTTGAAGCTCGAGCGGCTTGAGGAGTTCGACGACGCTGAGGTCATCACGGTCTATAAAAACGGGCCATTCCTAGACCTCTGCAAGGGCCCGCACATCGTGAGTACGGGTAGACTTCAACACTTCAAGTTGCTCTCCGGGGCTGGGGCGTATTGGAGGGGCGACGAGAAGCGCCAGATGCTCCAACGGATCTACGGGACGGCCTTCCATAAGAAGGCAGATCTTGAGAACCACCTGCACATGCTCGAGGAGGCCCGGAAGCGTGATCATAGGCGCCTGGGCAAAGAGCTCGACCTATTCCAGTTCCATCCGGTGTCGCCCGGGGCCGCGTTCTGGACGCCTCGCGGCACGGTCCTCTACAACACGCTGGAGACCTTCGTTCGGGAGCGCCAGCGCGCGGAGTTTCTAGAGGTCAAGACGCCGCTCCTGTATACCAAGCAGCTCTGGGAGCAGTCGGGGCATTGGGGCAAGTACCGCGAAAACATGTTCCTGGTCTTGGACAAAGAGTCGGGCGAGCACGATATGTCGCTCAAGCCCATGAACTGCCCGTCGCACCATCTGTACTACGCCTCGCAAACGCACTCGTACCGTGAATTGCCAATTCGGTATGTGACGCTGGACGTCCTCCATCGGAACGAGCTCTCAGGAGCACTCTCCGGCCTCACGCGGGTGCGGCAGTTCGCGCAGGACGACTGCCACGTCTATTTGCGCGAGGACCAGATCTCGGAAGAGGTGAAGTTCCTCACCGACTTCATCCTTGGGCACTACGAGGCCTTTGGCTTAGCGTCGCGAATCAAGTTCGCAACGCGTCCCGAGCAGAGAATCGGGAGCGACGAGCAGTGGGACGAGGCCGAAAGGGCGCTTCGTGAAGCGCTGGACGCAACCGGGCGCGAATATGAGATCGAGCCAGGTGACGGCGCCTTCTACGGTCCAAAAATCGACTTCCACGTGACGGACTCGCTGGGACGAAGCTGGCAACTCGGGACGATTCAGCTCGACTACAACGCCCCGGAACGATTCGACCTCAAGTACGTGGGGAGCGACAACGCGGCCCATCGGCCGGTGGTCATCCACCGCGCCGTGTGCGGGTCGTTCGAACGATTCATCGCCATCCTTATCGAGCACTACGGCGGTGCGTTCCCCACGTGGCTCGCACCAGAGCAGGTGCGCCTGATGTCCGTGGGGGCACAGTGGGACGACAGCGCTCGCTCGCTCCTCACCGACCTCAAACTCGCTGGAGTACGGGCGACGCTTTCAGTCGATGAGACGCTCGGGTACCGCATCCGTGAGGCCGAGACGCTCAAGGTGCCCTACATGGGCGTCGTGGGTGAGCGCGAAGCTGCCGACGGCACTGTGGCCGTGCGCAAGCGCGGCGCAGGCAAGAAGCAGGAAGTCATGGGGCGAGATGACTTTGTGGCCATGATCGTCGCGGAGATCGACTCAAGGATGAATTCGTCAGAATGAATGGGATGGACCGGCGGAATTGCAATCGTCCTTTGCCAGCGCAAGGAGCGTTCTGCCGCCACGGTCGCGATCTTCATGGCGGGAAACCTCGTGTTTGTGGGCCAGATGTTTCGGTCCAGAACAGGACCGTTGACCTGTCAGGTTAGTATAGACAGATTTTTCGTCCGTCCTTAGGGCGGATTACAATTTGGAAGAGGGCCGCGTTGACCTGCGGTTCCACCCTCAGGGCTCTTCGGAGCTGACGTGAGGGTCGCGAGGGTCGGCGTCTTGGGCTGCTCCAGACGTTCGCCCTAGTTGCGGCCCGAGATTACGTCTCGGGCCTTTTTTTGTATCAACTCCATCGGAGGTAGCGCCAAATCAGCAAGGAAAGAGTTCGCGTAAATGACCAGATCCGGATCAGCCCGATCCGGTTGATCCAGGACGATGGCGAGCAAATCGGCATCGTTTCCATCGACGACGCCCGAGAAAGGGCCACTGTCCGAGGAATGGATCTGGTTGAAGTCGCCCCAGAAGCCCGGCCGCCAGTAGTCAAAATGATGGACTACGGGAAGTACAAGTACGAAGCCGCCCGGGCCACCCGCGAAGCGCGAAAAAAGCAACACACGATCAGGGTTAAGGAAGTAAAATTCCGTCCCGGAATCGAGGGTCACGATTACGACTTCAAAGTCGGACACGCGAAGCGGTTTCTCGAGGAAGGCAACAAGGTCAAGCTGACCATGATGTTCCGGGGACGTCAGATCACTCATCCGGAGTTAGGACTTGAAGTCCTCCGCCGAGTGACGGCAGCGCTGGTTGAATTAGGGAAGGTTGAGTCGCAACCGAATATGGAAGGGCGAGTGATGTCGATGGTCGTCGCCCCTATCAAATCGAGATAACAGCCGAGCCCTTCGGGTTCGCCCCAGGGACAGTTGAGGACTAAATGCCCAAAATGAAGACACACCGCGGTGCAGCCAAACGTGTACGGCGCACTGGAAGCGGGAAACTGAAGCGGGGAAAGGCGTTCATGAGCCACATCCTCACGAAGAAGACCGCCAAGCGTAAACGCCACCTACGAAAGTCCGACCTCGTCGCTCCGGCTGACGTTAAGAGACTTTCCCGCATGCTTCCCTACAGCTGAGGAGGATGACCGATGCCTAGAGCAACCTCCGCCGTACCGCGGAATAAGCGGAAGAAGAAGATATTTGAAGTCGCCAAGGGGTATTTTGGCGCTCGAAAGAACCTGTATAAGACAGCGAAAGATGCTGTCGAGAAGGGTTGGGAGTACGCCTACGTTGACCGCAAGAAGAAGAAGCGGAATTTCCGGCGGCTCTGGATCGCGCGTATTAATGCCGCAGTCCGGGCACATGATATGTCTTACTCCACCTTCATTAATGGTCTGAAGGAGGCCGGGATTGAGTTGGATCGCAAGGCGCTTGCCGACTTGGCGGTTCGTCACCCCGATGCGTTTACCGCGATCGTCGACCAGGCGAAGGCGGGCCTCGCAGCAAAAGCGAGCTGACCCTCGCTCCCCGCTTGGTCAGGAGGGGCTCCACGGCGCGGCCGTGGGGCCCCTTCTGCTGTTCAGCAATGTAGGATCTCGGGATTGCGACCCCGTGGCCCCGAGATAGCTTGGGCGATGCGGAGTGCACCACGAAGGACACAACTGACATGACCGACCAAAACCCGATAGAAGCCCTGAAAGCGCTCGAAGTCCTGGCGTTGACGGCCATAGCCGACGCCCCCGATGCCGACGCGCTGGAGGACGTCCGCGTGTCCTTTCTAGGACGCAAGGAAGGCCGCATTTCTCTGATTCTGCGAGACCTGGGTTCGATGTCTCCTGAGGAGCGCCCCGCGGTCGGCCAGGAGGCCAACCGTGTGAAAGGCGTGGTCTGTGTAGCACTGGAGGCACGGGACCTCGACTTCGCGGGCCCAGGTGCGGCTGGAGGTCTCGATCTGACCCTTCCTGCCCGTGGGGTCTGGCAGGGTGGCCTACACCCAATCACTCAGGCGGTAGACGAGATATGGGGGATCTTTCGTGACCTGGGCTTCACTAGAGCCAGGGGGCCCGAAGCCGACACGGAGTGGTACAACTTCGAGGCCCTGAACACACCGCTCGATCATCCCGCCGCCGACGAGCAGGACACCCTCTACTTGGTAGACTCTGTCCTACTTCGGAGCCACACGTCGCCGGTGCAGATGCGCACAATGGAGAAGTATCAGCCTCCTATTCGCATCCTGGCTCCAGGGTGGGTTTACCGTAGGGACACGTACGACGCCACGCATACGCCTGCATTCATGCAGATCGAAGGCCTCGTCATCGACGAGGGCATCACCTTCGTAGACTTCAAAGCGACCCTGGCTGAATTCGCCCGTCGCTACTGGGGTCCCGGGACTCAGACCCGTTTCCGTCCATCGTTTTTTCCCTTCACGGAACCCAGTGCCGAAGTGGATGTGAAGCGTGTCATCACCCGCCCTGACGGCTCGACGGAAGAGACGGACTGGCTGGAGATCATGGGGGCCGGCATGGTCGATCCGGCCGTGCTCGAGAACGCGGGATATGACTCCGAGCGCTACACCGGCTTCGCCTTCGGAATGGGGCCGGCCCGGATCGCCAAACTCAAGCACGGCGTGGATGACCTGCGCACTTTCTTCGAGAACGACGTACGCTTTTTGGCCCAATTCGGCTCATGAAGACATCCTATCGCTGGCTCAAGGACATGGTACCCGGGCTCGTTTTGCCGCCCAAGGCGCTCGCCGAGCATCTGGCGCTGCGGGGCGCGCCGGTTGAGGAAATCACTTCGCCCGCAGCTGGGCTCGGCGACCTGGTGGTCGGACGGGTAGTAACCGCTGAGCGACACCCTAACGCCGATCGTCTCTCGCTTTGCACCGTGGACGGCGGGGCGGGGGTCGTTTCCGTCGTTTGTGGCGCACCCAATGTGAAGGCGGGTTCGTGGTTCCCGTTCGCACCCGTAGGGGCCGTCTTGCCCGGCGATTTCAAGATCAAGAAGGCCAAGATTCGAGGTGAGGTTTCGGAAGGTATGTTGTGCTCTTCCAAGGAGTTAGGCCTCGGCACGGAGCACGACGGCATTCTAGAACTATTCGGGGATTTCGTGCCGGGCCAATCCTTCGTTGAGGCCATGGGCCTGAGCGATGCCACTCTAGATGTGGAGATCACTGCGAACCGGGGTGACCTCCTTTCTCACGTCGGCGTCGCACGGGAACTCGCCTCGGAGGGTGAGGGGCGTGTGGTTCTCGCCGAGATCCCCGGCGCGATCGATTTCTCTCCCACATTTCACCGTGGCACACCGGAGATCAGCCACGGGGATGTGTCCATCCGGATCGAAGACACCGATCTGTGTAGCAGGTATCTCGGGGTCGTGATCCGAGGCGTGAAGGTCGGGCCGTCCCCCGAGTGGCTCCAAGAGCGCCTTCGCGGAGCCGGATCACGTCCCATCAGCAACGTCGTCGACGCGACCAACTACATCCTGCTCGAATTGGGACAGCCGCTGCACGCCTTCGACCTGAACAAACTTGGCGGCACATCGATCGTGGTACGGCGTGCGGGTGCTTCGCCGGGCACGTTCGCGACACTGGACGGCGAAAAGCGCAAAGTGGCGCCCGACATGTTGATGATTTGTGACGCTGAGCATCCGGTGGCGCTCGCCGGCGTCATGGGTGGCCTGGATTCCGAGGTCACGAATGACACTGTAGACGTGCTCATTGAGTGTGCGCTCTTCAACCCCAAGTCGATTCGCGCGACGCGTCGTGCCTTGGCGATGTCGACAGACGCATCTTACCGTTTCGAGCGCGGCGTTGACCCCGAGTCGATGGAATTGGCGCTCCAGCGGGCCGTAGCGTTGATTCTGGCCACAGCTGGCGGCGTGGTGGACGGTCCCGTCCTGGACTGCCATGCGGTCGAGTTCACGGCTCAGACTGTGTCGTTGCGGCTATCTCGGATTGAGCGCTTGCTCGGTGTCGCCTTCGACGCCGCTCAGACGACAGAGTTGCTGACGCCTCTTGGTTTTACGGTGCTGAGCGAAGAAGCAGGGGTGCTGTCGGTGCGTGTGCCCGGCTTCCGTAGCTACGATGTCACGCGCGAGGTCGATCTTATTGAGGAAGTCGCCCGCACCTACGGGTACGACCGATTTCCGTCCGATCTCGGTCCGTTTCGTCCAGGCACGGTGCCCGATCATCCTCTCTTTCAGCTTGAGGACGATCTACGACGCGCCCTGGCGGCCCGGGGCCTCTATGAGGCTCAGACGCCAGCGTTTGTGCCTGAGGGAGAGGGGGAGGTCCGGGTCTCCAATCCACTCGCCACGACCGAGCCGTTCATTCGCAGTGCACTACTGCCATCTCTGGTCCGCAGGCTCGAATACAACCTGGCGAGAGGGAACCGTGACGTACGGCTCTTTGAACTCGGGACTTCGTTCCGGGCTATGGGGAAGGGTGAGCCCCCGCTCGAGGAGCCACATGTCGCCGCGGTCATGACGGGCCGTCGAGAGCCGGCCCACTGGTCAGGTCCCGTCCAGCCTCTGGGGCTCTGGGACCTCAAGGGGCTGTTGGAACACGCGGTGCGCCAGACGTTCAAGGGTCGCGGGGTTGTGGCACCGGCCGAGGGAGATGTCGCGCCATACCTGAGTGGCTCGGCCTTCGTGGTCCTCGATCCTGGAGGTGACCCCGTGGGGGCTGGAGGACTCATGAGCCCCGGCGCCGTCGACGCTCCGGTTTGGGCCGGTGATGTGTTGGCGTTCGAGTTTCGTCTGCCGCCTGAACCGGGACCAAGCCCAGTCGTGGTACACGAGCCGTTGCCCCAATACCCAGCCGTCGAGAGGGATTTGGCGCTCTTGGTGTCGACCACGGTCGCAGCCCAATCGGTCTTAGACCTCATCCGTTCCAGCTCGGGAGACTTGCTCGAACGGGTCGACCTATTCGATGTCTACGAGGGGGAAGGAGTCTCCGAGGGGCGTCGCTCGATCGCGTTCCGCTTGCGCTTCCGCGCCCCGGAGCGGACCCTGAAGGACAAAGAAGTTGATCGAACGATCACGGCGGTACTGGGACGGCTCAAGGAGGAGTTGGGTGTCGAACACCGAGGCTAACAGCGAACAGCCTGATCGGGCCGCGTTCGCCGAACTCGAAAATGTCGTGGCGGTTGTTCTTAAGCGCCTGGCGGCGGCCACCAGTCGAGTTTCGGACGCCGAGTCAAAAGGTGTCGAACTTGAGGAGATCGTGCGCCGTTTTACGGGAGACGAAGGTGAGGCCGGTCGTTTGTTGTCTCGGCTAAGTGACCTCGAGGCCGAGAACCTAGACCTTAAGACGCGGCTCAAGACGGGCCGCGCGGGCATCGACCGCCTCCTGGCGAAAATCCGGTTTCTGGAGGAGCAGCGATGAGCGCTGACAAGGCGGCCGTCACGGTTCGCATTGCCGGGGAAGAGCACACCATCCGGGCCAACGCTGAACCAGAGTACACGAAGCGTTGCGCGAAGTTGGTCGACGACCGCATTCACGAGATCCGCATGCAGGCGGGGCTGATCGAGGGCCACAAAGCCGCGATATTGGCCGCTCTCTCCATTGCAGATGAGTGCTTCCAAGCAAGAGACGCCTTGGAGCAGGCCAAGAAAGAAGTGGCTTCACGGGCGACCAACCTCACGCGGCGCATCGAGGCAGAAATGGGGATCGAGGCGAGCGACGCTTAGCACGCTGCGAGACACCTCCGGCTTGCGTTTGCCTTCGGCGGTCGCCTATTCTCCACTTCATAACTGGATTCTCCCGCCCCCTGAAACAACACGGGACGGGTTCCTGATCGTTCACCTTCGGCGCTTCGGCGCCGCTTTGGAGTCAATATATGGTCACCGCGCCACTGCTCATTGCAGCGGCGGTTGGCCTCGTCCTCGGCGGTATCGTGGGTTTCTTCGTTGCGAAGAGACGTGAACGAACCCGTCAGGAGTTAGAAGTCGCTGAGGCGAAGGACGAGGCTTCCCGCATTCTCAAGCGGGCCAAAGAAGAAGCTGAGAACGCCCGCAAGGCCGGCGAACTCGCGGGGCGCGAAGAAGGCTTCCGCCTCCGTGAAGCTTGGGAGAAGGAAGAGAACCGCAGACGTGAGGAACTCGAGCGCGCCGAACGCAGGGCTGAGGAGCGTTCGGACGGGTTGGAGCGACACTTCGATCGACTCAACGCGCGCGAGGGCGAGTTGGACGCCCGTGCCCTCGACTTGGAGGGCCGCGATGGGGCCCTCGCCGAGCGTGACCGTGCAGTGGGTGAAGCAGAGGAGTCCGCGCGTCGGCGCCTTGAGCAGCTCGCTGGGCTTACTGCCGAAGCCGCACGAACAGAACTCATGGATGACCTCAAGGATGAGGCTCGGGCCGAAGCAGCGAATGCCCTCCGTGAAATCAAGGAGCAGGCACAGCGCGACGCTGAAAAAGAAGCGCGCAAGATCGTGGCCCTCGCCATTCAGCGCATGGCTGCGGACCTCACGGCTGAGACGACCGTGTCTGTCGTACAACTCCCGTCCGACGAAATGAAGGGACGCATCATCGGACGCGAGGGTCGCAATATTCGCTCCTTCGAGCAGGCGACCGGGGTGGATGTCGTCATCGATGACACACCAGAGGCGGTCGTGCTTTCCGCGTTTGATCCCGTGCGCCGTGAAATCGCGCGCATCGCCCTCGAGCGTCTGGTCGAAGACGGCAGGATTCACCCGGCTCGCATTGAAGAGATGGTAGAGAAGGCGGGCAAGGACGTCGAGAAGGGGATGATCGAGGCAGCAGAGGAAGTACTGTATGAACTCGGCATTCATAACGTGCACCCCGAGATCGTGAAGACGCTCGGCCGTCTACGGTTCCGCACGTCCTACGGACAGAACCAACTCCAACATGC
>CALFPJ010000073.1 GCA_937919655.1 uncultured Gemmatimonadales bacterium
CAGCCAGCGCGCCGACACCTGCACGAACCACGTTCGGCCAAGTGAGTAGCCTGTGCTCAAGGCCCATACGCTCCTCGCCAGCGGCCACCCGTAGACGACTTTGCAGAAACGCGGTCGCCCCGGTAATCGGTAGCCCGATCACTAGAAGGACCAACGTCAGGAGAAAGGCCCAGGACGGGAGTGCGAAGTTCTGTGCCAGCACATCCACCACCTGTAGACATACCCAGGACCCCGCCAGGTACAGGCCGAGCGCCCGGACGATGGGCTGCCGCGACTTTGGCTCAGACATCGGTCACTTCGGCGGTGAGTTCGCGAGCCGGGAATCTCACACAGTGCCAAGAACGGCTCATCGCCCCCCGCATTCACGGTAGTTACACACCGGCGTGAGTTGCGCACCCGTCAGGCCCCGCGGCTCGTCCTCCGCCACAACTGGCATCGTCAGCGTACCGATCCCGTCGATCGTACCCGACACGACTTCGCCGACCTGCAAGAAACGCTGTGCGCCGCGTACGGCCGTGCCCGCACCGGTACCGCCTGACGTACCGTTGTTGATCACGTCGCCGGGGTAGAGCGTGATGATCGACGATCCGTACTCGACCAGCTCCCACAGCGTGTGGATCATGTCACCGGCCGTGGCCTCCTGCATCAGCTCGTCGCCGACATTGAGCGTCTGCCGGAGGATCTCCATGGGGTTACCGTAGAACTCCTTCGGCACGATCCAAGGACCCATGGGGGCAAACGTGTCGTGACCCTTCCCCACGAACCAGTCCGAGCTCAGTGGGTTGCCGCCCGGCGGACGGCCGCCGCGATCGGAGATGTCCATCGTGACCGTGTATCCAAAGATGTGCGCTTCGGCATCGTTTGCGGAGATGTACTTTCCGGCCCGGCCGATCACGGTACCCAACTCCACTTCCCAGTCGATCTGGGTGCGACCATACGGAAGGACGATCGGGGCGCCGTTACCGACTACAGCTCCGCGGCTCGGCTTCAGAAAAAGGTAGGGTACGCCTCGGTTTTCCCGTCGCTGACGGCGAGCCTCTGTCCGATTCTCGTCGTCGCCCGACTCGTTCACGTGGCTGTAGAAGTTCACAGCTGCGTTAAGGATCTTCCCGGGATACAGGATCGGAGGAAGGGTCTCCACCTCGCTCAGGTCGTAGACGTAGTCGGGGCGTGCCCCGGTGATCATGTCGTTCTGGACGAGGTAGGTCACCAGCTCGTATAGGCGAGCCTTCATGCCGTATTCGTAACGCGAGATGAGCTCGAGCATGTCTGCCGGAAGCGGGATCGCCGGATATTCCGCATTCCGCTCAAGCGCCTCGTTGGCCCTGCTCAGCTCCACGATGTACTGGTCACGAAGCACGATTCCGACCTGTGCTCGGCCCTCGATCTCAAAGGTGCCGACCTTGAAAGGCTCGGCCACGGTCATCTGTGCGGACGCTGGCGCAGCGATCGCGAGGAGGATGAAGAGCATGATTACAAGTCGGGAGCGCATTTCGTACCTCTTGGTGCGGTGAAGTTGTGTGGGATCAGGGGCGTTCACGCCAGCAAGATGCGGTGCATATGCGGCATCCGCGAGCCGGAATTCAAAATTGTGCCCAAAAACTGCATCGAGGCCCAACGAGGTTGGGAGACTCAGTAGACGCAAAAACCAGTGATTCGGACCTTGGCCGACTCCGGTCGAGCGCCCGTCGACGTCTGTCAGACATGCCAAGAGCAGGTGCACTACAGAACTGCGTCTGGCCCCATTTACCGTCACCCAAACCTAACATAATGACATTATTTACGATTCGTGATGCCATATTATGGCTTAAGTAAGACATTTAGGTGCGAGTGCACGATTATCGACGGGTGGGCGTGAACAGGCATCCCCCGTGGGACGCGTTCAGCCCGGGAGCGACAGTCGCTCGACGGCGCCGCCGTATGAGGCGCCGCCCACATCCAAGAACAACTGGCCGTCGGTCACCGAGAGCGCCCACTCGATGCGGCGGCTGAGGCTGTCGACGAGAGAGGCCAAGAGGTCGCGGTCCATCGCGTAGATCTCGACTTCCTCCGCCTTGTGGATGCGCTGGCCCTCGTAGCCAGGCATCAAGATGCGCGGCTCCTTGTGTGTGTAGAGCGCAACGCGGGGACTCACCTTGCTCGCCTGGTGAAGGCGTGCGGCATTGGGGGCGCCGATCTCGATCCAGCTCTTCCAGGCCCCGGTAAGATCCTTGATCATGAGCGGCGGATCGTCGGGATCTGAGACGCCGCCCTTGGAGAACGTGATCCCCTCCCGGTATTCGAGGCAGTAGGCTAGCAGGCGCGTTAGGAAATACTCCGCGGTCTCCGACGGATGGCGCGCCGCCTTGATGCTCAGCTGCTCGTACACACCACGGTCCATGTGGCTGAGAGAGACGTCAACGGTGTGAACGGTCGAGGGGAGGGCCATGTGAATCTCAGGGAGATATAGGGGACTCCATCGCTTGGGAGGATGGGGTCATGGTGAAGCTAGTGGCCGATCCCGCATCGGCAGCGGCTTAGGGCACGGGTTGGCGCCTGACTCGACTGTGAGATAGGGTTGAGACGGTGCGCGGAGGAGGCCTTCGCCATGTAGAGGTGTGCCATCAGAAACCCCTTGGGAACCGTATGATCTTCCAAATCGCCGAGTTACCCGTTTGGGCTGGTGCCGCCCTCATCTTCTTCGCCCGGGTCTCGGACGTCACACTCGGGACCCTCCGAATCAGCTTCATCTCCAGGGGTGAGAAGTCCCTTGCCCCCGTGATCGGGTTCTTCGAGATATTGATCTGGCTCTTTGCCATCAGCCAAGTCGTCCAGAACCTCAACCACATCGTGTACCTCGTGGCCTACGCGGCGGGCTTTTCGACGGGCGTGTTCACCGGCCTGCAGATCGAGGACCGGCTTGCGCGGGGATCGCGCATCATTCGCACAATCACGCGCCAGCCCGCGAGCGAGCTTCTCGAGGCCCTCCGAGCTGCCGGATATGGCGTGACGACCGTGCGCGCCCAGGGGATGAGGGGGGAAGTGGACCTCATTTTCAGTGTGGTTCAGCGGTCCCACGTCGGGCCATACATGGCGATTGTGAATGAGCACAATCCGGCGGCCTTCACCTCTGTGGAAGACGTGCGCTCGGTCCGGGAGGAGGGGTCCCGGATGGGCGCCGCGCCGGGGAGCTTGAGGGCCTTGAGCTCAGCACTGCGATGGAAGAGCAAGTAGCCACCCACCCCCAGCTATCCCAGTCGAGTAAGCCATGGCGACCCTGCCTCCCGGTACCGAGGTCTCGATCCGAAGCTGACCCGTTCGTAGTTAGAGGTCCCTGAGAGGGGGAGAGAAAAGAGGTGGCTCCGGGGGCGCCCGGTCCGAT
>CALFPJ010000074.1 GCA_937919655.1 uncultured Gemmatimonadales bacterium
CAACCTACAGGCGAATCCATGTCGGCCGAATCCTCTGAAAAAACGCGCAGGATCCTCGTAGCGGAGGACACCGAGGTCATTGCGTTACTGATGAAGGAAATTCTCACTAAGGCCGGCTATGAGGTAGGGGTGGCGGTGGATGGAGAAGCGTGCCTCCTCGCCATCGAGCAATTTCGTCCTGACCTGCTGATCCTCGACCTCATGATGCCCAAGCTTCACGGCATTGAGGTCCTCAAGAGAGTTCGGGCGGATGCGTTGACGGCGGATCTCGCGGTCATGGTGTGCTCCGCCAAGGCCCTGAAAGCGGAGAGAGTCGCGGCCGTCGATTTGGGCGCCCTTGCCTTCATCCCGAAGCCGTTTCTTCCGGCCGACTTGCTCGACCCCGTCGAGGGCTTCTTCGATGGAACCGCATCCCTCTTTCCCTCCGCCGTCCCAGCTGCAGTGGTGCCGATTGGGGACCCGTACGAGCCGCAGCTGACCAGCGGTTGACTGAAGCTGACGCTCTGGGGGACCCGCGGCTCCATTCCCACACCAGGCGCGGCCTTCATGCGCCACGGCGGCAACACGTCTTGCATGATGGTCGAACGGGGTGATCACAAATTGATTTTCGACGCCGGTTCGGGAATCCGGGGGCTAGGCAGTGAGTTGATGCGGGCCGGTCCATGTCGGATCCATCTGTTCATTACCCACACCCATTGGGATCACATCCAAGGGTTCCCGTTCTTCACGCCAGCCTTCGTTCCTGGATATGAGATCACGGTCTATGGGGCGAAAGGATTCGGAAAGAGCCTTGAGGCCGTCTTGTAGAGGCCAGTTGGACCAGGACTACTTCCCTGTGCAGATGGAGGATATAAACGCTTCGATCGACTTCTGCCACCTCGGTAATGAGCCGATCGATATCGGAGGTGCGGAGGTGTCCTGGGAATACGCCCATCATCCCGGCGCTACGGTCGGCTACAAGGTGGCCGCGGGCGATGCGACAGTCGCCTGGTTCCCAGACAACGAGTTTATGGCGGGGTACGTGGGCTCGCCGCACGGCATTGAGTTGGACCACCCGATGGTGGCCCCGCACAGGCGGGTGGTCGATTTCCTTCATGGGACCAACCTCCTCGTTCATGAGGTTCAGTACTCAAGCGTCGAGTATCCCCACAAGGTCGGCTGGGGTCACAGTTCGGCGTCGAATGCCGCGCTTCTCGCCAAGTTCGCTGAGGTCGATCGATGGATCGTGACCCACCACGACCCTATGCACGACGACAGTTTCTTGGACGCCAAGCTTATGCTGACGCGGCAGGAGTTGGCTGCGCTCGGTGGCAGGGCGCACGTCGACCATGCGCACGACGGGATGGTCGAACGGCTTTGACCCCCGGGGTGCGAAATCCCTCATTCTGCTTAATGTTGTCGGCTGAACCTTTTCAGGAAGAGAACCGTGGCAGACGATATCACACGCCGGGACTTCGTCTCGAATAGCTCCAAGCTCGCAATGAGCGCGATGATCGTGCCTCGGCATGTGCTCGGTGGCGTGGGCTACCAGGCCCCCAGCGACACGCTCAACATCGCAATGATCGGTGCCGGCGGCATGGGTGCAGAGAACGCCCAGCAGTTGGGGTCCGAGAACATCATCGCGGTCTGCGACGTCGACCATACGCTGGTCGCGAAGAAGGCGGACGAGCGATCCCGGGACGGCCAAGGTGATCCCCGCCCCGACGGGGTGCGTTGGCAGGAGCAGTACACGTCCGCAAAGAAGTACTCCGACTTCCGTGTCATGCTGGACGAGATGCCAGACATCGAGGCCGTCGTGATCGCGACCCCCGACCACGCGCACGCGGTGATCGCGGCCGCGGCGATGCGGGCCGGCAAGCACGTCTACGTGCAGAAACCGCTCACGTACACGGTGCACGAGGCCCGGGTGCTTCAGGGGCTGGCAGAGTCCACCGGCGTGGTGACCCAGATGGGCAACCAGGGCCACTCCGGGGACGATGCGCGGCTCATCAACGAGTGGATTGCGGCTGGCGTGATTGGGAACGTCCGCGAGGTCCACGTGTGGACGAATCGACCGATCTGGTCTCAGGGGCTTCTACGGCCTGCGCCGTTCCCGGCGGACTTCGATCCGACATCGACAGACCGTTCTTGGTGGCCCGGATCGATTCAGGAGGCGCAAGCGACTGGGCTTTGGGCCGACTTCCAAGTCCCGGATCATCTCGATTGGGACCTGTACCGCGGCCCGCTCGCGGAGCCCGTCCCTTATCACCCGATCTACCACCCGTTCCATTGGCGCGGTTGGGTGGACTTCGGGGTGGGCGCGCTCGGCGATATGGGCGCACATCTCATCGATCACCCGGTCTGGGCGCTCAACCTTGGGCTGCCGTCTGCGGTCGAGTCCACGTCCACGCCCTGGGGAGGTCCGGAAGCCAATCCGGTGTCGTACCCGATGGCGACGAACGTCCACTATGAGTTCCCGCGGCGCGGCCGGATGCCAGCGGTTGACCTGCACTGGTATGACGGCGGCCTGATGCCGAAGCGGCCAGAGGGTCTGCCCGCAGAAGTGCGTCTCAACCGCGAGGGCGGCGTGATCTTCGTCGGTGACCGCGGCTTGTTGATGCACGAGACGTATGGCCGGAATCCGAAGCTTTTCCCCGAGGGTCTGCACGAGGAGGCGGCTACGGTACCCCAGAACCTCCTTCGCATTGAGGGGGGCCACGAGATGAACTGGGCCAACGCGTGTAAAGGGATCGGTCAGGCGACTTGCCCGTTCTCGTATGCGGCCCCGCTTACCGAAACCATGCTCCTCGGCATCGTGGCGTTGCGAACAGGCCAGGGATTCAGGATCGAATACGATGCCGAAAATATGCGGGTCACGAATTCAGAGAAGGCCAACGAGTATTTGGTCCGGGAATACAGAGAGGGATGGGTGATCTGATGAGACGGATTACGATTGCGGCTTTGGCTGGACTGATCTGTGTCGCACCCGCGGTGTCGGTCGCACCTCTCGCAGCCCAGGAGCACAACACGCTCACGCAGGCCGAGCGAGATTCGGGATGGGAGCTCCTCTTCGATGGTCATTCGCTTGATGGCTGGCGTCGCTACGACGGCGAACCTATGACCGGGGGTTGGGCGGCCGAAAGCGGCACGCTCACGCACTCTACGGGCGGGCGCGACATCATCACCGAGGCCGAGTACACGGACTTCGAGTTGACGATAGAGTGGAAGATTTCCGAGGGCGGAAATAGCGGACTTTTCTATCGCGCGGCACTGGGCGAGGAGTGGGTATACCACAGCGCGCCGGAGATGCAGATTCTCGACGATTCGGGACACGCGGACGGTCAGAATCCGGTTACGAGTGCAGGGTCCAACTACGCCTTGCATCCGGCACCGCGTGGCCTCGTCCATCCGGTTGGGGAGTGGAACACCGTGCGGCTCGTGGTGCGCGGAAACGCGGTTGAGCACTGGCTAAATGGCACCAAGATCGTCATGTACGAGTTTGGCAGTCCTGAGTGGAAGGAACTCGTCGCCGCCAGCAAATTCAGTGAATTCCCTGCCTATGGGCAGGCGAAGAGCGGCCACCTCGGGCTGCAGGATCACGGCAATCGTGTGTGGTTCCGTGACATCAAGCTGAGGGAACTCCGATGAGCGGGCGGATGGATCGCCGCGCCTTTCTCGGGGCGCTACCGGCTGCGGCGCTCGCGATGCGTGGGCTCGACGGTCCTGCGGGGGCGCTTGCCCCGCGTGGGCTCGACGGTCTCGCGATTCAGGGGGCGAAGCCTCGGCTCGACGCCATCGGTGTCCAGGTCTACACGCTGCGCGCCGAGATGGCCGATGACACGGACCGGACCCTCGCCGCCATCGCGGAGATTGGCTACACCGAGGTTGAGCTTTTTGGCGACTACGCGCTCGCGGGTCGGGAAATGCGAAATAAGCTCGACGCGGTGGGGCTGCGATGTGCGTCGAGCCACGTGAGCATCGAGACGGTCAGAGATGATTGGGATGCCACATTGGAGTCCGCTCAGGAGTTGGGCCAGGCATTGATCGTGGTGCCTTCCTTGCCGAACAACGTGCGCGGCACCGAGGGGTTGGTGCGCGTGGGGGAGGAGTTCAACGAGGCCGGCGCTGCGGCTCGCGCGGCGGGGCTGCGCTTCGGTTACCACAACCACGATTGGGAGTTCGCTCCGCTGGCTGGCGGCGTGCTGCCGATCGAGGTGTTGCTGGAGAGCACCGACCCCGAGCTGGTCGATTGGCAGATGGACATCTTCTGGACAGTGAAGGGCGCCGGAGATCCGTACGCCCTCATCGAAGCCTACTCAGGTCGGGTGACCAGCGTGCACGTGAAGGACCGCACCCCGTCGGGCGACATGGCCGACGTCGGGGCAGGCGTCATCGATTTCCGGAGAATTCTTGGCCGGGCGGAGGAGCTTGGCCTACTCCATCAGTTCGTCGAGCACGACTTCCCTGCGGACGCGATCGAGAGTGTGCGGGCGAGCTTCGCTGGGCTTCAGCGGCTGATCGGGTAACTCGTTTCCCTTCCATTCCCCGTACATACGGAGGCCCTCGTGCTTCGTTCCACTCTGTTGACGGTCCTCTCCCTCGCCGCTTGCGCGGTGAGCGCCCCGGCCCAGGACCTGATCCTGATCAACGCGCGCATTGTCGATGTACGGACCGGAGCGATCAGCGAGGCGTCCACGGTTCTCGTCGAAGGTGGGAAGATCAAGCAGATCACGACGGGCCGTGTCATCGCGCCGGATGGGACGCGCACGGTGGATCTCATGGGGCGCTTCCTCGCGCCGGGGATGATGGACGCGCATGTACACGTCGGCTCGGCCGCCGACGCAGGACGCGCGCTTTCCGCCGGGGTGACCACCATGCGCAGTATGGGCACGGCGCACTACGCGGATGTCGGCATGCGGGAGCTGCAAGCGGCGGGGTATCTCGACGCTCCGCAGTACCTCGCTGCGGGGTACCATGTTAGGCCTCCTGCGGCTGAGGAATTTTTTCAAGACCACCCAGAACTCGGCCATCTCTACGGCAAGGAGATTCGCGGAGAGGAAGCGGTGCGTGCGATGACCCGCGCACTGGTTTCGCGCGGGGTCGACTTCGTGAAGACCAACGCAACGGAGCGGGCGGGCCTGCCGAACACGGATCCGCGTAAGCAGTTCTATTCAGAGGCTGAACTGCACGCGATCGTCGAAGAAGCCGGTAAGGCGGGTATTGGCGTCGCGGCCCATGCCCATGGTGATGCGGGCGCACGTGATGCGGTGACGGCAGGGGTGCGCAGCATTGAGCACGGGACGTACCTGAGTCCGGAAACGCTGGCGATGATGGTGGAGCGCGGGACGTACCTCGTGCCTACCATCGCCATCGTGCGCGACCTGACGCTAGCGGGAGGCGACTACGACAACGCCGCGCTGAACATGCGCGGAAGGCACATGCTTCCACGAGTCCAAGAGATGGCCGCGACGGCGCATAGGCTTGGCGTGAAGATCGTAACCGGGTCCGACACCGGATATGGACCCGGGAGCACGACGACTCTGGCTCACGAACTCCTGGAATTGGTGGAGATCGGGATGACCCCGCTCGAGGCGCTGCAAGCCGCGACGGTCACTCCGGCTGAGCTTTTCGGCCTGACGGACAAGACGGGTGTGGTCGCGGTGGGCCTCGACGCCGATTTGTTGGTGCTTGAACGCAATCCGCTGGAGGACATCGGGGTGATGCAGGACGTGCTCCTGGTCGTGAGCGATGGCAAGGTCATCGTGCAGCGAGGAGACTGGCCGGGACAGCGCCCGATCTCCTGAGGGGGGCGTCCGCGGGGCGCACCCTTCCGCCGGACGCTGCCTTCCGCGGGGCGCCGCCGCGCAGCGGGCGTAGCGAAACCACACGCCGAGCCTAAGTTGTCTCTCTGGCCACACTCGGGACCCAGAGCACGGAGACGTGAGGCGGCATGCGCAAGAAAGCCCAGCAGGAATACGACGTCATTATCGTGGGTTCGGGAGCCGCCGGCGGCATGTGCGCTTATGTGCTCGCGTGTTCCGGGGTGAAGGTCCTCATGCTCGAAGCCGGCCGTGACTACGACCCGGTGACCGAGACTCCGATGTTCCAGCTCCCGAAGGACGCGCCCATGCGCGGGGCCGGGACGAAGGAAAAGCCCTTCGGCTTCTACGACGCGACGGTCGACGGCGGCTGGGAAGTGCCTGGTGAACCCTATTCCAGCGCCGAGGGCACCGACTTCCGTTGGTGGCGCGCACGGATGCTCGGCGGTCGCACGAATCATTGGGGCCGCATCTCGCTGCGCATGGGTGAGTACGACTTCAAGCCGCGGTCGCGGGATGGCCTCGGCTTCGACTGGCCCATCACGTATCAGGACGTCGAGCCCTACTACGACAAGACCGAGATGCTGATCGGCGTCTATGGATCGAACGAAGGGCTCGAGAATACGCCAAACTCATCGCCTGGCGTGCTACAGCCCGCTCCGGCGGCGCGTGCCACCGAACTTCTAACAAAGAAGCACGCCGCCAGCGTCGGCGTTCCCGTGATTCCGGCCCACCTCGCGATCCTCACAGAACGGCAGGACGCGGCGCGGCTGTCTCGTGAATTGTGGCCGAACAACGCGTTGGCTCAACGCGTGACAGAGGACTCCATGCGCTCGCGGGCGGCCTGTTTCTTTGCGACTCCGTGCGGACGTGGCTGCTCCATCAAGGCCAATTTTCAGTCCCCGACCGTATTGCTGCCTCCCGCGGTCGCGACCGGCAACCTCGACATCATCACAGATGCGATGGTCCGCGAGGTCACCGTGAACGCGCAGGGGCGCGCCACGGGGGTGCACTACATTGACAAGACCACACGCGTCGAGGAGCACGTGAGCGCGCGGGTTGTCATTGTTGCCGCGAGCGCACTTGAATCGGCGCGTATCTTGCTGAACTCCAAGAGTGGACTGTTCCCTGATGGGCTGGGCAACGGCAGTGGTGCGGTCGGCAAGTACATCATGGATACCGTGGGTGCCGGGGTCGGTGGTCAGATCCCAGCCATGGAGAACACCCCAGCGCACAACACCGACGGCGCGTCGGCAATGCACATGTACACGCCGTGGTGGCTCTATCAGGAGCAGGCGCGTGGTCAGCTCGATTTCGCTCGCGGCTATCACATCGAGTTTGGTGGCGGTCGGCGTCAGCCTGGTTTCGGCTTCATGGGCGGTCTGTCATCGTTCACCGACGGAGCCTACGGCGCCCGCTTCAAGGAGGAGTGCCGTCGCTACTACGGCTCGTTTATGTGGTTTGATGGGCGTGGCGAGATGATCCCTAACGAAGACTGTTACGCGGAGATCGACGCCCAGGGTGTCGATCAATGGGGCATTCCGACGCTCAAATTCCACTGGAAGTGGTCGGATCACGAGCTGAACCAGGCCCGCCACATGCAGAAGACCTTCGCCTCCGTCATCGAATCGATGGGCGGCAACGTGACGAGCACCGTGCACGAGGACGGCGCACGCGCGATTGCTGCGCCCGGCGTGATCATCCACGAGGTAGGCGGCGTCATCATGGGTGAAGATCCAGGCCGGTCGGTCCTGAACGAGTATTGCCAGTCGTGGGAGGTGGACAACCTGTTCGTGACCGACGGCGGCTGTTTCGTGTCGAACGCGGACAAGAACCCGACGCTGTCGATCATGGCGATCGCGTGGCGCGCCTCCGACTACATCGTCGAGCAACTCGCGTCGAGGAGCCTGTAATGGACGACAACAAGAAGCCGAAACGGTTTGAGCTCCCGGTGGTCGGCGCCATGGACATGGACCGACGGCATGCGCTGAAAATCATGGCCCTCGCAGCCGCCGCTCCGAGTCTTGCCGCGTGTGACACCGGAGAGCCGGTGCTCGACGTCGCGATCGCGCCGAACCCGCCCATGAATCCGAAGGCGAAGGGCACGGCATGGGACCCCGACATGGTGGAGCCCAAGGTGATGTGGGAGCGGACGCTCAGCAGCGACGAACTCGCTTCGCTGGCTGTCCTATGCGACGTCATCATCCCAGCAGACGACCGGTCTCCTTCGGCCAGTTCGCTCGGCGCCCAGGACTTCATCGACGAATGGGTGAGTGCGCCGTACGAAGGGAATCAACGCGATGCCGTCCTGATTCGAGGCGGCCTACTGTGGCTGGATCGCGAGTCCAGAGAACGGTTCGGGGACGGTCTGCGCTTCCGAGATCTGACGCAGGAGCAGCGACACGCGATCTGTGATGACATCTGCTACGAACCCAACACGCCGGAGCATCTCAAGGCGGGCGCGCGCTTCTTCGACACTGTGCGGTCCCTGACCTCGACAGCGTTCTGGACGACCACCGAGGGGATGACCGACCTGGAGTACATCGGCAATATCCCGCAGACGAGTTGGGCCCCGCCGCCGCCGGAAGTTTTGCGGCACTTGGGTCTTGAATAAGCCCGCCACCGCATCTCTTTCCACAACGAGCGACATGTCCGACTCCAACGTGAACACCTCGCGGTTATTCCTCGGAAGCTGCGTTGCTCTGATCGCGACCTCGGTCGCGTTCGCGACCGTGGGTGCGATCATGCTCGCGCTCAAACGCGAGTTCGTCCTCACCAACGAGCAGGTGGGTTGGATCGGAGGTGCTGCGCTGTGGGGCTTCGCCGTGTCGCAACTGCTGTTCGCACCACTCGCAGATTCCATCGGTATGCGGGCCTTGCTGCGCACGTCTTTCGTAGCCCACGTGGTCGGCGTGCTGACGATGATCTTCGCGACGGGTTTCTCCACGCTCTTCGCAGGTGCGCTCATCATCGCCATGGGCAACGGGCTGGTTGAGGCCGCTTGTAATCCGTTGGTGGCGACGCTCTTTCCAGACAACAAGACGGTGAAGCTCAACAAATTCCACGTGTGGTTCCCTGGAGGTGTGGTGATCGGTGGGCTGGCGGCCTTCGGGTTGGACGCCGTCGGGGTGACGGGATGGCAGGTCAAGATCGCCTTGGTACTGATCCCTACCGCCGCATACGGTTGGTTGTTGCTTCGGGAGCCCTTTCCGGCCACTGAAGGTGTTCAGGCTGGAGTGAGCATGGGTGAGATGTTCAAGGCGGCGTTCACGACCCCGCTCATGCTTCTTCTTCTCGTGGCGATGACCATGACCGCGTCGGTCGAATTGGGTCCCAATCGCTGGGTGCCGGCAGTCCTGGAGGCTGGAGGCTTCGCGGGCATCCTGGTACTCGTTTGGATCAATGGCCTCATGGCGGTCATGCGATACCGGGCAGGCGCCGTTGTCCACCGCCTGTCTCCCACCGGCGTCCTGACGGCTTCGGCCGTCCTCGCCGGGGTGGGTCTTTTCGGGCTAGGGAATGCCTCTAGTGGCCCCGCGGTGTTCGCGTCGGCCACGGTGTTTGCGTTGGGGGTCTGCTACTTCTGGCCCACGCTGCTCGGGGTTGCATCGGAGCGTGTGCCAAAGAGTGGCGCGCTCGGTATGGGTCTCATGGGCACAGTGGGGATGGCCACCGTTGGGCTGATTGCCGCGCCTCAGATGGGCCGGATCGCCGACGAGTTCGCCCACGAGCGGATTCCAGCCCAGGAAGTGACACTGCTTTTCGAGCGCACGGCGATGGTCTTGGGGAACAATGACGACCCGGATGCCATGGCCGCGGTGGCTGCGGCAACAGGGGTACTACAGTCGTTTGTGATCACGGGCCAGTTGCCTTCACCGGGGACCGCGAATGCGCTTCGCTCTGTCATCGCCTCGGACGCCGATGCAGATCTGATCGGGCAGGCCCAGGCGATTCTTGGTCCGGCTGATAACTACGGCGGTAGGGTCTCGTTCCTATACATGGTTCCGCTGTGCGGCATCCTTTTTCTGATCTTCGGGGCCCTCGACCTGAAGGATCGGAAGGCTGGCGGATACCGTGTCGAGAGCCTAGAAGGCGCGGCGTGACCGTACGGTATGGCATGGTCGGTGGTGGCCCTGGGGCCTTCATTGGCGCAGTTCACCGCATGGCTGCTGCGCTCGACGGCGAGTACAGCCTGGTCGCCGGCGCGTTCTCGTCTGACCCCGGCAAGTCGGAGCAGAGCGGGAAGGAGCTCGGGCTCGCCCCGGAGCGCGTCTATGCGTCGTACACCAACATGGCGCAGGCGGAGGGTGCGCTCCCCGTCGGGCAGCGTATCCAGGCGGTGGCGATCGTGACGCCCAATCATCTCCACTTCGCGGTCGCGCGTGCTTTTCTCGAGCAAGGAATTCACGTCATCTGCGACAAGCCGTTGACGACGACGCTTGAGGACGCGGAGGCGCTCTGCCGGCTCGTCGCCGAGCGTGATCTCCTATTTGCTGTCACCCATAACTACACGGGTTATCCGCTCGTGAAAGAAGCGCGCGAGCGCGTGCGCGCCGGATCGCTTGGGACCGTCCGTAAGGTCGTGGTGGAGTATGTGCAGGGATGGCTCTCGACGCTGCTCGAGGCGCAGGGGCAGAAACAAGCTGAATGGCGCAGCGATCCAGAGCGGGGGGGGGCGTCCGCAGTGCTCGGCGACATCGGCTCGCACGCCCACAATCTGGTGCGGTACGTGACTGGGCTTGAGGTCCAGCGCCTGTTCGCCGACCTGGGCACCGTGGTGGAGGGACGCGAACTCGACGACGATGCCACCGTGCTGCTCGAACTCGATGGTGGTGTTCGCGGACTGTTAATCGCGTCGCAGATCGCCACAGGAGAGCGAAACCATCTCAGGTTGCGCATCTACGGAAGTGAAGGTGCTCTGGATTGGTCGCAGGAGGACCCGAATCGACTGCGTCTCGTTTCTCCGGACGGCTCGGAGCAGATCCTGCACCGAGGGGCGGGGCAGCTCTCGCAGGCCGCGACCGCACATACTCGACTGCCCAGCGGACACCCGGAGGGATTCATCGAGGCGTTCGCGAATCTGTACCGGAACGTCGCGCGCGCGATCAATACAGGTGCTACCTCGGGTGACTTCCCGACCATCGCCGACGGCACTCGCGGCGTGCATTTCATTCACGCGGCGGTTGCTAGCCACAAGGCGGGTGCGTGGGTCGATGCATCTTACGCACCTCCTGCATCTTGAACGATGAACAACCCTCTATGAACAACTCTCATGACTAGACCTGTAACACTTTTCACCGGCCAGTGGGCGGACCTGCCTCTCACGGAGCTCGCAGAGAAGGCTGCTGCGTGGGGTTATGACGGCCTCGAGTTGGCGTGTTGGGGTGATCACTTCGATGTCTTGCGTGCGGCCGAGGACCCGAGCTACTGCGTTGCCCTGCTCGAAATGTTGCAGTCGCATGGGCTCGAGGTGTTTGCGGTGAGCAATCACCTGGTTGGCCAAGCCGTGTGCGACATCATCGACGATCGACACCAGGCGATTCTGCCTGCATATGTCTGGGGAGATGGCGACCCGGAAGGTGTGCGGGTCCGAGCCGCTGAGGAAATGAAGGCCACCGCACGGGCCGCGGCGAATCTGGGTGTGAAGGTCGTAAACGGCTTCACTGGCAGCGCCATCTGGCATCTGATCTACGCGTTTCCTCCGGTCACTCCGGAGATGATCGAAGAAGGCTTTGAGGACTTCGCGGAACGCTGGAACCCCATTTTGGACGTGTTTGACGAGGTGGGCGTCCGCTTCGCGCTGGAGGTGCACCCTACCGAGATCGCGTTCGATATCAGCACAGCTGAGCGTGCCCTAGATGCGATCGGACACCGGCAGGCGTTCGGCTTCAACTACGACCCGAGCCACCTGGCATATCAGGGCGTGAACGTGGTGGACTTCATTCACCGCTTCAGCGCGCGCATCTACCACGTGCATATGAAGGATGTGTGGTGGTCTGATGAGCCCAAAGCTTCTGGTGTGTTCGGTGGTTACTTGCCGTTCGGGCATCAGGACCGCTTCTGGGATTTTCGCTCGCTCGGCAGGGGTCACGTGCCGTTCGAGGAGATTATCCGCGCGCTCAACCGCATTGATTATTCTGGGCCACTTTCGGTGGAATGGGAGGACTCGGGCATGGACCGCGAGCACGGTGCTGAGGAGGCCTGCGACTTTGTGCGTGCCGTAGATTTTCCCAGTTCCTCAAGCGCGTTCGACGCGGCGTTTACCGAGGACTGAGGGATGCCGGAATTCGCCGATTTTATCTTCATCCTTATGGCGTTTTGGATGTTGGCCTTCATTCTGCGAAATCCTACCTGTCGGACGATTGCCCGAGGCTGAAGGCTGGCGCGGAGGCCTTCTACGTTCAACAATCATCGGCCTACATACGTCCTTGATATACCGGCTGAGTCCGGCCAATAACGTGCGCCCGTCGCGCACTCCAACCCCACCGTGAGATCGCAAATGACGTTCCGACACCTCACTCTACTCACCGTCGCGTCGACCGCACTCGGGACCACCGCACTGGCGGCCCAGCAGGTCACGCTCGATGAGACGCTCCTTGACGGTTTCGAATGGCGAGAGATCGGCCCATCCAACATGTCTGGGCGGGTCACTGACGTTGAAGGCCTACCCAGTCCCTCCAAGACGTTCTACGTCGCCACGGCGGCGGGTGGAATCTGGAAGACGACCAACAACGGCATCACGTTCCAGCCGCTTTTCCAGAATGAGCGGATCGTCTCCATGGGCGATCTCGCGATCGCCCCGAGCGATCCGAACCAGATTTGGGCCGGGACGGGTGAGGAAGACTCACGCAACTCGATCTCTCCCGGAGGCGGCATCTACAAGTCCATGGATGCTGGCCTGACCTGGGAGCTCAAGGGCCTCGAGGGCACGGAGCACATCGGTAAGGTATTGGTGCATCCGCGCGACCCGAACACGGTGTGGGTTGCGGCGCTCGGCCCGCTGTGGCGTTCGGGTGGGGACCGGGGGCTCTACAAGACCACCGATGGTGGGGACAGCTGGACGCAGGTGGCGTTCGTAAGCGACAAGGCGGGCTTCGTCGACATCGCGATTCATCCGCAGAACCCCAACATCCTTTTTGCGACCAGTTGGGAGCGTGATCGGGGTCCGTACTACCTGCAGAGCGGTGGACCGGGCAGCGGTGCGTGGAAGAGCACCGACGCTGGCGACACGTGGACTCGCCTAGAGGGCCACGGGCTACCGGAGACCACGATGGGCCGCCTGATGGTGGCGTATGCGCCGAGCTACCCGCGGGTGATGTACATGATGATCGAGGCGGCAGCAGTCGAGGGCGAAGATGGTAATCAAAATGGCCTCTACCGCTCGGATGACGACGGCGACAACTGGGAGAAGGTGAACGACTTCAATTCGCGCCCCTTCTACTACTCCGGCGTGTGGGTCGACCCCATGGACCCCGACCGGGTTTACTTCTCGGCTCTGCGTTTCTCGACAGATGGTGGGCGTACGGCAGGCAACGCCGCGCAGGAAGTACACGTCGACTTTCACGCCATGTGGATCGACCCGAACGACCCGGAGCGCTTCGTGGTCGGCAATGACGGAGGTATCGCGATCACCTTCGATCGTGGTGGGAACTACTGGTTCCCGAACAATGAGGCTCAGGGCCAGTTCTACGCCATCAGCTACGACATGGATACGCCTTACAACGTGTGTGGCGGCCTGCAGGACAACTACTCCTGGTGTGGGCCTAGCCGGAAGGAGAGCGGCGCGATCACCAAGAGTGACTGGTTCATGATCAGCGGCGGCGACGGCTTCGTCACGCAGCAGGATCCACGGAATCCGGACATCGTGTATTCCGAGTCGCAGGCCGGGAACATGGGTCGCTCGAACCTCGCGACCGGTGAGCGCACGGGCTTGGGTCGGCCGGATTGGCGTGATAGCTACCGGGTGATCCAAGACTCGATCGCGATGCTCTGGCCAGATTCGACCGAGCGGATGCCGCGCGAGCATAGAGACCGCATCGCTGAACTCACGGCGCGTGCCACGGCAGACTCGGTGAACATGCAAATGCGCTACAACTGGAACACACCGTTCTTCTTGTCGCCGCACAATCCGGACGTCTTGTATGCGGCGGCGAACCGGGTGATGAAGTCGACCAATATGGGTGATGATCTCATCCCTATTTCCCCCGATCTGACGCGTGCCGATGCTGAGATGATCAGAATCAGCACGACGACAACAGGCGGAGTCACTCCGGACGTGACCGGAGCGGAGACCTTCGGAACCATCGTTTCGTTGAACGAGTCGCCGATCAACGCGGGCACGCTCTACGCCGGTACCGATGACGGAAATCTCTGGGTGTCGACGAACGACGGCGGGTCGTGGACCGACCTGACGAGCAACGTTGGGAACCTGGTGCCGGACGGCACCTACGTGAGTCGGATTGAAACGTCGAAGCATGTGGCGGGCCGCGTCTATGTGACGTATGACAATCACCGTCGCGGCGACTTCATGCCTTACGTACTCGTCAGCGAGAACAGCGGTGGCAGCTTCCGCTCCATCGCGAGCAACCTGCCTACCGGCAAGCCGGACTTCGCGCACGTAATCCGCGAAGACCACGTGAACCCGAACCTTCTGTTCGTCGGTACCGACGTCGGTCTCTACACGTCACTCGATCGCGGTCAGACTTGGGAGCGCTTCATGGAAGGCTTCCCGACCGTACCGGTGCACGACCTCCAGATTCACCCGCGTGATTCAGAGTTGATTGCCGGCACACACGGGCGTTCGATTTGGATCGTGGACATCGAGGCACTTCAGCAGCTGACCCCTGCGGTCGTCGCCTCTTCGGCGCATCTGTTCGAGCCGAGCCCGGCGTTCCAGTTCGGCACACCGCCCAGCGGTGGCCAATTCACGGCCCAGGCCTACTATCAGGCTCCGGGAGTGGGCGGCGGAGCCCACTTCAGTTACTGGCTCGGCGAGGCCACGGAAGAAGACACCGAACTGGTGATCTCTGATTCCAACGGCAACGAGATGGCGACCATCAACGGCGTCAAAACCAAGGGGCTGCATACCGCGACCTGGAACATGATGGGCGCCTCGTCGCCTATGCCACGATCGCCTTCGGAGGCTCGCGATTCCATTGCGGTCGAGGCTCGCCTTGCCGAGGTGATCGACTCGATCGTCGATGCGGGCGAAACGGCCGAGGATGTCGCAGAAGCTGTTGAGGCTCTCCGGAGCGCAGGCGGTGGCGGTGGTGGCTTCGGCGGTGGCCGTGGCGGCAACGTCGGCGGACCGTTCGAGGCGCGGCCGGCTGAGGGCCCGGCGCTTAGCGGCGGTGGCGGCGGTGGTCGAGGCGGCTTCGGCGGCGCTGGTGGTGGGACGCTGCAACAGCGTATCACCAACGCGGTTCGTGGCACGCAGAACACCGGCGGTGGTCGGGGTCGTGGGGGCGGCGGGTTGTTCCCGGGGCGGAATGAGCCGGCTGCACTCGCGGCGCCGGGGACTTATACGGTGACGTTGAACGTGGGTGGTGAGGCTTACTCGCAGACGTTTACGCTGTTGCGGGCTAATACGGCGCGGATCTGGCAGTAGGTTGCTGCTCCGCCGCCTAGGGCGGCGGAGTGGTTGGAGAAAAAGCGGCCCCGCCCGGATGCTCCGGGTGGGGCCGCACTGCTGAGCATGGCGGGCACGAGGCTGGCGCGTGATGTTCTAGTGCTCCTGAACTGCACCGCGGCAATGAGACCTTCTATGCCGCCTTTGATCGCCCAGGTTCCGGTTCCAAACCTTGGCTAACACTCTCTCGACGATCCATCTGCTGGCGTGACCCCCTGAAACGAGACCGGGCCGGGTGTTAGGATGCGGGACTGGTCGCAGCTACAGCGAGGAGGTCAGCGATGAGCAGGAGAAGGCACACGCCGGAGCAGATCATCACGGCA
>CALFPJ010000075.1 GCA_937919655.1 uncultured Gemmatimonadales bacterium
ATGGTCAAGGTCGGGCTGATCCATGGCTGAGTCCATCCGCATCCCTACGCCACCTCTTCGTGACCCGGCGGCAGGACAAGTATCTCGGCATCAGGCGCTTTTGATCCTTCGAAGCGGTCACGCGACGGCGCCAGGACCGCGTATGGGTGCTCGCCTTGTGAGATCCGAGAAAGCTGCTCGTCGGTCATAGCGTCGAAGTTGAGCTTTGCGAGCACGCCACCGACCTCCACACGGTCTCGGTATTTGTCGGGCGCGGCTCCCTTCAACAAGAAGATCAGCAAGACGTCGGAGTACCGCCGCACGGTGCCACCTGCCTGCCCCTTATACCAGCCAACTGGCTCCTCCCAACCATCCACGGCCCTCCGCCGCGCTTCAGCCTCGAGTACGTCCACCGCGTCCTCCTTCGCCTGCTCGAACTCCTCAGCGTAATCAGGCTCAGCCTGCCAGCGATAGTGAGAACTCCTTCCGATCTGGGCAGCCTGGCAGGCCAGCCGGACGTTCCCCAATTCGCGGTAGGCCGCCAGGAACGCTCTCTTCTTCAGGTGGCTACGGACCCCGTCTGTCATGTCGTACTCCGGTTCTCGGCTGTCAAAGCTGTGGTTTCGCGCCTTCTGTGACTTCCCTCCACACTCGCCCCACCAAGAGTCTCGGGCTTGGACCTTCCGGTTCGCGGCCGGCAATCAAGTCTGCCCGATGCGGCTTGCCGCAGCGGCACAATCACGGCACACGCCTCCGAGCGCCTAGTGATGGCAAGGGTTTCCGATGGGGCAGGGGATTGATCATCCCCCTCGGGGTAGCGTCCCCTCGACGAGGGAAGGAGATTGGAGGCTCCGCTCGGATATACCCCCCGGACATAGACAGGAGGAGTCTCGTGGGCTTTTTGGGGGACAGAAGACGCAAGCAGGACATGGCGGATGCGCTCTCCGCAGTACGCTTCTTGGAATTGCGGCTGGTACAAGCCCCTCGCGCTGAGTCCGCTCGGACTGCTCGAGCCGTGGTAAGGCACCTCGAAGAGGCCCATACGCTCGCCAAAGGTGGACGGGACCCCGAGTCACTCATTCGTCGGTACTACGCACTGTCGGAGAGACTCCGACGTTATCCCGGCTATGCGCCCCAAGGTCTCATCGATCCGCTTCAACTTGCGGTCGCGGTTAAGGCGGTCTGGGTTTGCCTTCGGTTGAAACGGGCATCCGCATTCCCTTTCGGCGACGAAGCTGCGCAGGCCCTCCATCGATTCCTAGACGTGATCCATCGCTTCGCCTCGCCAGAGGACGAGAGCCTTAACCGAAGGGCAGGCGAATTGTTGCCCACTCTGTGGGCAGAGGCGGGAAGGTCCTGGAAAGCATGGAAGGACTCCTTGGGACGAACGCCAGTGGAGGACCCTGACGAGTGGAGGCTCTTCTTCTCTGCCGCAGGATTCGCGGTCGCTTTTTCGGCCCTCGCGATGTTCCGGCCCCGGAATGACTTGGTGCCTGTGGGCGAGGCAGTTGAAGATGCAGCCAAACGCCAACTGGGTAGGGACTTCGTGGCACGGTGGCAGCGGGACGGTCTCGTGGCGTCAGGCGATTTCCAGGGCTTTGTCCAGAGACGATTCCTGGAGTGCTCTCGGAATGACAATGAGGATATGCCATCTGGCCACTGGTTCGAGTTCACGATCGCAGCGCCACTCTGGGTGATAGAGAGAGGTGAGGGAAGGGTCCCACGACTACGCAGTGACGCTTCTCCGATGCCAGTGTATGTTCGCGGTTTCCCCGTGCAGCAAGGGAAGCTCAGCCCCGCGGAAAGGTCGCTGCGGCGGCAGACTGGCGAGGCACTTCTCAGATTTGAGCACTTTTGGGATGCAGAATGGATGTCAGAGGACCCATTCAGCGCCTGATTCTCCGGCCTACAGACGCTAAGTTGCGCCCGGCACCTCTCGCTCTTTCCAGGGAGAGTACCCAGGAGACCTTTCAACGCCGTCGTCTGACTTGTCGGGTTCGATGTTCTGACGCACTGCGATGCGCATGAAAGGGCGCCAACCATTCCTACCGATAATCTGAACGCTGTGCCGTGATTGTGCCGTGACCCAGATACACCCAGCCACTGCCACCGCTGATTCGGCGTCAGGGAACCCTGTTGCTCTATGGGGTTTTGTAGCTGAGTGTATCTGAGTCGTCGGGCTTTCACGGACTTAAAATCCCCCGCCTGTAAGGGCTTGCGGGTTCAATTCCCGCCCTCGGCATTTCAAAACTCGTCCCGGCTCTTCGGGCTAACAACTCGTCCCGGCTCTTCGGGCTAACAAAGGCAGGTATTGGGTGAGCGACCTCCCTCGCTTTCTCCTTCTCCAGGTCCGCGAACCCGACGATGCCATGGGTGCGCACGAGATCCGTTGTTTTACGCGTGCACTCGAGGCAGGCGACGGCAACATTCAGATCTTTGACCTACTGTCTGGGGCGCCCTCGGCGGCGCTCCTCGATTCGGTC
Source organism: uncultured Gemmatimonadales bacterium (assembly GCA_937919655.1). Classification (GTDB taxonomy): domain Bacteria; phylum Gemmatimonadota; class Gemmatimonadetes; order Longimicrobiales; family Gaopeijiaceae; genus CALFPJ01. Next base: position 2,463 of record CALFPJ010000075.1, read on the forward strand.
GACGTCGTCCTGATCGGCGGGAGCGGTGACCATTCCGTGGTTCGTGGTGGTCCCTGGTTGCCCGGGGCCCTCGATGGCATGGTTGGGCTCTATGAGTCCGGCAAGCCCACGTTCGCCTCCTGCTGGGGCTTCCAGGCCTTAGCCAAGGCGCTTGGCGGCGAGGTGGTTACCGATCGCGACCGTGCGGAGGTGGGCACGGTTTCGCTGCACCTGACCGAGGCAGGCAAGGTGGACCCAGTCTTCGGGCCGCTGGGCCCAGATTTTCAGGTCCATATCGGGCACGAAGACATCGTGACCCATCTGCCTCCGGGTGCGACGCTCCTCGCCTCGAGCGATACCATTGAGAACGAGGCCTTCTGCTTCGCCGACAAACCGATCTACGCCACTCAGTTCCATCCGGAGCTGAATCGAGCTGACCTGATCGCCCGTATCGAACGCTATCCCACCTACTTGCCGCTAATGGGCTTCGCGACGATGGACGAGTTTCGCGCGAGTACGCCCGAGACCCCAGGAGCAGAGGCGCTCATGCTGCGTTTCATAGATCACGTCTTAGCGGTCTGACCGGCGCGAGCCTTACGCTTCTCCACGGCCTTGGCGATGCGGTAACCGAATAACACCACGAGGCACGCCGCCAAAAAAAGGGGTAGGCGCACGTCAGCCTTTACGAGCCAATAGAAGTGAATCACGCCTAGGGTGGCGGCGACGTAGACAGCCCGGTGCAAAACCGTCCAACGCTTCCCGAGTCGCCTGATCCAACCCTTCGTGGAGGTGACGGCGAGCGGGGTGAGCAACACGAGGGCCGTGAATCCCACCGTGATGTAGGGCCGTTCTATGATGTCTTCGACCATCCAGGCCCATGTGAACCCTTGGTCAAGACCGGCCCAGATTCCGAAATGAACGCACGCGTAGAAGAACGCGAAGAGACCGAGCGGACGCCGGAGTTTGATGACAGGATTCCACCCTGTGAGGCGCCTGACCGGGGTCACTGACAATGTCACGAGGAGCAGGACGAGCGTGGTCATCCCCGTGACGTGGGTCAGCTTCTCGATGGGATTCGCCCCGAGCCAGTCGAAGAAGAAGCCTGCGATCAACCAGGTGGCCGGCGCTAGAGCGCTCAGCCACAGCACAGCTTTGAGCGCGAGGATCGCCCGTTTCTGATCCACGAAATCGTTTCCGAAGTTACGGTAATTAGAAGTGGGTTGATCTAGATCCAGCGGCGTAAATCCATGCCCGCATACATCGACTGCACCTCATCCGTATACCCGTTGAACATCAGCGTCTCGCGCCGACGGAACTCACCAAGGCGACGCTCGCGTGCTTGGGTCCAGCGCGGGTGGTCGACCTCTGGGTTCACGTTGGCAAAGAAGCCGTACTCCCGTGAGTTCTGCACCTGCCAGGTGTTCAGCGGCATCTCCTCGACAAAACGGATCTTCACGATCGATTTGACTCCCTTGAAGCCGTACTTCCAGGGCGTGATCAATCGGAGAGGTGCACCATTCTGGTTGGGGAGGTCCATCCCATAGACACCGGTTGCCAACAGTGCCAACGGGTTCATGGCCTCATCCAACCGCAGCCCTTCGATGTAGGGCCAATCGAGCACACGACCACGCTGGCCCACCATCTCTGCCGGACGCACGATCGTGGTCATTTCGAGATACTTCGCGCTGCCCGTGGGCTCCACCCGACGCACCAAGTCAGCGAGTGGAAATCCACGCCACGGCACGACCATGGACCATGCCTCCACGCAACGCATGCGGTAGACCCGGTCTTCGATCGTGTGGGGAGCCAGGAAGTCCTCAAGCTGATACTCGCCCGGCTTGTTGACATGGCCCTCGATGGTCACCGTCCACGGCCGGGGACGGAAGGGGGCAGAGTTCTTCGCAGGGTCGTCTTTACCGGTCCCGAACTCGTAAAAGTTGTTGTAGGTCGTGACGTCTTCGTACGAGTTGAGATCCTCGCCGAGCTCAGACTTCATGCCCTTGAAGCGCGCCGGCACAACCTGACCAGGGGTCCCGTCGAAAGCCTTGAGCGCCTGAGGCGCAAACGCGAGCGCAGCCGCGCCAGCCGCGGCGTTGCGGATGAACTTCCGCCGGTTCACATACACATCTTCAGAGGTGATCTCAGAGGAGGGTACGTCGGAGGCTTTCTTCGAGCGGATGATCAAGGAGGGGCTCCTGCTTGGCACTGGCTAGAGGCACGCTGGCGCGGATGTCGTGGCATAGTAAGGCCGGACCACAGACTCCAACACCCCGCGCAACAACCGGGTTCCGATTTCGCGTACGTCAGTCGAAGCTATATACCGCGACTTCGAAGCTGGCCATGGTATTCATCTCCGGGCCGACGGGTCGATCACCGCGCCAGGTTCGACTGCGAGCGCCCGTTTCTCATTGTCGCCACCTAAACCCCCTTCCAAGCGGGGAAGATCTCCCCGAGTCCCGACGTGATAAACTCGATCGCCATAGCTGCGAGAATCAGCCCCATGAGACGAGTGGCGATGTTCATTCCCGTCTTACCGAGAGCCCGCGCAATCGGACCCGCGGCCTGTAGAATGAGCCAGGCAGATAGCGCCACCAGAAACGCGGACAGCAGGACCAGTGCATGATTCCAGAACCCGTCGGTATCCCCCGCGGCAATGATCATGAGGCTGATCGACCCTGGACCAGCGAGGAGCGGCATCGCGATCGGTACCACCCCGATGCTCTCACGATCCATCGCCTCCTCAGCCTCTTCCGGAGTCTGCTTGGTTGCACTCGTCTTCGCCTGCAACATGGCCCAGGCCATGCCCAGGATCAGCAAGCCACCCGCTACGCGCAACGAATCGACACTGATCGAGAAGAAGCGAAGTAAGCCCTGTCCGGTCAGATAAGACATCGTCAGGATCACGAACACCGCAAAGCCGCTCTGACGCGTAATCTTGGAACGCTCACGAGTTGGCATTCCCACGGTCAAACCTGCGAATACAGGGATGGCGGAAAACGGATTAACGATCGAAAACAGGGACAGGAGGAAGAGCGCGAACTCGCTCATTGGAGCGCCATTGGGCCGGGTGATTTCAGTACTTGAAGCATGGACGCTATCAGAATGCTCGTAGCGGATCAATCGCGTCTGGAGACGCTTTCTCGCACCCCTCGTCAGGTCTACCTTCACGGTGTCTAGTCGGCCTTCGCTCCAGCTTTGGAAGTCACGTAATGGAATCCACCACGCGCTCAACTCTCGGACGCGCTCGGCGTGACATAACGTTGTCCCTGACCCTGTTGCTCGTCGCGTTGGCCACCCCCGGGCCAGTAAAAGGTCAGGGCCTTTCCGCGGTCGCCCCAGACTTCTTTGGAGCGTCGGACTTCCGCCATGTGGGCCCCGTCGGAAACCGGGTGAGCGCGGTGATCGGCGAGCCCGGCAATCCAAACGTGTATTACATCGGTGCGGCGTCTGGCGGTGTGTTCAAGAGCGAGGACGGCGGGCACGGCTGGCGCCCCATCTTCGATGATCAAGTCGCCATGTCGATCGGCGCCCTGGCGGTCGCTCCCTCCGATCCTAATGTCGTTTGGGCGGGCACCGGCGAGGCGTTCATCCGTTCCAACGTGTCGATTGGTAACGGGGTCTATCGCTCGACGGACGGCGGCGAGAGTTGGAGCCATATGGGCCTTGATGCGACGGGCCGCGTGGGACGTATCGCGATCCACCCGACCAACCCCGATATCGTCTTCGTGGCCGCGACAGGGCACCTGTATGGCCCGCAGGAAGAGCGGGGCCTCTACCGCACGCTGGACGGCGGTGAGACCTGGGAGCGGGTCCTGTTTTCCGGGGAAAATTCAGGTGCTGTCGACGTCGTACTCAACCCGGCCAACCCGAGAATCATGTTCGCGGCCACCTGGCAGATGCAGATGTGGACGTGGGGCCGAGAGAGTGGCGGGCCAGAGAGTGGGCTTTGGATGAGCAGAGACGGAGGGAGCAACTGGACCCGGCTCGAAGGAAACGGGCTTCCAAGCGGAACCATGGGCAAGATCGGATTGGGGATGTCGCCGGACGATCCGGATCGGGTTTATGCCCTCATTGAGACCAACTCCAACCGCGAATTCGAGGCCCTGGACGAGCACGAAGGCACGTTGTGGCGGTCTGACGACGGTGGCGCGACTTGGGACATGGTCAACGCGGACCACGCCCTCGCACAGCGCCCTCTCTACTACTCGCGTTTGGCCGTCGCTCCGGATGATGCCGACGAGGTCCACTTCATGTCGACGGCGTACACGAAGTCTCTCGACGGAGGTGTCTCTTTCACATCCATCTCCGGGGGTGACAACCACGACATGTGGATCGACCCCCTGATGCCGGATCGGATGATCATCGGAAACGACGGGGGCATCCGCATTTCCACCAACCGTGGCCGCGACTGGTATACGCCTCTGTTGCCCATCGCGCAGATGTACCACGTGTTCACGGACACCCAGGTGCCCTACAACCTCTACGGGAACAGACAGGATGGCTCTTCGCGAGGAGGTCCGTCGAATTCGCTGAGCGGCGGCAGCATCCCGGTCGGCGCCTTCAAATCGGTCGGCGGATGTGAGTCCGGATTCGCCGTCCCGGATACGGTTACGAACGATATCGTCTGGTCCGGTTGTTATGAGGGGATTCTGGATCGGCACGAACTCTCCACCGGCATCACCCGGACGGTGAGCGTGTGGCCTGACAATCCGGAGGGATGGGCCGCCGCCGACGTTCGCTACCGATTTCAGTGGACCTTCCCGGTCCATATCTCGCCGCACGACCATGAGACGGTCTACGCCACGAGCCAGCACGTGCACCGGACCACCAACGGCGGTCAAAGCTGGTCGGTGATCAGCCCTGACCTTACGCGCAACGACGTCTCTCGCATGCAGAAGTCCGGCGGACTGACAACAGAGGACGTAAGCCCCACATACGCCTCGGTCATCTTCGCGATCGCCGAATCGCCTCTCGAGCAAGGCCTGATTTGGATCGGGACCAACGACGGGCTGGTGCAACTCACGCGCGACGGGGGAAGCACGTGGACCAACGTGACGGACAACATCCCCGGCATGCCGGAGTGGGGGACGGTGAGCAATGTCGAGCCCTCGCGCTTTGCCGCGGGCACGGCCTACCTCACAGTCGACGTGCACCAACTCGGCGACACGAATCCCTATGTCTACAAGACGACCAACTATGGGGAGTCGTGGACCTCGATCGCTGCGGATATCCCGCGGAGCGTATTCAGTTACGCACACGTAATCCGAGAAGATCCCACCCGCGCGGGGCTCTTGTACCTCGGCACAGAAAACTCGCTGCTGGTATCGCATGACGACGGCGGTTCCTGGATGTCGCTGCAGGGAGATCTCCCACACGCCCCGGTGTATTGGCTTACCGTGCAGCCGCACTTCAATGACCTCGTGGTCGCGACCTACGGCCGCGGATTCTGGATCCTCGACGACATCACGCCAGTCCAGCAGCTGACCGACGAGGTCCTCGCCAGTCCGGTCCACCTCTTCGAGCCTCGGTCCGCCTATCGGTACCTGCCCAGGACGAGCGGGAACAGTCAGCCTAGAGATCCCGCGGCTGGAGAGAACCCAGACTACGGGGCCTCCATCAATTTTCACCTGGCCGAAGCCCCTGAAGGCAGAGCCACGGTTACCATCGCTACGGAAACCGGTGACCCTGTGACAACACTCACGGCGCGCGGCGTCGGCGTGGGCCTCAATCGTGTCATGTGGAACCTCCGTTACGATCCGTCCTCTACGCCTCGGATCCGGACGCCTGCGCTCGAACACGGGCACCGGGACGTGGGACCGTCCGGTTGGCGGTCGGCTCCGGACGGCGGTCCGGTGCGCCCCCTCGCGACCCCAGGCCGTTATCGGGTCACTCTCAGTGTGGCCGGTGAAGAACACTCTACCTGGCTAGAGGTGCTCCAGGATCCTGAATCCGATGCCACAGCGGCGGACATGCAAGCACAGTTGGCGCTTCAGCTGGAGCTACGTGAAATGTCCGACTCGACGTCCAAGCTCATCGATCGAATCGAGTGGGCCCGCAAAGGGCTCATGGACCTCGAGGAACGTGTGCGCGGCGAAGCCCGTTATGGGGACGTCGTTGCCGCCGGTGAGAATCTGGATCAGGCGCTGATGGACCTAGAGATGCAACTGTTCGACCTGCGACTCACTGGGGGATCCGCCCGTCAGGACACCATCCGTTGGCCAAGGCAACTGTACGCCAAGATCGCGAGCCTAGCCGGATACTCGACCGGCACCGACGATGGCCCAACCGGTCAAACCATGGAGGTACGGGACGTCTACCAGATATGGCTCACCGAAAGCCTTGCACGGTGGGACGAATTGTATGCAACGGACCTCGCACAATTCAACCGTATGTTGGTCGAGCGGGGACTTCCGCCAATCATCTCCGACTCGTGACCGCCGTGACCGCCTGTCTATCGGTCATGGGCGTTAGAAGGCTGCGGGCCACTGTACTTCTTCATCAGCCTTTCTAAGTGGACAGACTGAAGCGCGTCGCCCTCCGCTGGCTCTGGCCCGGCGGAGCTGTGCTCCTGGTGAGTGTTGGCTTGATCGCCATGGGTGATGACGCGCTGCTCCGGCAGGTCACGGGACAGTACCGCTGGGTCGTCTATGGGCTGACCGCCGCACTCGCCGGGGGTTTTACCGCAGCCGTGTCTTCACCGCGGTTCTCGGGCTAGGCGCGTTGGACCTCGCTATCGGGGGTGTAACGGAAATCGACGCGCTGGGTCCCCTGGGTTCCATGTTCGTGCTCGCGGTTGGGCCCCTAGCACTGTCACGCGATCGGGGTGTCGGGTCGACGACGGGCGCCATTCAAATCGGCGGCACGACGCTCTTGGCCGCTGTTCTCGCGCTGATCTTTTATGACTCGGTGAACGTGGAAACGTTCATAGGGCTGGAGCTGATTCCAGCGTGGACGCTCGCTTGGACGGGGTATCCGCAATCGATTGCCCTGATCGCGATTTTCTCGCTAGGGGCTGCCGGCTACAGCGCCTACAAGCACCGCGGCGTAGTAGAGGGAGCGCTGATTTGGTGTCAGCTGACCGTGCTCACTTCCATGCACCCGTACGTCGAATATCCGGCGGGCGCACTCCTGCTCATGGCGGCCGGTGTGGTGCTGTCATTGGCGGTGTTGCAGATCACGTACGCAATGGCATATCGGGACGACCTCACGGGTCTCCCGGCGCGGCGGGCCCTCATGCGCGATCTGAACGACCGCAGCACCATCGACGTAGACAATCGCGTCACCCACGACGGCCCCCGTGTGTCCAAAGACTGGAGTCCCGGGAATCGAAGTGGATCGGGTCCAGCGATTCAGGACGGGATCGAAGATCTGAACGTCTGCCACGTTGCCGTTGTCATGCCACCCCGATACGAGCACGATCAGAGAATCCCGCCACACGCCCGCCACCGCATCGTCAGTGGGGAGCGGGATATCCGCTCCGCGCGTCCATATCCCCGTCTGTGGGTCCAGGATGCTCACGTCCGGTACAGAGCGTTCGTCGCCGTTCTCCGCAACCGTGTATCCGCCAAGCACGTAGATGCGTTCGCCCACAACTTGGGCCGTGGAGGCGAGTCGACCTCGTCCCGGGACCGGTGTCAGCGTCTCCCAAGATTCCATGCCAACATCCCATCTGTACGCTGAGTTCGTAACTCCGCTCCACCCCGACTGACCCGGAACGAACTCTGGGATGCTTTCAAAGAAAGTCTGGCTCGAAGCGCTGAAATACTACGGCTGGCCGCTCCCATTCGCTGCCTTCGCCAAACTGCTGCAAGGTCTTTGGGAGGCTGACCTGACGGCGGTGAGGGCGGTCATTGAACTGCACCCTGAAGTCCTAAAGGGCCGGGCACTCGTGGCGACTGCAGCGGGGCCGCCAGGGCACTGGCACTTCGGTCAGGGTGGGGCCGTTCCGGTGGACGTAGCGCGGGACGATCAGCGTGCCGAGGTCGTGCGGTATCTACTGGAGCAAGGCGCCGACGCCGAAGGCGAAACGCACCGCAAGGCGCGTCCGCTGCACTCCGCCGCTCGCTTCGGTCTGTTCGAGACCGCATCCGCGCTCCTCTTCCACGGCGTGGCCGCGGACCCGCGCGATGCCACCGGACAGACGCCGCTTCACCGGGTCGCGCGCTTCGGATACCGGGAGGTCGCACAACTCCTGTTAGCCTCTGGGGCTGACCCCCACGCACAGGACAGGCGGGGAACCCCCCGGCAAATCGCCAAGGAAAAGGGTCTTCTGTGGGCTGAACTCAGCTAGCACCAACGCGGAACACCGCGACCGCGGGCGTTCTAGCGACCACAAACAGTCCGACCCGATGCCGCCGCCTCTAGGATTCCGACAAGTTCCTCGACGGTCTCCTGGCCAGCATTCTCCGCGTACCATTCCATTTTTTGCGCGACCAACGTGGCGCGCCCGATCTTTCCGTCGTTCTCGATCATCCAGTCCGCCAGCGAACGCGGCCGCTCAATAAAGCAGCCCCGAGCCTCAAAGGAATCGTCGAGAAGTAGAATGGTCGGGGTTGCCGCCCGCCCGTCCGGTGTGCGATGGGCCTCCATGACGGCTTGACCGGCCGTTGGGTCCACGATACGGAGATCCAGACCGTCAACCAGCGAAACCAGTTGGGCCAGGTAGGGCACCGTCGATACTGAGTCCGAGCACGAATCGATGGCGACCACCAGGAAGTGCCACGAGCCACCGACGGCCTTCGCACGTTCTACGAACGACAGGTCCAGGCCATGGGCCTTGTCCGAGTTGCCGTGCCACAACTCTTTGCGCTGGTTGGCGGCCGCAAGGAATGCGTCGTAGTCGACACCAGCCTCATACATCGCTTGATACCCATCGGTAACGGGCCGAGGAGCATCATCTGCACAGACCAGGACTCCATCGATCGGTGTGAATACGAGTACCGAGGCTAAGGCGAGGGTCGTCAGCATGGTCTGTTCGTCTTAAAGGAGGTCTGGTAAAGATCACGAAACAGGGCGCCTCAGTTTGCGTCCCAAGAAATCGAGCGCGGCCTCGTAGGCCGCGACCCAATTTCGGTGAAGCAGGAACCCGTGGACTTCGTCTGGAAATACCAGTTGCTCAAAATCGACGCCCTGCTTCGCGAGCGCCTCGGCGACATCTACCGTTTCGCTAAAAGGCACGTTGCGGTCATCGTCGCCGTGAATGAGGAGCACGGGGGAGCGCCACCCGTCCATGAAGGCCATCGGCGAGGACTCGTATGCGAGCCGGCTAAACTCTGGATAGTCCTCCGGCTCATACGACGGACGGAAGCCGGTCATCACCACGTTCCAATCGTGCACGCCGTGAAGGTCCACTCCGGCCGCGAACAAGTCCGAGGCCCTGGCTAGACCAAGCGCCGTGAGGTATCCACCGTAGGAGCCGCCCCAGAGCCCGATACGATCACCGTCGACGTCTGAGCGTCCCTGCAGATAGAGTCCCGCACCCAGTACATCCGCAAACTCGCTCGCGCCGGTGGCACCGTAGTTCTCCGCTTCTCGGAACTCCATGCCATATCCGATACCAGAACGGTAGTTCACTGACATGACTACGTAACCGGCTGCGGCGAGCACTTGATTGAACGCGTAGGCGTTGTGGTAGTAGCCGCGGGGGTGGAAGCCGAGCAGCATCTGTCGGCGTGAGCCGCCGTGGAAAAACAGCACGGCCGGGTGACGGTCACCTGGCTTGTGATCGGGAGGGAGGAATAGCTGCCCGTGAATCTGCATCCCGTCAGCCGCCGAAAAGACGACCTGCTCAGGAACAACGAACTTGTCTGCTGGGAAACGATCCGAGGGGGCAGGGCTGACCGAGCGTCGTGCCCCGCCCACGAGGACTTCCGTGTGCGCCGGCTCACGGGTGGACGACGCATGATAGGCGACGGTACCCGAGGAGGTCACGACGGCACCCCACTCTAGGCCCTCTCCCGGCGTCAGCAGAGATGGCGGGCCACCCGTCACGCTGACTCGCCAGACATGTTTTCGGTCGATGTCGTCTTGGTTGGAGTCGTAGACGATGCTTCGCCCATCTGGGGCCAGCTCGGCGAACTGGACCTCAAAAGCGCCCGGCGTGAGTAGGACCGCCCCTCCGCCTGCGGCTGGGACGCTGTACAGGTGCTTCCAGCCGTCGCCCTCCCACGGGAAAACGATGTGGCCACCTTCTCCCCAGAAGAGCTGGCTCGAAGCGTTGATTCCGCTGAAGGCGCTGCCGACCCCCTCATTGGCCTTCCAGATCACCCGAGCATCGCCTGACGAGACGTTCGCGACCCATAGCGAGAAGGGCAGGGCCTCTCGTTTGGGGGCGAACATGTGTACCACGCGCTCGTTCGGCACGCGGAGGAAAGCGACCTCACTTCCGTCAGGACTGAAGATCGGATTGTTATCGTTTGCGACGCTCGGCGCGAGATAGCGGACCTCGCGGTCGATCAGGTCGAGGATCCCCACAAAGGCGTGGTCACCACGATTGCTTATGAACGCCAAACGCGCCCCGTCGGGCGACCAGGTGAGCGACCCGGCTCCGCCGCGAATCCGTGCCTGACGCTCAGGCTCGGCGTCGGAAGCCAAGGCCAGGGTGAGGATGTCCCGACCCCGGCTGAAGGCGATCCGGTCTCCGTCAGGAGAGAGCGCGAAGTTCCCCGCATCCAGCACCTTCTCGGCGGCACGCCCATCAACATCCATGACCCAGATGGCGCGCCCTTCTTCATCGACGGTGAAGAGGGGGTCTGGCACTTCGCCCTGACGGTTTGGCGCGCCTCCGCGAACGAAAAGCAATCGTTCCCCGTCCGGGGTGAAGGTGAGGGAGGCCAGCTCTTGGCCGTCATCGCTCGCGTAGTCCGTTAGGCGGCGCCCCGACCATTCGGGGCCCTGAGCGACCCAGATATTACGAGTGCCCTCAAAATTCTCAATCCAGGCTACTCGGTCGCCGCCCGGCGCTGCCACCAGCCCGGAAGCGAACGAGAAAGCCATCGCGTCCCGTACGCTAAGGCGTTCCTGCGCCGCGGCTTCGCCCCCATACGCCAGAGCAAGACACACGCTCATCGCCAGCGCGCTTTCGAAGTGCTTCATTTGGGCTCCCAAAAGGCTTTGATGGTGTTCAGGCTGGCAGTCCGTGTTTCGCGACGTGGTCAACCGCATCGACGAAACGGTCGAGCTCAGAGATGGTCGTATACACGCTCGGGCTCACCCGGAGTCCTTGGAACTCGGCGTGATTAATGGAGACGGTGATGATCCGATGCTGCCGCCACAGGTAGTCGCGCAAATCGTTTGGTGCGACGCCAAGCACCTCTACATTGGCGATCCCGCACGCGAAGCCCGGCTTCTGACTGGTGTGCAGTCGCACGTTGTCGTTTTCGAGCAGGGTGTTCGCCCAGTAATCGCGCAAATAAACCAGGCGCGCGTCCTTCCGTTTTGGTCCGATTCCCTGGTGGAACGTCAACGCTTCCCCGATCGCGAGGTAATTGGCGGCGGGGTGCGTTCCGATTTCTTCGAACTTCCGGATATCGGTGTCCATGCGCTCCGGGGCAGCCATGAGCGGCCACACCTCTGGGATCTTGTCACGTCGCACATACAGCAGGCCGGTGCCATGCGGGGCGAAGAGCCATTTGTGCAGGCTGCTCGAGTAGTTGTCGACGTCCAGGGCGCCTAACGAAAAATCGAAATGGGCGAGCGCGTGGGCACCGTCAATAATGAGCGGAATCCCGTGCCGGCGCGCCATCGCGGTGAGCTCAGTCACGGGCAATATCTGGCCTGTCAAATTGATCATATGGCTGGCCAGAATCGCCTTTGTCCGCGGCGTGATGGCGTCCTCGAACAAGCGAACGATTCGGCTAACGTCTTCCGCCGGCACCGGGATCTGAATCTGCTTCAGCACGATACCCTCACGACGAACCCTCTGGTTGAACGTCGTGATCATGCGCCCATAGTCCTGCGTCGTCGTCAGCACCTCGTCGCCGCGCGCTAGATCGATGCCGAACTGCATGATTTGGAGGCTCTCTGACGCATTACGGGTAAACGCGACCTCTCCAGCCTCGACACCCCATTCGCGCGCCATGCGACTACGCACACCCTCTCTTTGGGGCTCGAGGATCTCCCACATCGTGTAGGACGGCGCCAGGTTGGAGAAGTCGAGGTGCCGCTTCATTGCTTCCTGGACGAAGCCCGGAGACGGGCTGACGCCGCCGTTGTTGAGGTTCACGAGCGTACGATCGACCGTGAAGGCTCGGGCGACTTCAAACCAAAAATCCTCGTCACCCGCGATCTCGTCGGGCGCGCCCACATGCCGTCTCAGCTCCTGCGAGATATCGATTGCGCTGGCGCGCAATTCAGTAGGGCGGAGCGGCATGCCCACTGCCACGGCGGCAGCTGGCAAGGATAGGGTGTTGAGGAATCGACGACGGCTTTGCATGGGGTCTCCGGGCGGCGGTGCAAGATCGTGCAGCATACGCGTGCCTGCAGGCTATGTCCAACTGTCTTTGAGGATCCAACTCGTCAACGATCCCGTTACTTTCCGTGTCGAACTATGCGTCAACGGGCGTGGCGCCCGGAAAATTCGAGGGAATAACTCGGGAACCGTATGCCACCAAGGCTCAGACGGTCTGACGCCTACTCTAGAAACAAAACTCCGACAGGAAGCTGATGCGGCTCCTTCGTTTGATAGTCTATTTGTGCCTCACCGTTCTTCCTGCTTCGATTTCGGCTCAGGATGGGCGTGACTCCGTGCGCGTCGATTCGACCCGTGTGGCTCGGCAGTATGATCTGGAGGGCCTCACCATCAGCGTACCGCGCCCCGCCCTCACGACGGGCGGATCCAGCGCGGTAGAGATCCGGCTGGACTCACTCCGGTCCGTTCCTGCCCCGACTCTGGAACAGGTTCTCCGGGGGATGCCGCTGCTGGTGATTCGGCAGAACAGTCGAGGGGAGGCGCAGCCGTCGATTCGCGGGTCTGAAGAGCGCCAGATCGGTATTCTCATGGACGGGGTTCCACTCACCCTCGGGTGGGACCATCGCACGGACCTATCCATCATCCCGCTGACCGCGGCACAAGGCGTCCGCCTGGTGCGGGGTCTCTCGTCGGTGCTCTATGGGCCGAACACCTTGGGTGGTGTGATCGAAGTGGACGTCGCCCGAGTGCCTGGGCGTATCGAGAGTGTGAATCCTCTCGATGTTGGCGTTTCGTTAGACGAGGCAGGAGGCACGAATGTCTCAGCGGGGGCGGCGCACCTTTGGGACCAAGACGAGAGGCAGGTGGTGGTTCGCGCAGGGGCCGGCTTCCAGGATCGACCCGGTTCCACGCTCCCAGCCGGTGCGCTTACGGACCCCGATCTACGCTCACGCTACCTTGTCGGCCCCGATGACCTGAGACTCAATAGCGATTCCCGCCGGGTCGACGGCTTCTTCGTAGCACGGGTGCGCGGGGAGGAGGGAGGCTGGGCGTCGCTCGCGACATCGGTGTACGATGTTGAACGCGGCGTCGCTCCGGAGGCGCATCAGGACGATCCACGACTGTGGCGGTATCCGGAACAGACTCGATTCCTTACCGCGATTTCGTTCGGCACGGGAACACGGGAAGCAGGCTCCGGCATGGGCGACCTGGAGGCCAGCATCGGCTTCGACGCCGGTACCACCCGCATCGACTCCTACGACGACGAGACCTTCCAGGATGTCGTAGGGACCGAGGAGGGCGCTGACCGGACGCTGACCCTGCGATTGGAAGGCGAACGCACGCTCGGAGCGAAAGGTGAACTGAGAAGTTCCATGACCTTCGCGGACGTGGCGCATGATGAGGTGCTGACACCTGGCGGATCGTCCACGTTCCGGCAGCGTTTGTGGAGCTTGGGTGTGGAGTCGGAGTGGCGTCTGGGGGCCACCGACCGCACGAGAATCTCCTTGGGGTCGGTGATCGACGGAGCGGACACGCCAGAAAGTGGGGACAAACCTCCCCTCGGGCGTCTGACGGATTATGGCGTCCGTGTGGGAATTAGTTCGCTGGTCGGCGAAGGACTCCTTCTGCATGGGGGCGCTAGCCGTCGAGCTCGCTTTCCGTCGCTGAGAGAACTGTACTCGGGGGCGCTCGGCCGTTTCGAACCCAACCCTCAACTCAAGGCCGAGACCCTCCTTGGGGCTGAGGGCGGATTCACCCTACAGACTGGCGACATCGACTTCCAGGTTGTGGGCTTTCACCAGCGACTGAAGGACGGGATCGTACGCACGGCCATCAGCAATCCAGGCGGACCCTCGCGATTCAAACGGGTGAATCAAGATGAAATCCGTAGCACGGGGATCGAATTCCTTGTCATCGGCGGACTCGGCGTCGGAACGATCTCTAGCGACCTCACGGTCCAGCATGTGAGAGGCATCGAGGCAGACGGAACAAGGATCGAGCTTGAATACGAGCCTGCCGTGACTGGCAGGTTCGGTATCGAGAGTCCTCTTGGTGGCGGCATTCGCGCATCTGGTGATGTGCGGTTCGTCACCGGCCAACAGTGCGTGAACCCTGAGGTCGGCGGGCTTCAGCCGGTGGGCACGAGTGCCTCCGCTGATTTCTCGATAAGGAAAATCTTACAACTTCGGTCTGGAGGAGCCTTGTCCCGCGTGGACGCCTCCGCGACCGTGCGTAATGCGACCGACGCGACCTCCTTCGATCAGTGCGGCCTCCCTCAGCCCGGCCGGACTCTGCAGCTTCAATTCCGGCTCTGGTAGGTCTGTAGGCGTATGATCCGAGTCACCTTTCTCGGGACGGCCGCTTCCCGGCCCACCGTGGGACGCAACGTCAGCGGAATCGCGGTGCAGCGTGAGGGAGATCATTTCCTTTTCGACTGCGGCGAGGGGACCCAACGCCAGATGATGCGTTACGGCACCGGGTTCGGCGTTCAGGCGATCTTTGTCACGCACCTGCATGCTGATCACTTCCTGGGAATCACTGGCCTGCTCCGGACAATGGCGCTCCAGGACCGAGTCGACCCCATCACCTTGTATGGCCCGTCCGGCTCTGCAGGCACGCTCTGGGACACTGTCAATCTTGGCGTGGACCGCCTCAAGTTCCCGGTCGAGATCCATGAGGTGGAGCCGGGGGAAGGGATGCAGGCGGATGGGTACCGCATTGAAGCATTCGGCGTCTCGCACGGAACACGTGCGGTGGGATGGGCACTGGTCGAAGAGGACCGTCTGGGTCGCTTCGATGTGGAGCGTGCTCGGGCACTCGGCGTACCGCATGGCCCGATGTTCGGACAACTCCATCGTGGCCAAGACGTAGAGGTCGACGGAAGCGTAATTCGGAGTTCAGATCTAGTCGGAGAACCTCGTCCAGGCCGCACCGTGGTGTACACGGGAGATACGCGCCCCACGGACGAAGTTGTCGAGCGCGCTCAGGGTGCCGACCTGCTCATCCACGAGGCGACGTTCGGGGGAGAGGAAGAAACGCGTGCCCGTGAGACCTTCCATTCCACGGCAGCTGGGGCCGCAGATGTGGCTCGTCGTGCCGGTGTGCGCATGCTCTGCCTCACCCATCTCTCCGCCCGGTACTCAGAAGACTCCAATCCGCTCCAAGAAGATGCTGTTGCCCTCTTTCCAGAGGCTCGGGTGGCCTACGACGGGCTCGCCCTCGAAATGCCCGTCCGCTCCGGCGACGTAGTGCCAGATGCGACGGAGGCGACGTGAGGCATGCAAATGGGATCCATGCCGGCTGAGCGACCGCCCTTCCGGCGGATTGCAGTCCTCGGATTGGGTTTGATGGGCGGCTCATTCGCACGCGCATTGGCCGCCTGTGCCTCCGCCCCCACCGTGGTCGGGTGGTCCCCGGATAAACGCGAACGGGACGCTGCCAGAGAGGCTGGAGCGCTGGCTGAAGCGCCCGCAGAATGGGAGGCCGCCGTCGAGGGTGCAGACTTGGTCATGCTCGCCATGCCTCTGACCGCGACCTGCGCCACGATTGCGGAGCTGCCGGGCCACATCGGCGACGGCGCGACGGTGTCAGATATGGCGAGCTTGAAGGTGCGGGTGGCTCAATCGGTTCACGCGGCCGCCCTGACCTCTCGCTGGGTTGGGAGCCACCCGATGGCGGGCGGAGTAGAGTCCGGCTTCGAAGCCTCCTCACAAGACCTGTTTCGCGGCGCGAGGGTGTGGATGACCTACGATGAATCAGCCGCCGAAAAGGCACGTCGGGTAAACGATTTGTGGGCGCGTCTCGGCGCCACCCCCGCGCCGATCGAGGTCGAAGAACACGACCGAGTTATGGCGCTCGTGAGTCACCTTCCTCAGGTCACGGCCAACGCCCTCGCGCTCGCACTCTTGGAGTCTGGCGTGGAGCTAGATCAACTCGGCCCGGGCGGACTCGGCATGACCCGGCTGGCTGCCAGCAACCCTTCAATGTGGCGGGATCTTCTTGAGAATGCGCCGCCTGAGTTGGGGCACGCGCTCCGACGGTTGGCGGCTACGCTGGTTGATTTGGCCGACAACCTGGAGGGCGGGGGTGGCCCAGGGGACGTGGGCCTCGACGACCTCACCCGCCTCATGGAGCGTACCGGGGCCTGGAGGACAGGCGCGTGAACGTACGCGTCCCTGGCGATAAGTCCCTCAGCCAGCGAGCGCTGATTCTGGCTTCTCTCGCCGACGGCCGAAGCCGCTTGCAAGGCCTCCTCTACGGCGGTGACACGGCCTCGACAGCGGATGCGTTGCGTGCACTCGGCGTCTCGATTCCCCCGATTCCAGAACAGGGCGGCGTGATCGAGGTCGATGGCGTAGGGTTGCGTGGGCTCAGGTCCCCACATGGCTCACTCGATCTGGGGAACAGTGGTACAGGAACTCGCCTCCTCATGGGCGTCCTCGCGGGCAGCCCAGTGTCGGCGACCCTCACCGGCGATGCTTCGTTGCGCCGGCGCCCAATGCGGCGTGTCACCGAACCGCTGGCAGCGATGGGGGCCTCGTTTGCGTTTACGGACGCGGAGGGAATGCTGCCGCTCACGGTCATCGGCGCAGACCCGCTCCGTTCCATCGATTGGCCGAGCCCGGTGGCGAGCGCGCAGGTCAAGAGTGCGATCCTGCTCGCGGGGCTAACCGGAGGTGCCTTTTCGTTGATCACGGAGCCGCGGCAGTCGCGCGACCATACCGAACGGTTGTTCCGCCAAGTCGGGGTGGCGGTATTGGAACACCCCGCCGAGCGGGGATGGCGCGTGGAGATGCGCGACCCACCGGGGCGAATCGATCCGCTGGATTTTTCGGTGCCCGGGGACATCTCCTCCGCCGCCTTCGTGCTCGCACTCTGCGCGCTCGGAGGCACGCGAGCGCCCGTGACGGTTTCCGATGTCGGCCTCAACCCCACGCGGACCGCTTTTCTCGATGTGCTCGCGCGCATGGGCGCGAGCCTAGACATCGAGGTGGACCCGGGGCTGGGTCAGGAGCCCACTGGGTCGGTCTCGTGCGCTCAAGAAGCGTTGTGCGGCACGGACGTTTCGGGCGAGGAGATCCCCCGACTGATTGATGAGTTGCCTCTCGTGGCAGTTCTAGGCGCGCGCGCCGCCGGGACCACCCGCATCCGCGGGGCCGCTGAACTCCGGGCCAAGGAGTCTGACCGCATTGACGCACTGGTGCGGAATCTGAGGACGCTGGGCGTCGAAGTGGAAGAATTTGATGATGGACTCGAGGTCGTGGGCAGTGATCGACCCCTTGAGGGGCGAATCAAAACCTTCGGAGATCACCGAATCGCGATGGCGTTCGGGGTTTTGGGCGCGCTGCCAGGTAATCGGGTTGTCGTGGATGAGCCCGGCGCGGCGGCTGTGAGTTTTCCTGGCTTCTGGGAACTCCTAAAAACCCTCTCCGGAGAACCGTAGTCTTCATGGAGCTGCAGTCGTGACAGACAAAGAAGGGCCAGTTGTCACCTTGGACGGTCCAGCGGGCTCTGGAAAATCAAGCACGGCCCACGAGGTCTCACGCCGCCTGAAATTTCGGCACCTGGACTCCGGGGCGCTGTATCGTGCCCTTACCCTGGCGCTGTTGCAGCGAGGAATAGCACAACAGGATTGGCCCGTGGTTTCGGAAACGGACCTGCTTGACCTCGACGTCGACATTCAGCCCACCACCGACGGCTTCATCGTACTCGTCGGAGGACACCGGGTTGATGCAGAATTGCGGAGTCCCGAAGTCACGGCCGGGGTCTCTCATCTCGCCAAGTTACCTGCGGTGCGCGCGAGCCTCCTTGAGCTGCAGCGCCGAGCCGGGACGCACGGGCGTCTCGTGGCAGACGGTCGGGACATGGGGACAGTGGTGTTCCCCCATGCCGAGGTGAAGGTCTTCCTCGTGGCCGATGTCGAGGAGCGCGCCCGCCGACGCATGCGTGAACAGGGAGCCATAGAGGGTGACGTCGAGGAGCTCGAACGGCAGGTTCAGGCCATTGAGGCCCGCGACAGGAGGGACTCTGAGAGGGAGCTGTCACCGTTGCGCAGGGCCGCGGACGCGCACGAAATCGACACCACGCGCCTCGACTTTGACCACCAGGTCGAAGAGATTATCAGCCTCGTCTATCGGTTGACGACACCGTAGGCTCCATCTAGCTTTTTTGGCTATCGACTTGTCCGACTCTCGGACGTTCACTCACATCAACCCGCGCTCGTCCCCCGAGCCCGGTCAAGCGCCCGCCGCGATCCATATGCGAGTGGCCGCAGGAACATTATGACTGAGAACCCAACCCCCGAAGTCGACGAGACCGACGAGCTCCCTGAGGGCACTGAAGTCATCGTAGACGCTCTGACCGGCGAAGTCATCACAATGACCGCCGAAGAACTGGCTGCCGACGAAGCCGCAGAAAAGGCAGAAGCTGCTGCCGCGAAGGTCGCTGCGGAAGCCGCCGCCTTTGCTGCCTCCGGAATCGATCCGCTCCTCTTCAACGATCCTTACGGCGAAGAGCCGCTTTCGACCTCCAAGGAAGAGTTCAGCGCCCTACTGAATGAGTTCAGCGCTGACTTCCAGGAGTTCCGTGAAGGGGAGATCGTCAACGCGCGTGTCCTTCAGGTTACGGACTCCGTCGTGATTCTCGAGTTCGGTTTCAAGAGCGAGGGGTCGGTCGCGCTCGACGAGTTCAAGGATGCGCCGGAAGTTGGCGACGAAGTCGAGGTCCTGCTCGAGAGCCTCGAGGACGATGACGGTGTCGTCGTTCTTTCCAAGAAGAAGGCCGACTTCCTCAGGGTTTGGGAGAAGATCCGCGAGGCGCACGACGCCGACCGGCCGGTCAAGGGAACGCTCGTTCGCAAGATCAAAGGCGGCGTCACCGTCGACCTCATGGGGGTCGACGCATTCCTGCCGGGTTCGCAGATCGCGCTACGCCGCGTTCCGAACATCGAGGACCTCATCGGCGAGGTCTACAAGTTCAAGATCATCAAGCTCAACAAGCGTCGCCGGAACATCGTCGTTTCGCGTCGTGTGATTCTCGAGGCCGAGCGCGAGACGAAGCGCGAGACGCTCGTGAAGGAGCTCTTGGTCGGCCAGGTGCGCGAAGGCCAGGTCAAGAACATCACCGACTTCGGTGCCTTCATCGACCTCGGTGGGCTGGACGGACTGCTCCACATCACGGACATGTCATGGGGCCGCGTCGGGCATCCTTCAGAGGTCGTAGACATTGGTACGGCGATCGACGTGAAGGTTCTCGATATCGATTGGAACCGCGAGCGCATTTCGCTGGGACTCAAACAGCTCCTGCCTTACCCCTGGACGGACATCGACAAGAAGTACCCGGTCGGTTCACGTGTTCGCGGGAAGGTGGTCTCGATCACCAACTATGGTGCTTTCGTCGAACTCGAGAAGGGTGTCGAGGGCCTGGTCCACATTTCGGAGATGTCGTGGACGCGCAACGTCCGACACCCCTCCAAGGTCGTGTCGATCGGTGAAGAGATCGAAGCCGTGGTCCTCAAGGTTGATCCGAACGACGAGAAGATCTCTCTCGGCATGAAGCAGATCGAGGAAGATCCGTGGCTCGCGCTGCCGGTGAAGTACCCGACGGGTACCATACTCGATGGAACGGTCCGCAACCTGACCTCGTTCGGTGCCTTCGTTGAGATCGAGCCCGGAATTGACGGGCTTGTCCACGTCTCTGACATGAGCTGGACCAAGCGTGTCGAACACCCCTCAGAAGTAGTTCAGAAGGGGCAGGAACTTCAGGTGGTCGTTCTCGATGTGGATGCGGAGAACAAGCGGATTTCTCTGGGCGTGAAGCAGGTTCAGGAAGATCCGTGGCCGGAAATCTCAGAGCGCCTGGCCCCAGGTGTCGAGTTGGACGGACACGTTTCGCGGGTACAGGAAAAGGGTGTGGTCGTCGATCTTGGCGACGATGTAGAAGGCTTCGTGCCTGTGTCGGGCACCGGAATCGAAGACGCTGAGAAGCTCGAGGAGTACTACGGCTCGGGAGACTCTGTAAGCCTACGAGTCATCGAGTCGGACGCGGCCAACCGCCGGATCGTCCTTGAGGTGACCGAGACGCCTGAGCGGAAGCCGCAGGAAGAGATCGAAGCGGCTCGCCGTGCCGCCGAAGCCGCGATCGCGGCCAAGGCGGAGGCCGAGGGCGGCCCAGACGACGAGGACGGATTCTCGACGAGGGCAAGGGCTCCGAAGCCGGAAGAGAAGGCCGAGGTCGCCGAGGCACCTGCTGCTGCGGTGGTTCTGGAATCAGCGGCAGACGCGGCACTGGCTGAAGCTCAAGCTGAAGCCGAAGCTGCGCCCGAGGCCGAAGCGGTAGCGGACGAGACTCCTGAAGCCGAAGCTGCGCCCGAGGCCGAGGCGGTAGCGGACGAGGCTCGTGAAGCAGAAGCTGCGCCCGAGGCCGAAGCGGTAGCGGATGAGGCTCCTGAGGCTGAGGAGGAAGCAGCCGAAGAGAAGGAGTAATGGCGTGACCATGAGGAAGCTTTGGCTCAACTTGTTGCCATGAAATGCGACCTCTGGAGCGCCCGGACGCTCACCGTGTCCGGGCGCTTCGTATGGATGGTGCTGCTGTTGGTGGCCGGATGCTCGCTCGCGGGCCCGGCCACCACGGCGGTGCCGGCTGAGCTTGGGGCAAACCACCCTGTGCTCTTGGACCAGCCGATCTCGTCGGGTAGGGAAGCCCGCGCAGCGGACCTTTTTGGGCGGGCCCAAGCATCCTTCGACGGTGGCGACCTACAGGCGTCGCTCACGTTGAGCGCTGAGATCATCGATCAATTTCCTGAGTCGAGGGTCTCGGGTAGGGCACTTCTGTTACAGGCATCGGCCCTTCGCGACAGCGGGGACGCCCAGGCGGCAGATAGAGCCGCCCAGCGGTATATCGAACTCCTCGACGCCGGGGACGACAGAATCGGGAGCGTCCGACTCTTGCAGGCCGAGGCGTTCGTGGCGGATGGCGCGTCCAGAATCGACCGACTGTTACGGATTCCTGAGACCAGCCCTCGGAGTGATCTCCTACGCGGCGAGCGACTCATTCGTGAAGCCGCCGCGGGACTCGAAGGCGCGGCGCTGATTTCGGTCCTCGCGGAGGCCCCCGCGAATGCTCCGTTGCGTTGGGTGCTCGAGGTCCGGGCTGGTGTTCTGGCGCTTGAGGCGGGCGACGAAGAAGCGGCGACCCGTTTTGCGGAGCGAGCCCTCGCGTTGGGTGCTACCGGGCCGGATTCGGCAGTCGCGGAAGGCCTTCGCCGCGGCCAATTGCCCGGCGGGCAGCGCCGCATCACAAACCTGAATATCGCCACCGTGCTCCCCACCGGTGGATCACCAGCACTTTCCGACTTTGCCGCGTTCGTCGCCGAGGGCGTCGAGGTCGCAGCAGCAACGGCATTAGGAGACCGATTCCGTGTGACCGTGCTCGAACGTGACGACGAAGGCACGGCCGACTTGGCTGCGTCCATCGTGTCCAATCTCGAGAGTCAGTCAGTCTCTGGCGTGATCGGCTTCCTTGAAGACGACGCCCTACAGGCGGCTGGCCGGGTGCGAAGGGGCGGACTGCCGTTGATATCGCCTACCGCTCGTAGCGCCTCTCGAGCTGGAGACGGGGTTTACTCACTAGAAGGGCCAGACCCGCTCGCGGCGGCCTCTATGGCGCGCTACGCGACGGACAGGGGCTACCTCCGGGTGGCGATCATACACTCAGAGGCCCCGGAGTCCGCGGAAGAAGCGGACGCGTTCGCGACGGCGATGGATGCCCTCGGCGTGCCGGTCGTCGGCAGGTTCTCCTATCCGGAGGGCGCAACCTTCTTCGAAGACCAGATCATCGGTGCCCGTGACGCACTCAGGCGGGCAGAAATCGCATCACTGCTCCTCGGCGAAGACGATACCCTGCACGTCGAACTGCTGGAGCCTGTGGCGGTCTTTCTTCCAATCCCGCGCGAGGACGTCGAGTACGTGGCACCGCAGCTCACCCATTTCGCGCTCGACACGCTGGCGATCGCCGTCCTCGGAACGTCGGCCTGGACAGACCCGCAGGTGCTACGAACTGTGGACACTCGCCACACGACTGGCGTCGTGGCGACCGCGCCGGTGGGGCGAGAGACCGGTTCCCCGGGCGAGGTTCGGTTCCGCCAGGCGTACGAGCGGTATTTTCAGCGCAGTCTCGTGAGCCGGGTTCCCGCTGTGGGGTATGATGCGGCGGTATTGCTCCTTGAGGCGCTTCGCTCCGGTCCATCGTCGCCAAACGCAGTGCGCAGCAGCATTGAGCGTTTGCGGGACATCGAGGGCGCCACCGGCGTACTTTCCGTCATCGGCGGCCGGGTGGTGCGCCGGACCGAGGTCGTCTATATCGACAACCGTAACCTCGTCCCGATCGGCTAAGGGCACAGCATGTCCATTCACGAGAAACTCGCGCGGCTCGATGAACTCAAACGAATCGCAGAACAGGGTGGCGGCGCGGAGCGCTTAGAAGCCCAGCACAAAAGAGGCAAGCTCTCAGCCCGAGAGCGGCTCGACTTGTTGTTGGACGAAGGGTCCTTCGTCGAGTTAGATCGCTTCGTGACCCATAGGTCGACGGACTTTGGGCTTGAAGACAACAAGATCCTCGGCGACGGCGTCGTGACGGGCTACGGCACCGTGCATGGACGGTTGGTCTACGTCTTTAGCCAGGACTTCACCGTTTTCGGCGGCTCGCTCTCAGAGACCCACGCCGAGAAGATCGTGAAGGTGCAGGACATGGCACTGAAGAACGGCGCGCCGATCATTGGCCTGAACGATTCTGGCGGCGCCCGCATCCAAGAGGGCGTGGTGTCCCTGGGTGGCTATGCGGACATCTTTTTGAGAAATACACTCGCCTCAGGGGTGATCCCGCAAATCAGCGTCGTTCTGGGGCCCTGTGCGGGCGGGGCCGTGTACTCGCCGGCCATCACCGACTTCATCTACATGGTGCGCGGGACGAGCTACATGTTCGTGACCGGCCCCAATGTCGTGAAGACCGTCACACACGAAGACATCGATATGGAGGGGCTCGGCGGGGCAGATGTCCACGCGTCGACCTCCGGGGTCGCTCACTTCGCCTGTGACTCGGAGCCGGAATGCCTCGCCTCTGTGCGTGAACTCGTCCGTTACCTCCCGCAGAACAACACGGAGGTCCCCGCCCAGCTGGATGGATCTGACCCACACGACCGCCAGGACGAGAAACTACTTGAGGTAGTACCAGATAACTCGAATCGTCCGTATGACATGCGCGATGTGATTACTCGGGTTGTCGACCACGGGACTTTCTATGAAGTGCACGAGCAATTCGCGGCCAACATCCTCGTGGGATTCGCTCGACTAGGCGGTCATTCCGTGGGACTCGTTGCCAACCAACCCTCAGTTCTGGCGGGTGTCCTCGACATCGACTCCTCGGACAAAGGCGCGCGCTTCGTTCGCTTCTGCGACGCGTTCAACATCCCGATTGTCGTGTTCGAGGACGTACCTGGCTTTCTGCCCGGCGTCGCCCAAGAACACGGTGGCATCATCAGGCACGGAGCCAAACTGCTATACGCGTTCGCCGAGGCTACCGTGCCGAAGGTGACCGTGATCACACGAAAGGCGTACGGTGGGGCCTACGACGTCATGAACTCCAAGCACATCCGCGGAGATATCAATTTGGCCTGGCCTCAGGCCGAAATTGCAGTAATGGGGCCCAAAGGCGCCGTGGAGGTCCTCTTTCGCAAAGAGATCGCTGCCTCCGAAGACCCACAGGCCGCGACAGACGCGCGTATCGAGGAATACCGGGAGAAGTTCGCGCATCCCTACATCGCAGCCGCTCGCGGCTATGTCGACGACGTGATCGACCCCAGGCAGACCCGCCCCAGTTTGATCAATGCGCTCGATATGCTTCGCAATAAGCGTGACGAGAACCCGACCCGTAAGCACGGCAACATCCCGCTGTAACGCGAGAAGGCAGTTGAAGCGGGGTCTGCAGGCTTTCGGGGACAACCCTCCGAGCTCAACCCAGCATCGTACCGGGAGAACAGGGCGACACGGCGTCGCCCACCCGTGCTGCCCGAGAACTCCTTGGAGGGATGATCTCATGAAGAAGGCCCGCCCGAGCGCACGATGGACCCTGTTGGCTCCTCTGTCGCTCGCCCTCGTCCTGACCACGCAGCCGCTTTCGGCCCAGGATGCCGAAGCGTGCCGATGCGTCGACGGCGATGGCAACGCAATCGAAAACTGCGTGTGTTTCCGCAGCCCGAACGTACAGAGCTTCGCTCGCGCGTTCGCCCCATTCTCCGAATCACGGCCCCGGATTGGGGTTTCCGTGGACGTCGGCCAGAGCGCCCGTCACGACGCCCGCGGCGCGCGGGTTACAGATCTTATGGAAGACGGGCCCGCTGCAGGGGCGGGACTGGAGGTAGGAGACGTCATCACGTCGGTCGATGGTAAGTCGCTGCTGAACGCAGTGTCTTGCCAGGCAGAAGACGACTTCGATCTCGACGTATCCCTTCCAATACAGCGCCTCCTAGCGATCTCCAGGGGGCTGGAGCCCGGCCAAGAGGTCGAAGTCGAGTACCTGAGAGATGGTGACGCCCATTCCGCGGTGGTCACTGCAGATGATTTGCCGACATGGGGCAATACGTTCACCCTGCGGGCGACCCCCGGAGCGGATCTTGAGATCCTCGGCGACAGAATGCGCGATTTGGGAGACAGGCTGCATACGTAGCGATACTCGATGGACGATGATGCAGAGGATGTCCTCTATGAGTTTCAGGAGCGCCTAAGCGAAAGCCCCCCCCTGTGCACGTCGTCGCCCCTGAAGGCCCCATGCGGCTCTTCGGCGGAGATGAAACGTCCTCGTGCACGGTGCGTGATCGGGACGGGGCAGCGAACCTCATGTCGCTCCACTGGGGCCCGACCCACGGGCTCGAGCTTATGGAGATGAAGCCCGGGCTCGAGTCTTATTTCGGCACGGCCGAAGGCGTCCTAGTTACGGACGTCGATGAAGATTCGACGCTTGGCCTCGAAGCCGGAGATGTGATTCTCAAGATCGGTGACCGATCCGCGACCGACGCGGCACGAGTAAACCGCATTCTTGGTAGCTACTCAGACGGCGAGGAGATCACGCTCACCATCATGCGACAGGGCCGCGAGATCAATGTGGCTGGGCGGCAAAGCAACTGACCTCACCTAGCCACTAAAGGGCTAAAAATGGGCGGAGCAACCACTTCTGCGGTTGGTCCCCCCCTTCTTCGTACAACGCCCGCGCCTTACCTTCGGGGCGCCACGTCCTAGTCCTTGTGCCCCGAGTATTTGTTTGATCCGGTCCCTACTCGTCGCCAATCGCGGTGAGATCGCGGTACGCATCGTGCGCGCTGCTCGCGAGCGCGGAATACGAACGATCGCGGTCTACTCAGAGCCGGACCGGCTGGCGCCCCATGTCCTCGCGGCGGACGAGGCCTATGCGATTGGGCCGGCTCCGTCGGCCGAGAGTTACCTGGTCGCAGAGCGCCTCATCGAGGTCGCCAAGCGGGCAAAGGCGGACGCAATCCACCCGGGTTATGGATTCCTGGCTGAGCGAGCGCTCTTCGCACAAGCGGTCGAAGACGCGGGACTGATCTTTGTCGGGCCCAGGTCAGAAACGATCACCGCCATGGGGGACAAAACCGAGGCTCGGCGGCGCATGGCGGCAGCGGGTGTGCCGATCGTACCCGGACTGACGGAATCGGTCGCTGACCCCGAAGCGGCGGTGGTCGCGGCTCGCGACGTCGGCTACCCGGTGCTCTTGAAGGCGTCGGCTGGCGGCGGGGGCAGGGGGATGCGGGTGGTGGAGCGGGAAGAAGATCTCCCTCGTGCCTTTGACGCGGCTCAGCGGGAAGCCCTCGCTGCGTTCGGAGACGACGCCGTTTACCTAGAGCGTTATCTCGACTCGCCACGGCACGTAGAGATCCAGGTGCTCGGGGACGCCCACGGGAACGTGGTCCACCTCGGGGAGCGCGAGTGCTCCATTCAACGTCGACACCAGAAGCTCGTGGAAGAAGCTCCCTCGCCCGCCATCACGCAGGAAGAACGTGCGGCGATGGGCGAGGCGGCCGTCCGCGCGGCGCAGGCGGTAGCCTACCGTGGGGCTGGCACCGTGGAGTTTCTATACCAAAACGGGGACTTCTTCTTTCTAGAGATGAATACCCGTATTCAGGTCGAGCACCCCGTGACAGAACTCGTGACCGGTATCGACTTGGTCGACTGGCAATTGCGGGTGGCGTCCGGCGAAGCCCTCGACTTCACGCAGGCCGATGTGGTGATGTCGGGGCACGCGATCGAGTGCCGTATCACCTCGGAAGACCCATTGTCGGGGTTCTTACCCTCCACCGGCGTGGTCACGAGGTTGGAGATTCCGTCTGGAGCGGGGGTGCGCTGGGACGGCGGCATCCACGAAGGATTCGAGGTTTCTCTGCACTACGACCCACTCCTGGCAAAACTCATCGTTCACGGAGCGAGTCGCGAGATCGCGATCGCACGCATGGCGCGCGCACTCGATGAACTTGTCATCACGGGTATCGAGACAAGCGCCTCCTTCCATCGACGCGTGATGGACGAGCCCGACTTCCGGGCGGGGACGTTTTCGATTCGATATCTGGACGAACACACGGAGCTTCTCGAATCGGACACTTCGGAAGAAGCGCTGCGGGCCGCTGCGCTCGCCGCTGCGCTTCTTGAAGACGAGGACCGACTGAGGCACCGCATACCACGCATTGGCGCTAGCGCACAGGTGGAAATGTCCTCCTGGCGCGCCGCCGGATGGCCATGGCGCAAGGGAATTTCTTGACTGAACAAACACCCCACACGACCCTCGTCGACGTACACATTCGCGCGCTTTCGTCCGAAGGGGCCGGCGTAGCCGATCTCGCGGACGGGCGCGTCGTGTTCGTACCCAGAACCGCCCCGGGCGATCATGTCCGCGTCCGCCTGGTCAAAATGAAGGCCCGCTGGGGGACCGCGACGGTCGAGGAGATTCTCGAGCCATCGCCGACCCGGGTTCAGCCACCATGCAAGCTGTTCGACGAGTGCGGCGGCTGCTCGTTCCAGCATATTTCCGCTGCTGAGCAACTGCATTGGAAAGGACGTTTCATTGCGGACGCCCTGAAGCGTATCGGCCGCATTGATGTTGAGGCTCCAGAGGTCGTCGCCTCTCCCGCCACCATCGGCTACCGGAACCGTGTCGCATACACATTCCGTCGGCTACGGGCGGGTCGAGTCGTTGCTGGCTTCCACGCACTCGACCGACCGGCCCACGTCATCGACGTCGAGGGGCAGTGTCAGTTGCCAGAGCCCGCGGTGCGAGAGGCCTGGAAGGCTCTCCGCTTGGGTTGGGGCGGCGGTGGCCGCCTCCTGCCCGGCGGCGGTCGCCTTCGACTCATCCTCCGCAACACCAGCGCGGGTGTCATCTTGGTTGTGGAAGGCGGCGAAGAGGGATGGTCGGCGAAGCCCCTAGCAGAGGCGGTGCCGAAGCTCCAAAGCATATGGCACAAGCCGTCAGGAGGGAAACAAGCCGTCCGTGTCCACGGTGAACAGGCGCTCGAGGTGTGGGGAGGGGAGACCTTTCCTCTCACCGCCGGTGCGTTCTTGCAGGTAAATCAGCCGTTGGCGGAAGCGCTGCGGGACTTCGTTCTCGAGAGCGCCCGAGACGCGGGGCTGGTCGTGGACGCCTACTGCGGGGTTGGGGCTTATGCGAGGCCGTTAGCGCGGGCCGGGGCCCATGTGGTGGGCATCGAGTTGGATTTGGACGCGTGCAGTGCCGCGCGTTACGAGGCCCCCGAGGACCTGATAGTGGTGAAGGGTAGGGTTGAAGATTTGCTCAGCGACCACCTTCCCGCCGACGTCCTGATCGTGAACCCCCCGCGTACGGGGCTGGATGTCGCGGTACCTGACATTGTTCTCGCTGACCCACCCCAGAAGATCATCTATGTCAGCTGTGACCCGGCGACCCTCGCCAGAGATATCGGGCGGTTGGGATCGTCGTATCAGATTGTGGCGTTGAAGGCCTTCGACCTTTTCCCGCAAACCGCTCACATCGAGACCGTCGCGGTGCTGGAGCGCGTCGAGGCCTCCTCGTGATCTATTACGTCGCGGTGGGAGAGCGGACCTTCGTCGTGGAGCTCGGTCCGGATGGAGTGAAGCTCGACGGCGATGTCGTCGAGGTCGACCTCGCCCACGTCGACGGCACGGCGGTAAGCAACCTCCTGGTCGACCATGTCTCGCATCGCATCGTGGCTCGCGGCACAGGCAGCGGGCGATGGAGTCTCCACTCAAGGGGGCGCCGTTTTGAGGCTGAAGTATTAGACGAACGGGCGCGCACCATTCGGGAGATGACGGGAGGCAGTTCCGGTCCAATTGGGCCGCGTCCTCTCAAGGCACCCATGCCGGGCCTTGTGGTTAAGGTAGAGGTCGAAGTCGGTGATGTGGTTGAGGCGGGGCAGGGCATCGCGATCGTTGAGGCGATGAAGATGGAGAACGAGTTGAAGGCGGCGGGTCCCGGTCGGGTCCATGCGATCCACGTGACTGCGGGCGACACCGTCGAGAAGGACCAACTCTTGGTCGAATTCGTCGCCCTCGACGAAGAGGGAGCGGAGTAAGCCATGAGCGAAGGTCGCAAGCCGCGGAAAGTGACCACAGATAGTGGGCTTCCCGTCGATCGTGTATACGGAGCTGCCGAGGCACCTGGATCTCCTGGCACGTTTCCTTACACCCGCGGTGTATACCCCGACATGTATCGGGGGCGGGTGTGGACCATGCGACAGTACGCAGGTTTCGGTACCGCCGAAGAGACGAATCAGCGTTTTCGCTACCTCCTCGACCAGGGCCAAACCGGCCTTTCGGTGGCATTCGATCTGCCCACCCAAATGGGGTACGATTCGGACGCGGTGATGGCAAACGGCGAAGTCGGGCGTGTGGGTGTAGCCATCGATTCGCTCGCGGACATGAGGCAGCTGTTCGCGCAGATTCGATTGGACGAAGTGTCGACGTCCATGACCATCAACTCGACCGCAGCCATCCTGCTCGCGTTTTATGTTGCCCTTGGGGACGAGCAGGGCGTTTCGCGTAGCGCGTTGTCTGGAACCGTCCAGAACGACGTGCTCAAAGAATACATCGCCCGGGGGACCTACATCTACCCGGTCGACCCTTCACTCCGGCTCGTGTCCGACATCATCGCGTTCTGCTCTCGGGAAATCCCCAAGTGGAATTCGATATCCATCTCGGGCTACCACATCCGCGAGGCGGGCTCCACGGCGCCGCAGGAGGTTGCCTTCACGTTCGCGAATGGGCTCGAGTACGTAGCGCGCGCCCGCGCCGCGGGCCTCGACATTGAAGCCTTTGCGCCAAGGCTCTCGTTCTTCTTTGCGGCCCACAACGATCTGCTCGAAGAAGTGGCCAAGTTCAGGGCGGCCCGCCGCCTGTGGGCCACGCTGCTGAAAGACCGGTTCCAGGCGTCCGATGCATCGTGCCGCCTCCGTTTTCACACCCAGACCGGCGGCTCGACCCTCACGGCGCAGCAGCCGCTGAACAACGTCGTTCGGGTCACGATTCAGGCGTTGGCCGCCGCGTTGGGCGGTACGCAGTCCCTGCACACGAATGGCTACGACGAAGCCCTGGCACTGCCGACCGAGTCTTCAGCCAAGCTGGCGCTGCGAACCCAACAGATCATCGCATCCGAGTCGGGCGTCACCCGCACGGCTGACCCACTCGGCGGTTCTCACTACGTCGAGGCACTTACCGATGAGATCGAGCGTGTAGCGATCGAGTATCTCGAAAAGATCGATGCGCTAGGGGGTGCCTCACAGGCCATCGACTTCATGCAGGAAGAAATCCACCAGGCGGCGTATCGTTTCCAGATGGATATCGAGGCGGGCACCCGGCCGGTGGTCGGGGTCAACCAGCATGCCGAAGACGAAGGAATCCCGCGGATCGGGCAGCCCGACTATGGGAGCCTCGAGCAGGGACAGGTCCAGCGGCTCCGAGCGGAACGAGCCGCCAGGGATGACGGCGAGGTTCGGGCGCGCCTGGGACAGGTGACCAGCGCCGCAGTCGCGGACGCCAATCTGATGCCCCCGATCATTGAAGCGGTCAAGACAGGCGTCACGCTCGGTGAAATCAGCGACGTGCTTCGGGACAGCTGGGGTACCTACGACGCCTGATCGCCAGGGCCGCACTGACAGACAACCCTGCCAACGTTAGTTTTTTGGCTCCAAGTACGCCCTATTCCGCCCGGTCGCTCCATGCCCACGTACGACTATCTCTGCCCGAAAGGGCACCGCTTCGATCTATTCCAGCGGATGTCCGACGAACCCGGAACCAATTGTCCCGAATGTGGCCTTGCGGCTGAACGGCAGATATCGGGTGGAGCGGGCTTCTTGTTCAAGGGCGACGGTTTCTATATCACCGACTCTCGTTCCGACGACTATAAGAAGAAAGCCTCGGCGGATGCTGCCACGGCCTCCGGAACGGAGTCCAGCAGCAGTTCGAGTAGCGGATCAAGCGACTCCGGGTCTAAAGACGCATCGCCCAAGTCCCCAAAGTCCCCCAAGCCGACGACATCGACTTCGAGCGACTGAACGATGACGCACGAGACGATCCAGGCAGGTCTGGCGGCTGCACTTAGTGACCTAGGAGCCGCCGAGGCCGTGATCCAGTTGGAGCGCCCGCGCGATCCCACGCATGGTGACGTGGCCTGCAACGTTGCGCTCACGCTCGCCGGTGTGCTGAAGCGCGCGCCCCGGCAGATCGCGGAAGAGATCGTTCAGCGTCTCGACTTGGCCGCGATGGGCGTCGACACCGTTGAAATCGCAGGGCCGGGATTTCTAAATTTTCGACTTTCTTCCGGCGCGGTTGCTTCGGTGCTGACGGATATCCTCGCAGCCGACCTGGGCTTTGGGCGGTCGGAACAGGGGGCAAGCAGGTCCGTCATGGTCGAATTCGTTTCGGCGAATCCGACGGGCCCGCTGCATCTCGGACATGCCCGTCAGGCGGCGCTAGGCGACGCGATCGCCGCGCTCCTTACGTGGACCGGGTGGCGTGTGCACCGGGAGTACTACTACAACGACGGCGGACTGCAGATAGAGCGGCTCGCCGAGAGCGTCCGCGCGCGTTATCTGGAGCACCTCGGCCATGAGGCGGAAATTCCGGAAGGCGGCTATCACGGCGGTTATGTCCGGGATATCGGCGCGGCGCTCGCCGAATCGTTCGGGACCCGATTCGTAGAGGACGCGTCCCCGGAGGCGATGGACGAGATCCGCCTGTTCGCGGTCCAGATCATTAGACAAGAGCAGGACCGCGACCTGTCGGACTTCCGGGTCATTTTCGACGAATATTACCTCGAGTCGGGGCTCTACACGGAGGGCAAGGTCGATGCCACGATCGCGGCACTCAAAGAGACCGGTCTGGTCTACGAGCACGATGGTGCGACTTGGCTCAAGACCACGAAATTCGGAGACCAAAAAGACCGGGTCATGATTCGGTCCAACGGCCTTCCCACCTACTTCGTACCGGACGTGGCCTACCACAAGCACAAATGGGAACGTGGCTTCCACCGGGTCATCAACGTCCAGGGCGCAGACCATCACGGCACGGTAGACCGCGTGCATAGCGGCGTTCGAGCACTCGGACTGCCTGAGGGTTTTCCTCAATACGTACTCCACCAGATGGTGCGCGTGGAGAGGGACGGGGTCGAGGTAAAATTTTCGAAGCGCTCCGGGTCCGGTATGACGCTTCGCGAGCTTTCCGAGGAAGTCGGGGTCGACGTGACTCGCTACTTCTTCCAGATGCGCAGACCAGACGCGCACATGTTGTTCGACATCGACGCAGCCCTTGATCAGTCAGACAAGAATCCGGTCTTCAAGGTGCAGTACGCTCACGCCCGTATGTGCTCGATTTTCGCCAAGGCTGACGTCGACCCTAAGCAGATCGCCGGTGTTGGCGCAGACCTTTCCGTGCTGGGCCACGATCTGGAACGAGAACTAGTCAAACAGCTCGGCGACTTTACAGAGACGCTCAAGCGAGCCGCGGACAACACTTCTCCGCACATGCTATGTGACTATCTGGAGCAGACCGCGGCTGCCGCCAACGCATGGTATCATGCCGGCAACCCAAGTCGGAATCCTGAACTCGCCGTCTTGGTAGATGACCCCGCTCTGCGACAAGCGAGACTCATCCTCGCGCGGGCCGTTCAGATCGTCCTGCGGAACGGACTGATCGTCCTCGGTATCTCAGCACCCGCCAGACTCGATCGTCCGACTGAACCGACATCAGTGGACGACGCCTAGCCTTGAACTTCACACCTGAGTGATATGTCCATTTTGTGCGTAGGTAGCGTTGCCCTCGACTCTGTCGAGACCCCGTTCGCGAAGGCTGAACGCGTGATCGGTGGGTCCGCGACTTACTTCACTTCAGCTGCAACATTGTTCAGCCCGGTGCAGATGGTCGGCGTAGTCGGCGACGACTATCCGCTCGAGAAACTCGCATTTTTGAAGGAGCGAGGGGCAGACCTTTCGGGTATTGAGCAGCGGCCTGGAGAGAGCTTCTTTTGGGCAGGCAAGTATCACTTCGACCTCAACACTCGAGACACGCTGGAGACCCGACTGGGCGTCTTCGCCGACTTCGATCCTGTGATTCCTGAGGCGCTCCGGGCTTCGAAATACGTTTTTCTGGGTAACATCGACCCCACGCTGCAACACGATGTCCTCGACCAAGTCGAGTCACCCGAAGTGGTCGCCTGCGACACCATGAATTATTGGATCGAGGGAAAGCGATCCGAACTGAACTCGTTGCTGGAGCGCGTCCAGATTCTCTTGGTGAATGACGAAGAGGCTCGCCAACTCGCCGACGAGCCCAACCTCCTCAAGGCGTCCCGTTGGATCCGCGAGCGCGGCCCGGAAATCGTCATCGTTAAGAAGGGCGAACATGGTGCGATCCTATTTGCGGACGGCTGGCAATTCTTCGTGCCTGGCTTCCCGCTTGAGGCCGTGTTCGACCCGACGGGAGCCGGCGACGCCTTTGCGGGTGGCTTCATGGGCTCCCTCGCTCAGGCCGGAGACCTCGACCGGGCCTCTCTGCAGCGTGCGATGGTATTTGGCTCAGTGATGGGCTCTTTCACGGTCGAGCGGTTCAGCGTTGACCGCCTGGTCGACCTGACTCGAGAAGAGATCGACGGGCGCCTGCGCCAGTTCCACGCGATGACCGCCTTCGAGACCCAGTTGGAGGCTGTGTAACGTGGCCGATCAACTGACATACAGGGATGCGGGCGTCGACCTCGATGCCGCAGAGAGAGCCAAGAACGCGCTCAAGGATTTGGTGGCGTCCACGCGCGACCGATTCACGCTCTCGGAAGTGGGTGCTTTCGGAGGGCTATACCAGGTGCCCGGTGGACTGAGCACGCCGGTGCTTGTCTCAAGCGCTGACGGGGTCGGGACCAAGCTGAAGCTGGCCTTCGAGACCCGTCGCCACGACACGGTCGGGCAGTGTTTGGTGAACCACTGCGTGAATGACATCTTGGTACAGGGCGCGCGCGCGCTTTTCTTTCTGGACTACCTCGCCGCTGGTGAGATGGACGAGGCCGTCGTGACAGAGGTGGTCAGGGGCGTCGCAATCGCGTGTCGGGAAAACGCCTGCGCGCTCCTTGGCGGCGAGACCGCTCAGATGCCGGACTTCTACGCCGCGGACGAATACGACTTGGCTGGGTTCATTGTGGGCATCGTGGATCGGGACCGTGTCATTGACGGGTCCGCGATCTCGGAAGGGGACGTTCTTGTGGGTCTGGAGTCGTCAGGGCTCCACACCAACGGGTACACGCTGGCCCGCAGAATCGTGTTCGATGTGCTCGGGCTTGGAGTCGACGACGAATATCCAGGCACGACACGCTCGGTCGGAGAGGTCATGCTCTCCGTCCATCGCAGTTACGCCCCGATCATCCTGCCGCTCCTGGAAACCGGAGTGCCAATTCACGGTCTTGCCCACATCACCGGAGGGGGCATCCCCGGGAACCTTCCGCGCATCCTACCGAAGGGCTTGGGGGCCTCAGTTGACAGGAACTCATGGAAGGTGCCCGCGACGTTCCAGACCCTTCAAGACGGTGGGAACGTGGCCCGGGGTGAAATGGACCGTGTGTTCAACATGGGCATCGGCATGATCGCTGTACTTCCCGAAGAGAGTGTCGACGCGGTGCGTGCTGCTGCCTCGGACGCGAGCGTCGGGTCTCATGTGATTGGGCATACCACCGCAGGCGAGGGTGTGACGTACCTCTAATGCGGACTGGCGGCATTCTCCTCGGCGTCCCTCTGCTACTTGCGCTGGTCTCGGGCCCAGCGGAAGCGCAGGGCATCGACGTGCTGGTTCAACGGTGTGTGGACTCTGGCTCGAGTCCTTCGGGGTGCGCCGAAGCCGCGGCCACATCTCGAGCGCTCCTTGGACAATTAGGCCTCTTAGCAAGCCTTGGGGCACCCGTACCTGGGGCCACGTCTGCCTTGGGACGTCGCCTCGAGAGGACGCCCCGAGTCGCCCTGAGCACGCGCCTGGGCGGGGTACAACTCCGCCTGCCTGACCTGACCGACAGGGGGAATGCCTCCGCCAGAGTTTTGAAGATTTTTGTACCTACCTGGCACGGAAGCATCACCGTCGGGGTCTTCGACGGATTCAGGGTCATGCCAACAGTTGGGGGCTTTTTGTCCCTGGACATCATCGGCCAAACCAGCGCGACGTTTTTGCCGACGGCTGAGGGCTTCGACGGCAAGCTCGGAAGCCTGTCACTCGGCGCTCGGGTCGGGATCCTCCGGGAATCATTCACCCTTCCCGGCGTCACGCTGTCCGTGCAGAAGCACCTTATGGGTGGGGTCCGCCTTGCCGATGCCACCTTGGGGGATCGGGCGCAGGTAGAGATAGAACCCGCGACTACATCGTATCGCCTGACGGTCGGGAAGGACCTGTTGTCCGTTGGCCTGCTCGTGGGCATTGGGTGGGACGCCTACTCGGCCAGCACCACCCTCATCACTCACGCCGCCGCAGGCCTATTGGCCTCGACCTCCGAACTCGAGGCGAGTCGCAAGCTGATGTTCGGTGGCGCCTCGCTCAGCTTCCTCGTGCTGCAACTTTCACTTGAAGCCGGTTGGGCCGA
Organism: uncultured Gemmatimonadales bacterium; assembly: GCA_937919655.1. GTDB lineage: Bacteria > Gemmatimonadota > Gemmatimonadetes > Longimicrobiales > Gaopeijiaceae > CALFPJ01. The sequence continues at coordinate 38,005 of CALFPJ010000075.1, forward strand.
GGGATTTTCATCGGTTCCTGGGTATACAGGAGCACCCTTTGACGTTTCCAAGGGATCGATCTTCGGTAGCCTCTCTGCACGCTTGACGATCTGATCATGGACCTCGACTCACTCACCCGTGAGGATCACGCCCATCTCGATTGGGCGCGAAAACTCGCTCGCCGTGGATGGGGGCGAGTGCATCCGAATCCGCTCGTGGGTTGCGTCATCGTCCGTGACGGCCGCGTCGTCGGAGACGGATACCATCGCGAGTTTGGCGGGCCTCACGCTGAGATCGTGGCGCTCGAGGCTGCCCGTTCACAGGCGGAAGGCGCGACGGCTTACGTCAGCCTCGAACCGTGCAACCACGAGGGCAAGACACCAGCGTGCTCCGAGGCCCTCCTACGAGGCGGCGTGCGGCGCGTCGTCTACGGAGTGTCCGAGCCAGGCGAGGCAGAGGGCGGCGGCAGCAAGACCCTCCGGGAGGGTGGGGTTTCGGTCATCGGGCCAGTTTGGGACTCCGCCGTGGGTCGGGCGGAGAACCCGGCGTTCTTTTACAGCCGGGGTCACGACACGCCCTACGTGGCGATCAAGCTCTCCATGAGCATGGACGCAAAGATCGCTGCCGCCCCAGGACAACATACGCGCATCACCGGGCTCGAGGCCGAACGGGAAGTTCACCGACTACGTTCGGGATTTGCGGGTGTACTTGTGGGTGCCGGCACGGTCCGCAGTGACAACCCGCGCCTCACGGTGCGCATGGTCCCTCCGGGGCGCACTACCGTACGCCGCCTCATCCTGGACCCGCGGGCGGAACTCCCGGCAGACGCAGCGCTTCTCGAAGACGCGGGAACGGTGCCTGTTCACGTGTTCACTCGCCAAGACACCTCGGAAAGTGCGATCGAGCGCCTCGAAGCGGTCGGCGCACATGTGCATCCAGTGGCAACCGAGTCGGAGGGAACCCTGGACCTCGGGGCCGTCCTTCAGGTTGCCGGAGAGATCGGCATCGAATCGATCCTTTGCGAAGGCGGCGCGCGTCTGGCGGGCAACCTTCTACGCCAGCGACTGGCGCAACGCCTCTATCTGTTCGTTGCGCCCATGACGCTCGGGGCGAAGGGTGTACCGGCCTTCCCCGACGGAGGGGGTCCGTTGACTTGGCAAGACTTCTCTCCGGCGTTCCCCCCCGAACTGCATGGACGAGATACCCTCATGGTCCTCGACCGAGACGCGAACTGATGTTCACAGGAATCGTCGAGTGTGTCGGTAGAATCGTCGAAATTGAAGACATGCAGACGACACGCAACTTCGTGATTCGTGCTCAGGACATCGCGCCGACACTGAAGGTCGGAGATTCGGTGTCCGTTGACGGGGCCTGCCTGACGGCGATCACAGTTGGCGTGGACACTTTTTCTGTGGACGTCATCGGCCCGACCCTTGATCGCACAATCGCCGCGTCCTATAAGCCTGGCTGCGGCGTAAACCTGGAGCGGGCGATGCGACTGGGTGAGCGCATCGACGGTCACCTTGTGCAGGGACACGTGGACTGTGTCGGCACGCTCAGGTCTTCGCGTCAGGACGGCGAGTTCTGGCTTATGGACTTCGCTGTCCCCGAAGCTGTCCTCGGGGTCACCGTAGAGCATGGATCCATCACGCTCAATGGGGTAAGCCTCACCGTGAGTGACCTCCCCGGGCCTGGGTTATGCCGGATCGGAGTGATTCCCTTCACGCATGAACACACCAACCTCGGGACCCTCGAAGTGGGTGAACACGTCAACATCGAAGGGGACATGATCGGTAAATACGTCGCAAAGATCCTCGCTAATCGCGCGGATCATAGAGAGAGGCCATGAAGTTCGACCGCGTAGAAGACGCCATTGAAGAGATCCGGCAAGGTCGGATGATCATCGTGGCCGACGACGAAGATCGCGAAAACGAAGGCGACCTTGTCATGGCAGCCGACAAGGTGACTCCTGAGCACGTGAACTTTATGGTGAAGCACGGGCGCGGTCTGATCTGCGTTACGCTCACCCCAGAGGACGCTGACCGGCTCGAGTTACCCCCCATGACGGAGCGGAACACCGATCCCCACGGGACTGCGTTCACGGTCGCTGTCGACGCTCACGAGCGTTTCGGGGTGACCACAGGGATCAGCGCACACGATCGTGCCAAGACGATCTCGGTCCTTGCCGATCCCAAGACCGTGCCGACCGACCTTCGCAGACCGGGGCACATGTTTCCACTTCGTTCGAAGCCGGGTGGAGTCTTGCGGCGCGTTGGACAGACGGAAGCATCTGTGGACCTCGCCCGACTGGCTGGGCTTTCCCCCGTCGGCGTTATTTGTGAGATCCTGGACGACGACGGCTCCATGGCCCGGCGCCCGAAGCTCGAACAGTTCGCGAAGGAGTACGACCTAAAATTCATCACCGTGGCGCAACTCGTGGCCTATCGGCTCACGCGGACACGCATCATCGAGCGCATCGCGAACGTGAAGATGCCCACCCGTTTCGGTGACTTCACTGTGATCGCGTACGAGAGTGTGATGGACAACCGTGAACACATTGCACTTATCAAGGGTGACCTTGAAAAGAAGGGCAATGTGCTCGTGCGCATGCACTCCGAGTGTATGACCGGCGACGTCTTCGGGTCCCTGCGTTGTGACTGCGGGGAACAGCTCGCGGCGGCGCTTCAGCAGATTGAAGAAGAAGGCCAGGGGGCAGTGATTTACCTTCGCCAAGAGGGGCGAGGGATCGGTCTCGCCAACAAGCTCAGGGCGTACGAGTTGCAAGACCAGGGACTCGACACGGTCGAGGCAAATCAGAAGCTTGGCTTCAAACCCGATCTTCGGGACTATGGCATCGGGGCGCAGATCCTACTGGACCTGGGACTGACGTCCATTCGACTGATGACCAACAACCCGCGCAAGATCGTTGGCTTGGACGGTTATGACATCGAGATCACTGGAGTCGAGCCGTTACGCATCCAGCCAGGGGAACACAACGAGAAATACCTCGACACGAAGCGTAGCAAGCTGGGGCACCTCCTTTGAGTACGGAGGGATCCCCTATCGCCGAGTTGCGGGGAGGCTTTGACGCGACGGAGGGGCGTTTCGCGCTCCTGGTGAGCCGCTTCCACTCTGACGTCACGGACCGTCTTCTTGAGGGCGCGCGAGCATGCCTTCTTGAGCACGGTGCGGACGACACCCACATCGAGGTCGTCCGCGTGGCAGGGGCCTGGGAGCTGCCCCAGCTGGCTGCCCATGGGGTACGGCTCGGGCGGCATGAAGCGATCATCGCGCTCGGCTGCGTGATTCGCGGAGAAACTCCGCACTTCGAATACGTGTGTTCCGCAGCATCGAATGGCCTGGGCGCTGTGGCTCGAGAAGCTGCCATGCCTGTGCTCTTCGGCGTCCTTACCACCGACAACCACGCGCAGGCGTTGGCACGTGCGGGGCAGGGCAAGGACAACAAAGGCTACGAATGTGCGATGGCGGCGCTCGAAATGATTCAGGCCTTTCGGAAAATGGAGATCAGGTGAGGATCGACGAGACCATGAGCGCCAGGGACCGAATCGATCGCTCGCGCGCTCGCGCGTGGATCTTGCAGATTCACTATCGCTGGGAAAGCGGCGGCGAAGGAACCCTGCGAGATGCCCTTGTGGACACGACCGCGACGAGGCACATCGCAAAGCGGCGACTCCCCTACATCCGCGAAGTCCTGCAACTCATGGACGAGCACCGCGCGGAGGTGGACAGACGTCTGCAAGGCGCGCTGGACAACTGGCGGCTAGAGCGCCTGTCGTCCATGGACCGGGCAGTCCTTCGAATCGGGGCCGTCGAGCTGTTCTACGTGGAAGACGTGCCACCCAAAGTTTCCATCCAGGAGGCCATTCGTTTGGCCGAGGCCTATGGCGGCCCGGACTCACCTCGCTTCGTAAACGGAGTGCTCGACGCCCTCTTCAAGGGACTCTCAGGACGGACTGGGTGAGGCCAGACGGTCCGTCACGGGACTTCGCCCCTGCGGCCGGCAACAGTCTAGCATGAACATCCTGGTCGTGAATTGGCTCGACAGAGAAAACCCTCAGGCGGGAGGAGCCGAAGAGCACCTCCATCAGACGTTTGGGCGTCTTGCCAGCAAGGGGCATTCGGTTACGCTGCTCTCGTCAGGCTTCCGTGATTGTGCGGCTCGCACGGAGTTGGACGGGATCGACGTGCACAGGGCAGGGAGTCGGTACACGTTCTCACTCGCGGCCCCCCGCTACTTTGCCTTCCATTTTGCCGATCGTCCGTTTGATGTTGTGGTCGAAGACGTCAACAAGGTGCCTCTGTTCACGCCGCACTGGACCCGCACGCCAGTCGCATTACTCGTGCATCACCTATTCGGTGCGACCGCATTCCTAGAAGCATCGTTTCCGTTGGCGGCGGCCACATGGATTCTGGAGCGACCCATTCCTAGGGTCTTCCATGGTGTCCCCACGGTGGCGGTCTCGGAAAGCACCAAGGCGGACCTTCTTAGACGCGGACTGCGGACCGAGATCGAGGTCATCCCGAATGGGATCGACCTGACAGCCTATGCGCCAAGTCCTGACCACCCCAAAACCGCAGATCCCACACTCCTGTTCCTGGGTCGGGTGAAGAAGTACAAGCGGGTGGACCTCCTTTTGCGCGCGGTGGCGCGCCTGAAGAGCGACGGTCTTGTCGTCAGGTTCAGAGTCGCGGGAGCGGGGGACGCCAGGGCGGACCTCGAACGGCTCGCGACCGAACTCAACATCGTAGACCAGGTCGAGTTTCTCGGCTTTGTGGATGACGCGCTCAAGCTCGAGCTCTTGCGCACGTCTTGGGTGCACGGACTCACCTCTCCCAAAGAGGGATGGGGTATCTCGAACTTGGAGGCGGCGGCCTGCGGGACGCCATCCGTGTCTAGCGATTCACCGGGACTGAGGGAGTCTGTTCGGGACGGCGAAACTGGCCTTCTCACCCCTCACGGCGATGTCGCAGCGCTGGCCGGAGCGATCCGTGTTATTGTGACCGATCCGGAGTTGCGCGCCCGCCTTGGAGATCATGCTCGTAGCTTCGCAGGATCCTACTCTTGGGACTCCTCAGCGGAGGCCATTGGGGCCTTTCTTGAGCGGGTGGTCGCGAGGTCGGACCCCGGCTAAATTCGTAGTAGGACCGTCCATCAATTGGCCACAGCTGGAGGTTTTTCTTGAGAGTCCAGATCGCGACCCGGCACTGCAAAATTTCAGACGAGGCGCTCCTGCGCACTACTGAGCAGATTGAGAAGCTCGAACGGTACGAACCTCTAATGAGCTCGGCCGAAGTAGTGTATTTCGAAGAAAAACACGCCAAGAACATCGAAGTCATTCTGCACATAAGCGGAACCGCCCCGATCGTTGGAGGTGGAGAGGGGACGGACTTTCGCACCGCTTTGGACAGGGTGGTCGAGCGACTTGGGCGGATGCTGAAGAAGCAGCGTGGTCGTCGACTGGACCACCAGGCTCCTAAGCTCTCCGATGCTGCCCCGGAGTAGTTGGTATATGAGTGGCTTCCCGGCGATGCCGCCTGCGAGGACTCCCTGATCGCTAAGAAGAGCGTCGGGATCGCCGAGATCCTAGAGGCGAAACGCGAGACCCTCAGTCTTGAGGTTCTCACGGCAGACGTTCCTCTAGACCGCACAGCATCAGACCCTGACATCACGTCGCCTGGGTTGGCCCTGGCGGGGCACACGGCGCGTACCCCCAGAGGGCGGATGTGGGTCTTCGGCGAGACAGAGATGTCGTATTTGTCCGCCATGGACGAAGAAGACGCTCGCATCAGGCTACGAGACCTGTTCGTTTTTGACGTGCCCGTCGTGTTTGTGACCAAGGGTCAGGCGGTCCCGGACTACTTCATCGCCGAAGCGCGGGCGGCCGGCGTGCCCGTCGTTCGCTC
>CALFPJ010000076.1 GCA_937919655.1 uncultured Gemmatimonadales bacterium
CCCTTCTCCCATTCGGTCGGCAGCGCGAGGAGGGTCAGAGCGGCGCCGCCCATGCCGAAGTCCTGGTACACCGTGGCCAACTCCAACAGGGTTTGTGCGGGGAATTCTCCACCCATGGCACCGGCCAAGCGGCGCGCCGTCATCGGGGACATTTCGTCTAGATATCGTTCTGCTAAAGAGAATCGGTCGAGTGGATCCAAGCCCTGCAGCTCGCGGCGAGCTTCCTCGGCGAGCGAGGGGCTGTCCGTGACTCGACCTAGAACAGCCAGAGCACGCCACGCAGACACACTGTACCTGTCGAAGTCGATGGCCAACTGCGCGTAGCGAACTGCTTCCTCGTAGTCCCGCTCCGTCAACATGACGGCGGCAAGCTGTGCATACGCGGCGGAACGAGTACCGGTCGAGCGCGTCGCCCACCCGAAGGCGTCGCGAGCATCCGCGGTCTGACCCAACGCCCGATAGATCGTGCCGGCCAGGAAGTTGGCTTCGGCATCGTAGGCATCGACTTCAAGTACCCGATTCACGTGCGGGAGCGCATCCGTGTAGAGCCCGCTTCGGTAGGCCAACTCGGCTGCACCTAGACGAGCTTCTCTATGCCAGGGCTCGGCCGCGAGTGCCTCGGCGAAACGTGCCCGTGCCTGCGAGTAGAGTCGCCCTTTCATGAGCTCACGGGCCTGAAACGCTGCCTGGTCGGCAAAGGGAATCGCGGGGAGTGCGCTCGGATCCGTCGCGAACGGCCGGGACAAGGCGCGGCCCGCAGGATCCGAGTCGTAGTCCAGCCGCAACGCCGGCAACGTGACTTGGATGGCAGCCCCTTCCGGAACTTGGACCGTCGTCTCGAACAAGCCGAGTGGGCCGAGCTCGACCAACTCAGCCGCGATCAGCTCTCCTCCGGACCAGATCTTCACGGTATCGGACACCGAGGTGAACGCGTTCAGAGAGATCTCAGCACGAGAGCCCTCACGGCTCACATAAAGCGCTCCATCCCTCGACGCATCTGAAAGACCGCCCGTGCCTTCCAAAGGAAACCATGTCTCCGTCCATTGAGACGCCGACATCGGGTCAAACTGAGCCTCGGTAATCGGATTCACATGGGCGCCCTGCTGGTACTGAACGAGGAGCCGGCCAGCCTGGTATTCGACGTACTGCCCGTCCGTATCCGTCAGGAGATCATCCCAGATCCCGCCTTCGCGCGACAGAGCCCACAGCCAGAGCTTTTGACCGGGCATCTCCTCATATCGAGACCAGTGTCCGAAGCCGTAATCGTCGGCCTCGTAGTAGCCCCCGAAGAAGTCATTGAACTCCCCCACCACGTGATACGACTTATTCCCCTCGAATCGATTGTTGTCGTAGGGTGCGAGGTCACGTCCGAGTGAATCGATGGGCCAGGACAGTGCCTCACCGGAGTGCTTCAGGTATTGGTCCCCAGGGATCGACATCACGAGATCGTCCTGAGCGAATGCGGCTGCGGTCATCCAGTTGTAATAAGGCTGAGCCAGCGGCGTCGGGTTGTACCAGAGCACTTTCGTTTCGAAGTACGCCTTGTCGGCGGGGAGTCGGACCTCCACTCGCCAATGCGTCCGTGACGGCAGGTCCATCGTCCCCACGATCACACTCACGCTGCCATCTGCATTCTCCCGAGTCGTGTAGTCGACGGGCGTCGCTGTGGCCGGCGTATGCCCAATCACGCCGAAGTTGAATTCGATGCCACCGGAGGTCCACGGTCCACGGAGGGCAATGTTCCGGAACTTCATGACCTCGTTCCGATAGATGAATTCGTGGCCTGTCTCCTTCACGACTGCGCCCCACACCTTGCCGCCCACATCGGGAAGAACAAACACCTCGATGTAGTCGTTCTCGAGGACGACCACACGCCAGTCCTGAGGAGTTGATTCCTGGGAATACCCGTCGATGCTGTGGTACGGGTAGAGCCGCGTGTCCTTCACCAGGATCGGAATCGGATTGGGATCTGAGAATGGATAGGTCTCGAGGGTCCTCACCTGCTCCGAGATACGGGCTTGAGCGTGTGCCTCGGCGGGCGAGAAGAGCGCTGACGTGAGCGCGATGGCGACGAATAGTCGATGAAGACGAGGCATAGGACCGGTAGTGTGAGGCGGAGGCGGCAGGCCCCATCAATTGAAAGGGCTCAAGCGTTCTGCGAAACGGTCGAAGATCAGATTATGAACGACTCATGTCGGGATCTCGTTTCGGGACGCCGCGGAAGAGTCGATCGGTTCCCGTGGGCGAGCCTTGTTTTGGCCGCGTACGCACTCATCCACGGACTGTCTGTAGGTGTCATCGGACTAGTCACTCTCGTTAATAACTTGGTATAC
>CALFPJ010000077.1 GCA_937919655.1 uncultured Gemmatimonadales bacterium
AGTATGTGATCCCGAAGTGATCTCAGGTAGCACGGCTGAGGACTCACCGCCGGGGTAGGTTCTCGCTCACGGCACTGGCGGCAGAATCGCAGGTGGAGCGGTTCCGGCGGGACTCGGCTTCAGCAGGGGGCGAGGCTACGCGGCGTGTGGTTAACCGGATGGTCCGCGGGCGCAGGGTTCGATGCTGTCGCGGCGCGAGCCGTGAAGGCGGGGGCTCCTCGGGCGAAGGGGGGACGCGGCGGCTGGTAGTCCGCCCCGTCCGAAATTCAGCCGAGCCTACGCAAGGCGTTGGCCTTGATTGCCTCGGCAACGTAGGCCGCTAGCCCCTCCGCGCGGTCTTCATAGTGCGCCCGGAACCGCTCATCAGCAGTGTACATCTCAGCGAGCCCAGAGTGCATCGCGTGACTGCAGGGGTAGAAGCTCCCGTCAATGTGAAGGCGAGCCTCCTCGGCCAGGTCGGTCGCCCGTGCGCCGTCAGCGGGTTCACCCGCGGCAAGTGCTTCGGCGAACGCCGCCTCGGTAGCGGACTGCTCTTTATTGATGCGCTTCCAGTCCGCGTCGCCGTAGCCCTTCGTCCGCTTCGACGACTGCTTGTAGGCGTCGGTGCTGCCCCAGCGCTCACGCGCCTCGTCCCGGTATTGGCCCTGATTCGCGTTCGTCATGATGTATTCCCTAATGCCGTGGTGATCGATGCAGATCACGATACGCCCTCACGTAACGTGAGGGTCAAGAGACGGCCACGCTATCGCGTAGCCTACCCGAGCGCGAGAAGGTGGGTAACGCCGAAGGCCTCGAGCGCCATCCAAGCCCCGAACACGACATAAAGCGCCAGCATCGCATGCGCTTCCGAGCGCTTCAGCTCCAGGTCCCGCAGCATGAAGGTGAGCAACGCGATCGTGGCGATAACCAGGAACGTCATCATCGGCACGATCTGTGAAAAGTTGACAGTGAGCGCCCCTGCCACGAGCACGGCCGCCGGCACCGCGACAAGCAGATCGAAGACGTTGCTGCCGAATACATTGGACAGGCTCGCATCCGTACGACCGAGCCGGGATGACTTCACGCTAAGGAAGGTATCGGGCAAAGAAGTCGCCGCAGCCACGACTGTCATGCCCCACAGGAACGTGGGGGTGTGGAGCGTGTCCGCCAGCAGGAGGGTCGAACGCAGCAGCATCTCAACGCCGACGAGGATCACCGCGACCATCCCGACGAGGACGGTCCATTCCTTTAAGGCGTTAATGCCCTCCCTACGGGGCGTGACGTGACGAGCACTCTTCACCTCTTGAAGCTGCATAAAGAGGTAGAGCCCATAGAGAAGAATCGGAATCAGAGCGAGGAGACGGGTAAACTCCCCGTGAAAGAGACGCCGACCTGAATCAAGGGTCTCAACTCCTCCGAAGTAGATGACCGACAGGCTGAGCACGACCATGATGGCGGCCACGGAGACCAGGTAGAACTGAGCCTCCCGATAGATCAGGTCTCGGTTCGCCTTGATCGGTTTCCCCGCGGCGTACACCGAAAACGCGGGGATCACCAAGATGTTGTAGATGGCGGACCCGATGATGGCCGACATCCCCAGCTCAAAGTCCTTGTGGACAGGAAAAGCCAGCAGCGCGACCGCGAGTTCCGGCATGCTCGACGCCACCGCCATGAGCACCGATCCCTTCACCATCTCAGGGATCCCGTAGTGCTCGGCCAGTCGATGTGTCGACGCTTCCAGCCGGCTGCACGCGATCCACAGGACGGCCGTACCCCCGACCGTTCCTGCCGCGATCCAGATGAACGTCAGCATGAATATCCAGAGCGAAGCGAAGTCGGTGTCGACAAGGCGGGACTGGCGAAAGATGGGGTGGTGGTGGGAACCCAAACCTCTCAGGGAAGGAGGGATCTAGGCAAGACGGTCACTCCGTCGAAGTACACCGACCCGGCCGATCGTGCTGTCGTGCCCAAGGTCGAGATCGTGAAGGGTTACGAATTCGCCAAGGATCAATACGCACGCTCCACGAAAGAAGAGCTCGAGGTGGTCGAGGCGCCCAGGTCCAACGAAATCGAGATCTCAAGTTCCGTTCCGGCCGGGACTCGGCCGACTCTATTTCAACCAGGCTTACGATCTCGGTCGGGGAAAAGGCGGCGCGCGTGAGACACGCCGCGAAAAGTACATCGTAAGGCAAGAACGCCACCGCGGGCTGAGGCACGGGGAAGCTGAGGGTGTCCATCTGACCTCCCTCGCTCACGACCACGGCACCAATGCCGATCGGTTGAAGTTCAGGCCGAGTGCCGTCCAGCGGGCCAGTTGGGCACCAAGTCGTAGTCGATACTCGGCCCAGTTCGTGTTCGCCTCTGAGGACCACCCCAACTCCGCCACACCCACAAGGCGCGGAAACGCCATGTACTCGAAGTCCTCCGCCGTGGCGACGGTCTCGGACCAGAGCGGGGCCTCGATGCCCGCGATCGCCTTCTCAGGGATCGAACCGTATAGCTCCGACACCTTCCAATCGTAGGCGTCGCGTACATTCGGGATGCCCGCCCAGGTGAGTCCCAACACGGTCGAGCTGTCGTACTTCAGGTCCAAGTAGACCCGATTCGCCGGGGACAGGATGACCGTCGCGCCAGACTGAATGGCAAAAAGTATACCTGCCTCGAACTCCGCGGACCTTGCGGCCTGTGCCGAGTCGACCTCGACGCCAGGCACTGGCCAGCTCGGCCGCCAGATCTGCACCATGGAGCCGGGTTGGAGGTCGGCCAGAGCCACCTCGTCCCACCCGACCATACGTTTGCCGTGACGCTGAACCATAGCCTGCACTCGACCTATGAAGGCTGCGTATTCCTCTTCAGTCAGCCTCTGCACCTCATCTCCACCCACGTGGAAGTACGGCCCCGGTGTCAGTGCGGAGATCTCCCGAATCACGTCGTCGAGGAACGCGTAGGTGGCCTCACTGTCCACACACAGTGCACTGAAGCCAACCGCTGTCCCTGTGAAGAGATCCCGAGCGACATGATCGCAGTTGAGTTCCGCGTACGACGCGAGGGCGGCGTTGGTATGCCCGGGCATGTCGATCTCAGGCACGACCGTAATGAAGCGAGCCTGCGCATACGCCACGATCTCTGAGTACTGCTCGGTCGTGTAATACCCACCTTCTCCTCCGCCTACTTCGGTGCTTCCACCATGAGCGGTGAGGTTCGGCCAGCCGGGGATCTCGATCCGCCAGCCCTGGTCGTCGGACAAGTGCAGGTGGAGGCGGTTGATCTTGTAGAGGGCGGCAAGGTCGACGAATCGTTTCACGTCGTCGACGGCGAGGAAGTGCCTTGCGACATCGAGCATGAGACCGCGCCACGCGAACCTAGGACTGTCCTTGATGTGCCCGGCGGGCACAAACAGCGGTCGCGGGAAGGCACCCGTGTATTCGACGGCGGGAGGCAACATCTGCCGGAGCGTCTGCACACCGTAGAAGAGGCCGGCGGCGTCCGTCGCGCGCACGGTGACCATCGAGTCCGTCACATCAAGTTCGTAGCCCTCTGGACCCAGCGACCCACTCGCGCCTTCCCTTGTGAGCGAGATCGTCTGCGAAGCAGGAGCGTCCGAACGAGCCGCGACGACCGGCCGGGCCGCGACGTCATTGCCGATCAACGTCGAAAAAAACACACCAATCCACTCCGCCGCCGCATCGCCCGCGTCGAACGTGATCCGCATGGAATCAGAGAGGTGGAAGGTGTCGACCTGGACCCACTCGACTGACGCCGGCATGGGAATAATCGAGTGTGCGAGTGACTCGACGTCCGGCTCGACACAACCAACCATGGCGCCTGCAGCCAGCAGGGCCGCAACAACGGGCCTCTTTGACCTGCTCTGGCAAGGCGGCGGTATTCGCATATGACAATGACTCCGGGCTCTCTGGAGCGGAACGGTACGCTACCCCTCTGCCCGCTTGGCCATGATCCGCTCGGCGGGGCCAGGATAACCCATCGCCTTCCGCATCGCGCCGATCATGCCCATATGGTATCCCTCATGCCAAGCAAAAAAGACCACCTGGTCGCGCTTCGTCTGTTCGGCGTGCTCCTCCTCCTCAAGCACCATGTCGAGCGTGCCCTCCTCCACGTCCGCGAGCGCGTTCATCAACTCGGCGTCGAGCGAATCCCACTGAGCGTGTAGCTCGACCAATGTTGGGTAGTCCGCCCCATCGGTCGCCGCGCCCTTGCCGAACGCCTCTTCATACGGGTTGTCCCGCGCGACGCCCAGCGAGTTCAGCACCCAAACACGAGAGTGCATCAGGTGCCCGATGGTCCACGCGATGGACGGTCCCGAGTCGCCTCGGGACCGTTTGCGCGCGTCTGCCTCGGAGAGGTCGTCGAGGACGATCGGCACCATAAAGTTGCTCGTGCCAAACAGGCCTAGAAGTGTCTTCACACTCCCTGACATTGACGTCTCCTACCGAAGGTCACTCGTGAAGCTCATCACTTGGCCGGCCCGAGTAGCTTCTTGACCTGCGGCGCCACAATCAGAGCCACGATGCCCGCGCCCCCAATGATCATCGCCACCGTGCTGAACAGCGCGTTGGCCGACAGACTCTCCAATCGTCCCCCAATGAGACCGGCGAAGAGATTGCCGAGTGCCGCACCCACGAACCAGATGCCCATCATCTGACCGACTCGTTTCTGCGGCGACAGCTTCGTGATGGCGGACATGCCGATGGGCGAGATACACAGCTCGCCGACCGTGTGGAGGAAGTACGTCACAACCAGCCACGCCGGACTGACCAAATGGTCCGGCGAGGCATTGGCCGCACCCCACGCGAGTACGAAGAAGCCTAGAGAAAGTCCAACGAGACCCATGCCCGCCTTCATCGGGATCGATGGGTCCTTCTGCCTCTTCTCAAGCCACACCCACAAACCACCGAAGGCGGGGGCCAGAAGGATTATGAACATCGAGTTCACCGACTGAAGCCATGAGGCGGGCATGAGCCATCCCATGATGTTCCGGTCGGTAAGGTCGCGGGCGAAAATGTTGAGGGACGTCCCTGCCTGCTCAAAGCCCGACCAGAAAATTGCGATCATGAGGAAGAGCCAGAAGATGACGCCCATCCTCTTGTTTTCTTCGATCGAGTGCCCGCCGAGGGTCCAGATGTAGACGAAATAGCCCGCCACCATCACGATCACGCCGTAGCCCAAATAGGTGGCGATCTGTGTGAGTGTGACCGCGATCACACCGGCTGACACCAGGTAGCCGAAGCCCACGACCGCAGCGAAGATCGCGAAAAATGATCCGAAGAATTTCTTGGACTTAGAGGCCAGTTGGGCAGGCGTGTCGGTCGACGTCAGCAAGCCCGCATTGCCAAGATGGCCGACGCCCATCCGATACTGGATGAGCCCAAGTACCATGCCAACACCGGCAGCCCCAAAGCCCCAGTGCCAGTGATAGTTCTCACCGAGCTGACCCGTAATTAGCGGGCCGAGGAAGGCACCTAGGTTGATGCCCATGTAGTAAACCGAGAAGCCCGCGTCTCGGCGTGCCCCGCCCTCCGGATACAACTCGCCGACCATCGTGCTCACGTTCGGCTTCAGGAGACCGGTACCGCAAATAATGAAGACGAGCCCAAGGAAGAACGAGTAGGTCGTCCCGACGGCCATGGTGAAGTGGCCTATCGCGATGATCCAACCACCGACCCACACCGCCTTGCGTTGACCCCAAAGGTTATCCGCGACCCACCCGCCTGGCAGGGCGAGGATATACACCAGACTCGTGTACAGCCCGTAGATCGCACCAGCGGTTGCGACGTCGAGGCCCAGGCCCCCGTTCGGGACAAGGCTCCCGTCCGCCTGCGTGATGACGTTCGTCGTCGCGGCAGTCATGAACAACGTGAGCAGTGCGCGCATCCCGTAGTACGAGAAGCGCTCCCACATCTCCGTAAAGAAGAGTGTGGACAAGCCCGGCGGATGCCCGAAGAAGTGAGCTCCTCCGTGAGCAGGACCTGCGTTCGCCGCTTGGGTGCTCAATGTTGTCTCCGAGTCCATAAGGGTGTTGTGCAGCGGGTGTGCCACCGCCGAGAAGAACGGCCTGACTTCAATTGAATGCGGCCGATAACGTAAGGGCGACGCCCGTCCCCACGCCATCTACTCCCAACCATTGAACGTCTAGGGCGCCTACGATCGCACTCCTCCCGTTTTCAGACGGGAACGCAATTCACTTCTCCTGATGAGAGCGAGGGGATCCATACGAAGGGACCGAATGCCCAAATCTCACGACGAGATGATCTAGGGGACCCTCGACATGCTCATCCTGGGCGTGGTGTCTCTGGAGCCGATTCATGGCCGGGGGATCTCAGAGAGAATCCAAGCGATGTGCGAGTGGGCGCAGCACTGATTCCCGCCACTCGAGCGACTTCGACGAACCCTGCGATGGCACTTCTGGGGGACGAGCGGCGTAGGGGGTGAGCACACGCCTGGACCCGGCGCCGTTCAGGGCTTCAATTATGCCCACGTCCCCCAAAACCCAGAGGCCACGATGGAGGGAGTCATCGAGTACTTACTCGCTAATCCACTCTTTCTCATCCCCATCCTACTGTTGGTGGCGATGATGGCCTACGCGCTCCTCAAGAAGCTCTTGAAGATGGCTGCGATCGTCGTGATCGCCGGCGCCATGTATGTCGCGCTCGTGGAGTACTTCGGTACGGGACTCTAGTCGACCTCGTGCGTTCATAGGCCATAACGCCCCCAGCCGGCACGCAGGCGAGGGGCGGCCAAGGGAGACCAGACTAGAACGCGATGACCCTCGTCACGTTGAAGCCGACCCGCCACTCGTCCGACTTGAACTCAAATGGCGTACCGCCGAGGAACTGAGTCGGGTTCATGCGCGCCTGATTCGTCAGGATGACCTTGAAGAAGTGCCCACCTGTCTCCAGTTCGATGCCGAACGTGCCTGAGTTGTGCTCAAGGCCCGCTCGCCCCGGACTCTTGATCCATTCCGCCAGGAGGCTGGCGTGCTGCGACAGATACAGCTGCGCGTGTCCGCCCAGCACGAACGTGTTCTCGCTCGTGGCATCAACGATCACCGGGTTGTGCATGACGGTCGGGACGACACCCAACGCCAGCCTCTCACCCACCAACACATTGAGCATCAGCTGTCCGTAGGATTGCCCCTCGCCGTCGTCGGCACCGGCCCCCGTCGGCGCCGCGGTATTCCATGCGATGCCACCCATCGCGCCGATCATCACCAAGGCAGCCTCTGAGCGCGTCTCCCAGAGTCGGGCCTTCGCGTTCAGTTCGAGGTTGTCGTGAAGATTGGTACGCTGGACGCCGACCATCATCCGGCTTGAGACGGCGTACGCGAGGCCGAAACGGTTGTAAACCGGCCCATCGAAGCCCCACAAAGCGTCCGCGCCATCCGCTACCGCGGGCAGAAATCGATGAGATATTTCGAAGAGCAATTCACCCTTCGAGAGCGTCTCGGCCGTCGGGAGGTTCGCGCCTTGAGTAGAGTGAAAGACCGTAACAGGAATCGCGACGGGGGCTTCACGACGCTGAAAGCGCTCAGGTCTCTCCTGTGCCCCCACACCGGATCCCGCAAAGAACATGAAAATCATGACGAGGCCCGCAAGTCGACTCATTAGCGCTTTCACTGTTCTCTCTCCACCGGGATGACCCGAAAGTCGAGGTTAAGTTGCACCTCGTTATTCAGTTTCAAAAACATCACACTCGGAATTTCGATGTCGTGGTCTGAGAGTAGGACGGAAAAGGTACACTGGACCCGATAGCCCGCCCCGACCGGTGATAGGTCGCACGTCATCGCTCGATCCTGCTCTACCCCGTGCACACCAAACACACCCTGAACGGTGATTCGGTACGCACCGTCGGAGAGCGGCGCCGCTCGCGCCACTCGGCCTCCAAACGCTGCAAACGGGTGCTCTTTGACTTCCAAATAGTTGTCCCGCATGTGACGATTGCGCAGCCCGATCCCAGTGTCCAGGCTGGTGAGATCGACCTCGAAGAAGAACTCGGTGCCGTCACCCCCGGACTCGGCGTTGAGTGCTGACGTGTCGAGTCTCACCATACCGTCAATGCGGTCCGTGACCCCTTCGAACTCTTCAATGGACGCACTCGACGTGAACGTGACCGAGCGTTCGGCGGTGAGATCGACTCGGTATTCCTGCTGAGCCGAAGCCGGTCCGACCGCAGTGAGCAATGCCAACGTCACAAGCACGCCCCCTGCGGCCGGATGCATGACTGAGTGCAGTTTCACGATGGTCCCGACCTTAGTTGTTAGCCGCACCGGTGTTGATCCAGTTCTTGATGTTCGTGAGATCGATGTTGTCCAGGGCACTGCCGCCAAGCGGCATGCGCGAGCCACTGCCTCGACCTTCCAGCTTCTTCACCAAGTAGCTGTTGTTCGCGTCGTTGGCGATGACGTACACCTCATCAGCCGAACCGGTGACACCCACCAGGGCGCCGTGGTTTGCCGCGGCGCTACCCCCGAGCGTGAGCCCACCCGCGCTCCCGCCGTGGCAACCAGACGCCGTGCATCCGTTTCGCGAGAGGATCTCTTGCACGTCCTGGGCAAACGACGGGTTGGCCTTGATGGTGCGGGCTGAGCCTCCGGTGTTGCCGTCTCCGTCATCCACGATCGGGTCAGTGGGGCCGTCGCTACCACCGCACGCCGCGGCGAACGCACAAACGACCAATGAGAAAAAGATCTGACGACGACGAGCCATGGCTACCTCCTGATGGATAAATAGATGTCGAGACAATCTATGAATTTTGTTAGTACCCTACGCCTAAGCCACACTTGGATTACGAAAACCCTCGTGGCGCTGAAGTCAGGCGATCCAGAGCACGCAGACTATCGCGATCACGAGCTGCACGAGCGCGAAAGGGAGCGCTTTCTTGACGAAGGCCCCAAAGGAGAGCTTCAAGCCGTGCTTGTGGATGATCGTCACGGCCACGAGCGTCGAGGCCGACCCTATGGGCGTGATGTTTCCCCCGAGATTGGCCCCGAAAATTACAGCCCACCAAAGTGGGTCCGTGGGTGGGCGGACCATGCCATTCGCGAGGGGCATGCCAGCGATGATCTTCGCCAGCATCGCTGCCAGGGGAATGTTGTCGGTGACCGAGCTGAACGCCGCTGTCGAGCCCAAAGCCGCTCCCGTCCCGACGGCGCCGGACGTCGCCCACCTCGCCGTGATGTCGGCAATGCGAGAACTTGAGTTGGAGCACCTGAGCCGGTGGGGTGTTCTCGCGTCGGTTTTCGGACACCGGGTCGTGACGCTAGGGCTGTCGCCGATCCCTTCTCTGAGCGTGACCTACGGCCCCATCTCGGCTCCGTCGGATTGGCGATAGCGGCCGGTGCCTTGGCCGCGCTGGCCTGGCAATCTCCCTAGCGCCCGCGCACCTCTTGGCGAATGAGGACCTGGCCGGGTAAGGCCCCGGTGAGCGCGCCTGCATCCACTACGGGTTGCCCGTTCACGAAGACGTATTCAATGCCTTCGTTTCGGCCGCCGGGGTCGAGGATCGTCGAGAAGTCCTGCACTGCGTCGTAGTCCAGGATCACGAGGTCGGCCTTCTGGCCTACGCGGATATAGCCGCGGTCCGGAAGACCAATGATCTGGGCGGGCAGCCCTGTGGACGAGCGTACGAAAAATGGCAACGAGATCGTGCCCTTGTCTCGTACATAGGTGGCAATCTTGTGCGGATAGGTGCCGTAGTAGCGCGGGTGCTGACCCTGGCTGGGGTCCGGCACCACGCCGCCATCCGTCCCGGTCGCCGTGAAATCCTGGCGCATGTAGCGCTCGACGTCTTCGGCACTGCCTGCGATCCCGCGGAAGCGGACGCCGGAGCGAATATCGGATTCCGCCTCAAGTGCCAAAGTCAGAACCTGGTCGACGGGAGTCAGCCCGTTCTCGCGCGCGACATCTGCCAGCGTCTTGCCTACCAGCGTGGGATCTTGCGGCGATACCACGATGACATGACGGTCAGCCCCGCCTTGCAGATCGAGAATGAACTCAATGTCGATCAGCATCTCCTTGCGTAGCACTGGATCTGCCAAGTGCGCCCGCAGGTTCTCCTTCGCGTCGACCATCAGCCCACGTCGGTTCCACATCGGCGCGTCCAGTCCGCCGCTGCGATCGGTCCCGACCGGGGCGAAGTACCACTTAGGGATCACCTCGACGGATCC
Source organism: uncultured Gemmatimonadales bacterium (assembly GCA_937919655.1). Lineage (GTDB taxonomy): Bacteria > Gemmatimonadota > Gemmatimonadetes > Longimicrobiales > Gaopeijiaceae > CALFPJ01. The sequence continues at coordinate 10,163 of CALFPJ010000077.1, forward strand.
GCCGCCGAAGGTCTCGTAGGGGTATTGGTCGAGGTAGACTTGCACGCCCGCCGCGCGCGCGCGCTCAATGGCTATGACATCCACCGCGGATTGGCCCCACGTGGTCGGACCCTTGGCCTTAATGTGGCTCCCCACCACGCGGATCCCCGTCTCGCGACCAATGCGGATGGTCTCCTGCATGCCATCCGTCGCGGTGAGGCGCCAGCCTGGTGACCAGGTCGGCGGCGGAGTGTAGTCCGACGCGATGCTGGGCGTGAGCCACAGCGGCAGCGGGGACTGGCTGCGCTGGTGCGAGTAGTAGAAACCGTCGTACTCCGCGACGACATGCGCGAGCGCGATGATCTCCTCCGTGGTCGAAAACCTTCCGGGGCGGTATTCGGGGCCAGCCCCCAGGCCCCAGGCACCGACTTCCATCCCAAGACGTACCTCCTGCACCATTCGCACGATCTCGGCCTCGGTCGCATGGCGCTCGTAGTCGTCCCCCATGGCCACGCTTCGCACGGTCCCGTGGCCAACCATCGGGACGATGTTCAAAGCGGTGCCGCCGCTCCGGTATCCGGCGATCTCGTCTCCGAGAGGCCAGGCGGGATTTCGACCATCAGGCCCGAACACGACGGTGGTAATGCCTTGAGCGACCAAGTTCGATGCACGCCTCAGTTCCACCCCTCCGGAGAAGAGGGCGCGGTCGGCGTGCGAGTGCATATCGATGAATCCGGGCATCACGAAGAGACCGGTCGCATTGATGGTGCGCGTGGCTGTCGCGTTGCTGAGATTTTCCACGGCGACAATGACGCCGGCTTGCACGCCGACGTCAGCGGTGATCGCTGGGTTACCCGAGCCGTCCAGGACCATGCCGCCCCGGATGATGAGATCGAAGGACTGGGCTTGTACAGACGGCGCGGCGCCAAGCAGAGCTAGGAGCGCTGCGACTGATGCCATGAAGGGGGTGATCCGGAGCATGACCGCCTCTCGATGAAGGAGATCACACGATGCCGAGCCCTAGGGCTGATGGCTAGTGCCGAGCGGGACTACCAGATCCTGAAAGTCGCTAGGATCGGGCGGTGGTCGGACGCCATCGCTTCCGCAATCACTCGGTGCTCCAGCAGCTCAAATGCGCCCGCCGGCCTCACCATGACGAAGTCGATTTCCCGATCCGGCACGTCGGCCGGGAAGGTGTCGACGTCGCCCTGCTTGTCGAGGATCTGCCAGGCACGGCCCAAGGTCACGAGCACGCGATCCCCGCGACGAGAGTTGAAGTCTCCTGCGAGAATGACGGGGTGATCGAAGTCCGAGAAATAGCTTACCACGGAATCCGCCTGAGCCGCACGCTCCTCGGGTGAGCCGGCCAGGTGGACAGACACTACGGAGATCGCGCGCCCTGCTCCACCGACGATTTCCACCTCGTGGATCGTCAGCGCGCTCCCGGCACTGGGTGGAAGCGCGTGTGTGCGGACGTTTCGCACCGGTAGCCGCGTGAGGACCGCGTTGCCGTATTCCCCGCCCTGGTACGGGCGATGTGCCCCGTGAAAACCTCGCATTCCAAGCAACTCGGCGAGCACAGCGACCTGATCGACCCCGCCCGTACGCTCCGTGTTCTTATCGACCTCCTGGAGCGTGATGACGTCCGCATTGAGCGCGCGCAACGCCTCGGCAATTCGAGGCAGGTCGACCTCGCCGTCCATCCCGGCGCCGTGTCGAATGTTGTAGGCCACTACCGTGAGCGTGCCCTGGGCCCAGGCATTGCCAGGGACCGCCGGGAGGAGCGTGACAAAAGCGGCGACCCACCAGTAGCTGTTCTCCATCCCCAATCTCCTTGCTCTGATACGGATCCACCACAATGATCCGAGTATAAGTGTGCGCCCGCCACCTCGTACCGTACCGAGAGAGCAATGGAAACGCTGAAGTCCTACAACCCGTTCGATGGCAGCGAGGTCGGTGAAGTCCCGATCACACCGGCCAGCCAGATTCCTGACGTCGTGGCGCGGGCGCGAGTGGCACAGCCTGCTTGGGACGCCCTTGGACTTGCCGGACGAGCAGAGATCCTCCGGAAGACCACAGCGATCTTCGCCGAACGCGCACAGGCGCACGGCGAACTCATGACGGCGGAAATGGGGAAGCCGCTGGCCGAGGCTGTGGGCGAAGCCAAGTCGCTCGGCATGATCGACCACGAACTCGACGAGATCGCGTCTGCGCTGCAGCCGGAGATCGTCGAGGACGGACGGTTACGGTCGACAGTCTATCATGACCCCCTCGGTGTGGTCGGTGCGATCACCCCGTGGAACTTCCCGATGTCCATGCCAGCCTGGATGGTTCTGCCAGCCCTTGCCGCAGGCAACACGGTCGTCTTCAAGCCCTCTGAGGAGACCGCCCTGTGCGGCCAGGCATACGCTGACGTTCTCAACGAGGTGCTCCCTCCGGACGTTCTGATCGTTGTCCACGGCGCGGACGACCAGGGTAAGGCCCTCGTCCAATCAGACGTCGACATGATCGCGTTTACGGGTTCGCGCGAGGTGGGCAAACACATCATGCGTGAGGCGGCCGGGACGCTGAAGCGCGTCGTGCTAGAGTTGGGTGGCAAAGACCCCATGCTCGTACTCGAGCACGCCGACATCGCAAAGGCGGCCAAATTCGCCGCGTGGAATTCATTCCGAAACGCGGGTCAGGTCTGCGTCTCTACGGAGCGCATTTTTGTTCTCGATTCAGTCGCTGATGAGTTCGAAGCCGCGCTCACGGACATCGCATCAGCGATGCGCGTAGGCAACGGCGCCGACGAAGTCGACATCGGGCCCATGGTCAACGCCCGTCAGCGTGACCACGTGCTCGCCCAGATCGACTCCGCGGTCGCGGGCGGCGCGAGCGTGTTGGCAGGTGGCACCGGGCATCACGGCAATTTCGTGATCCCGACGGTGCTCGGGAACGTGAGTGAAGACATGGACATCGCGTGCGTCGAGACGTTCGGCCCCGTGGCGTGCGTCACCCGCGTTTCTTCGGTGGATGAAGCCGTGGCCAAAGCCAACCACACCCATTTCGGTCTGGGCGCGGTCGTCTTCGGCGAAGACGGCGCGGATACCGCTGCGGTGGCCCGCAGGCTCACGGCCGGCATGATCGGCGTGAACCGTGCGGCTGGGGGCGCGGTTGGTACTCCCTGGGTCGGGGCGCGTCAGAGCGGCCTTGGTTTCCACAAGTCGCCCGACGGGCACAAGCAGTTCACTCAGGCGCGGGTGTTGACCACGGCATTGTAGTCCGCAACGGGCGTGATCTGAGACACGGCGTGAAGGCTGCATGCCTGATCTGATACACGGCGTGAACGGTGCAGGCCTGAGACGAGATTGGCTTGTCGGGCCGCCGGGCCGCCCCAGTACCCTCGGCCTCAAGCGGGACACGACCTAGACCGCGTTCCGCTCCAGTGTGCGCGTGAGACATGTGGGCCCGCCGCAGCCCTTGAGGCTGATCTCCGTGCCATGGTAGCTGTGGACTTCTACACCTGCGGCTTCCATGCGTCGACGCGTCTCGGGATTCCCCTTCACCGCAAGCGCGACGCGAGGCGCGACGGCCAAGACGTTGCATCCCATCGACTCAAACTCCGCTGTCGGGACCTCAACCAGGGAGAAACCTCGGTCCACGAGCGTCTCCCTGAACGGGACGGGTAAGAGAGGCGAATAGACCAAGAGCAGATCCTCGGCCAGCGGGCTGACCATCGACATCAGGTGGAAGACATCACCAGTCCCTTTCCAATGTGGGAGAGGAACTTCTATCAACTCGACATCCTCTCCGAGTAAGGCTCGAAGCTGGTCGATGCCATCTTGGTTCGTGCGATACCCGCGCCCGACGGCCAAACAACCCGACGACAGCCACGTCGCGTCGCCTCCTTCCACCGTTCCGTTGCCTTCGATTTGGCCCGCCACGTAGATGCCCAACTCTGCATATTCCAACCCCTGCCGAGCGGGTTCGTGCGCTCGCGCGTGCTTCCCCATGCGACACAAGACGGCCCCACTGTTGGTCACCAGCGACGCATCGCGCACATAGAGCGAATCCATGCCGATGTCTTCCTCGGGCATCCACTCGACGACCACACCCAACCCCTCGAGGAGGCCGGCGAGGGCGTCGCTCTCCGCACAAGCGCGTTGGAAATCCGGCGGCCCCTCATAGTTGAGGTTCTGCCACTGAGCGTTGATGCGCTCCTGGTTCACGAACGCGCCCCGAGCGTGCTTCAGAAGCACACGCCGCAGCCTGCCTACGTCTGATTGGTACACCAGGCCGCCTCCCGCGGTCAGGATCAATGAGCACCCGAACTTCGCCCCACCCGATCTCTATGGGAAAGTGCAAGAGCGTCTCCACCCTCACCCCAAACAAGTCGCCGGATCCCGGGGTCGGTGGTGGGACCTAACCCCGCCATGCATAATGCGCGATAACACAAAACTCGTCATCGAGACTGAAGTGGGCATGGGCACGTCGATGCACATCGAATCCTACCTCCGGGTGACGACACGATCCGAGAACCACACTAGGAACACCACATGAACACGATCACGCTCCTCCTCACGCTCCTTTCTGCGCCCGCCATGACCCCGCCTGCGGCCGACACGGTCGACGTGTTGATCCTCGGTGGCGTCGTCTTCGACGGTTCCGGGCGCCCCGGAGAGATCACGGACGTGGGGGTCACCGACGATCGCATCACATTCATAGGCAACGCGGCGAACGCTGGAGTGGTGGGTGTGCGCACTCTAGACGCGCACGGTCTCGTCGTAGCGCCGGGGTTCATCGACCCTCACGCCCATGCCCAGGGCGACCTGGCGAGTTCCGACCGGGCGCGCCGTGAGAATCAGAACTACCTCATGCAAGGGGTCACGACGGTGGTGGTCGGTAACGACGGGCACGGCACCTATGAGATTGCCGATACCAGGGCCACCTATGCGAAGCTGGGGACAGGCACGAACGCCGCCCTTCTCGTCGGATTCGGATCAGTTCGCGGGGCGGTGCTCGGCCAAAGCGACGCGGCACCCACTCCTGCGGAACTCGAGGAGATGCGCCAGCTCGTAGATACTGCCATGCGTGACGGGGCGGTGGGGATGTCGACTGGGCTCTTCTACAACCCTCAGAGCTACTCGACCACAGCAGAGGTCATCGAGTTGGCCAAGGTCGTCGCGAGATACGGGGGCACCTACGACTCACATCTGCGAGACGAAAGCTCCTACACCATAGGACTCATCGGTGCGGTGCAGGAGGCGATCGACATCGGCAGGGAGGCGGGGTTGGCCGTGAATATCTCTCACATCAAAGCCCTCGGTGTGGATGTGTGGGGTCAGGCCGAGACCGTCCTCGGTATGATTCGCAGCGCTCGTGAGCAGGGCCAACTCGTAACTGCAGATCAGTACCCGTATACCGCCAGCGGCTCGTCCGTCGGCGCTTCGCTGCTCCCGAGGTGGGCCCAGGCTGGAGGCTCAGACGAGCTGGTTCAACGCCTCGACGACGGGGAGACCCGAGCACGCATCGTCACCGAGATGGCGGACAATCTTCGGCGCCGGGGGGGCGCATCCGCGCTGCTGATCACCGGGGGCCGCGACGTCGAGTTGCGTGGCATGACGCTCGAGGAGATCGCCGCCAAGTGGGGCATCGACGCGATCGAGGCCGCCATCCGGATCGTCCGCAACGGGGGGGCCGGCGTCGGGTCGTTCAACATGAACGAGGCCGACATCGCGACGTTCATGGCGTCGGAATTCGTCATGACCGGCTCGGACGGATCCGACGGGCATCCCCGCAAATACGGCACGTTCCCCAGGAAGATCCGGAAGTACGTGCTTGAAGACTCCGTCATCAGCATGGCACGGATGGTCCAAGCGTCGTCCGCCCAGCCAGCTCAGGTCTTCGGGCTCTCAGGCAGGGGTAGCATCTCGCTTGGGGCATTCGCGGACATCGCCGTTTTCGACCCCCACACCGTGAGGGACGAGGCCACCTTTCTTGAGCCCAAACTGCTAGCCACCGGCATGCGCTGGGTGCTCGTGAACGGCGTCCTAGCCGTCGACAACGGTGAGCCCACAGGAACACTGTCCGGAGCGACGCTGACTCGTGGAAGCACCCCGAAAACCTCCACCTTCGATGGGCTCGCGCTTCGGAGCATTGGGCCCTCGGTCGCAACCGGGCGCATCAGCGACGTCGCCATCGACCCGAGGAACAAGAACATCTGGTACGTCGGCGCGTCATCCGGGAACGTCTGGAAGACCATGAACCGTGGTACGACGTGGGAGCCCATTTTCGACGACTACGGCTCATACTCCATCGGGGCGGTCACGCTGGACCCCGGAAACTCCAACGTACTTTGGGTCGGCACCGGTGAAAACGCGTCGCAGAGAAGCGCAGGCTTCGGGGACGGGATCTACAAGAGTGTCGACGGCGGCGCGTCCTTCCGCCACATGGGGCTGCCCCGCTCCGAACACATTGGCGACATCCTCATTGACCCCCGCGATTCAGACGTGGTCTTCGCGGCGTCGCAGGGCCCCCTGTGGTCTTCTGGAGGGGAGCGCGGACTCTACCGAACCAAGGACGGCGGGACGACGTGGGAACGGGTCCTTCACGTCTCCGACGACACCGGCATCGCCGACATCGTCTTTGACGCCTTCGACCCGGACGTGATCTACGCCGCGTCCTACCAGCGACGGAGGCACGTCGGCATGCTGGTCGCGGGCGGGCCCGAGGGGAAGATCTTCCGGTCCCGCGACGGCGGCGACTCGTGGTCCGAGATCATGAGCGGCATTCCTCGGGTCGACCTGGGTAGAATCGCCCTCGAAACTTCTCCGTTCGAAGCCGGCGTGGTGTACTCGCTCGTCGCGGCGCAGGGTGAGGAAAGCGGGTTCTTCCGATCGGGCGACTTCGGTGAGGCGTGGACGCGTCAGGGCGATTACGTCGTCGTCGACCCGCAGTATTACGGCGAGCTGTTCGCCGATCCACACCGCCAAGGTCGGCTGTGTGCGGTAGACGTGAACATCCATTGCACTGAAAACGATGGGGTAAGCTTCGAGGCACTCCCCCTGGATCGGGTCCACAGTGATCACCATGAGGTCGTCTTCGACAGCGACGACCCCGAGTACATGATGATCGGCAACGACGGCGGGCTCTATGAGACCTTTGACGGTGCTCGGACCTGGCGCCATCACAACAACCTTCCCATCACCCAGTTCTACCGCGTCGGCGTCGACAACCGGGAACCCTTTTACTGGGTTTACGGTGGTACACAGGACAACGGCACGCTCGGCGGCCCGTCGCGTAGCCGCAACGCGGTCGGCGTTCGTGCCGGCGACTGGACTCGAGTCGTGGGCGGTGACGGCTTTCAGGCCCGCATCGACCCGACGGACCCGGATATCGTTTACGGCATGTCGCAGGGCGGTCGCATTCAGCGCGTGGACATGGAGACTGGTGAAAGCACCAGCATAGCTCCCCCGCACAGCACTGCCGGCGATACGATCCGCTGGCATTGGGACATCCCCTTCGTCGTCAGCCACTACGACCACGAACGGCTGTACGCGCTGGGTAGCCGCCTGCTCCGCAGCGATAACCGCGGCGACGGTTGGGAGGTCCTGACGGACGACCTAAGCCGTCAGATCGATCGAGACACACTCTCCATCATGGGACGCGTGTGGCCAGACGACGCCGTGTGGAAGCACGTATTCACGAACGACTACGGAATAGGCGTCGCGTTCAGCGAATCGCGCCTGGATCCCAATCTCCTGTACGTGGGGACGGACGACGGCCTTATACAGGTGTCTGAAGACGCAGGAACATCATGGAGGAAAATCGACGCCTTTCCAGGGATCCCCTCATTGATCTATGTCTCCGACGTGGTGGCGTCTCGGCACGACGCGGATCGGGTTTACGCGCTCTTCAACAACCACAAACGTGGCGACTTCACACCGTACGCCATGCGGAGCGACGACCGAGGAAAAAGCTGGACGTCGATCGCCTCCAACCTACCGGCTCGCCACGTGACCTGGGTGCTTGAGGAGGACCCGGTTCGCGAAGACCTACTCTTCATGGGCACCGAGTTCGGTCTCTTCTTCACCCTAGACGGGGGTGGTGATTGGAGTGAACTGCGTGGGGGCACGCCAACAATTCCCTTCCGCGACATCGAAATCCAGGAACGCGATGGAGACCTCGTCGTGGCAACGTTCGGCCGAGGGTTCTACGTCCTGGACGACTACACTCCGCTCCGAGGCCTGACCGCTGAAGTCCTCGCCGACGACGCCACCCTATTCGAGCCTCGACCGGTGCCGGCGTCCGACAACATTCGCTATTACCTGCCGGGATCTGGTTCCGCGGAGTACTCGGCCGAGAACCCGGAGTTCGGCTCCTTACTCACCTATTATCTGCGTGAATCGGTGCCGGAAAGTGAGATACTCGTCGTCATCCGCGACGCCGCGGGCGACGTAGTGGCTGAAATCCCAGCGGTGAACACGGCGGGCCTCTCCCGCGTGGCCTGGGATCTCAGGGCTCGACGCCCAGATGGGGAGGGGCCCCAGCGTGGGCCTCGCGCCATCGTGGAAGCAGGCGCGTATACCGCGACGCTGGAGGCGTACGCCGACGGCTCGGCGACTCCGTTGACTCAGGCTGTGCCGGTGCACGTCACGCAGCCGCGATAGTTGCCTCCGTCATGTATATTGACGTACCATAGCAACTACCATGGATACACCGATCAAAGCGCACGTCGAGGCAGTCCGTCGCTTCTCCCGCTTCTACACGAAGCAGGTGGGCCCCTTGAACGAAGGTCTTCTAGAGAGCGCCTATTCGCTGACAGAGGTGCGCGTCCTCTGCGAGTTAGTACGAGAGGATGCACGCAACGCGAGCGAGGTCGCCGCGGCGCTGGGCGTCGATCCCGGGTATCTGTCCCGGATTCTGAAGCGCCTGAAGAAACGCGGAGTCGTCTCCACGGAGCGTTCTAAGGACGACCGCCGCCGGATCCTGCTCGCGGCGACGCCAGCAGGTCGAAGACTATTCAAGGCTCTCGACAAGATTTCCAGCCGCCAGATCCAGGCCATGCTGGCTGGCCTCTCCCCCGCTGACCAGGCGCAGGCGGTAGACGCGATGCGGTCGATCGAGACGCTCTTCGGACCCCCGCCCCCGAACGAGAGTTCGCCACTACGATTGCGACCACCTGGACCAGGAGATATGGGCTGGGTCGTCCAGCGCCACGGCGAGCTCTATACCGAATTGAGAGGCTGGGATGCCACCTTCGAAGCGCTCGTCGCAGACATCGCGTCGAAGTTCGTGCGCAACTTCGACCCGGCTAAGGAACGAGGGTGGATCGCGGAGATCGATGGCGCGCGCTTGGGGTCGATCTTCCTCACTCGGCACTCCAAGACCGTCGGCCAGCTGAGGATGTTAATCGTTGAACCGGCGGCGCGAAGAAGAGGCATCGGCGCCCGCCTGGTCGGGGAATGTGTCAGCCATGCGCGCCACGTCGGCTATAAGAAAATGGGCCTATATACGTCCAAAGGGCTGGACTCGGCCCGGCGGCTGTACGAAGCCGAGGGCTTCCAACTCGTAAAAGAGGAAACGGAGCAGGTATGGGGAAAGACCCACATGGCTCAATGGTGGGAACTCCAGCTATGAGCGGCCCCGGACGGGCCTCCACACCGCGGTCCTCACCGGGGGTGCGATACCTCCTCGGGCACACCGATCACGAACTGCGACGCCTCGGAATTCAGGGTGACCTCTACCGAGAGGTGACCCTTCGCGGTTTCCGCGAAGCCGGAGTCGGACCCGGTATGCGTGTGCTGGACATCGGGTGCGGAACGGGAGACGTCTCGCGGGTCGCGGCCGAGATCGTCGGGGATTCAGGGTCGGTCCTTGGGATCGATCGGGGTCCCGAAGCGATCCGCATGGCTCGGGAGATCTCGGCGAACGTGGGCGTCCCCAACACATCGTTCGTCGTTTCTGAGTTGGAAGCCTACACCAGCCTGGGCGATTTCGACGCGCTCGTGGGCCGGTTCATCCTCATGCACCAAGAGGACCCCGCCGCCGCGCTGTCGTGTGCCGCTGGTCATGTTCGCTCTGGTGGCAGCGTGTGCATGATTGAGTCCTACATGAACGTCCTTCTGACCGGTGCACACTCGTTTCCGCGCTCCCCGCTCTACGATGAGATCGTGCGATGGAAGGGACAGGTCGTGGGGGGGGCAGGCGCCGATCTTCACGCCGGCGGACGGCTCAGGAACACCTTTATCGCCGCGGGACTACCCGCGCCCACCACACAAATGCATGCCCGCCTTGAGGGCGGCGCCGACAGCCCATACTTCGAGTACATCGCCCAGAGCGTGCGGAGCATGTTACCGGAGGCGGCTCGCCAGGGGCTCGGGGGCTTCACTGAATCAGACGCCGACTCGCTTGAGCAGCGGCTGCGCTCGGAGGTCATGACAAGCGACGGCGTCTTGGTTGCATGGCCCGTGGTCGTGGCTCACGCGCGGGTGCCGTAGGCCGTTTTCCGTGGGCGGTCAGGGCCGAGGTCACGCACCGTGAAACCTACTCAGCACTCGTGCCGTAGAGCCTTTCGTGTTTACCCTCATCAAGTGAGGTCAACGCGCGCGACACTCGGAATACGGACTCATGGCTCAACAAACACGCGGGCTTCTGCCCGGCACAGTAGACCTGGTCATCCTGCAGACCCTGACCCAGGGGCCGCTTCATGGCTTCGCGGTGTCCAGGTCGATTCAAAACCGCTCGGACGGCGACCTCCAGCTGCAGGACGCTGCCCTGTACCAGGCTCTCCATCGCCTAGAAAGGGCGGGATGGATTGAGGCTGATTGGGGTGTTTCCGAAAAAGGCCGTCGCGCCAAGTACTACCGACTGACTGCGACGGGCTCGAAGCAGCTCGTCAGCGAGGTCCACTTCTGGGAGACCTACGCGGCCGCAGTCTTCAAGGTGCTCCAGCCGTTGAGCCAGGAGAGTTAGGCAGTTGTCCCGCAACTTCAGACGGGTGTTTCGCCTCGACCGATCTTCGCGTAACGACGCGTCCGCATCGGTCCGGGACGAGCTTGAGCACCATATCGAATTGTGCGTCGAGGAATTGGTGGAGGAAGGCTGGAATAGGGGCGAGGCACAGCGAGAGGCGCTGCGTCAATTCGGTGACCTAGAGGCGACCAGCGCGTACTGCGAGGACATGCAGGCGCGGAGGGGAGCGGTGGAGAGGAGAGCAATGTCCTTCGATGAGCTTTGGCAGGACCTACGGTAAGCGGTACGAACGCTTCGGAAGGCCCCCGGATACGTCGGCCTGGTCGTTCTGACCCTCGCGTTCGGGATCGCGGCGAACACCACGATTTTCAGCGTCATGAACCCCTATTTTTTCCGGCCGCTGCCGTACGATCAGCCGGATGAACTCGTGCATGTGACCCAAGTCGATCCGGTGACCGGGTGGCACATGTATCGGTTCCCACTGCCGATCTATGAAGATTGGAAGGCGCGTTCTCGGGCTTTCCAGGACCTCGGAGCCTACACATACACGGGCGTGAACGTCACAGGGCCCGAAGGGCCCGAAAGCGTCAACGCGGCTCGCCTCTCGGAAACCATGTTCGACATCCTGGGGGCGGATGCCCTGCTAGGGCGCACGTTCACTATGGGAGAAGGGGGACCGGCGGGCGAACGCGTCGCCGTGATCGGCCACCGTTTCTGGCAACGTCGCTACGCCGGAGACCCGAACGTCCTGGACCGGCAGATCACGATCGACGGCGTACAGCATTACGTGATCGGCGTCATGCCTCCCGACTTCAACTTTCCGTTTGGTGGCATCAAACTCTGGGTGCCCATTGCTGAGGATCTCGCCACGGCCGATCGCCGCAGCGCCCCATATCTCCTCGTGGGACGAATGAACGATGGCTGGACCCGGGACCAAGTGGATCAGGACCTGACCAGCGTCCAACAAGCACTCTCGGCCGAATACCCGGACGCCGACGGCAAGTGGGCCGGAGTCACCGTGCTCCCAATGCGCCAAGCGCTGAACTTCGTGTGGGACATCCTGAAGGTCAGCTTTACCGTCCTTCTTGGCGCGGTTGTATTCGTCATCATGATCGCATGCGTCAACGTGGCAAGCCTCACGTTCGCTCGCGCAGGAGGACGCACACGGGAAATCGCCGTACGCACCGCACTTGGTGCCCAGAGGTCCCGCGTGATTCGGCAACTGCTCACCGAGAGCCTCCTTCTCGCCATAATGGGTGGGACCTTGGGCGTCGCACTCGCCTACGGAATCGCAGGCTTCATTGGCCCCATGATTCCGGAGGATCTCTATCGAATTGGTGAGATATCGGTAGACCGTACGGTCCTCGCATTCTCCTTGGTCCTCACCTTGGTAACACCGCTCGCGTTCGGCCTCGCCCCCGCCCTGTCGGCAACCAGAAGGGACCTCACCCTCGGGCTCAAGGAAGGCTCCAAGGGTTCCGGCGGCCTATCCACCTCACGTGCTCGTAAGGCTTTGGTTGTTGTCCAGGTGGCTCTGGCCGTGGTGCTCACTACGGGGGCTGGGCTGATGCTCCGGAGCTTCGCGTCCGTGCAGGGTCTGGATGTGGGCTTCGACTCGGGTCAGGTCCTGACCGTGAGCGTGCGTCCTCCAGAGGCCGACTACGTCGGCGCGGAGCTACGCCAATACGTGGAGCGTGCCGTCGATGAGTTGCAGGCGATCCCAGGGGTGACGGCTGCGAGCCCGGCCATGTTCATCCCCCTGAATCACGAGTCGTCAATCTGGCAGTTCGCTCCGCCCGAGCAATCGGGTATACCTGGCGAGGAGTGGCCAACCGCGATCGCGAACAGGCCCTACCCAGGCTACTTCGAGACTATGGGGATTCCCGTGTTGGCGGGACGGGACTTCGACGGGTCGGACAACTCGGACGCAGCGCCCATAGCGATCGTGAATCGCGCGCTCGCAGACCGTTATTGGCCCGACGGCAGCGCCGTCGGACGCACCGTCCTGGTCGGGGATCCCGCAAACCCCACCACGGCAACCATCGTCGGTGTCGGCGGCGGTGTGATGCACGAAGCGCTGGACGGCGACAAAGACCGCGCCCAGATGTACCGACCGGCCCTGCAGGAGACCTTCCGCCGCCACTTTCTGCTGGCCCGCACGGATGGCGATCCGGCAACATTGGTCGGCCCCGCGAGAGAAGCGCTCATGCGGCTGGACCCCAATTTGCCCCTCTCCCCTCGGCCCATCGCTCAGGTCGTCGACGAGAACGAACTCCAATGGAGCATCGGCTCTGGCTTTCTCATCGTCTTCGGAGCGGGCGCGCTTCTACTCGCGACGCTGGGCATCTACGGGATCATCTCGTACTCGGTTTCCCAACGTGAAAAAGAGCTCGGTGTGCGCATCGCCCTCGGAGCCACTGTGGGAGAGATCCGAAAAATCGTGGTGGGCGATGGGCTGAAACTCGCGAGCGTGGGCCTCGGAGTTGGGCTCGTCGCCTCCCTGCTTCTCGGCCAACTGCTGACGGCCGTGCTTTTTGAGGTCAGCCCGTTCGATCCGATCACGCTCTGGAGTGTCCTGGTGCTCTTCGCCTCGGTCGCCGCATTGGCATCCTTCATGCCCGCGCGCCGGGCCGGAAGAACGGATCCAATCCGAGTGCTCCGCATGGAGTAGTCAGCCCTCCTTTGAGCCGGCCTTGCGACGCTGCCGCGCCGGGCGCGAACAACGTCGTTCACACGGCCGCCACATCACACGCGGCTTTGACAACGGCCCCACGCATCAGGGGACCAAGAACCCATACACGGCGTCATCTGCCTGCCCAAGCCGTGGTCGATGAGGACCTGCTGCGTGGGGTGCGACGCTCGCTCGCCCTTGGCAGAGACGTCCCGAGCGCCTGAGCGCGACTTGACACCCCGTATCCCTCGGCAGAGGGTTCGCGACATGCGTGCACTTCTCTCCTTGGCCGTGGGCCTATCCGTTGGCTCGGCAAACCTCGCCGCCCAAGCCACCCCTGCGCCCGAACTGAGCACGTTCGAGACTGTGCGGACGGGTCGACTGTTGCGAGATCGGTTGTCATGCCTGGGCTGCCATCGATTGGGGACCGAGGGTGGCACGATCGGGCCAGCGCTAGACGGATTAAGCGCGCGCGCAGACATGGCCTACGTCGTGCGAATGATCCAGGATCCTTCGGCGGTGATTCCCGGCACTCTGATGCCGACCCAACCCATGCCCGACCGGGAAGCCCGCCGGCTCGCCGCCTACATACTCTCAGCCGGATCCGCGCCGTCCCCGCCGAGTGCGCCAACTCAGGCCCCTCCGGCCCTCCAGGACCGAGACCGGCTCGACGGCGCCGCCCTGTACGCTCGCAACTGTGCGGCGTGCCACGGCGAGCGCGGCTCCGGCGACGGCTGGAACGCTCCGAACTTGCCGGTGGCACCCACGGCTCACTCTGACGCAACGCTGATGGCGCAACGCGCGGACGACACACTCTACGATGCGATCTCAGCCGGGGGCTTCGTACTTGACCGTAGTCCTCGGATGCCAGCGTTCGGCACAATGTTAGAGCCGCAACAAATCAGAGCACTCATCCGACACATTCGCACCTTGTGCGCATGCGAAGGACCGAGTTGGTCCCGCGGACTAGGGCGATGAAATTGTCGAGAGGCAACGCCCGACTCCTGGGCCCCGCGCTCCTCCTGGCCGCGTGCGGAGGAGATCCTTCGGGTACCGCCGAGGAACGCCTAGCCTTCCCGGGCGCTCCCCCCCCGACCGTGTCCACCGTCACCGCTGCAGACTTTGTCGGCGCAGAGGCCTGCGCCGGTTGCCACACAGCCCAGTACCGCGACTGGAGCGAATCCACGCACGGAAAGGCTGGCGGCTCACCTGGACCCGACGTGGTGATCGCGCCCTTCACCGGTAGCCCCATCCGATTCGAAGACGCGACGGTCACCCCAAGGATTCGCGGAGGCAGCTACGAGTTCGTGGTGCAGCAAGCCGGGCATCCCGAGGCTACGTACCGCGTCGACGGAGTGATCGGCGGCGGGCATATGATCGGGGGGGGCACGCAGGGATTCCTCACTCGCCTGCCCGACGGTACAGAGCGCTTTCTTCCTTGGGACTGGTCGCGCGGGGCCGCCGCCTGGTTTTGCAACACCGGGTCTCGAACCAACGAGGGCTGGGTGCCGATCACCTCGGGCATGTTGCTCCGCGATTGCGGTGACTGGCCCCCAATCCGGCCTATTGGGACGGTCGCACGATTTGCGAATTGTCAGGAATGTCACGGCAGCCAAATAGCGACCGACTTCGAGGCCGGCGTGGGATACGCTACGAGCTACACGACACTCCAGGTGAACTGCGAGTCGTGCCATGGACCCGGCCGAGAACACGTTGCGTTGGCGCAGGGCGGGACGTTCCCCGCCGACGGCGACATCGGCATGCCCAGCCTCGCCTACCTGGACAAGGACGAGTCGCTTGCTGTGTGTTTCCAGTGCCACGCGCTCAAAGACGTACTCAAGGAGGGCTACCTGCCGGGAGATCCCCTCGAGTCATACTACGCGCTCAAGTTCCCCGTATTGGGAGACCAGCCCTATTTCGCAGACGGGCGTATACGGAGCTTCGCCTATCAGGCGAACCACATGGCGAGCGCCTGCTATCTAGAGGGTCCAATGGACTGCGTGAGCTGCCACGAGCCTCACGCTCAAGGGTATTGGGATATCAACCGCAAGCCGCTGTCGAGCCCGTTCGACGACGGCCAGTGTACGTCCTGTCATGCCAGCAAGGCGGTGGACGTCGAGGCGCACACGTTCCACGATGCGGGCACGGAAGCCAGTACATGCGTCACCTGCCACATGCCCTATCTCCAGCACCCAGAGGTCGGCTCGGACGTCCCATTTGCGCGTTCAGACCATACGATCGCGATGCCCCGCCCTGTGTTCGATACGGACCTCGGCCTGGTTGACGCCTGCTCGCGCTGCCATGCAGATCGGTCTCCACTCCAACTCCAAAGCGAGGTCCGCGCGCGATGGGGTGATCCGAAACCGCACCGGCCAGGCGTAGAAGGGCTTGTAGGCGAATTGCGGGCGAAGAACGTCACGGAGGCCGCCGCGCTCCTACTCCATCCAGAGGAGCACGACCCGCTCGTACAATTCCAGGGCTTGAGTCGCCTGGTATCCGGATACCTCCGACCCGACGACGCCAACTTGCCGGTGCAGGTGCGTACGCAGCTCAGCGCGATGGCTGCGAACGAGGATCTCGACATTCGGGCGCTCGCGCTGGCAGCCCTGCACTTCACGAGCGGAAACGAGCCCTCGGTGCGCCGCGAACTCGTGGCCGCGCTCGAGCAGACCCAAGAAGACGAGGCTCTTCGAGGGCGGTGGATCCTGGCGCTCGGATTCCTCGCCGATCGTGCGCGCGACGCAGGGGAGACACCCGTGGCGAAGCTGGGCTATAAAAAGGCTCTCGAGCTCCGGCCCGGAGACCCAGCCATTTTGCGGGCCATCGGTCAGATGCACAGCCGGGACGGAACGTACGAAGAGGCCGTGGTTGCGTTCCGTCTCAGCCTGGCGGCTGAACCCGAACAGCCCCTGACCTGGGTCAACCTGGGCATCGCGCTGGCCGGGCTGGGCGACCCAGGGGGGGCCCGGCAAGCCTATGAAGAGTCACTCAAGCTCAATCCACACGAGGCCTTGGCTTTCTTCAACCTCGGCAACCTCCATCGGCAGGCCGATCGACTGCCCGAGGCGGCGGACGCCTATGCACAGGCCGTCGCTGCGGACCCAGGCCTCGGCCTGGCTTTCTTCGAGTTGGCCAGGACCTATATCCTGTTGAATCGACCCGCAGATGCCTTGCCGTTCGCTAGGCGGGCCGTTGAGTTCCGACCTGGACATGCCGGCTCCAGGCAAATGCTCGCAGACCTCGAACGGACGGTAGGTGGCTAGTGAACCCGAACATAAATACGATGGCATTCGAGCGGTGCTGCACCTCGGCCTGCCGCGTTGCTCGCCGTCCCCATCACGCTGCGATTACTCCTCTTCGCGCCTTGTCGACCAAGCGCATCACCACCCTCGGTGCCGCACCGTATTCATGCTCGGGTGAACGAGCGTGACCCACGACGAGTACGTCCGACACGACGCGACTGCACTGGCCGCACTCGTGCGTGACGGCGAGGTGACGGCGACCGAGCTCTTGGAACTGGCCCTCGCGCGAATCGAAGCGGTGAACCCTCGCCTGAATGCCGTCGTCCGTCTCATGGAAGACGACGCTCGGGCCACTGCTGCAAGCGGCAGCAAGGACGGAGCATTCTGTGGTGTCCCGTTTCTCGCAAAGGACCTGTTGTCCGCATACGCCGGGCACCCTACTGCGGGGGGAAGTCGTCTGCTAATGGACTACATCCCTGACCATGACAGTGAACTCGTCAGACGCGTGCGACGCACAGGTGTCTCTGTCACCGGCAAGACCAACACGCCAGAGTGGGGCCTGACTCCCTTCACCGAGTCAGAACTGTGGGGCCCGTGCCTCAACCCGTGGGACACGACCCGCACGCCCGGTGGGTCGAGTGGCGGATCCGCCGCCGCGATTGCAGCGGGAATCGTCCCGATGGCGGGGGGCGGCGACGGCGGCGGGTCGATTCGGATTCCAGCCTCGTGTTGCGGGCTGTTCGGCCTGAAGCCCACACGAGGCCGCACCCCAACCGGGCCGGATTTTGGCCAACTCTGGCGAGGCGCAGTCGTCGAGCACGTCCTGACCCGCTCGGTACGCGACAGCGCACGCATGCTCGATGCCACGCATGGGCCCGACGCGGGCGCCCCCTACGAAATCGAGCCTCCGGCCCGACCCTTCATGGAAGAAATCGGAGCAAACCCTGGACGCCTTCGTATCGCGTGGAGCGTCGATCCTGCCCTCGGGCGTTCGGTGCACCCGGACTGCGTAGAGGCGGTTCACGATGCCGTGACGCTCCTGCGAGACCTCGGCCACGACCTGGTCGAAGATGCCCCGTCCGTGAACGGCGACGAGTTTTCCCGTGCCTTCATGTTGATGGTATCGGCCGAATTGGGAGCAGACCTAAAGGACGCCGAGAAGGCATTGGGCCGTAGACCACGGCGACACGAGCTCGAGCCGGTAACCTGGGCGCTCGGACTGCTCTCGCGTGCCCTATCCGGGCAAGACTTCGCCCAAGCGCTCCGAGTGCTAGAGCGCGCCGGCCGCACCGTCGGCACGTTCTTCGAAGACTTTGACATGGTCCTCACTCCGACGCTGGCGACCCCACCAGCCGTCATCGGGTCATTGGCGCCGTCGCCAGCCGAGACCCTTCAGCTACGTGTGCTCGGCGCGTTGGGTTCAGGGCAACTCATCAAGTCCCTAGGGCTCTTGGACCAAGCGGCCGCAGACGCGTTCGCCTTCATTCCCTGGACACCGATCCAGAACATCACCGGACAACCGGCGATGTCCGTTCCCCTCCACTGGAACGGAGACGGCCTCCCTATCGGCGTGCACTTCGGGGCAAAATTCGGCCAAGAGGCGGCCCTCTTCAGGCTCGCGAGCCAGCTAGAGGTTGCTCGGCCATGGTTCGATAAGCTGCCGGGGACGCCGGCCTAGGCTCGCCCCCTCCGCGTCAATGTGCACCATAAGGGAGACAGTTCCGCCGAGGCCAGCGTCACGAAGAGACGCCGGACATACCCGCTCCAATGTCCATCGCACCTCGACGGGGTTCTCCAAAGTCGGCCCGACGGTAAAGGGGTGAACGCTGTGCCACCGCCACCCTACACGCTAGCAGCCACTGGCTATTCCCCGCTCGGATGCGCTCCTGTGTCTCAACCTGAGGACGCCCTCATGTCCACCCAACGGGGCGGGTGATCCACGGCTTCAAGAAAGCGGATCATGTCGGAGGGGGCGATCGCGGTCGTCATCCCGTTATCCAGGGGGTGGAAATTCCATAGAGAGTGGTGCCGGAGACCTTCGTCGAGGGCGACGCGCACGGCCCCGGTGACATCGTTGATCACGGCGAACGGCGTAACCGCACCGGCAATCACGCCGAGATAACGCATCAGCCGATCTTCGCTGCCGAACGAAAAACGTTTATGGCCTAGTTGCTCCGCGAGTGCGCGTAGATCGACGGGACGGTCCTCTAGGGCCACGACGAGCCACATCACGCCCTTCGGGTCCCTGACGAAGAGATTCTTGCTGTGCGCCCCCTCCAGTGACCCCCGCAACGCCTTGGCCTCCTCGACCGTGAATACCGGGGGGTGCTCATGCGTGCGGCTGACGAGACCCCGGTCATGAAGAAAGTCGAGCAGTTCCTTCGGTGACCGGGGCTCAGACCCGTCGGCGAGCACCCGCTCGCTCACCCAACCCCACCAAGGGCCTGGGCAAGAAAAGTGATGACGACGTCGGCCACCGTGTCGGTCGTCTCCGGTGACAGAATGTCGCCAGCCAAAACGTGGAAAGCGGCCCCGGGAGATGCGTCCACAGAAAGGAGCGTCTTGGGGACGCTGCCGAAGTGCCCGAAGGTTGCGACCGTCACATCTGAGTCCACCACCAGATCTTCGTCGGAATACATCATAAGCAACGGTGCTGTGACCTCCGAAAAGTCCAGGGTCCTCGCCCGCTCAACAAGCGCCATCATGGGCAGAAGCACGCGCGTCGGGTAGCAGGTGGTCCAGTGCCGCGCCTGTACTTCGTTGGCCGGTTCGAAGCACCGCTCCGGTCCCACCACAGCGCGAGCGATTAGGCCGCCCCATGGCCACAGGAGCACCTGAGCGGCGGCGGCGCGGGGCCCGAAGTTCGGAGACAACACCACGAGCGCGGCTACTTCGTCACGCGCCTCAGGACGAGAAGCGGTCCACACGGCCAGCGTACCTCCAGTCGACGTGCCCACGAGCACAACGCGATCACCGATCGCGCGGCCGACCGCCATCGCCTCCGCCGCATCGTCCAACCACGCCTCTGCCGTGGCCTCTCCCATAGCGGAACCGTCTCGACCGTGACCAGCCAAACGGGCGTAGTAGATGTTCGCCCCGAGTGCCTCGGCGACCAGCTTGGGTAGCGGGTCCACCTCGTGGCGGTCTGCAGAGAAGCCGTGAAGATAGACGACCGAGATCGGGGTTCGCTCGTATGTGTCCGGGTTCGCCCACACGATCGACTTCTCATCTCCGGGGCGCAGGCCGGGGACGGTCGCTTCATTGAGCGCGAGGTATCCCTCGACGTCCCCACCCAGGTCGGGCTCGATCCAGCGCTCCGTAAGGCTGGCACGCGGGCCCAGCAGGACCACAAGAAGAAGTACGGCCCCCATCATCACAGGCCAGCGTCGTCCTGGCTCTCCGGTAATCTGGGTGGGGATCATGGCCGGTCTCTCGGGCAACTGGAGGTCTCGCGGAGTGACAAACCCAAGCCTACCCGCGCTGGCGCGGGCTTGCAACGCCACGTCAACCCCTGCCGGCGCCGACTCTAGTAGATACGTTGCCGGTTGAATCTCCTTCAACACCACTTGGTATGCCAACCGACTCGACAGAACTTTGCCTCCCGATGCACCTGAACCTTCTACGCGATGAGCACCGTGCGTACTCGCGCGGATCTCTCGTGCGCTGCGCTCGCTTCCTCGGGGTGGCCGCGGCGACACTGGCGTGTGTGACCGGAGCCTCGGCCCAGGCTGGCGCGCAGGGTGGAGAGTGGAGGGGCTACGGCGGCGACGCAGGGCACACGCGATATGCTGCACTCGATCAAATCGACGCGACGAACGTGGCTCAGCTTAAGGTCGCATGGCGGTGGAACGCGCGGAACTTCGGATACAATCCCAACATCAGCAGTTCGACGACTCCGCTGATGGTGAACGGCGTCCTCTATGCCACAGCCGGAGTCCGCAGGGCCGTGGTCGCCATCGACGCCGGTACGGGCGAGACGCTGTGGACCTGGGCGATGGATGAAGGGGAACGGCTCCGGACGGCACCGCGTGCGAACCCCGGCCGCGGGGTCGCTTATTGGGAGGACGAAGCCGGACGAGGCCGCATCCTGGTGGTCACACCTGGATACCACTTGGCGGCACTCGACGCGCTGACGGGGCGGCCCGTAGATGGTTTTGGCGACGCAGGTGTGGTGGACCTCATGAAGGGACACCGCGCCAGGGATGGCGTCAGCTTGGTCGGCACCATCGGCGCGAGTTCGCCCCCCACTGTTGTCGGAAACATGGTGGTGGTTGGGTCAGCACATCATGTCGGACTGCGCCCGCCGTCCATGACCAACACCCCCGGCGATGTGCGTGGATTCGACGCTGAGACGGGTGAGCTCGCGTGGACCTTCAAGACCATTCCCGAGGCCGGCGAGCCCGGAAACGAAAGCTGGGAAGAAGATTCCTGGACCTACACCGGCAATGCAGCGGTCTGGGCTCCCATCTCCTCCGACGCCGAGACCGGATACGTATACCTGCCCACAGAGGCCGCCACCGGCGACTACTACGGCGGCCACCGCCCGGGCAACAATCTCTTCTCCACCAGCCTTGTGTGTCTGGACGGCCGGACGGGAGAAGTCATCTGGCACTTCCAGACCATCCACCACGACATCTGGGACTGGGATAACCCGACGGCTCCGATCCTGGCCGACCTCACGATCGATGGGCGCCCGACGAAGATCGTCGCTCAGATCACGAAGCAGGGATTCGTGTTCGTGTTCGATCGGATCACCGGTGATCCGATCTGGCCGATTGAAGAGCGGGCCGTCCCAGCCAGTGACGTCCCTGGTGAGCGGGCCGCGCCAACACAGCCCTTCCCGACGAAGCCGGCGCCGTTCGACCGCCAGGGCTTCAGCGAAGACGACCTGCTGGACTTCACGCCAAAGATCCGAGCTCGCGCTGCTGCTGTCGCGGCCGACTACCGTATGGGTCCTCTTTATACGCCCCCATCACTGGCCGCAGCAGCGGATGGCACAAAGGGTACACTCAGTCTCCCCTATTCCACTGGCGGAGCCAACTGGGAGGGAGGCGCGCTGGACCCCGAGACGGGCATGCTCTACATCGGCTCCCAGACCAACACCATGGTGCTCGCGATGGTGGAGGGGGGCGACCGATCCGACATGCGATACATCCTTGGCGGCGGGCGGGCTCAAGTCGCGCCGGGCGTCCCGATTGTAAAGCCGCCGTGGGGCCGCATCACCGCGATTGACCTCACCACGGGTGACCACAGTTGGATGATCGCGAACGGGGACACGCCACCGAATGTCGCCACCCGCCTCGGACTCGATCCAGCCGACATCCCACGAACGGGAAAAGCGTCCAGGGCGGGCATCCTCGCGACCAAGACGCTCCTGTTCGCAGGCGAGGGCATGTCTGGAGACCCCATCTTCAGAGCCCATGACAAAAGGACGGGCGAGATCATCGCGGCGATCCCGTTGCCAAATGCGCAGGTGGGACTCCCTATGACGTACATGCATGAAGGGCGGCAGTACGTCGTCATCTCCGTCGGTGGTGGTGGCGAACCGGCAGAGCTTGTCGCTCTCGCCCTACCGAGAAGCTGAATGCGGCCTTAGGATTTGTACGAACATCGAAGACTTGAGATGGGAACAAGACGATGCTGGGCAGAGAGCACACGATTGGTCACCCGGCCTTACCGACCAGCACACGGGCCTAGCAAATCGACTCCATTTCGAGCTCGTGTACAGTTACCTGTTCGGGGCAGGCGATCGCGGAATAGCGCTCACCACTCTGTTGGTTTCCGTGGGTTCTTCTGAATTGGAGACGGAAAACCCTAATCTGCTACGCGAGATCGGGGAGAAGTTTCTTGACTGTATCCGCACTGCAGATCTAGTGGGTCACCTGGGGCACGGCCGCTTCGTGGTACTACTCTTAGGATCGAATCTTCAGGGGGCTCGAATTGCGGCGGACAGGATCGAGAGCGCCCTAGGACCCATCAGCCCCGCCCCGCTGAGCATCGGACTCGCATCGTTTCAGCCGGAGATGAAAGAGTCAGCGGCACTCCTCGAGGCTGCAGACCGGGCCTTACGTGGGGCGGAGGCGGCGGGGGGCGGACTGGGGTTCGCGTAGCCGCCAGAGCGAGTGACCTCTCACCCCGTCACCAGGGCCCCGCGTAGTCTGCAGAGGACTCTGAAAACAAGTCGGTGACCAGGTAATGCCGGTGCAATCGGTTGAGTTGTCGAATGTGAATGAAGTCGTGAGCGAGCCATGAAACCATCAGGTCGCCCGCGTTGATGGCGCCCAGCTGCGGATGTTCGTAACGGTTGGTCCACATCGGTCGCTCAAGCGAGTCCAGCCAAGTCAGAGACCTTTCCCGACGCGTGAGAAAGCGCTCCATGGACTTACCAAGTTCCCGTCGGTTGTACCTCCGCTCAACTGCCCACACCTGCGGCTCAATCGACGGCCACGCCTCGCCCGGTCGGTGAAGCGTAAGATCGATTCGTAACCGGAAGTCTTCTACTTCTTCGTCTGCGAGGTGATTTACGACCTCCAGAATCGATCACTCCTGCAGGGACGGCTTCCATCTCGCCTGCTCATCACTTACACCGCGTGTGAGCGCATCGAACACCTGTGCGTTAGCCCTTGAAGACTGAATGGACGTCCAAGGTCTCAGCACCCCTGGTCGACGAGCTGGATCGTGTCGGGTCCGTTGGGGACGACACAGAGGAATTCGAAGGGCTCGTCCCCCTGATTGGCCTCGTATGTATGAGGCACACCGGCCGGTATGTACACGACGTCGCCTGTCTTCACCTGATGCACGTCGTCCCCGATCTGCACGCGCGCACTGCCACGCAGCACGTACTGCTCGTGCTCGACGGTGTTCGTGTGCAACGGCATTCCGCCGCCCGGCTGCATAATGAACCGACGCATGGCAAAGTTGGGCCCCTGGTCCGCCCCGATCAGGACCTGCATCTGGGTATGAGTGCCGGCCTTCACCTCTTGGGCCGGCACAGCCTCGGCGTGTCGTACTGACATTATTGGCTCCTGTGGGCACGTGGTAGAATGGTGCACCCGGGGACCCGTGACTATGCACGGGAGGCGGGCCACTGTACTTCTTAAACAGCCTTGTGGTGCAGGAATGTGGGGGGCTCACCCACACATCGCGCAACCGCCAGCACACACACAAATCATAACGGAGACCCACGTTGTCGACCTGCGGACCGGTTCTTGATGCGCGACGCCTTGCCGTGCTCGTCTTGCTCATGAGTATGGGCGCGTGCGATCCGAACTCGGCGGATGCCCCGCCCGAAGCCTCCCGTGTGCCCAAGGTGCTTCTCATTGGACTGGACGGGGTGCGCCCGGACGTCCTGGCCGAAGTCGCCACGCCAAACCTAGATGCCCTCATCGCTACCGGAGCATTCACCGACCAGGCTCGCACCGGATACCCCTCGGTGAGCGGGCCCGGCTGGTCGTCCATGTTGAATGGAGCCTGGCCGGACAAACACGGCGTAACGGACAACAACTTCGACAACGACCACTTCGAGGAGTACCCGGACTTCCTCACCCGCATCGAGCAGGCCCGGCCGGAGTTGAGAACTTACGCAGTGGTCGACTGGGTGCCGCTCGTTCGCTCCGACGACCAACGCCATACGATCAGTGACCTCATCGACACCAAGGTCGTCCTCGACGGCTACGAACTCGGATGGCCGGAGGCAGACTCGCTATCTGTGACGATGGCGGTCGTGGAAATTTCGACTGGAAACCCGGACGCACTTTTTGTCTATCTGGGTAATCCTGACGAGACCAGTCACCATTTCGAATCGATCGGTGACGAATATCGGGCGGCGATCGAGGAAGCAGACAGGGCAATCGGCCGACTCGTGGCAGCAGTAAGGGCCCGCGCCAGCTACCAGGCCGAGGACTGGCTAATCTTGTCCAGCACAGACCACGGCAGAACCCTGGACGGTGACCACGGTGGCGACACGGCAGAGGAACGAACCATCTTCTTCCTCGCACACGGGCCCAGCATTACGCCGGGCTCACTCACAGACTCTACATTCATTGTCGACATCGCGGTGACGGCTTTGACCCACCTGGGAATCGACGTGGATCCGACCTGGGGGCTCGACGGACGGGCAGTGGGCATCCGCAGGTAACGAACGCGCGCGCTTCATCCTGGAGGCCTTCGTCCGCAGAATCGGTGAGCGGCTTCGAGGTTCCACTCCTGAAATACAAAAGGCCCAGCGAAGCTCCCGCTCCACTGGGCCCAGGCAGCGACACCTGCGACCCTCCCGCCAACAGGCATCCCTGACCGATTCGGTTCACCGAAGACTCCTGCCCCGAACCTCCGGCGAACCTAGGGCCGATCCCGACAAGGGCGGGTAGAGGCTGCTGGACCTCACGATCCCGTCAGAACAACGGCCCACAAATTCGCTGAACAAGGATACCAATCACGCTGCGGGTGCACCGTCAGGATTTCATGGAGCAAGCGTGTAGGGGTTTTCCCCTACGGCACGGACTAAGAGATCTGGTTTCGCGGAAAGCGCGCAACGTACAGCGACCCGGATGAGCAGCTGACTAGTGACGCTCTTCTACGACGTGCCCCAACTCCTCAAGGCCGCGCACGATATCCGCGACATGCTCTCGCCCCCGAGTCTCCACCTGAATCACAATCCCTACGTCGCCGACGGAAATGTCGGCAAACGATCTACGATGGATCGTCTCAAGGACGTTTGCGCCCATGTCCGCGAGGGCCCGCGCCAAACCTGCCAGGGAGCCTGGCCGGTCGCGCACTGTCACCGACAGTCGAGTCAGCCTGCCATCAAATACCAGGCCGCGATCGATGATGCGTGAGATCATGTTGATGTCGATGTTGCCGCCAGAAAGAAGCAATACCGCTCGGTCGGTCTCGAAGACCGGGATCCGTCCCGTCATAATCGCCGCGAGCGGTACAGCGCCGGCGCCCTCGACGACGGTTTTCTTACGCTCCAGGAGAAGCAGAATCGCCGCGGCGATCTCTTCCTCACTAACGGTGACGAGGTCGTCGACGTAGCGCTCTATCAACGGGAAGGTCAGATCGCCGACCCGCTTGGTCGCAATACCATCCGCGAGCGTGTCCGAGTGCGCGATCTTCACGATCTGGCCAGCATCGCGCGACGCCTTTGCGGACGCCGCCGCGTCGGCCTCCACGCCCACGATGCGCACACCCGGCTTGCTTGCCTTAATCGCCTGGGCGATTCCGGAGATCATCCCACCACCCCCGACAGGCACGATGATCAGAGTGACGTCAGGTACTTGCTCCAGGATCTCCAGTCCCATGGTCCCCTGTCCTGCGATCACATCCACGTCGTCGAAGGCCGGCACGAGGACCAGCGATTCTTCCTCGACGAGTCGGTGCGCTTCAACCGCAGCGTCATCCAGGATCGTACCTGACTGAATGACACGCGCGCCATAACCGCGCGTGTTAGAGACCTTAATCAACGGCGCGGTAACTGGCATGACGACAGTTACTGATATCCCGAGGCGGCCTCCGTGATAAGCCAGCGCTTGGCCGTGGTTTCCGGCACTCGCCGTCACGACGCCACGGGCCCGTTCCTCGTCCGTGAGTTGGAGAAGGCGGTTGAGTGATCCACGGTCCTTGAACGAACCGGTGTGCTGCAGGTTTTCAAACTTCAGATAGTGTTTGCCCGGAGCCAGATGCTCAAAGGCACGCGTGCCCGTGCATGGGGTGCTGACGATGCCATCTCGGATTCGCTCAGCTGCCTCGCGAATGGCTCTGATGTCGGACACGCGGGGATCACCCTCCCGGGCGATACACCGCGGCGCGGAGTGCAGGCGCGACCGTGTACTCGAAGTGGAGGCGGTTCTCGCCCTGTACGATCACGTTGGTCGTTTTTTGACGAGTCTTGGGATAGTCGTGACCCGTCTCGTTCTCAATCACGAGAATGGAGCCCGCCTCGAGCGCGGAGAGGGCCGCCTCGACCTGCTCCCGGAGCCTGTCGAGAAGCACCTGCTCCGTGTGGTCCTGAACGTCACCCTCAGCGTGTGCGACCATCTCTGTGGTCACGACGTGCTGATAGCCCGAGTCGAAGTCTTCAGCGGTGATCTTCTGCTTGTGATCGCGGCGGAAGCCCACCTCGTTCAACGCCTTGGAGTCGAAGTTCAGTTCAACACTTTGATACGACGTTCCGTAACGGCGGAAAATCATCAGCGCCTCCGTCGATTGTACAGTCCTGACCCGTCGGTAGTCGACCGGTCGTGTAAGATCAGCTTCCGGGGTTCAGCAACTCGGCGAGTTCCTCAGGCGTCAAGGACGCGCCTGACTTAGAACCCAGGCCCTGGGGTGCGCGCGACTTGAGGCCACGTCTGGCCGTAGCACGCGACTCTGTCTGCGGCGTCCCATCGTAGTCGTACTCGGGCAGGTGGATCTTCGACACAGGTCTCCCCAAGCGGTGCTCAAGACCCTTCACCGCACCGAGGTCGGACGCCGTGACGAAGGTGACCGCGGTTCCGGTCGCGCCTGCTCGACCCGTACGACCAATCCGGTGAACATAGTCCTCTGGGTCGAGCGGAACGTCGTAGTTGACCACGTGAGTGATCCCCTCAACATCCAACCCTCTCTGGGCCACGTCCGTGGCCACCAGGACTTTTACCTTCCCGGTCGCAAACCGATCAAGCGCGGCAGTCCGCTGCTTCATCTGCTTGTTGGAGTGCATCACAGCCACCGCGATGCCGTCCCGCTGCAAGTGCGTCTCCAGAACGTCCGCACCCGCCTTCGTGCGCGTGAAGATCAAGACGTGATCCCACCCGGGCTTCACGATCAGCTCTAGGAGAAGGTCCGGCTTCTTCTCTGGCTTGACTGAATAGAAAATTTCCTCGATACCGTCTGCGGTCGTACCGGGAGGCGTCGCCTCAATCCACACGGCATCTTTCGTCAGGCGCAGCGCGAGATCGTGTACGCCATTCGGCATCGTAGCGCTGAACAGCATCGTCTGACGCTTTCTGGGCATGCCGCGCAGTACATCTTCGATCTGCGGCCGAAATCCCATGTCGAGCATGCGATCCGCTTCATCGAGGACGAGGTACCGAACATTGCTCAGGTCGACGCGTTTCGACTGCATGTGATCGATGAAGCGGCCCGGCGTCGCGACAATAATCTCGAATCCCTCTTCGAGCGCCTTGATCTGCGGCGGATAGGGGACGCCTCCAAAAATCGCTTCGGCCCGAATGCTCGTGCCCCTGGACAGCGCTACCGCGTCGTCCGCGACCTGCTGAGCCAACTCACGTGTCGGGCACAAAGCCAGAACTTGGAGTCCGGCCCCAGCGACGATCCGCTCCAGCGCCGGGATCATGAAGGCACCTGTCTTTCCGGTTCCGGTCTGAGCGATTCCGACGACGTCTGTGCCGGCCAGCCCGGCAGGGATCGCCTGGGCCTGAATCGGAGTCGGAAGGATCCACCCGAGGGCTTCGATCGCGGCTAAACGATCATCCGAAAGGTTCAGTTGTTTAAAGCGAGTGACTTCCACTCAGATATCTCAATGTGCGGGTGTGCGCCGAAGGAGAGGAAAGTGAACGACCGCGGGCACGAACGGTAGCAATAAAGCTAACGGGCTTCCTTGCCAAGGGTGTAGGCGGAACGCAACTTGGCGGTCGTCCGCCTGTGGGCGACCGCACTCGCAGCAGCCGGCCAGCGCTCCCGCGCACTCCCCTACTCGGCCCTCATCCTGACTCGAGAGCAAGATGGACGCGATTCCTGACGCCCGCGCTTCGATCCTCTTCGTGTGCCTCGGTAACATCTGCAGATCGCCACTCTCAGAAGGGGTGTTTCTTCACTTGGCGGAGGCCGCGGGGTTGGCCGATCAATTCGAGGTCGAGTCCGCCGGAACCGGAGCCTGGCACATCGGAGAGCGACCCGACGCGCGCTCCATCTTGGTTGCAGACAAGCACGGGGTCGCTCTTGATTCGAGGGCCCGACAAGTCACACCTGAAGACTTCGAACGCTTCGATTACATCATCGCCATGGATCGGGATAATCTGGCGATTCTTCAGGCACTCGGGCGTGAGTATGACTCTGATGCCACCATCGAGCTGCTACGTACCTACGAAGCCGGTCGCGACAGTGACGAAGTGCCCGACCCCTACTACGGCGGCGCCAGCGGCTTCGAGAACGCCTACAAAATGATCAGGCGCTCGTGCACGGGGCTATTGCGGCACCTCAGAGCCGTTTGAACGACCGGTCAGAAGCCAGCCTATACAGCCGCGCCAGTCATCGCGGCGATCCGGACCAGAGCTTCCTCAAGGGCCTCGTCAGACGAGGCAAAACTCATCCGCACCCAGCGATCGTCGCCGAATGCAGCGCCTGGAACGAGCGCGACCCCCTGCTGCTCCAAGAGGCGTGCACACCAGCTGGTGCCACTCGTGACCTCCTCGTCGAAGAAGCCATCTACGCGGAAGTAGAGGTAGAACGCACCTTCGGGCCGAATGAAGGGCACGCCGGGCATCAGTTCTGACATGCGCCGCGTGACCAAGTCACGGCGGCGTGTGAAGGCCTCTCCCATCGCCGCAATCGACGCATCCGCAGCCTGCACGTTGCCGAAGGCCTCAATCGCGGCCACTTGAGAAGTCGTCGTCGTATTCGACGTAATCTGACTTTGGAGCGCGCTGAATTTCTGAGCGACCGCGCCCGAAGAGTATGAATACCCGAGTCTCCAGCCGGTCATGGCGTAGCTCTTCGATGCCCCATCGACCAGCACGAAGTCGCCAAGCGAGGCCTCCGGGACATCCAGGACGCCGGGAGCCGCGGTACGATCCGAGCCGTGATAGACGCTGCGGTAGATCTCATCGCTGATGAGCCAGATGCCCCGGTCGCGCGCCCACTGAGCGATCACATCCAACTCCCCGATCGAATAGACTGCCCCGGTCGGGTTAGACGGCGTGTTCAGTACCAGTCCCCTCGTCTTGTCGGTAACGGCGCCCTCAAGGTCCGTCGTCGTCACCTTGAACGCGTTGTCCTCGGCGCCAAACACCGGCACAGGCTCCGCGCGCGCGATGTTCACCAGGTCCGGATAAGTCGTCCAATAGGGAGCGGCAATCAGGACCTCGTCACCGGGTCCGAAAAGCGTAAAGAATGTGTTAAAGAGCGCCTGCTTCACGCCCGCGGTCACCACCACTCCATTCCAATCGATCACGCGACCCGCTCGATCGCTCAGGCGCTCCGCGATCACTTTTCGGAGCTCTGGAAGGCCCGCAGGCGGGGTATAACGCGTGCGCCCAGATCGAATCCCTTCGACCGCTGCGTCTGTAATGAACACCGGCGTATCGAAATCGGGTTCGCCTGCGCTCAGATTGACGATATCGCGGCCTTCCGCCGCGAGCTTCTTGGCAAGCGTGCTCACGGCAATCGTGGCCGAGGGCTTCAACTTTTCGATGTTGGGACTGTACTGCATAGTGGCCTCACTCAGGATACGCGGGGTTGGAATATGGAGTGCCACAGCACCTTGAGGAAGACAATGCGTCTGGTCTCACGGCGTGGTCCCGCACACTTTTCACTTCAATGACTGAACTCACGCCCGTTTTTTACTTCGACTCGGTGGATCCGCTGTCGTTTCTCATGGACCGAGAAGTCAGGTTCGTGGAGGAAGCGACCGGAGTCCTGTGCCGGCGCCTACCCCTCGAGTTGCGCCCGGCGCCGGCAGAACTTGCAGACGCGAGTCACCCTCTATGGGCGCCTCGCTGGCACGAGGCCACCCGGCTCATCACTGTAGACGGGGCGGATTTGAAGCCCGAGGCTTGCGCCCAAAGCCGGGTTTCCTTGCATGTACCCAAACTCGTTCCGAGGTCGCGAAAGGCACATGAGTTTCTGCTTCACGCGGAGGCTGTGAACTCAGGCCTTGGCAGAGCAGCGCTTGACTCGGTCTTTACAGCGTTTCTGGTCGATGGCCGCGACATCGGCCGCGTCGACGTACTCGTCGAGCTCGGGCGCGCGCTCGGCTTGGACCACACGGAGACCAAGGCCGTTCTCGATGTTGACCGCTACGAGATCGATGCGGCGCACTTCGAGGCTCACGCAAACGCAGCCGGGATCAGAGGCCCCGCTTGTCTCGTGGCCCACGGCAGGCGCCTTGAGGGCTTCCACAACCAGTCTACCATCGGCACCTTTCTAGCCTCCACTTGAACTCTCACGGGCAGGACCATGGCAGGATATCAGCGGAAGACAGCTTTGGCACCGAAAGAGGTGCTCGCTCAAGCGGAGGAATTCCTCCCGGACATGCTGGGCCTTAGCCGGTCGACGGACTCAAGCCACAGCGTCACATACAACGGCGCTGAGGGCATTGTGACCCTCACGGCCCATAGGCACGGCCCCTACACTGATGTCGTTGCCACCACGGACCGACTCCGGACTTCGCGCCTCGACTACGAAGTCCAACGACTCCTAAATCGGATGCCATACGAGCCCGGGGACCGTGGTGGTCCTGGCTCAGGCGAACCGAGCTGACTGGACATACCTTGGACTCATTTGAAGATCTCGGCCTCACCCCCGAGCTCGTTGAGGCGCTTGCCTCGGAAGGAATTGAACGACCGACTCCCTTGCAGGAAGCGGTAATTCCGGTTCTGCGGCGGGCGAACAACCTCTTACTAGCCGCCGGCCCTGGCAGCGGACTGACCGTGACCTGGGGCGCTGCGCTGTTGGATCGTCTCGAGCCTGGAGAAGGTGCCCCACAGGCCCTAGTCCTCACGCCCTCTGCGGATCGGGCTGATCACCTCGCGGAGGCGATCGGCAGATTGGCTGGTGCGGTGGGACACACCGTTGCGGCGCTAGGCTCGCATTGGGTGTTGCCTGAGCGCGCCACCATTCTGTTCGGCACCCCGGCCGCCGTGCTGGCTGCTGCAGGGTCCGGGACGATCAAGCTGGACGCGGTCGAAGCGCTGGTGATCGAGCAGATGGGTCGTATGGAGACCTTTGGCGGGTTGGTCGAGGTGGAGCGCATCCTAGAGTATCTACCCAAGGACGGTCAGCGCATCGTGACCGCGCTGCCTGTGACGGAGGCCGTAGAAGACTTCGTCGAACGACACGCGAAGCGGGCGATGACGCTCCCCGGCGAGGACACCACAGTCGCCGACGGCCCTCGGCGCGGAACCGTGCGCTTCCGGATCGCGCCGGAGCCGAGGGAAGCAGCCGCGCTCGAGTTGATTGACGGCCTGCTGCACGACGATGCGCGTCACGTGCTGGTCTTCTGCCGCAACGAGGACCGCGCCGCAGATGTGGGTGATTACCTCACGCTGCACGGCTACGTGGCGGGGGCTCCGGGCGACACCTCTGTTCCCGTGTGGCTGGGGGTAGACGCCCTCGAAGCCCGCGCAGCCGTAAAAGGGATCGATGGCGTGACGGTACTCAGCTGTGACGTTCCCACGGACTCTGACATGCTGGACCGACGGCATGCTATCGCCGACCAGGGTATGGTGGTCGTCCTCGCGAGTGAGGTCGCCCACCTGCGGGCGAGCGCCCGCGGTGCCGGATACACCGTTGTCCCCTTCCCTCCCACGATATCTGCCGGCTACGGGGAGATCGACCGACTCTACGCCACGTTGCGCCAGGCGCTCGCAGAAGAGGACACGGCTCCCTACCTGATGGCGCTTGAGCCGCTGTTCAGCGAGCACGACCCTGCGGAGGTCGCTGCTGCGGCTGTGGCGCTGCTCAGGAAGCGTGGCTCGATTGCTGTCACCGCGACGGCGACGACGCCTGCCCCCAAGGAGGCGGGAGCCCAACCGTCGTGGGCCAAGCTCTTCTTTGGAGTCGGCGAACGCGACGGGATGAAACCCGGAGACCTTCTGGGGGCCATCACAGGAGACGCGGGTGTTTCCGCCGGCGCTGTCGGGCGCATCGACGTGAAGGAGAGCCACACGCTCGCCGAGGTCCACACCGACGTGGCTGAGAAAGTGATCAAGGCCCTCAACGGGACCACGATCAGCGGGCGTGCCGTGCGCGCCGACTTCGACCGCCCCAAGCGGGGCACCGGCGGATCAAGGGCGGCTCCTGCACGCTAGCGCCTCCCCGAAGCGAACAAAAGAGGCCGCACCACCCTAGGGTGGTGCGGCCTCTTTGTTAAGCCGCCTTCAGCCGGTGCGGCGCCGGCCTCGGGATGTATCCTACAGAGGTACTACTTGATACCGTCTTTCAGGCCTTTTCCGGCCCGGAAGCCGGGGGTCTTAGTCGCGGCAATCTGGATCGACTCACCAGTGCGCGGGTTGCGGCCCATGCGGGCCTTGCGGTGCTTGGCCTCAAACGTGCCAAAACCAGTGATCTGCACGCGACGATCACCCTTGAGTGCGGCTGCGATAATCCCACCTTCCGAAGCGAAAAGCGCGTCCACAGCCCGCGATGCATCGGCCTTCGTCATGCCAGTCTTCGCGGCAAGTTCGTCCACGAGATCGGACTTATTCATCTTGGCTGCTCCTGTAATACAAGAATAGGGATTCCGATGTTTGCGGCCGAAGCCGCCCTTCGTGCGGGCCTGAAGAGCTTTCTCCAAGTTCGCGGTGGAACACTTGAAAAGCCGCATCAATCAAGTGGTTCCGGACCCTACGAATCACAATTAAACCAAGGGTAAGCACCCAGGGGGGGGGCGTCAAGGGAAGAAATGGCCCAAAGGCCGCATAATTCCTAGCTTCCTGGCAGGTTGACACCCAAGTACTGCAAGATTGTAGCATCCCAGACGCAGCCCGTCAGCCCCCCATTCACTGAAGAGACATGTCAGCTTTCCTTCCGCGTTTTATTTGGACTTTTCTGATCCTGGCGGCGCTCGTCGGAATCGGGACTTCGGGGTATGTCCTGATTGAGCATCAACCACTTGTGGATGCGCTGTACATGACCACGATCACGGTCACCGCGGTCGGATACAGCGAGGTCTTCCCGCTGTCTCCAACGGGCCGAACGTTCACAATGTTTATCCTGTTTGGCGGGATCTCGTGGATGGGGTCTTTGGTTCGCAACCATCACGGCCTTCATTGTCGAGTTGGACCTCAAGGACACCTTACGGAGGCGCCGTATCATGCAGGAAATAAGCCATTTAAAGGGCCATGTGATCATTTGCGGCGCAGGGCACACGGGGCGCCAAGTCGCCCAGGAAATCGAGACGCTCGCGACCGACTATGTCATCATTGAGCGCAAT
The DNA here is from genome assembly GCA_937919655.1 of uncultured Gemmatimonadales bacterium. Lineage (GTDB taxonomy): Bacteria > Gemmatimonadota > Gemmatimonadetes > Longimicrobiales > Gaopeijiaceae > CALFPJ01. The sequence continues at coordinate 44,160 of CALFPJ010000077.1, forward strand.
CCCGCACGGATCGAACAACTCAGTGAATATGTATCGAACGCTCGCGTCATCGAGGGCGATGCAACCCATGACCAAGTCTTGCTTCAAGCGGGGCTAATGTCGGCAAAGGGGCTCATCACGTGCCTCAGCGCAGACACCGACAACCTCTTCGTCTGCCTCTCTGCCCGCGACCTCGCGGCCGGCGTCAAGATCGTCGCCTGTGCCTACGAGGAAGAGACTATCAGCAAGCTCTACCGGGCAGGCGCCGATCAGGTCGTGAGCCCCAACGTCAGCAGCGCGATCCGCATGGCGTCAATCCTGCTGCGGCCGTCGGCGGTCTCGTTCATGGACATCGCGACGGCTCTACAGATCTCGATCTCCGCACCGGGGAAGTGACGATTCCAGCAGCTTCTGCCATGTGCGGCAAAACTCTGGACCAAGCAAGAATCCCGGAAAAGACCGGCCTCATCGTGATCGCCGTGAAAAGCAGCTCGAACGGGACACTCACCTTCAACCCGGCCGCGAAGACCGGCTTGGAAAGTGGGGACGAACTGATCGTGTTGGGTCAACCGGGACAGATCGAGGCGCTTAAGGCCTAAGTGTCCTGACGCCCGTAAACGCCGTCAGGCGACCTGCTCTTCTTTCTTCTTTCGAATTATCGAATACACGAAGAAGATCACGGCCGCGACGAGGGCGAACTTCACCGTCATTATGACAAGGCCCAGGATCATCCCGAACATAGGAAACATGACCGCGAGCAGAAGCTTAAAAATTACGATGCCGGAAATTCCGGCTAGGGAAAGCGTGGCAAAAGTCCGCATTGTTCCTCCAGTTACCGGCACAGTGTGTCCTCGGTAGCCCCTACGCGCACGGAGTCGTGAGGTTTCTACCCCTCGTGCCCGTGCGATGGCCTACATGCGGAACCGATAACTCAACTTGATAAACAGCCCGTCGGCCTGCGCCTGCACGTCTCTGAATCGGAAGCTCCCGCTGTCATCCATTTGGCGGGCATACCCAACGTAGAACACCGTTCCCGGCGACGGTTCATACGACACCAGCCCCTCAATGTGGAAGTCGTAGCCGTTCGTTGCTTCCCTTACCGTGCACGCTCCGCTGCTGCAGCTATACAAGGAGAGCCCTGTTTCTGGATCGCGCAGCGCTAGCCGCTCCTGGCTAGAGTATTCGAAGATCCCGCGAGCGAACAGCGAGCGGCTGAACTGATATTGTGCGCGGATACGCGGAATAATCGCCGACGACGCTTCCACTCCATCGGCCTTCCGCCTGAGTTGCGTCGACCGAAGTCCAACCTCCATGACCAGCGCCTGAACCGGATACAGATTTAGCGTCAGATCGGTGGAGCGAGAGTCAGCCAACTCGACCGCTACGCCGTACGAACGATCGAAGATCGGCGTCTGTGAAAAGGTGTAGCGGAGGTTACCACGCACGCGCTCCCACTTGTTCACCCAAAACGAGAGCATGGTCGAGCCGAGGTTATCAAAGACCGACTGGTCGGGCTGGAAGGACTGATAGCCCCCCGGAGCCTGCGTGTAGAGGCCCACGTAGGCTTCCTGACCAAACGAAAACATCGAGCGCTCGTGGTTGCCAAAAAAGCTGATGTTGTCCTTGAAAGAGAAGCGCCAACTCATCTGAATCGAACCCTCTTCAAGACCCCGCCCGGCCCAGAAGTCGTCGTGGTCCCAGTATCCCTTCAGTTCAAGAGTGGGCCCGATTTGTTCCAATAATCCACCGGTTTTTCCGAACCAATTATACGCGATACGGGATTGAACCTGCGTGTCGCCGACCCTGCTGAAGAACCCGGACCCGGCATTGAAGTCCTGATCGGTATCTTCCAGTTCAGCGCTGAATGCGAACGTACGTCCCGCTCGGTCAACCTTGGCGTGGAGCATACGCCCCGTCTCTCGACCAGCGAGGTCAGGATTGTCGGTGAAGCTCGTGGCGCCCATCGCAGTCAACGTGTAGCGGCCGGCGACCTGGAGGCGCGCGTCAGCCCCCGCCACCCGGTTGTAGTCAGCGGACGACGTCGAGCGATCCGTATAGACCGCACCAATCGTGGATGACCCACCGACGTCCTTACGCACGCGAAGAAGGTTCACCAGCGTATTCGGATCGCCCTCGTCGAAGGATTGATCCACCGCCCCGAGGTAGCCGACGTTCAGGCTCCCAACTTTGCCGGTGAGCTTCGCGCCGGTAATAGGGTTAGCCACAGACCGCGTGTAGATAAGCTGCTTGGCCATCCCGAAGATCTCGGTGCCCTCAAGGAAAAAGGGGCGCTTTTCGGGAAAGAAAAGAGCGAAACGCTCGTTGACCGAAATCTGACCCGCGTCTGCCTCCACCTGACTGAAGTCCGGGTTGTACGTGGCATCGAGCGTAAGATTTGACGTAACACCATAGGTGGCGTTGAGGCCGAAATCTCCACTCAGGTCATCGCGTGCGAAGACGCCCACGTCATCATCATAGAGACCGATCCGCCGACTCGTGAGCACGGGGTTCAACTCCACAAAGAGCCCCATATCCAGATTCATGAGACCGTTGAGCCTGCCCGACTGCGAGAGACGGTTGGCGGTGTTCTTCGTGACCGGAGCCCAGGAACTCTTGTATCCGTTTCGCTGGATGTTGCGCTCCACTTGAAGACCCCAAGACTGTTCGACCTTCGCGGCGAAGCGGAGGCTCTTGAACGGAATCTTGACCTCAACCTGATAGCCCCATTCCGTAATGTGGGCGTCCGATTCCCAGAGAAAATCAGGGTTGTCATCGATGGGATCACCGAAGCCAGCTCGGTGGCCAGAGCTGGCCCCGCCTTCGTTCCAGACCCCATCGTGCTGCACACCCAAAGGGTTCACGGTGAAGACATACGCCCGTCGCTGATCGTTGAACGTGTCGAGGATCAGGCGGACATAGTCGTCGGATCGGGTGTACGAGTCTCGCTCAGAAAGCGTCGCGCGAATACCAGACGGATCGTCGTCAAAGGCCTTGATACTGAAGTAGATCGCGTCTGCATCTACGATCACTTGAACTTCTGTACGCTGAGACGACGCAGCGCCCTCGACCGGCTCGAATTGCGTGAACGAAGTGAGAAGGGCACTCTGCGTCCATACGGCCTCGTCTAGGCGGCCATCGATACTAATACCTGCGCGCTCGACCGCCGGAGTGGCAACTTCGAGTTCAGCAGAAGTCCCTAGATAACGGACGGTATCAGGCGCGACCGGCCCCGGCGGGGCAAGAATTGCAAACGAAAACGCCAGGGGCAAGAGCATTGGACGCTGTTATTCCTTCAAAAGATGCACAGTCATCGAATATAGTGATCCCCAAAGGACACCCCTATGCCTGTGGTTGCTGAGTCATGACATCCGCTCCGGGCCCTTTTACTTCAGAACAAACACGATCACTGGCCACGGCGTTCCGGTCGGGAGCCCCTCCGCTCTGTCCTGAGTGCGGTACTCTCATGGATCAAAAACCCGTTCCGCCACGCCACGACCTGTCGTACGTCCGCGACCGCGTCCTCCTAGTCTGCTCCTCGTGCCACCGATCCCACGTGCTCGACCGGACGCTACGGGGATGAGCACCTCGGATTGGGCATTGGCCTTTTCGGGTGACCGGCTGCTGTTGATGTCAGGGGCTGAGGAGATTCGCGTCCCCACGCGTGGTGAGATGATGAACCTCCTCGGTGAACCAGGATGGGGTGAGGCCGACTCAGGCACCTCCATCCCTCCCGCGGAGGGGCGGCCATGTCACGCTCTGGAGCTTACGGACGACTTCGAGGCGCCCGAGGGATACGAGCTCGTCGGACTCCGGGCCTCGCATGCGTTGATCCCATTGAGCCTTTTTCGAGCGGCCGGCACCGCACGGCAAAGGGTCGAATGGCTGCGGACCCACCGCTTCTGCGCTCGCTGTGGTACCGCCCTTGAGCGGCACGATGAGCATCAGGCGATGTCTTGCGGGGAGTGCGGACAACTTCACTTTCCACGGCTCTCGCCAGCCGTCATCGTCCTAGTCCAGCGGGGGCGTGAGATTCTCCTAGGACGCTCTCCGCATTTCTCGCCGGGCGTGTACTCCACCTTGGCCGGCTTCGTCGAGCCTGGGGAGTCACTCGAGGAATGTGTGCACCGCGAGATTGAAGAAGAGGTCGGCGTCACCGTATCGAACCTGCACTATTTCGGCAGCCAACCTCATCCCTTTCCCCACTCGCTCATGGTCGGATTCGTGGCGGACTGGGCCGACGGAGAGATTCGGATCGACCCGTCGGAGATCGAGGATGCGCGTTGGTTCACCGCAGACCGCTTGCCAGACCTTCCTCATTCGATGTCGATCGCCAGTGCGCTGATCGCGGATTTCGTGAAGCGAGACGCCGGATCATAGTAGGACCTATTGCCGCAACGCGGTTCAGCCCCCGAGGTTGGGGCGTCGACTTCAACCCACCACGGGTCATGATGCGTAAAACTTCGCTACTTGCTGCCAGCCTCTCCGCGATCTTCACTGTGGGAATCGCGTCAAACGCCTCCTCACAAACGGCTGGAGCACTCCCACGCGCGGCAGAACTCCCCGCGTCTACCCGGGCGATGGCGCTCGGCGATGCATACATGATGGATGCGAACCACGCGGACGCGCTGTTCTACCACCCGTCGCTCTTGACGGGGGCATCAGGCTTCGGGCTCGACTTTCAGCGTTGGAGTACGAAGAGCAGCTCAATGACGGCTTCGGCCGCGATGCCCTGGTTCGGAGGGGGCGTCGGCATCGGGCTTCAAAATCTGCAGTACGGTGCTCCTGCGCCGGGTGCGGCGGCGGCGCCGGCGGGCCAGGATCATTTGTATACTCTGGGTTCAACGCCGGTATCTGAACGTGTTGCGTCTATCGGGTACGCCCGACAGGTATTCGGGATCGACGTGGGCGTCGCAACGAAGTTCGTGGAGGAGCGTGTCGGTTCCGCACGCGATGCGACCGCCCTGTTCGACGTGGGGGTCTCGACGGACGTGGGCGCATTCACGATGGGGCTGACGTATCAGAACATCGGCCAAGACCTGTCCGTCGGCGGCTCAGACTTCTCTCGGCCGGATCGGCTGACCCTGGGTGTCGGCGCGTACGGACAGCAGGTCGGCATCTTCGACTTTGGCATCACGGCTGCGGTCAGCTACGTCGGTGATGAGGCGATACCGTCCGGGGGCTTGGAGCTAGGGTACTGGCCGATCCAGGGACGGACGTTCATCGCGCGGGTGGGAGCCCGGCGGGTCGTGACCGGGGATGCCAGCCCGCTGAGCGTCGGCTTCGCGTACTGGGGTGATGACGTGACCCTCGAGTGGGCGTTTCAACCGATGGACGTCACTGGGGCTTCCGGCACACATCGGTTTGGCGTGAGGTGGAGGTAGACGGGTAGGTAGACGACGCAGTCGGGGACGCGGCGATGTTCTCGAAGAACGGCGTGACCTTGGATTTCATAGGTCACACATAGGGGTAGCGATTCAGTTTCGTCGGGTCTCCGAGCCCCGCAAGATCATAGGGCTGGATGTCCTTACGCACGCGCGCGGTGAAGGCTGAAACCGCTTTGGCGCTGGGGGCTCCGGCCCCCACGAGTCTGATCAGCTCTCCGTAAGCAGCCTGGACCAAGCCCCTAAATCGCTCGTCATGGGCATTCAGGAAGCCGTCATCCGGGCCGGCCTTCCCCTCCTCCCGCCGCACCTCACTCCAGATCGCGCCAGTGAAGTAGTACAGGCTGAAGGCGGTCATGAGCTCAAAGTTGCAGAACGCAGCCTGGCAGCCATGAATGAGCATATCGAGCAGATCGACTTCGTTTTGGAGCGAATCGTCGTAGGCCTTCAGTGCCTCCGCCAAATCCGGGGCGCCCAGCCCGACCGAGAGCGCACGGGCCAACCGCTCCACGCCATACAGGGTATGGGCGTTTCCTGGGCTCAGGAGCGGGTCGATGAAGTAGGCGGCCGCCGGAAGTAGCCCCCAATCATTCCCCGCCGAGGGCCTGAGTCGACGTTGTAGGAGCGCCGTGCCGGTCAGTGGCCTGGTCGGGCGAGCGTCCGCCATCTGAGCCGCCACGGACGGATAGCGCGCCAGGAGCTCTCGCCACGTTCGGTCCGGCGATGCGCCTGTCGGCGCGCCCGTCAACACGGCGCCGACACTGGTCACGCCATGATCGAAGGCCAGCGCCCACATCCAGCCTTCCTCCAGGATGTGATGTAACGCGGCGGCATCAGGAGGAAATGGGCTCCCCGCGAGACTACCGCCGGACTCTTCATAGATCGCCCCCCAGGGCCGGACGCCCTCGAAGTGCGAGAAGACCGCATGGGATTGGGTCGCCAAATCGTCGGCGTGATCCTCCAGGCCGAGGGCATCCTTCAAGGGCCCAAGCCCACCCGAGGCGTCGATGACAAAATCCGCCTGGATCTGGCGCGTTCCCTCCGGGCCGATCGTCTCAAGCGTCCAGCCGTTTTCCCGACGCACACCGGTAACCTCGACGCCTTCGAGCACTGAGACACCTCTCGCGCGCGCTGCAGTGGCGAAAAAGGCGTCGAGGTCTTCACGGAGCCACTGGGTGTCCCCTGCGGCCTCCGATGCGTTCGCCGCCACAAACAATTCGTTCTTGTGGTCGTTACGCGGCCCGAAGTCTGATCCGGGCTCGTGCGCGAAGAAGCTGAACCCGCGTTTCGGGCCACAGCGAAGCTCCGGGTAGGTGGCCTTCCACGTACCGTACTTGCACAGCGGCAGGAGCTCGTCGAGCCCGTAGCGCTCACACAGACCCTTCAGCACCAAATTCGCCAACGGCGTCGTGGACTCCCCAATCGCGAAGCGCGGATGCCGACCCCGTTCCAGCACCACGACGGAACGACCCTGAGAGGCGAGGCACATCGCGACGAGTGTGCCGCCAAAACCACCGCCGATCACGGCGACCTCATGGCGGCGCCTGGCGGCGCTCATCGGCAGTCGCAGGGTACGGGGGCGGGCACGATCTGGTCGAGGTTCATACGTCGGAGTCGCGTGATGCGCGCCTGAGCACACCGCGGGCAATGCGCGATCCTCTCCACATCCCACAGGTCGGAGAAGACACGTCCGAGCCCGAGGGCCACGCCGTACTCCGCCACGGCCTCCAAGGACGCGAGTGATGGCTGAGCGAAATCGCCGCGGCTCGCCAGCGCGTCGAGCGCGCCGTTCCCGGCACGAGTCGGGATTACCGAACAGCATTCCACGCCAACCGAGAACGCGAAGTCGAGAGAGCGACACGCCCACTCGACGCCCTCGGCTTCTGTCATGAATGGCGCCCGCACAAGGATGAAGGCCCGTACGTGAAGGTCCGCAGCGCGGAGGCGCTTGGTTGCGACTTCGAAGTCGGTCAGCGTCATGCGCTTGTTCAGGCGCGGGAGAATCTGCGGATGCACGGTTTCCAATCCCATCGCCACATCGACTGCAACGCCCGCTGCATCACGAAACGCGACGGCCCTGTCATCCAGCATCTTCGGATGGTTCTCTAGGATCACCGAATCGAGGTGCCCCACCCGCGCCGCGATCGCGGCACGGTCCGCAGGGGCAATCGCCCGGTCATCGAAGAAGTTTCCTGCGTTGTAGAGCTTCACATGACGGACACTCGGCATCCCTTCAAGTGCAGCAGCCACCTGCGCATCGACCGCCCCGGCCGGGACCGACTCATCCGTCGTGTACTTCCACAGATCGCACATGAGGCAGGTGAACGGACACTCACGATTCGTGATGAACACGGTGCCGGTCGGGTCCACGGACCCTGAGCGACTCCGTTCGTCCTCTACCTCGAAGGCCTGGGGTTTCCACGGATCGAGTTCCGACTTCTCTGACCGGAGTGAGCGGATCCACTTCGTGGCCTCGGCAGCCCCGGTCGGCAGCGGACCCCTCATCGCCAGGGCTAGGGTCTCGTCGCCAGGGTCCGTTCGCCGTCGACCGAAGGTCTCGGGCACGACACTATCTGGCACAGGACACTAGTGAAGTGTATCCGATGAAACGGTGACACTCCACTAGGAGTAGAGCCCGGCAAAGGCCCGTCGGTACTCCATAGGATCGTTCGGGAACGCCCGCTCAAATGCGCCGTCCTCAAGAGCCCCATGCTGGAAGCGACACTTCTCAAACACAGGCATGTCCATACCCGTCACCGCGCGCACTCCGGCGGCGACTAGGCGACCCTTCAGTTCGTAGAGCCGCTCGTGGTCCCAGTCGGTCCACTGGATATACGGGATCGACTCGGCGACTCGGATGACCTCGGGCCGCGTGAACGGACTGAAGCCGTCGAATCCATGCAGGGCGGCCGGCGCATAGGTGCGGGCATAGCTTCGGCTCAAACCGCCGCTGTAGGTGAGGGAGTGCTTGATGCTGTGCACCCCCCAACCTTCTTGATACAACATCGAGTTGTTGAGAACGCTGCGGATGGTGAGTTCTGGATTATCCTCGATGGGATAGTCCTTGAGGTTCTCGTCCCCACCGTCGCCGTCGAGCAGGTTCTTCCATTGGGGGTATCGCGCGCGGATGCCCTTCACAAGCGCGAGACCCATGGTGGCCGCCTCGATGTCGAGCGGTTTGTAGTCCTCGACAACCCGCACCGTCTCACGCCAGTCGAGGTCGGCGGTGCCCACCTCGATCGACTCGTGATAGACCGAGAGGTCGAGTTGTTCCAGGAAGGAGCGCGCACGCTCGACGTCAGCACCGCCGCCGTCTACAGACAAGGTGAACGCCTTCAAGCGCGTGGGGACATCACCGCGCTCCAGGAGCGCATGGAGCGTGAGGAGAAAGACTGCACCAGAATCGATGCCACCTGAGAAGCAGACCCCCAGAGGGCCGGCGGGCGCCTTGTTCTCGATCCACTTCTGGATCTCGCCGTAGGCAGCGCGGACATAGGCCTCGCCGAGCGCGTCTGCATCGTCTGTGGACGTGCCCCGAGCGGGATCGAAGAAGCGCTCGAACGTAGGGGTCGGGTCCGGACACCCGAGCAGCTGTAGCTCCGTCACGTAGTGCGCCGGCACCATGCGCGTGTAGTACGGATGGAACTGGTTATCCATCTGGTTGTCGACGAGCCACTGGTGAATCGCGTCCACGCGGTCAGCGACGACCAGACAGGGGCCGTCCACCAGCTTAGCGATGAAGTGGCGGAGCGGTCGATCCATGGAGCGTGCGAGCCGCACCTTGATGCCGTCGACTGTGACCAGCGCGAACGAGCCGTCGATGGTCTGTATCGTTTCCGCGGGGCCGGTGCGGACGAGCTCACGGGCCTCATCGACGGTCATGTTGAAGATCACGTTCTTGTCTGGGTCGGTGAGGTCGACGACACGGTTCAATGGGACGTTTCTGGAGTTCATTTTTTTCCAGGTCGGTACGGATAGCCAGGTCGTGCGGGGTCGGAACTGTCTACGCGACTGTACTACCCGCCGAACGGTTCTGCGAGCCGTGCGGAATGCCCACTCAGATTCCGTACGCCTTCAACCTTCGTAGCGGAGGCTCAGCGGAGTCCTTCCAGTTCCACCACTTGAGAAGGTCGGCGTCCCGACCGCCCTCAGCGTAATACACGGCGCATCGGTACACGTAGAGGTTGCACCGGTCGGTATAACCGCCCTGGTGCGCCGCCAATCTCACGAACAGCGCCTGGGGGTCGGCACCGTCCAGCTGATCGATCCTTTGGATGCCGAGTGCCTGCAGGTCCAATTCGGCCTCGCCCCCAACGCCAGGGATCTGCCTGAGCTCACTCAATTGAGCATGCCCATATTAGCTCCGGCCCTACCGCTCGACCCGAGCGCGCCAGAAAGCCGGATCCAACTCGGCGAACGCGATCTGGTCGATCACGACTTCGCCGGAGGTCGCCTGGTCGAAGACGAAGCGGACTGCGGTGAGCTGCCTCATGTCGAGGTCCGCGTTCGCGTCCGTGAAGTCGGTCAGGGGGATCGCGAAGCTCTGCATGATCAGATCCCAAGGACTGCTGCAGCCCTGGCAATCACGGCCTCGGCGCCGCATGACGTGCATTTCGAGCGGTTTGCGGATCGGTCCGTAGTCGGCCACCGCGACGCGTGCCGTTCTCCCGGCTGCATCCTCCAACTCCAACGTCACACCCACGACCGGGGCGCCAGAGCCGTCATTCTCCCCTGAACTGGCATCTGTGGGCGCCATCTCGAAGTTCAGGGAGTGCCGCCGACCCAGGGCCCAGCGGGCCGCGATGCGGGCACCCAATTCGATGGTGTATCGAGCCGGTTGATCTTCGGCCTCCCTTACTTCGGCAGCCCCACCTACTTCGGCAACCTCCCCAGCTTCGTCGCCCGCGCCCTCGTCAGTAGCCCCACCCTTCGCGTCCCACCCGACGACCACCGCCTGGTTTTCTTGGGACCTCGAGGTCGTGGGCCGGTTACTTGAACGGAGTTGGAGGTCGGTCTCACGCCACGTCTTCAACCCCTCGCCCGCCAGGCGAATACCCGTGGCCGTGCCGGTCGTCACATCGACATCCTCTTCGAACGAAGCGAGGACGTGGTCAGCGTTCGTCTCGAAGCGCGTGACGTACATGGTCTGAGGCAGCCACTGACCAATCACCCGATGATCACGGAAGATCGGCAGGTACTCCAGGTTGCCCTTGAGTACCGCCTCCATGAACGCCGGTACGTAGATCTCCGCGAAGCGTCGCTGATCGCTCTCGGGCATGAGGCCTCTGAGGTCCAAGACCCGCGCGCTGCGCCCACCGGAGTCGCCTGAACCCCACGACGAATTCCATTGCCCGTGGTTGGCCCGGTAGACGTAGACCGCCGCCTTGAAGCGGAACTCATCCGAGTCGTTCCACTTCAAGCGGTCGTAGATGCGCAGGCCGTGAAAGCTCGTCACGTCACCATCGTGTGATCCGTGGAAGGTCAGATAACTCACATCCTCCATCACGACCTTCCGACCCGTTGGCAGGTACTGGCCATCCACCGGTGCGATCGACACCACGCCCTTGATGTCGAAGTTGAAATCGAATTCAAGGCTCGCGTCGTCGGGATAACGAGAGAGTCGATTGAAGGCGGCAGCGTTGGCGACTGCCTCCCCGCCGCGGGAGTGGCCAATGAGCGCAATATTGCCCATGTCCACCTTCCCCTCGAACGGGTTGCCGTCGTCCCCATTGAAGCGCCCGAACAGCTCCAAGTGCTTCAAGAGGAACCAACCACGCGCATCGTTCTCGTTGTTGATGCCGCCGTTGAGGAAATTCTCGTCCACACTGGCCAAGATGTACCCCCGGCTGGCGAGCAGCTCTCCTAGGTAGTCATACCCGGGGTCCGAGAAGTCCGTCATGTCGTGGTTGCCGTGCACCACCAGGACCAGCGGAAAAGGCCCGTCGCCGTCCGGATACCAAACGCGTGCGTTGAGCGGCATCTCTTTCGGGGTGAAGCCCCAATATCCGTTTCGTTGATCCTCCGAGCGCCCGAGGCTCACCATCTTCGACGCATCGACCGCCTCTGTGGTAATCGCCACCGAATCTCGGTATTCCGGTCGGTTCTTGTCCGTGCCACTGCCGTAATACAGCGTCAGCACCTCGTAAGGGCCGGGCTGGCCTGGGTCGTCCGCTTCCAGCACCTGATACGAAAGAACCGCCTGCGCATCGCTAGGCGTGAGCTTTAGGGCCGGCGTACAGCCGGCGGCGGCAATGACGGCTAAGGCGGCGGCGCGGAACGTCTTCGTGGCATTGAAATTCATGCTGCCACTCTAGGTGTCCATTGCCTGTCCTGGCAATCACCTCCGCTCCTTAATAACGTTGGGCCCCAATCACCCTACGGAGAATCCATGGCCAATCCGACGGTCACATTTGAAACCAGCGCTGGAACGTTCACCGCCGAGATGTTCGAAGACGTCGCGCCGAAGACGGCCGGCAACTTCCTCAAGCTCGTGCGTGAGGGATACTACGACAGCATCATTTTCCACCGCGTCATTGACGGCTTCATGATCCAAGGCGGAGACCCGACCGGAACAGGAACCGGCGGTCCCGGCTACCAGATCCCCGATGAGTTCGCTCCTGGGTTGAAACACACCCACTCGGGAATCTTCTCGATGGCGAATTCCGGCCCCAATACCGGCGGCTCGCAGTTCTTCATCACGCTGGCTGCGACCCCGTGGCTCGACGGTAAGCACGCGATCTTCGGGAAGATTTCGTCCGGAATGGACGTCATCGAGTCGATCGGCAAGTGCGCGACGAACCCCGGTGATCGTCCGAAAGAAGAGATCGTCATGACGAAGGTGACGGCTTCGGAGTAAGCGCGACCGCGTGACCCTTGGCGGCGCCCCCCCCGGCGCCAAGGGCCGCTGGCCGCTGGCCGCTGGGCCGGATGACTCATCCAGAATAAACGGAGTAACAGCATCATGCGCAGAGTCTCGGTTGCACTGACACTCCTCTTCGTGCCCTTCGGTCTCTCCGCCCAGGATTCGAGCGCGGGCTATACGGAGCCATACCAACAGCAAGCCCTGGACATCTACCGGACCATCATCGGGTACCGGAGCTCCGCCACGCATGGGAGCGTTCCGGAGGTGGCCACCTACCTAGCCGAGCAGTTCAAGGCGGGCGGCTTCCCCTCCGAAGACGTTCACGTGCTTCCCTTCGAGGTCGAAGGCGGAGAAGAAACAGCCGGACTGATCGTGCGCTATCGCGGGGATGGATCGTCTGGGGATCGCCCGATCTTGCTGCTCGCACACATGGACGTGGTCGACGCGCTTCCCGAGGACTGGGACCGCGACCCGTTCACCCTCGTCGAAGAGGACGGCTACTTCTTCGGGCGAGGCAGCCTCGATGACAAGTTCGGCATCACGATGTTGACGACGACCTTCCTCCGAATGAAAGCCGAGGGCTTCGTCCCGAACCGCGACCTCGTGATCGCTTTCACTGGGGATGAAGAAACTGGGATGATGTCGGCGCGTCGCATGGTGACCGTCCATAGGGACCTGACGGACGCCGAGTTCGCTCTGAATGCGGACGGAGGTGGCGGCGTCCTCCAGGAAGACGGCACGCCCATCAGCTACGTAATCCAAACCTCTGAAAAAACCTACGCCACGTTCGAGTTGACCGTCACGAATCCGGGTGGACACAGCTCGACACCTCGGACCGACAACGCCATCTACGACTTGGCGACCGCGCTGAAGAACATTGAGGCGTATCGCTTCCCTGTGATGGTGAACGAGGCAACCCGCTTGTATCTGGCGGGACAGGCGGCCGTCACTCCCGGCGAGGTCGGAGAGGCGATGGCTCGTCTGGCAAATAACCCCGATGACTCGCAGGCGGCAGAAGTCCTTTGGCACCAGCCGGAGGTCGTGGGCATCACACGGACGACGTGTGTCGCTACCATGCTGCGGGGCGGGCACGCCGAGAATGCGCTGCCTCAATCCGCTACTGCAACCGTGAACTGCCGCATCTTTCCCGACGTTGATGTGTCAGCCGTGCAGGCCACGCTGGAGCGAGTTGCGGCGACGACCCAACTGACGATCCAAGTGATCGGCGACCCCAAGGCCAGCCCCGCGTCTCCCATTCGGGCGGACATCGTGGACGCCGTCACCGCCGCGGTGGAGGCGAGATATCCCGGCATCCCGATCATCCCCTACATGGCACCCTACGGAACCGACGGGAAAGAAACCCGGGCGGGGGGGATCCCCACCTATGGCGTCATGGGCGTGTTCATCAAGGACAGCGATCAGTTCGCCCACGGCCTCAACGAACGCGTTTCGGTGCGCGAGTTCTACGGGGGCCTCGAACATTGGTACACGATTCTGGGCAAGCTGGCGGGGCGACCCGCGGCATAGCGCGCCTGGGCTACAGGGACCGCGGGCCTAACTGAGGCCGGTCGTACGCACTGGGGAGCGACCCCACCGCGTCGCTCTGTGACTCACTCTTTGGTCTCGAGCAGTCCGGCGATGTCTAGTGGCCGCGTATACATGTCGAGCGTACCGTCATCTCGCAGTGGCCACGCTTCCCGAGGCCGATCGAAGTAGAGTTCGATACCGTTTCCGTCCGGATCGCGCAGACAAAGAGCCTCGCTGACCCCGTGGTCCGCGGCCCCCTCAAGCGGAACCCCCGCATCCAAGACGCGGCGGAGGGCTCGAGCCAGCGCCGCCCTGTTTGGGTACAAGAACGCGGCGTAGTAAAGCCCGAGGGAATGGTCCGAAGTAATTGAGCGCGTTCTAACGTTCTGCGTTTCTGCTGCGCGGCCAATGCGCATCCCGAGCGCCGCAGGAGCGAGCCGTCAGGCCTTCCGCGACAGCAAACGCTCGTTAGGACGCAGCGGTGGTCGACTCCACCCCTTGGAGCGCTATCTGCTCCGCTCGGCGCATCTCGGGAGGCTCGAGTCCATCCATCCACTGCTGGAAGGCCAGGCTGAAAAGCGGCGGCCGCTCTGACCAGTATTGCTGGATTCCGGGCGCCGTGAAGTACAACTCACCCAGGCGCCCCCAGCCCTGCCACACTTCTGGCTCCATTGCGCCCTTGGAGAACTGGTAGTGCATGTTCTCGAACGTTTTGAGGAAGTTCAGCATTAGCACAACAAACCTGGCCCTGCCGTCATCGTCTAGAGCGTTCATGTCTTCGACGCCCTTGCTGAAAATGCGCACCATGACAGGGTCGTCGATCAAGGACTGGTTCCAGTGTCTGATCCCCTTGACGGCGTCAGCGGACGCCGCCCTACTCAGCGCCATCGTGTTGTGGCGCACCTGCGCAGCCACGTAGACGAGCGAAAGAACCACCGCGATCGCGCCCAGCACTTCACCAATCGCGCCTATGGCTGTCCAGTTCGCCCTAGCTCCTAGCGTTGCGTTCTCACGTCTTTGGAATTCTGCTGCGGGACCCACCATGCGTTCACAGATCGCGAGCCGCAAGGCGAGTACTCCCGGACCCACGAGCCCACTCCGAGACAGCAGCAAACGCTTATTAAATGGCCCCTGCCTGCGTGGTGACCTGCCATATCGGGAGCGTCGCGCGGTCCTCAACGCCGGCCACCAATCGCCTCCTCAACCCGCAACCCGTCGATCGAGTCCCGCACGTAACGCTCGCCCTCCTTCACATCGTCGGAAAGCGCACCCATGTATTCGAGCTCTCGAACTCGATCCCCGAGGCTCTCCCAAAACGAATCTGCCGCCAAGGCGATGAGCACCCCGAGGACGATCACGCCAACTCTAGGAGACGTCGAGCGGCATTCTTCCTCCTGCCTTCGCTCATTCGGGTCCCTCCAGGTGTTCGGGTGAGGATCTCAAGATTAAGAGCCCGTTCCAGACTCACCGGAGGGTCGGGGCCACCAAACCAGCGTATCTATCGCCCCGCCGGTTCGATCTCCACACGGGTGAGGTCGACGCTCCGGCCACATACCCCAGGTACGGAGCCGCCTACAACTCGCGCCCGACGCCAAGAGAGTGGCTGGGGTGTCGGGAAGAGGGCGCAGGAGTCAGCAACATCATCGCGCCGCCTCGAGCGAATCACGTCGCGACCGAATCCCCACGGCGGGACGCATCTTGGTCCGGGCCCGATCTAATCCAGCGGATCCAACTCCGCCATAGAGATTCCGTCCTTGTCGACCGTCACGCGCACGGCGGATGGACGGCAGCACACGGAGCAGTCCTCAACGTACTCCTGATGTCCACCACCCGCGGGGTCGACGAATATCTCCATCGACTCGCCGCAATGAGGACAGGAACACTCGACGGCTCCACCGACCTCAAATTCCTCGAAATCCTCATCGCCATCGTCATCGGCGGCCGATCCTCCGCCGAACATGGCGGACAGCAGGTCATTCGAACTCATGGTGCGCCCACCTTTGGGACCGCGCGTCCCACAATGAGGGTGATATTGTCCCTTCCTCCGGCATCGAGTGCATCCTGAAGGAGGTCTTCACAAACCTGACGTGCGGACGTCATGGCCATCAGGCGTTCCCTGATGTGATCGTCCGAGAGGTGCTTTGTGAGTCCGTCGCTGCACAGGAGATGCACCATGTTCCAATCATTGTCGATCACCGTCACCACCGGGTGAGACTCGGTACCACCAATCGAGCTCGACAACAGGCGTGCCCAGCGGGTACCCGCCGCTTGTTCAGGCTCCAGGGCACCAGAATCGACGAGCTCCTGAGCAACGGTCTGGTCGCGGGACACCTGCCGCAGTTCCTCCCCCGCGAGCGTGTAGTAGCGGCTGTCGCCAACCTGCACGAGATACACCTTGGGCCACACGCCAATGAAGATGGTTAGCGTGGTCGCGAATACACCGAGTGACGGGTCGGCCTTCTGTGCCTCCAAGAGATGGTCGTGCGCCCGAAAGGCGGCCCCGGTGAGTTCCGTCGCAAACTCGTCCCTATCTCGGTCTTCTGACGCGTAGTAAGCATCCACGCACTGGCTGAGGTAAAGGGTCGTCGCTTCGACCGCGAGGCGGCTCGCTTGTGGGCCACCCCCCACCCCCCCCACGCCGTCGGCCACCATGGCCACGACCGCCAGACGATCTCCAGAGCGCGGCGCAGACGGCAGACCGGTAAGGCTCGTGAGATGCACCTCCATCTGCTCGTGAAGAGAGCAGACCAGGAACTGGTCCTGATTCTCTTTGCGCCGCATACCCACGTGCGTCACCCCATAGACGTCGATCTCATCGTCTGCGGGGGCGCTGGACGGGTCCAAGGGGAGGGTTATCTCAGACAACTTATCCAACCGGCCTTCGCATCTGCCCGATCTCATACCCTTTGGGTGGCTCGGCCCCCAATAGGTGCCGGACGAAGTAGTCCCAGCGCCTCCGCATCATATACGGTTCGTTGCCGAAGCCGTGGCTGCGGTTGGGTAGCAGGAGCAGGTCGAAGTCTTTGTTGGCATCGATAAGCGCGTTGACGACGAGCATGGTGTTGGAGGGCGGCACGTTGGTGTCCAGCGTGCCATGCGCAATCAGTAGCTTGCCCTCGAGGTTCTCGGCTAGCAGGTGGTTTGCCTGATTATCGTAATTGGTGGTGCCGTCTGGGTTCACCTCCAGCAAACCCTGCCACTTCTCGCCCCAATCATCCTCGTAGTTTCGGTTGTCGTGGTTCCCGGCCTGAGACACCGCGACATCGTAGAAATCCGGATAACGCATGATCCCGTCTGCGGCGGCGAAGCCTCCTCCGGAGTGCCCGAAGATGCCGACCGTCTCGACGTCGATCCACGAATGGCGTTCCGCCAGCTGCCGGATCCCTCCCATCTGATCCGGAAGGCCATTGTCTCCCATGTTGCCGTAGTACGCCTCATGGAACGCCTTGGAACGACCTGGTGTGCCCATGGCATCCAGTTCGATGACGACGAAACCCAACTCCGCGATCGCCTGCAGGTCCCGATGCGACGAGCGGAAGCTCCTGCTGCCCACGCTCCCGCTCTGGGGACCCGGGTAGAGATAGTTCACGACCGGATATTTCTTGTTCTCGTCGAAGGACGAGGGCCGAAAGAGGAGACCGTACAAGTCGGTGTCACCGTCTCGGGTCTTTACGCTGAACGGCATGGGCGGTTGCCACCCTGAGGCCGTCAACGCCGACACATCTGATTGCTCGAGCGTCATCACCGCGCGTCCGTCCTTGTCCCGCAGTACCGTGGTCGGCGGCACGACCGGAGTCGAATAGGAGTCGACCAAGTAGCTCCCGTCCGGCGAAAACGAAGCGACGTGATTGGCGCTGTCAGGTGTGAGCAGCTGGACGTCTTCCCTGTCCAAATTGAGACGATAGAAATACTGGAAGTACGGGTCGCCAGCCTCTCGTTCGTTGCCCATGACGGTGAGCGTACGAGCCGCCTCATCGATGTCGAGAATCGAGCTGACGTTCCAATCCCCGCTCGTGACCTGCCTTTTCACAGATCCCGTCTGCGCATCGTACAGGTAGAGGTGCCCCCAGTTGGCTCGCTGGCTGAACCACAGAATCTCATTCGAGTCGGACAGATACCTCCAGCCGTTGGACTCGAAGAAGGTCTCCTCGACCTCCTCGAAGACGTCCCGGACTTCACCCGTGGACACCTCCGCAATGCGGACCTTGGCGCTCTTATGGTCCCGCGACGAAGAAACGAACGCGAGGGTCTCGCTGTCCGACGCCCACTCCACGTCGCCGAAGGAGCCGCCACACGCGATGTGGTCGCTGCACGTCGATCGATGCTGATCAGGCGGCATCTGGAAGCGCACCATCTGATCCCCTCCAGGGCGGTCCATGTCGATCACCACGCGGCTGATCCTGAAAATCACCGAGTCCTCCGGCATCGGATATCGCCACGTATCGACTTCGGGGTGCCCCACCTTGGTGCTCGCGAGCGACATGTAGCCGACCCCGCGGGAGTCATGCTGGAACGTCGCGATCTTCCGCGAGTCCGGCGACCATTTGACGATGGGGCCCGGGCCGCGTGTCCACCCGGCATTGTCGGTCCCATAGCCAAAGTCATCGATGCCATCGAACGTCACTTGCGCCTCGGCACGACTCTCCTGATCACGTACCCAAAGATTGTGCTCACGAATGAACACAGCGCTACGCCCGTCCGGGGAGACAACCTCAGACCGGGACGGCGTCGCGGCCGCGTCGTCACCTGGGAGCGCTCGGCATACATAGGACCGCAGGTCGCAGGCGTACATGGCGCCATCCTCAAGCGCGACCCATACGCCGCGCTCGCGGAACGCCATCTCTTCGATAGGGAGTGCCGAGGTGAGGAGGGTCTCCCCCGCGACCGTACTCAGCCCAGATGCCATCCGTTGATGATCGAACGCGAGGCTCCGGGTTTCTGCAGTCGGATCGACCAACACAAACTGGGCCCCCTGCGGGGTCTGGTTCCTGTACCAGAAGCGGCCGTCCTCCATCCAATGCGGCCGGACCTGAGCGCCGTAAACCAAAGGACTCGTGTGCTCGTCGAGTGTACGTTCAGCCCGAGCATAGTCCTCCGCCGTGAGTTGGCGAGGAGCCTCTTGAGACGCGGCCGGAACGACGGCAAGAGCGGACAGGAACAGCAGAGCGGCAATGGGCCGCATCACAGCCTCCGGCGGGTAGTCCAACGGTGTACGTAGTGGAGCGCCCAACATCAGTCCGCAGGTACCGGGAACGCAACGCATAAGACCTACCCGTCTTCTAAGAGCCCGACCCGAAAACGGGCGCGCAAGAATCACCCTCTTGTCCGGGCGTCTCCAACCCCACCCAAAGCAGTAACGTCGTGTCGCGGGGCTCGCTCCAGCGGACATCCACGCTGAGCTGTGCCCGCTGTCCCGTCTGATACCGGAAGGTCACAGGCTCGCCGCCTGGCACGCTCGCTTCAAGGAGGCCGTCACCGAGGGGGTCCCGTGCGGTGATGTCCCACCGCCCCGAGTGGCCGGGGTAAACCTGCATGCACCCGACGAGGGTCAGCCCCAAAGTGGGAATTGCGGACGTCAGTAGCATGCCCTGGCCGCCCTCGATCGGGATCCTGACCCACCCGCCTCCCTGCCGGACGCTCTGCAATAGTTCGACTACGGACTGTCCGCTGGCAGGCCCTGGCGCCCCTCCAAGCAGGAGCACAACCAGCAAGGGTGTGAGAATCCGCATCGTATTACCGGTAAAGTGAAAGCAATTCGTCTGGCATCAGAACGCCATCATGTACGTGCCCTTGATCGTCAGACCCCGTCCCGGTGATATCGCTTCTCCGGTGTTGAACCGCTGCTCGTTGAAGACGACGAAAATGTCGGAGAGCGGACGGTGAATGAGGTTGAAGCGCACGTTGGTGTTCATGCGCTTCGAACTGGGGTCATACTGCACGAGCCCGTCGATGAACATGTTGGTGTTGAACGAATAGTTCGTGCGAAACGTCCAGAACGTTCGCGTGAACTCGTCGTCGGGCAGGTCGAGCTCCGCGTGGGTCCGTTGCAGACTGGCCTCAAGGAAGAACTTGTACGACGGCCGCAAGGTGAGGCTCGCGTTCACGGTCCTTTGCTTGCCGCTCCAAAGGCCCCCGGTGATGGCAGTGAACCCTCCGGAGACGGCTTGGCTCGGGTCGGTGTTTCCGCGGAGTTGGTACTCCACCCAATTGTAGGAACCGGAGGGGATTGGGTCGATATCACCGGAAATCCGAAACGGCGCCTCGATCCGTTCGGACGCCGGGTTTACGCTGACCTCCCAAAACCCGCCATCGTTCATGAAGAACGTGTAGCCCGAATGCAGCTTCTTTGCGACCATCCGACCCTGAAGGTCCTCGTAGAAGTCCCACACGATATGCGGGTGCATCTCACGCACCCCGGCCTTCTGGAAGGACTGGGGTCGGGGTCGCAGGCCGAAGTCCACGAAGTACTTCCGGGCGCCGGTTCGCCTGAAGAAACCGAGGTCGTCACGGAAGTTTTCGCCCAATTCCATGGCGCCGAACTTGATGTGTGCGAAATTACCCTCGCGGTTCAGCGACGATCTCCATGCGTACTGACCGTCATCGAAGCCCGGCGATTCCGTGCCAACGAGATAGGTGCTCCAGTCTATGTTGCCAGGAAGGCGTAGATTGGCGTCCGCGCCGTAGACGCGATTGTAATCGTCCCCGAGCGGCCCGGTCTCGCGGACATCCCGCGTCATCACGATGCCTCCAATGTCCGACCCGGCAAAGATGTTTTGCCTGACTCTGAACACGCCGTAGTCACTCCCGGGCAACCCACTCACGTCATCGGTGCGCATGACGATGGCCCCGATGTTCGTTCCAGTGGAGAGTCGGCCGGTGAGACGGGCGCCTGCCTGAATCGGTACGGCACGGCCATCGTCAGCCACGCCGACGCGTCTCGAGAAGAAGAGAAGTAGGTCCTCGTCCGGGGTAGGCACGGCGACAACGCGGTTGTTTCTGGCGGCGTCACCCACGTAGAAAAGGCCGGAATTCTCCAAGAAGAACTCACGCTTCTCAGGGAAAAACTGACTGAACTGGGTCAGATTCACTTGCTGGACGTCGGCCTCGACTTGAGCGAAGTCCGGGTTGACGGTCACGTCAAGGGTGAAGGCGTCGAGCACACGTGCCTTGATGTCGAGGCCTACCTCTCGCCGACTGTCGTAGTCGACTGAGCCGGTGTTCCGGACCGCAGCCCCCATCACGTAAGGCTTGATGCGGAGGTCCCGTCCGGCGGAAGCGTCGGGCAGCCCGTCGAGATCCCCGGCCAAGGAGAGGCGGGTGAGAGCATACGAGCGGGGCACCGGGGACCAATACGCGAGCTCGTTCTTCCGGCGGATGCGACGACTGAAGTTGATACCCCATGTCTCCATACCCTCCTCGAAGCGGAGTGCTCGGAAGGGGATCTCCATTTCCACGGACCATCCGTCCGGAGTTCGCGCGGTGCGCACCCGCCACACAGCGTCCCAACTCGCGTTGATCTCGCGTCCCTCGCTGGCAACCTGCTGGTCCGCGCGTGCACCCTCGGGGTTCGTGGAGAACACGTACCCGTTCCGCCGATCCCGGAAGGTGTCGAGGATGACCGAGAAGGCGTCCTGGGTCGTCTCTGCGAAGTCCTTCTTGATGTCCGTGACCACCAGAGCATCGGGGTCACCGTCGAAGAGCATGGCACCGATGTACAGGTTGTCACCATCGAACGCGACTCGAACCTCAGAGCGCTCGGACGAAGGCTGCCCTTCTTGCGGCTCGGCCTGGACGAAGCCCGTCGCGGGCTCGGCTGTACCCCAAATCGCCTCGTCGAGCACGCCGTCGAGCCGGATGGGCTCCGTGACCGGTATGGCGCGCAGATGAGCGCGCTGCGCGTCCGTGCGGGTATCGGAGACCTGAGCGGAGAGAAGTGCGGGTGTGACAAACAGGCCTGCGAGAAGCAGGGACGCGCGGAGGACTCTCAACGACGGGCTCCAAGGAAGGGGGCCGGGAGGGCCGCAAGAATCTCGACCGGTTTGGCCGCGTTGAGAAGAGGTACTCGTCAGACCCGCCGGATCGAGGAAGGCATCGGACTCGCACCCGAATCTTGTGTCACATCAACCTGCATTGATATTTAGACATGCATCTTCCCGAATCGACGGTCGCATCGGCCCGTGTCCTCACTGCGTTCCAAGCTCTAGCAGACGAGAACCGCCTCAGGATCGTTGAGGCGCTACGCGACGGGGAACGCTGTGTGTGCGAGCTCCAGGACGATCTCGGCCTGGGAGCTTCAGGCCCGCCCGGACCGCGACGGGGAACTCGAACCCGAACAATTCAGGGCTGATACGGACGGCAGTCCGCACGGTCCCGACCTCGGCGCGTTCGCTGCCCTCGCAGCCATGTTCGGCTTCGGCGGAGGCGGAAACCTTTTGCCTACCAGTGCAGGAACGCATCGAGCCACATGGGGCCTCACCTACGCGGCCCCGACGCTCCCCGCAGGAACCATCATCTTTGGGACCATGGGGCAGCCCGCGGCGCCGCCTGGAACGTACACCGTGACGATGACGGCGGGAGGAGAGCGTCAGTCTCAGACATTCCGAGTCCTCCCAGATCCGAGGGTGTCGACCTCACAGGCTGACTACATCGCCCAACACACCTTCCTCCAAGAGGTTGGCGGCATGATCGACCGGCTCGCGGATCAGACCGGGGACCTCATGTCTGTGCGGGGTCAGGTTGAAGGCCTAACGGGCCTCGCCGACGAGGCCGGCCTGTCCGAGGCGGACGCGGCCCGGGTCGAGGAAGCCGGTGAAGCGCTCTCCGGATCGCTCGCGGAATTGCGGGAAGATATTCTGCAGACGGCCAACGTCAGCTTCTACGGTCCGCTCGAAAACCCCGGCAAGCTCGCCGCCGATTTAGCCTTCCTCTACAACACGGTCGCCGGCGGCCTCGCCGGCGTGTTCAATGCCCGCCCGACCGATCAGGCTGTAGACCGACTGCAGGAACTCCAGGTCGACTTGGCCGGTGTCAGCAACAGGCTGCAGACGATCTTCGATGAAGACCTTGCCGCCTTCAACGAACTCATTCGATCGTTGGGGATGGACCCTGTGGTGCTCACGCGGGAGGGGAGGCTCATCAGCTGATTCGGGCGGCGCGGGAGGCCCTAACTAATCCCCTTCCTCACGGGCCCCCGTAGCCACCGCCCCGGCTTCTCACCTGTGAGTGCGCCGCCTCGGATCACCGGAACCCCATTCACCAACAGCTCCTCGATCCCCACGCTGTACTGATGCGGGTCGGTGTACGTCGCGCGATCGGCGATCACCTCAGGGTCGAATACGGCGACGTCTGCCAGCATGCCCTCCGCGATCACGCCTCGGTCCATCTGGCCGATCCAGTGCGCCGGCATCGAGGTCATCTTCTTGACGGCCTCTTCCAATGTGATCACCTGCATCTCCCGCACGTAACGACCCAGGACACGCGCAAACGCGCCGTAGCTCCTCGGGTGAGGAAATCCGACACCGAAGCCGACGTTGTCCCCGTCGGTCTCGATCATGGCGAGCGGGTGTTGCATGATTCGCACGACGTCGGCTTCATCCATGATGTGGTAGATCGCACTGAAGCCGCCCTTCAGTTGTAGTCCGATCGCGAGATCGATCCCAGCTTCCTGATCCATCGGGCCGAAGCCTCGATCGGCTGCGTAGTCCGACAGCCGCTTGCCATTGTAGCTGGGATCCGAGGGAACGACGCGGAACTGCACTAAGGAGAGATCCGAGCCGCCCCTGTCGGTATCCCAAAGTACCCGCATGTCGGCCTCCATCCGCTCCCGGGTCTCCGGATCCGCCACGCGCGCCGCGAACGCCTCCTCGCCGCCCGCCAGCGACCACTGCGGAAACAAGATGCTCGACCCGGTACTGCTCGCGGCGTAGGGATACAGGTCGTGTACGACGGTGAGGCCCGCCGCGTTAGCCGAGTCGATCATCGCGAGCGTGCGCTCGCTCCAGCCCCACTGGCCCGCCCCGGCGGCCTTATGATGGTTGATCTGGGCAGGAATCTTGGCCTCGTCCGCGATACGGATGACTTCGGCCACGGACTCAATCAGGCCCGCCCCCTCGCCGCGCATGTGGCTGACATAGATACCGCCGTACGCCGCGGCCACCTTGGCCAACTCGATGACCTCCTCGGTCTTCGCATAATTGGCGGGCACGTAGAGTAGCCCGGTGGCGAGGCCCATGGCGCCTTCGCGCATACTCTGGGCAACCAACGCCTTCATGCGCTCGAGTTCCTCGGGTGTCGGATCACGGTCGTCCATCCCCAGGACCTGCTGCCGCGTCCAGGTGTGACCCGCGAAATACGCCATGTTGGGAGCCGACTCGATGGACGAGGCCCACGCATCGAGCGGTGACGGTTGGTCACCCGAGTGGAGGGATGCCACGAGCGTCGTGATGCCCTGCCGCAGGAAGTTCTCAG
The DNA here is from genome assembly GCA_937919655.1 of uncultured Gemmatimonadales bacterium. Taxonomy (GTDB): domain Bacteria; phylum Gemmatimonadota; class Gemmatimonadetes; order Longimicrobiales; family Gaopeijiaceae; genus CALFPJ01. The sequence goes on from CALFPJ010000077.1 coordinate 68,376, forward strand.
CAAGCGGGTAGTCCGCGATGCTCTCCTGCGTGTGCGAGTGGTTGTCCACGAAGCCGGGTGTGACAACACGGCCTGTCGCATCGATCACCGTACGCCCTTCCGTGGCCGCGATTCCTTCACGAGAGATTCTGACGATCCGGTCTCCCACGATGCCCAGGTCGGCTCGATAGCGCGCCTCACCCGTACCGTCGACGATGGTTCCGCCGCGGATGACCACGTCGTAGGTCTGGGCGGACAGGGAGGGCGCCAGGCCAAGGGAGACGACGAGCGCGGTGGCGGTGACGATGGCGGTGACGATGGCGACCGAGGTCACGCGTTCTGCGATGGGCTTCATGAGATGGTCCATGTCCGCTTTCCTGGAAGTGGGTTCGAGATCGGAGCGCGCCTCAGTTCCCCGAACCGTTCGCGATCCCCGCGAACGCGTTGAGGATGACGACCGTCTCGGGAGGGGGGGGATCGCTGATCCTGCGCAGCATCATAAAGCGCTGATCATCAATGTCCACGTCGTACTGCGCGTAGAAGTCTTGCTCCGAGAACAGCATGTTCGCGGGGATGCTGAACAAAGTGCTGAAGGCTCCGACCTCGAAGTTGGCGCCCAGCGTCACACCCACCGCAACCATTTCTCGGTTCTCGTTCACGAAAAAAAGCTCCTTCCCGGTTCGGCCCCAAACCGGCATCACGCCCCCCGAGCCGGAGACTTGCTCGCGCCTGAGGCTCAGGTCGGGGAAGGACCTGATGCAGATCTCAGCTCGACCGGTCTCGTCCGACTCGTAGGCCAGCCAGCGACCGTCCGGAGAGATGGTGACGGACCGTTCGTTGGCCGGCGTGGAGATGACCTGAACCTCTTCGAGGGTCCCGTCATCGGCCACCCGAGCCACAGCGAGGTCGATCTGCGCATCGATTGATAAAGTCCCCATCCTCATGATGATCCACCGTCCGTCCGGAGAGTAGACCGCTTCCATTGCCCCCACAGGTGCCCCGATAGCCTGGGGCGCGGACAGCCCGTTCGCGCTCTGTTTCCAGACCGTGAACTGGGTGCCGTCAGTAACACTCTGAGCTACAGTTCGAGGCATACCTGTCATTGGGAACGCACGTCGGGCACCTCGTGGCGCAGGAAGCCAAGGAGAGCGAGGTGTACGGATTCGAGGATGTGCCGAAGTTGGACGCTGCGGGTCGAGTTCAGGGGTAGCCGGAGCGACCTCGACCGCGCCTAGAACGCCAGCATCTTCGTGAACTTCACCGTCAGACTGCGCCCCGGAATGATGCCCTCGCCGGTCTCGAAGCGCTGCTCGTTCCACACCACGAACAAGTCACTGAGCGGGGAGTGAATCAGGTTGAAGCGAACGTTCGAGTTGAGTGCGTTCGTCCTCGGGTCAAACTGAACCAGTGCATCAATAAACATGTTCTTATTGAACGAATAGTTCGTGCGCGAGGTCCAGAAGGTCCGCGTAAACGACGCCACTGGGTCGGTAAGATCCGCGTTCGTGTAGCTCACGCTGAGCGTCGACCGAAGCTGGTAGGAAGGGCGGAAGGTCAGGCCGCCTGAAAAGCCCTTCTGATCTCCGGTCCAGAGTCCGCCCTTGGTGACTCGGTAGCTGAGCGAAAGCAGGCGACTCGCGTCGGTGGCGCCAGACAGGACCCACGACTCCCAATCGTGACTGCCTGCGGGAATCGGGTCGATACGGCTATCGATGCGGAAGGGCTCCGAGATACGCTCCGAAGATTTGTCCATGGCGAGCTGAATATTGCCGCCGGACTCGAGGAAGAACGTCACGCCACTATGGAGTGTCTTGGCGACCATTCGGCCCTCGAGGTCTTCGTAGAAATTCCATGTGAGGTGCGGATGGATTTCACGAACGCCGATCCCACGGAACGACTCTGGCCGCGGCCGCAGGCCCCAGTCCGTGAAGTACTTCCGGACGCCCGTCCGCCGGAAGAATCCGAGGTCGTTGCTAAACCCCTCCCCGATCTCCATGGCACCCAGCTTCAGGTGGTGGAAATTTCCCTCGCGGTTTAGCGAGGTCCGCCAAGCGTATTGATTGTCGTCGAACGCCGGTGACTCTGACCCTACTACGTACGTACTCCAGTCGATCTCGCCCGGGAAGCGGATATAGGCGTCGCCGCCGTACACCCGGTTGTAGCTGGACTCGTCACCCACGGCATCTCGCATCATGACGAGTCCGCCAATGTCTGAGCCTCGCAGGACGTTCTTTCGCACGCGGAACACAGCGTAGTCGTTGGCCGGTGCGCCACCGAAGTCATCCGTGCGCATCCACAGCCCACCCACCACCAGTCCAGCCACCTGCCCGGTGACGCGGGCGCCAGCCTGAATGGGAACGGCGCGCCCGTCGTCGCTGATGCCGACGCGACGGCTGTGGAAAAGGAGTAGGTCTTCGTCCGGCGTCGGCGTCAATCTTATGCGCAGGTTACGCGCTGCATCGCCCACGTAGAACGTGCCAGAATTCTCCAGAAAGAACTCGCGCTTCTCCTGAAAGAAGAGATTGAATTGGGTCAGGTTCACCCGCTGCTCGTCAGCCTCGACCTGAGCGAAATCAGGATTCGCCGTGACGTCGAGGGTGAGCCCCTCGGTGAGCCTGTACTTCACGTCGATCCCGACGTCGGTTTGGTTCGTAAAACCACTCCCGCCCCGCTCTCTCACCGTGCTCGCCGAGGCAAAAGGCTTTACACGTAGATCCCGCCCCGGAGACGTGGTCGGAAGCCCAAACAGATCGCCGGCCAACGACAGCCTATTGAACGTGTAGGCCCGCGGAATCGGCGCCCAGTATGAGACCTCGTTATTCCGGCGGAGATTGCGGCCGAAGTTGATTCCCCACGCCTCACCCGCCGGGTCGAAACGAAGCGCCCTAAACGGGATCTCCATTTCGAGCGTCCATCCGTCCGCGACTCGTTGCGTTTCTACACGCCAGATGGCGTCCCAAGAGGCATTGATTTCACGCCCCTCGTTCGCGACCTGCCTGTCCCCGCGAGCGCCCTCCGCATTCGTCTGGAAGACGAAGCCGCTGCGCCGATCGCGGAACGTGTCCAAGATGACCTGGAAGACGTCCTGATTAGAGTCGGCAAAGTCCTTGCGGATATCGCTGACGGTCGGGTCCTGGGAGTCATGGATGTAGGCCGCGACGTAGAGGTTGTCGCTGTCGTAGGCCACCCAGACGTCGGTGTCCTCGCTCGCGGGCTGTCCCTCGCGCGGCTCGGCTTGGATGAAGCCACCCAAGGATGGGCCCCTCCAGGTCGCTTCGTCCAGACGGCCGTCGACTTGAATTGGCCCGGCGACGGCAACAGCGGTCACGCGTGGGCGTTCGGCGTCGGTGATCGCGTTAGGAAGGACGGATTGAGCTTCTACCGTGGCAGGGAAGGCGAGGAAAAGCTGAAAAACTGCGATCGCGAGAACGACGGACGCGGAATGCCTGCGCAAGCGGATACCCTCAAACGAAGAAGATCGGAAATCGGTGATGCAGGCGGGAAGCGGCCGCAATGTAGGACGAACGCGGAAATGCGAAAGAAGGGAGATACACGCTGCTGCTGTCGGGCCCAATGACCCCACCCGAGTGTCCTGGCCCAGGAAATCGCTCCCTAAAGCGGGTCCACCGGCGGCTTCGCACGACCCTTCGGATCATCGCCACCCCGCACAAGCTGCTCAATCTGCCCAATGAGCGTGTCGTCACCCGCTTTACTGACCCCGAACATGCCGTCGGCATTGTTGTCTTCGTCGAGCTGCTCCACCACGCCATGCAGGTTGATCCATTTGTCGAAGCGCTCGCTCATGCGGACCACCAAATAGAAGAGGCGAGGACGCTTTCCGCGGCCGGCGAAGAGATCGAGAACAATGGCCACGATCGACAGATTGAACGCGACGAAGTCCTTCCCTCCATCTAACGCGAGCTTGAGCTGGAAGATCAGGAAGTCACGGATCGTGACGTTCCGTGAAGCGACGGCAAGTGGGTGTGTGCGGGACATATCTTTCGATGGCTTGTGGCGAGAACGGTCCATGCCGCACGACTCACCAATAAAGGACCACGTTTGCGCGGCCAGGGATAGGCCCTTACGTCACTCCTCAGGGGGAGATTCAACGGCCTCACGTCTCAGCGGAGTACCGCCGTGGCGTGTCGAGATAAGGCGCGGCAATTGAGACATTGTCTTACGTGGTCGCGAGGAACCTTCCCTTCAAGGCAACCGTACGAAAGAAACCCGCCGCAGGATAATCCAGGAAATAAGGTGCCAATGAGGTCTCCCTCCCGAGCCAGCCTCGCGCTGGCCGTTGTTATGACGTCGCTATTGAGCGGCGCCTGTGAAAACGACGAGGGGGAGGAACGCCTAAGGACCAGCGTGCGCGGCGCAGAGTTGCTGGCCCAGGTCCCGCCGCGCCAGCAGGTGCCGCAAGTCACGCGGCCGGCCGGGGTCGTAGACGGCCGGCAGCCCCGCATGGCCCCCGGCGAACTGCCCGGCCGCTACCCGTTCTATTGGACCCGGGCCAAGTATTCAGGCTACGGTCGCCGCGGCTGGCGCGAGTCATGGGCGACAGATTATCCCAAGGGCGACCAGCAGTTTCTCGTAGTGTTGAAGCGGCTGGTGCGGCTACACGCGTACGATTGGGACAACGCGGTCGCACTTGATGACCCCAACCTCCGGCGCTTCCCGATCATCTACGCGGTAGAGGTCGGCGGCATGGACATGACCAACTCGGAAGTCGAAGGTCTGCGGGGATTCTTGGCCGCCGGCGGTTTCTTGATCGTTGATGATTTTTGGGGCCGCCGCGAGTGGGACATCTTCGAATACAACCTCCGTCGCGTCCTGCCAGACGCCGACATCGTGGATATCGGGCTTGATCACCCGATCTACTCGGCGTACTACCAGATCGACGAGGTCAAGCAGGTCCCGGCACGCGGCCGCGGCATCAGGGGTCGTCCCGCCGCGGAATGTTACGGATGTACTCCTGCGGTGCGCGGCATCTACAATGACGAGGGTCGCCTGATGGTCATCATCAATTTCAACACAGACCTGGGCGACGCGTGGGAGTGGGCGGAGGACCCGTACTATCCGCTCGAGTATTCGACCTACGCATACGAAATGGGCGCGAACATGATCGTCTACGCTATGAGCCACTAGGAGCCGACGCGGTGAACTTCGACCCCAATTCGACTCGCCTGACCGAGCGCTCATGAACCGCATCTTTGAGTTCCTGTTCAAGTACCGTCCGCTCGTCTTCGAACAGGGCGACTTCACGTTCGCGGCGCCGAATTCGGTCCGCCTGTGGCTCGTGGCAGCAGGGTTGGTGGGCGCGGCAGCGGTGGCGAGCTACACCATCGCCCGAGGAAAGAGCAGCGTTGCGGAGCGCGGTGTGATGGCGGGCCTCCGGGTCGCCCTCCTCGCCGTGCTCGTCTTCTGCCTCATGCAGCCCGCGCTGGTTCTTTCGACAGTTGTGCCGCAGCAGAACTTCGTCGGCGTGCTCATCGATGACTCGCGCAGCATGACCCTCACCGACGAAGACGGTGTGCCGCGCAGCGACTTCGTGACCCAGTTCTTCACCCCCGGCGAGAGCGAGCTCCTCGACGAACTCTCGGAACGATTCGTCCTGCGCTTCTTCAGGTTCTCTGACTTCGCCAACAGGATCGACGGCCTGGAGGGACTCACCTTCGACGGTACCCACACCAACCTGGCTGGGGCCCTGACCTCGGCGCGCCAAGAGTTGGCTGGCGTTCCACTCTCGGGCCTCGTTCTCGTCACCGACGGTGCAGACAACGACAACGAACCGCTGACGGAAGCGCTCGTGCCCCTTCAGGCCGCAGGCGTGCCGGTCTTCACGGTGGGCCTCGGCGAAGATGCAATCTCACCGGATATCGAAATCGGACGCGTGGAGATGCCACGGGCGGTTCTCGAAGGGTCCTCGCTCCTTGTTGACGTGGTGGTCACACAGACCGGGTTTGGTCGGACGACGGTTCCCATCATCGTTGAGGACGAGACGAAGATCCTGGCGGAGGAAATGGTCGAGCTCGGGGCAGACGGCGAGCCGGTCGTGGCCCGCATTCACTTCGAGCTCGACAATGCGGGTCCCCGTCGCGTGCGCTTTCGCATTCCGGCGCAACCGGGCGAGCGCGTGGTCCGCAACAACGCCCGCGAAGTGCAGATAGAGGTCCGCGGCGAAACAGAAAAGATTCTCTACTTCGAAGGCGAGCCCCGTCATGAGGTGGCATTCATTCGCCGAGCGGTCGACGACGACGACAACATCCAGGTGGTACTCCTGGAACGGACGGCTGAGAGCAAGTTCTACCGCCTCGGTGTGGACGACGGGGCCGAGCTCGAGTTCGGATTCCCGAGCAGCCGTGAGGAGCTCTACCGCTACCGAGGGTTGATCCTGGGGAGCGTCGAGGCCTCGTTCTTCACACACGACCAGCTGCAGATGATCGCCGACTTCGTCTCCGAACGCGGAGGTGGCCTCCTCATGCTGGGCGGTCGCTCAGCGTTTGCCGAAGGTGGATGGGCAGGGACCCCGGTCGAAGAGGTGATGCCCGTCATCATGCAGGAGCGCGTGGGTGGCCCGCAGGGCTTCTTCGCCGAAGTGAAGGTCAGACCCACTTTGGCAGGCCTGGCGCACGCCGCCGTCCAACTCGCTGAGGAAGGGCCCGGAGTCGCGGCGCGCTGGGATTCGCTGCCACCGCTTACGATCATGAACCCCATCGTCGAGCTGCGGCCCGGCGCCACGTCTCTGCTTGTGGGTACCAGTGACGCCCTTCCCACCAGCCAGGTAGTGCTCGCGTTTCAGCGATACGGTCGCGGAAAGTCCATCGCGTTGACCGTACAAGACACCTGGCTCTGGCAGATGCATGCGGACGTCGCCCTCGAGGACCAGAGTCATGAGACGTTCTGGAAGCAGTTGACGCGTTGGCTCGTGGACGGGGTGCCCCAAGGGGTCGCTGTGGTGACCGACCAAGAGCAGGTCGAGCCAGGCGAGCGTGTGCGTCTCGTGGCGAGCGTGGGAGACTCCACATACATCGAAGTGAATGACGCCTCGGTCACCGCGAGGATCACGAGCCCGTCCGGGGTCGTCGAAGAGGTCCCGGTCGACTGGACGGTGGATCGAGACGGCGAGTACGCGGTTCAGTTCCGGCCCACCGAGCAGGGAGAATACGAAGTCGACGTAACCGCCATGCGCGGGGAAGAGACCCTCGGCTCCGCCACCACCTACCTCTACACGACCGAGAGCAACGAGGAATTTTTCGGCGCAGGCCGGCACGCGCAGGCCCTGCGGCGGATCGCAGAAGAGACCGGTGGTCAGTACTACACTCCGGAGACGATCGAGACACTCCCTGAAGACATCACCGTCACTGGAGCCGGGGTCACACTGGTTGAGGAAATGGACCTTTGGGACATGCCGATCCTGTTCCTATTGATGTTACTCCTCATGGGCGGCGAGTGGGCGTTCCGCCGCGTGAGAGGCTTGGTGTGATCCGACCCCGCCTCGCCGTATGGGTCGCCGCCGTCGCGGTCGTCGGCTCTTTGATGAGCCGGCCAAACGCCGTGCAGGCTCAAGGGCGCACCCACGCTGTCATCGTTGTCGGGCTCGGCGGCACACAGGAGTATCGAGACCGCTTCCATACCCAGGCCCTCGCACTGAAGGCGGCGCTCACACAACGCCACGGCCTCGCCTCCGAAAACGTCATCTACCTTGGCGAGCGGCCGGAAGACGACCCTGCCCAAATCGACGACAAGTCGACTCGTGCAAACCTCTTGAGGGTGCTTGGTGAGGTAGGCCTACGGTCGCAGCCGCTCGATCGCCTGCTGGTCATTCTCATCGGTCACGGAACAGCTTCGAGGGCCGAGGCCCAGTTTAACCTGTCCGGTCCTGACCTTACGCCAAGTGACTTCCAGGCCGGACTGATTGGATTCCCCACACAGACCCTCGCGCTCGTCCACACTGGCAGTGCCAGCGGTGGCTTCGTGGCTCCGCTCTCCGGTCCGAACCGGATCATCATCACGGCGACGAGGACCGAGCGGGAACGGAACGCGACGGACTTCACGCAGTTCTTTGTCGAGGCGATGACGAGTGACGGCGCGGACCTGGACAAGGACGAGCGGACTTCGCTGCTCGAGGCATTCCTCTACGCACGCCAGGAAACCGAGCGTTACTACGAAGACGAAAACCAGCTCCTGACTGAGCACGCCATGCTGGACGACAATGGCGACGGGGAGGGCAGTTCTGACGCGGGGCTCACCGGTCCCGATGGGCCTCTGGCGGCGACGTTCCAACTGGGGGGAGTGTCCGGTACCGCGGGGCAAACCCCCGATGACCCTGAGTTGGCAGGCCTTTACCAGGAGCGCGACGAGATTCAGGGCCGTATCGATCAACTTCGGGCGGTGCGAGAAGCAATGACGGAGGATGCCTACCTCGACGCCATCGAAGAGATGCTGGTCGAACTCGCGCTCAAGAGTCGGGACATCCGGGTCAAAGAGGGTGGCGGCGCCTGAGAGCCCGCGGACTCCTACCAGCGCTCGCCGTCATGGTTGTGGCCCCGCTCCTGGGGTTGTGCGCGGCGCCACTGACCGGGCAGACGCTCGCGGAGGCAGGCACGGCCACGCGAACAGCCGAGTACGAGACGGCCGAGGAGCTGTACCGCCAATTGTTGCGTGCGGACGCCACCTCCTGGCAGGCCCGAAAGGGGCTCGTTGAGCTGCTCGTGCTGACGGGGCAGTACGCATTGGCTGAGGAGCTGGCCCGCGAGGCGCCCGATGCTCTTCCGTTGGCGAACGCGCTCGGCGAGGTGCTCGTGCAGCGCGGGAAGTTGGACGACGCCGACGCCAGTTTTCGCCGCGCCATGGACGGGGGTGCACCTGATCGGCTGACCGCCGAGGTGAACCTGGGTGAACTGCTGTTCAATCGGGGCGACATCGATGGGGCGATGCAGCGCTTCGATCGCTTCATCGACATTTACAACAACGCGGACGGCCAGCTACGGGCGCCGGACCTCGTAGCTGTCGGTCGTGCCGTTCGTTATTTGGGTCGTACGCAGTCAGCACTTTTCCAAGACGCGCTGCGCGCATTCGATGAAGCGTCGACGTTTGACCCCGGGTTCGCCGCTGCCCGCGTGGGTGCTGGAGAACTCTTCCTGGAGAAGTACTCGAGTCCAGAGGCGAAGACGGAATTCGAAGGTGTTCTGAGTACAAATCCCAGACACCCGGGCGCGCTGTTGGGCATGGCGAAGGCACTCAGTTTCGACGGCACCGCAGAGGCCGGCAGCTTCCTCATCCGACTGCTGGAGGTGAACCCCAACCACGTCGAAGCGCGGTCGATTCTGGCCATGCAACACCTCACCCGGGAGAACACCGCTGAGGCTCGCGTCCAAGCCGAGCTCGCGCTGGAGGTGAACCCCAACTCTCTGGTTGCACTCACCGCCCTGGCAGGCGCACACCTTCATTCCGGAGAGCTGGCGGACTTCCGGCGCGTGCGCGCCCACGCACTGTCTATTAACCCGAGATATGCCGGGCTCGATACTGAACTCTCCGAACTGGCCGTGCAGACCCGGCGCTACGCGGAGGCGGTCGCACGCGCCCAAGCTGCGGTCAGCTTGGACGAAGCAGCGTGGGAAGCCTGGGGCCTGCTCGGCATGAACCAACTTCGCATTGGTCTGATCGACGAAGGGCGCGCGAATCTGGAAACGGCCTCCGGGGGCGACCCCTTCAACCCTTGGTTCAAGAACAGCCTCGACCTGCTCGACACGTTCGACCGGTTCGAGATCGTCGCTACCGATCACTTCGAGCTTTTCCTTCACGGAACGGAAGCCGATCTGCTCGCGACCTACCTCGCCCCGATTGCTGAAGAGGCATACGACTCTTTGTCTCGGCGTTACGGCGTCGAGCCGTCGCTACCGGTGAGGGCTGAGTTCTACCCAAGCCACGCGGACTTCTCGGTGCGTACATTGGGCGAAGCCGGACTCGGTGCGTTGGGTGTGAGCTTCGGCTCCGTGCTCGTGATGGACTCACCCGGTGCGCGCGAGTTGGGGGACTACAACTGGGCGTCGGTCTTCTGGCACGAGCTGTCGCACACGTTCCACCTCGCCATGACCGACAACCGCGTGCCGCGGTGGTTCTCCGAAGGGCTCGCGGTGCACGAACAACGCAAGGGTCGTGCGGGCTGGGGACATCAGCCGAGCATCGGCTTCTTGCAAGCACTCCGGGACGGGGAGATCAAGAAGGTTAGCGAGCTCAACGACGGCTTCATGAGACCCGACTTCCCGCAACAAGTCATCTTCTCGTATTACGAGGCCTCGTTGGTCTTCCAGGTCATCGAAGATCGCTACGGGTTCTCCGCGATCCGTGCAATGCTGGACGGATACCGGGAGGGCCGGACGACCGCGGAGCTGTTCGAGTCCGTGCTGGGCTGCCCCTTGTCAGACTTCGACGACGACTTCGACAGCTACCTACACGACCGCTTCCGCAGCCCGCTTCAGGGACTCGCGGAATTCGGAGAGCCGCTCCCGGCGGGGGCTGACCTCGATGCACTCGAGGCCTTCGTCCGCTCACATCCCGGCGACCTAATCGCCCGCATTCGGTTGGGTGCGACACTCATCGGGGAGGAGCGTTTTGCGGACGCGAAGCTCCACCTAGGTGAGGCGCTGCGGATCTTCCCGGAGTACGGCGGACCCGACAGCCCGTATTGGCATTTGGCCCAGATCCACCGTGCGGAGGGCGAGACAGAACAAGCCGTCACGGCACTGGCGAGGCTCAACGAATTGTCTGAGTCCAACTACCGAGCGCTCGTACTGCAGGCGGATCTACTCGAGGAGTTGGGGCGACCAGAGGAGGAGGCGGCGGTCCTGGGCAAAGCGGTCCTCGTGTGGCCTTATGAAATCGCGCTGCACACTCGGCTGGCGGAGCTACGCGCGGCCGTGGGGGCCTTCAGTGGCGCCGCTCAGGAGCGTGCGGCGGTCGTGGCCCTGAAGCCTACGGACATGGCCGATGCCTACTACCAACTGGCCTTGGCGCACAAGGACGCAGACGATCCCGCGGCGGCACGCCGCGCCGTACTGAGGGCTCTCAGTATCGCACCAAACTACGAAGCGGCCCTGGAGCTCTTGCTCCTGCTGCGCGGGGGGACGGAGGGGCACCCATGAACGCACGTCTTCTTCGGGCAACAACCCTCCTCGTTGGCACCCTAGCGGCTGGCTACGTCGGCTACACTCGCCCGGACGCGGCGTCGACGACCCTGGACGCGGGCATGATCTTGGGGGCGAGCGAGGCCGTGGCGACCGCAGGCCCCTCCGGCGCACGGGTGGTGGCCCCACGACCCTCAGCGGCCCAGCAGTCCTACGCCGACATCAACGCCCCGTACGACGCCAAATACCATTTCGTGCGCATCCGTTACGATGTTGGGGGAGGCGGCTTCGGCCGGCGACGTGGGGGGCGCGAACCCGCATGGGCCCACGACTATCCCCGCGCCGAACACAACTTCCTCAAGATCATCGACGAGACGACCTACGTCGTGCCACAGACGGAAGGCTCGAACGTTCTCACGCTCGACGACCCTGAACTGTTTAAATACCCGATCGCCTACATCGTGGAAGTAGGGAGTTGGAATCCGACCGACGAAGAAGTCGCCTCATTAGGCGAGTACTTGCTGAAGGGTGGCTTCCTCATCGTCGACGACACGCGTAATGAACGTGGCAACGAGTGGGCCAACTTCGCGTACCACATGGAGCGGGCACTCCCGGGACTCGCTCTCGTACCGCTGGATCACGGGCACGACATCTTCGACTCGTTCTTCGAGGTCAATCCGGCGGCAGTGATCCCTCCGTATGGCCGGTACCCAGCCGAGTACTTTGCGATTTTCGAGGACAACGACCCCGACAAGCGTATGCTGGTGCTGTTCAACTTCAACAACGACATCGCGGAGTATTGGGAATACAGCGACATGGGGTACTTCCCCATCGAACTATCCAACGAAGCATACAAGCTGGGCGTCAACTATATCGTGTACGCGCTGACGCACTAGAACCTCCCGGGCGGTACGCCCGGCACCGATAGACTCGACGACAACCAGGCGCGACGCGCCATCAGAAAACGGAGAACAACTTGGCGGACGCGATCGGAACCGTTGCCCTGGACAGCCCTGACGACATAGCACTCGCGGACAAGATGAAGCACGGCCGCCAGCAGATTATCAGCGAGTTGCGAAAGCTGATCGTCGGGCAGGAGAACGTCATTGAGGAGGTTTTGCTCACCTTGTTTGTGGGTGGTAACAGCCTGCTCATGGGCGTGCCTGGCCTGGCGAAGACCCTGCTCATCCACACCATGGCCCAAGTGGTGGATCTCAATTTCTCTCGCATCCAATTCACGCCGGACCTGATGCCCTCTGACATCACGGGCACTGACATTATTCAAGAAGACGCGGTGACCGGGCGTCGCGAGATGGTATTCGCGCCGGGGCCGGTGTTCGCAAACATCGTGCTCGCGGACGAAATCAACCGCACGCCGCCAAAGACGCAGGCAGCGCTCCTGGAGGCCATGCAGGAGCACAGGGTCACCGTTCAGGGCCGGACCTACACCCTAGAGGAACCCTTCTACGTGTTCGCGACGCAGAACCCGATCGAACTGGAGGGCACGTATCCCCTGCCTGAGGCGCAACTCGACCGCTTCATGTTTGAGATCGTCATCGAGCACCTCTCCCAAGAGGAAGAGATGGACGTGGTTCGCAGCACCACCGGCATTTTGAAACCAGAGTTCAGTCACGCTGTCACCGGGCCGGATCTCGTGGCGTTCCAGGAGTTGGTACGTCGGGTGCCGGTGTCCGAGTCGGTACTCCGTTACGCCGTCGACCTCGTCCGGGCGAGTCGCCCGAATCCCAACGGGAAGGCGCTCGACTTCGTGCAGAAGTGGATCTCTTACGGCGCCTCGGTGCGAGCCGCCCAATATCTGGTGCTGGGCTCGAAGGCGCGCGCGCTGACCCAGGGCCGTTACCACGTGTCGTTCGACGATATCAAATCACTCGCGCACCCGGTCCTGCGGCACCGCATCCTGACCAATTTTCACGCCGAATCCGAGGGGCGCACTTCGGGCGAGCTCATCGACATGTTGTTGGAAGCTGTCCCTGTGCCTTCGTCCGGACTCTAGGCGACCCTCGTGCCCCCGAACACCCGGATATCCTCGGCGGCTAACGGAGCCCGGCTTCTGGATCCTGCGGTTCTGGCCCGGATCAGCAACCTGGAGCTTCTGGCCCGTACCGTCGTAGACGGCTTCCTGACAGGACTCCACCGGTCGCCGTTCCTCGGGTTCAGCACCGACTTCGCAGAGCACAGGCCGTATATGCCGGGCGACGACATCCGGCGCATCGACTGGAGGCTCTTCGCCCGCTCCGACCGGCACTATATCAAGCTCTTTGAGGCCGAAACCAACGCCAACTTCGCGGTGCTGTTGGACGTTTCAGCCTCCATGAATTACACGAGCCACTCGGTCACCAAGCTCGACTACGCGAAATATTTGTCCGCTTGTTTGGCATTCTTTTCGAATCGCCAACGGGACCGCGTGGGTCTGGTCACCTTCGACCACGACATCGTCGAGTATGTACCCCCGTCCATGAAACACTTTGACACGGTGCTGCATGTTCTGGACCGAGCAGAGGCCGGGCGAGCCGGTAGCCTCGCTGAACCGTTCCTGAAGGTCACAGAACTCTTAAGGCGCAAAGGCGTCCTGGTCGTCATCTCCGACTTCTACGAGGAGCCCGACGCCATCTTGAGCGCCATTGGGCCGCTGCGGGCACGCGGACACGACGTGATTGTCTTTCACATTCTGGATCCGGCGGAGTTGGGCTTCCTCTTCGAAGAGGCGTCCGGCTTCGAAGATTTGGAAACCGGAGAGCAGATCCCGGTCATTCCGGCGCGACTGAAGGACGAGTACCTCCGGCTGGTTGGGGAGCACCTGGCAGAGGTCGAAAAGCGATTCAAACAGAACCGCATCGACTACCAGTTATTGGACACGTCGCAGCCGCTCGACATGGCGCTCTTCCAGTACCTCCTCGCCCGTGAACGGTTGAGCCGCAAACGATGAGTCTCGCGCTCCTTGTCCCGCTCTTCCTCCTGGGTGTTGCAGGGGTCGCGATTCCGATCGTGGTCCACCTCACGCGCAAACAGCGGCGCAACGTCGTGGCATTCCCCTCGCTGATGTTCCTGCAGAAGATCCCGTATCAGGAGCAGAGGCGTCGGCGCATTCAACACTGGTTCCTGCTCTCTTTGCGGGCGCTGGCGCTCAGTCTCGTGGCTTTCGCGTTCGCGCGCCCCTTCGTCGACCAGAGTTCCCTCGGCCTCGGCGCTTCGACCGGGCCTCGCGAGGTCGTCGTACTCCTAGACCAGTCGTACAGCATGCAGATCGGGGACCAGTTCGAGCGAGCGCTCGACGAGGCCCGATCCGTGTTCGACAACCTCGGCCCGCTTGATCGCGCCAGCCTCGTCACCTTCGGCCAAGGCGCCCGGGTGGTTGCCCGTTCGACGTCCGACAGGCTCCGGCTGCGGGCCGCCGTCGACACCCTGAGTGTGGGTTCTTCCGTGACGCGATATGGGCCGGCACTCAAGGTCGCCCAGACCATCATCGAAGAGTCGGACCTGCCCATGGGTGAGGTCTTCCTGCTCACCGACTTCCAGAAAAACGGCTGGACAGGCGACGAGGGTGTCAGCCTGCCCGCTGGGTCGAAGGTCACGCCCGTTTCCTTGGGGGAGCAGGCCCCGATAGACAACCTGGAGGTGACCGACGTGTCGCTGGCACGTCAGTCCGTGCGGGGGCGCGAACGCGTGGTCCCGACCGCTCGCCTGGCCAGGAGAGGAGGCGAGGCAGCCAAGGAAGTCATGGTGGCGCTCGAGTTGGATGGTCAGGAGATCCAGACTCGGTCGGTCACCATCCAGCCGAACGGCGCGGCGGCGGTCACCTTCCAGCCGTTCACGCTTTCTCAGCCGCACACCCGCGGTACGGTGCGAGTCCCGTCGGATGACCTGTCGTCGGACGACGTACGGCACTTCGTGGTATCCCCAGGGACGGCGTTGTCGCTCCTGATCGTCGAAGGCACCCGGACCGGAAGCGACGCCAGTCTGTATCTGCGTCGAGCGCTGGAGATCTCAGAGGACGGTCGCTTTGTCGTGAGATTTCGTCGGTCCAATGGCATCCGCCCACAAGACCTCGATGGCATCGACGGCGTGATCCTCAACGACGTGAGCATCGACGGGGCCTCCGCAGAGCGGCTGCGCACCTTCGTAGACCAAGACGGTGGCGTCCTCATAGCGCTTGGAGAAAACGGTGGCTGGCCCGAGTCTGCAGCCAACTTGTTGCCTGGCACAATCGGCTCTATCCAGGACCGGCAGCAAAGTCGCGGAAGTCGGCTCGGTTTTCTTGAGTACGACCATCCTATTTTTGAGGCATTCTCAGGCCCTCGCAGCGGCGACTTCACCGGTGCCCGCTTCCACCGGGCTCGCGGTTTCTCTCTGGGCGACTCAGCCACAGTTCTCGCCCGGTTTGATGATGGCTCCATCGCTTTCGCAGAAAAGCGCCACGGGCGCGGGGCCGTTTTGGTGTGGACGTCCACCCTCGATGCATTCTGGAATGACCTCTCCCTGCAGCCCGTGTATCTCCCTTTTGTGCACCGGGTGTCTGAATACGTCGGAGGGCGCTCGGACGCCCTCCCCTGGTTCAACGTCGGACAGGTGATCGATCTCGCGGATCCGGACGCACTCGAAACCGCGGGGCTCATCTCTACAGAGGCCGCTGGCCTCTCGGATGGACTCGACCAAGTCGCGCTGACGCCCTCCGGCGAGTCGATCACGCTTCCGGCGGGTGAGGGGCCAAGGTATCTCGCGCTAGATGAATCCGGGTTCTACACGGTGCGCCCTCCAGGGTCAGAGCCCGAACGCCCGTTCGTGATCGCAGTGAATGTCGAGTTGGAAGAGTCCGATCTGGCACGCCTGGACCCCGAGGAGCTCATTGCACAGATCACCGGACCGAGCATCGGCCCTCAAGCTGGGCCAGGCTTCACAGACGGGACGGATCTGCGCCGTGAAGACCAAGAGCGGCGGCAATCACTATGGCGCTGGATTTTGGTGGCCGCGTTCGCGCTGTTGGTGACCGAGACTCTGTTGTCGAACTGGGCGTCGCGTCGCGGATCTACTGGAGTCGCGGCAGGTTGAAAAGTGTCATAGGCCGCGGGATGGAGTACAAAGTGCGAGGTGTGGGAACGTGTGTGGTGAGGGGGCTGCAGGCCCCGTAGCTTGGGAAGAGACACCGAAGGAGTAGTGTGATGAGGGATTCAGATAAGAGAGTTGAGCAGCGACGGCTTCTTGCGGTCATCAGCGGAGTCCGGTGGCGGTGGCGCGCTCGCCTGGTCTTGAGCGGGCTCACCTGGATCGGTGCTCTTACGGGAGCCGTGCTGTTTCTCTCGGCCTTTGGCCTGGAGCAGATGCGGTTCTCGGCCGGGGCGGTGGTTTGGTTGAGGACCCTGACCTGGGGGACCCTTACGCTGTCCATCTACTGGTTCCTCGTGCGCCCTCTGATGCGCCGAGTCAGTGACGAAAAAATCGCCCTTTACCTCGAAGAACAGGAGCCGTCTCTCGAGCACGCAGTCGTGAGCGCCCTCGCCGCCGAAGACAGTGCCTCGGTTACCCTAGGAGAGGGACTGGTTCAGAGCGCGCTCGAACGCGCAAAGAACATTGAATACGGACGGCGTGTGGAGCAGTCTGCCCTCTACCGCTTCGGCGGCACGCTGACTGGCGTGGCGGTCGCGGGGATCTTGTTGGTGATGCTGGGACCGGCGCACTTCAAGTTTGGGCTCTCTGCCCTACTACTACCGACGCGCGACGCTGCTGCGGTCAATCCGTACGCCGTGACGGTGCTGCCCGGTGACACGACGATCGCACGCGGGACTGACCAGGTCGTCACCGCATCCCTGAGGGGCTTCGAAGCAGGAGACGTGTCGATCTTCACGCGCTCCGGCGCGGATCAAAACTTTCAGCGACTCAGCATGCTCGCCGATGATCAAGGTGGCTTTGAGGTCATGCTTCTCGGGGTGGACGATCGCACCGAGTACTTCGTTGAAGCGACAGGTGTCCGCTCACCCACGTACTCGATCGATGTTGCCGACCTGCCGTACGTCGATCAATTGGACCTCACGTACTTCTTCCCGTCCTACACTGGACTCGAATCGCGCACGCGAGAAGACGGCGGTGACATTGCGGCCCTGCCCGGCACCGTCGTGGAGGTCCGGGTCACTCCGACCATGATGACACCCGGCGGCCAGCTCGTCTTGGACGGAATACCCGCAGACGCGCTCACACTCCAGGACGACGGCACGTTGGTGGCACGCCTCACCGTGCAGGAGCCCGGTTTCTACTCGGTCGACCTGGCGCGGGCGAATGGCGCGTTCGTTACGGCATCGCCAGAGTTCACCATCGATGTGCTTGAAGACCATCAGCCGTCCATCCAGTTCACGACACCTGGAAGGGACGTGCCAGCGTCACCCATCGAAGAGGTCTACCTCGAGGTACGCGCGACAGACGATTACGGAATCGGTGACGTCCGCATTGTCTATTCGGTCAACGGAGGCGAAGAGGACACGGTTTCTGTCTTCCGGAACTCGGGAGCGCCGCTCCCTGAAGTGTCGACCGGGCATACGCTCTTCTTGGAGGAGTGGTCGCTTGAGTCGGGTGACTTGGTGTCGTACTACGCGCTGACCCGCGACAACAGGAGGTCTTCAAAGACCGTCGCGAGCGACATGTTCTTCCTCAACATCCGTCCCTTCGATGTCACCTTCCGCCAAGGAGAACAGCAAGGCGGCGGCGGTGGAGAGGGCGGCGTTGGTGGCGAACCCGAGACTGCGCTCTCCGAACTTCAACGTCAGGTTATCTCCGCCACGTTCAACTTGATTCGACAGCGGGACAGCTACGCAGCGAGTGAGTTCAGCGAGAACGTCGTGTCGGTTTCGTTGGCGCAGGGCCGCCTCAAGGAACAGGTCGGTACGCTCCTCGAGCGGATGCAGAATCGAGGGCTCACCGAGACGGACCCGGGCTTCAGAGATGTGGCGGCGATCCTTCCGAAAGCCATCGAAGCGATGGATTTGGCCCAGACGGACCTGAGCGCGGAAGAACTCAGAGAAGCGCTCTCCGACGAACAGACGGCCCTACGGTATTTGCAGCAGGCCGAGGAGACGTACGAGATATACGTCACCCAGCAGGAGCAGCAGGGCGGCGACGGCAGCAGCAAGGCCGCGGCCGAGGATCTCGCAGACCTGTTCGAGCTGGAGCTCGACAAGCTTAAGAACCAGTACGAGACCGTGCGCCGAGGGGAACAGCAGCAGTCCGACAATCAGGTCGATGAGCTGATGGAGGAGCTGCAAGAGCTCGCGCGCCGGCAGGAGCAGGAAGCCGAGCGTCAGCGGCGACGGGCCCAGCAAGGTCAGTCGGGTTCTTCATCGAGCGGAGCACAGTCGCAGCGGGAGCTGGCGGACCAAACGGAAGAAGCCGCCCGCCAGCTGCAGCGGCTCGCGCGGGAGAACAACGATCAGGGGCTCGAGGAGACTGCCCGGCAACTGCAGCAAGCGGCCGAAGCCATGCGACAGTCCGCCGCACAGGGCGGAGCGTCGGGGACGAGCGAGGCCAACTCGGCCTTGCGTCGCCTGCAGGACGCCCGGCGACAGCTCGAGGAGGCCCGCTCCGAACGCGCCCAGCGCGACGCCCAAGCAGCCCTGGAACAAGTCGACGAGTTGCAGCGCCAGCAGCGGGATGTGCAGCGCCGTGTTCGCGAGCTTCCGGCCACTGGTCAAGAGCGCTCAGAAACCATCGACCAGCTTCGTGAACGGAAGGACCAAATGACTGCGGCGGTTGCCGACCTCGAGCGTGAGTTGGATGAGTCCGCTGCCGGAAGCCGAGCCGACAACCCGGAGGCCGCTAGGGCCCTTCAAGAGGCCGCGGCTCAGATCCGGGAGTCAAAGCTCAAGGAGAAACTGCAATACTCACGTGGGACCATCGAGCAGTGGGACCCTGAGTCCGCCGTCACCCTCGAGCTGAATATCGAATCAGATCTGCAAGCCCTACGAGACCAACTGGAGCGAGCCGCGAACGCGTCGAGTCAAAGAGAGACGAATCCCTTGGAGGATGCCCTCGAAAATGCGCGCGACCTCGTACGCAGCATGGAGGCCATGGATCGCCGCCTGAACGAGGCGCAGCAGGGGCAGGGAGAGCAAGGACAGAGTCAGCAAGGACAGGGTGGCCAGCAGGGAGAAGGACAGGGACAGGGAGAGCAAGGACAGGGTGGTCAGCAGGGCGAGGGCCAAGGAGAGCAAGGTCAGGGACAGGGACAGGGACA
>CALFPJ010000078.1 GCA_937919655.1 uncultured Gemmatimonadales bacterium
CAGGGACAGGGACAGGGACAAGGTCAGGGACAGGCAGTGGGTCAGCGTGGAGGGCAGCAGGGTAACGGTGACGGAGGCGACGGTCGCGTGAGCGACGCCGGCCAGACCTCGGACGGCGGTGCTACCCGCGGTAACCCTCGCCCACTCACGCCCGAGGAGATCCGTCAGTTCCGCAACGAAATCGGACAGCGCGGTGATCAGGTGCGAGAAATGCAGCAGCAGTTCCGCGAGGCCGGCCGATCAGAGCAGGAGCTACAAGCCGTGCTTGAGGCCATGGCGAGGCTCGAGCGCGAAGGAACCTACTCAGATCCGACTCAGGTCAACCTGCTTCAAGAGAAGATCCTCAACACCCTCAAGCGGTTGGAGTTTGGTCTACGCCGCGAGGTCGAAGGGGATTCCTCGCGGGGGGCCACGCTTCGGGGAGCCGACGAAGTGCCGGAGGGATACCGAGAACTGGTCGAGGAATACTACCGGGCGCTCGCACGAGGGCGATCGGGAGGCGGGGGCTAGCGCCGATCGGAGCCAGCAATCGAATGGCCCGGAGAGCGAGTAGCTCCTCGGGCTATCCGATCGCCCCGTCGATCACCGAACGGACCTTGGCCCGCAGGCCTTCCACCGTGAACGGCTTCGCAATGTAGTTCACATCCGACAGGCGGAGGCCCCGAAGAAGCACCTCATCCGCCGTGTAAGCCGACATGAAGAGAATCGGGACATCGGGGTATCGCATCGTGAACTCGTCACCCAACTCCCGGCCATTCATTCCCGGCATGACCATGTCCGTGAGCAGGATGGATATGCCCCCCTCAACAGCGTCCACTTTGGCCAGCGCGTAAGTCCCACCCGCGGCGGAAGTCACTTCGTAGCCGCCTCGTGATAGGATCTTAGCCGCCACTGCCAAGACCGCCTCGTCGTCATCCACGATGAGCACGGTATCGGCGACAGGCAGACTCCGCGCACGCCTCGTCCCTCCTGCCTCGCCAGTGCCATCACTGACGACGTCACCGATCGAACCAACGAACCGGTTTGTCGTGACAGGCATCTCTTGCATTCGACTCTCGGCATGCGGTCCGCCACGAACGCGGACGCCGAATTTAGACCGTGTGTGCGTGTTGCTTGATCAATCAAATCATTCGGGGATCGCGGCCAAAATCGGACCGTGAGTGCGCATCCGCAAGCTATTAACGGCCTGTCCGGCACGTCGAGGACCGACTCAAGGGGAACTGCACGGAACGGGTCGTATGCGCTACAGCCCGACACTACCTGATTGCGCTCTCCGTGCTCGGTGACCTCGAGGCGCGACCAAGCCATCCGCAGGACCGCCAGTGGAGGCGCGTGGCGACGGAGCCTGGCCCGCGACGAGGTCCCCGCCCTCCAGGACGCACTCGACGCACGCATCGCGCTCGTCTTCGGCGCCCACGAGGGAAGCTCAGCATAAGTATGGTGAGCCGAAGGCCACACAGGATGTCGGGCGCAGAAGGCCTAGAGACCCTCATCCGGTGCACGCGTCGTTAGATTGTCCGGCTCCGGGGCTTTGCCCCCTAGTTCAACGCCAGAATAGACGCCAACGATGTCCGGACCGCAGTACATCTACCACATGCATCGGCTTTCGAAGATCGTCCCACCAAGACGGGAGATCCTCAAGAACATCAACCTGTCGTTCTACCCCGGTGCGAAGATCGGCGTGGTCGGCCCCAACGGCTCAGGAAAGAGTTCCCTGCTCCGGATCATGGCCGGCCTCGACCAGGACTTTCTTGGTGAGGCTTGGGCTGCGAAGGGTACCCGGATCGGCTACCTGGCACAGGAGCCGCAACTCGACGAGTCACTGGATGTCCTAGGCAACGTTCAACTCGCGGTCGCCGAAACGCGAGACCTCCTCAAGAGGTTCGACGAGGTCAACCTGAAGTTCGCCGACGTCTCCACAGACGAGGAGATGAACGCGCTCGTCGAGGAGCAGGCCAAATTGCAGGATCGGATCGACCACGCTGGCGCCTGGGAACTCGATCGCCAGCTCGATATCGCCATGGACGCTCTGCGCCTGCCGCCGGGTGACACCGCCGTCAACACACTGTCGGGAGGCGAGCGCCGTCGTGTCGCTTTGTGTCGTGTACTCCTCGAACAGCCGGATATGCTGCTCCTCGACGAGCCGACCAACCACCTGGACGCCGAATCCGTTGCCTGGTTGGAGCATCACCTCGCGGTCTTCCCCGGCACAATCGTGGCGATCACGCACGATCGTTACTTCTTGGACAACGTCGCGCAGTGGATCCTCGAACTCGACCGCGGCGAGGGCATCCCGTGGGAGGGCAACTACACCTCCTGGCTCGAGCAGAAGCAGGAGCGTTTGCGCATTGAGGAGAAGCAAGAGTCCTCCCGTCAGAAGACGCTGCAACGAGAACTCGACTGGGTTCGGATGTCCCCTCGGGCCCGTCAGGCAAAGGGAAAGGCCCGCATTGCCGCATATGAGGATTTGCTCGTCGCCGATGAGCGCGAGCAAGCGAAGACCGCCGAGATCTTGATCCCGAAGGGACCGAGGCTTGGGAAAACGGTCATCCACGCAGAAGGGTTATCGAAGGGTTTTGGCGACCGCCTCCTGATCGAGAACTTCAGCTTCGATATCCCGGCGGGCGCCATCGTCGGAATCGTCGGTGGAAACGGGGCGGGTAAAACGACCCTGTTCCGGATGATTGTTGGTGAAGAGCAACCCGACTCCGGCACACTCGAGATCGGACAGACCGTGCAGCTCGCGTACGTGGATCAGTCACGAGACGCACTCGATCCCGAAAAGACGGCGTTCGAAGAAGTCAGCGGCGGCCACGAAATCCTGTACTTCGGCCGAGCAGAAGTAAACGCGCGCGCCTACCTGTCTTGGTTCAATTTTCGCGGGGCCGACCAGCAGAAGAAGGTCCGGGTCCTGTCCGGCGGGGAGAGGAATCGGCTTCATCTGGCGAAGCTTCTCAAGACCGGCGGTAACGTCATGATGCTCGACGAGCCGACGAACGACCTTGATGTGGACACGCTCCGCGCGCTCGAGAACGCGATCTTGGACTACGCCGGGTGCGTCCTGGTTGTCTCCCACGATCGTTGGTTTCTCGACCGAGTGGCGACCCACATCATGGCATTTGAGGGCGACTCCCAGGTGATCTTCTTCGAGGGAAACCACGCCGAGTACGAAGACGATCGGCGCGAGCGGTTGGGGGAACAGGCCTCACAGCCGCACCGCCTCAAATACCGCAAGCTCGTTCGAGACTGAGCGTCCACCCTGCCACCGCGCGGCGGACCACTATTCGCTTTCCGAACATCCTTTACCGTCGACTGGTAACAGGCTGAAACAAAACTGGCTCCTCGCGCGTCTAGGTTGTGAGCCGTTCCGGAGGGGAGGAGGGGAACGGGTGAGAAGACGGGAAGACACATGATGAAGACGCTTTACCTGACATTTGTGACGTTCCTGCTCTGGGCTCCTGGTGCGCGCGCCCAATCCACCGGTCCACAGGGGGACGAGGCCCGACCCGTGGTACGCGCGACGAGAGTCACGTCGCCGATCAGCATCGACGGTCGACTCGACGATGCAGCGTGGGCCAGCGCGTCGGTCGTGACCGACTTCACTCAGGTCGATCCCGAGGAAGGCCAACCCGGGAGCGAACGCACCGAAGCTCGCGTAATGTACGACAGCGAAGCGCTCTACATCGGTGTTCGCCTCCACGACCGCGGTGCTGTCAGCACACGGCTCGGGCGACGTGACATGGCGCTGTCGGATTCGGACTGGTTTGGCCTGGTCATCGACTCCTATCACGACCACCGGACCGGCTTCGTCTTTGATGTGAACCCGTCCGGAGTGCAGCGGGACGCCATCAAGTCGTCGTCGGCCCATGGCGAAGGAGACGACAACTCATGGGACGGCGTGTGGGAGGTCTCGACGTCGATCGACGACGGTGGCTGGACCGCCGAATACCGGATTCCGTTCAGTCAGCTCCGCTTCACCGAAACCGATGAGCCCTTGTGGGGCATCCTGCTCGAGCGCGTGATCGGACGCAAAAAGGAATACTCGGTTACGTCCTTCACCCCGAAGAGCGAGCGTGGCGGGATCGCGACGTATGGGCATCTCCTGGGCCTCAGTGACATCGAAGCCGGCGACAAACTTGAGGTCCTGCCTTATATGGTCAGCCGGGCAGAGTATGTGGATCCGGGAAACAACCCGTTCCGCGACAGCTCAGACTACTTCGGGTCAGGCGGCGTCGACGTCCTCTACCGCGTTTCGTCGCAGTTGGCGTTGAATGCCACGATCAACCCAGACTTCGGTCAGGTCGAGGTCGACCCCGCCGTCATTAACCTCAGCGTTTATGAGACCTTCTTTCAGGAGAAGCGACCCTTCTTCATTGAAGGAAGTGAGATCTTCAATTTTGGCCGCAATACGAGCGGCGGGCAGCTCTTTTATTCACGCCGCATCGGCCGCCGCCCGCAGGTGGGCGCGCCAGCGGGGGGTTCTGACTCTCCGGATGTCTCCACGATCCTCGGCGCTGGGAAGCTCACAGGGAAGACCGAGAGCGGCTGGTCCGTGGGGATACTTGAGGCTACCACCGCACAGGAAGACGCCCGTTTTTTCGACGATGACGGCTTGGAAGACACAGCGACCGTCGAGCCGCTCACGAACTATTTCGTCAGTCGCGTACGAAAGGACGGAAACGGTGGCCAATCCTCCTTCGGCGGCATGGTCACGGCTACGAATCGGCGCCTGAACTCAGACGTGCTCGTGACGTCCTTGCGTGGGAACGCTTACACGGGCGGACTCGATTTCCGCCGCGAGTTCGCCAACCGCAATTGGGTCTTCGAAGGCGGGATGATCGCCAGCCGCATTGGTGGAGACCCTGCGGCTTTGCGTCGCGCTCAGACAGCAGGCAACCACTTCTTCCAACGGCCGGATGCGGACCACCTCCAGGTCGATGACAACGCGACGTCGATGACCGGTTACTCTGTCGGGATGTCGGTGGCGAAGCAGGCTGGACGCCATTGGCGCGCCAACCTGGCAGTGGCCGCTACCAGCCCGCAGTTCGAGGTCAATGACCTCGGCTTTCAGACCCGCACCGACCGCAGAGATGTGGCACTGAACGTGACATGGCTTGAGACCCAACCGGGAAGTTTCTTCCGGACCAACGTGGTCTCTGGTGCTGTGCGGTACGAACACAACTACTCAAATCAGCGAGTCCTCAACTTCTTCAACCTCAACTGGCACTGGCAGCACCTGAACTACTGGGGAGTCACGGTCGAGGCGATCCTACTCACACGGGCGCTCGACGACAGATCGACCCGCGGCGGGCCGCTCATGGAGCGCCCAAGGACGGCGGGAGGAAGCATCAACGTGTCCTCCGACGGGCGGAAGTCCGTGACCTATTCTCTCTCAGCCCGCGGCAGTCGTGACGCCTATGGTGGCTGGAGTGGGGATGGCAGCATCAATATTGGACTGAAGACGTCACCCCGATGGAACCTAACGGTATCACCGAGCTACAATCGCTCTTTGTCACAGGCGCAATATGTCGGCACGACCGCGGACATCCTTGCGACCGAGACGTTCGGAGCGCGCTATCTCTTCGCGCCACTTCGTCTCACGACGTTGGCGATGGTGACTCGTTTCGACTTCACGTTCACACCACGGCTCTCGTTCCAACTCTTCGCACAGCCGTTCATCTCAAGCGGGGACTACGGTGACGTCGCTTCGTTGGCACGGCCCCAATCGTACGAATTCGAGGGATGGCTGGGGACCACGCCCGACCTGGATTTCAATTTCCGCTCGCTCCGTGGCACGGCGGTTCTCCGGTGGGAGTGGCAGCCGGGTTCAACGCTCTATCTAGCCTGGCAGCAGACCCGCTCCGACTACGCAGCCGGTATAGGGGACTTCGACTTCGGACGCGACCAGCGAGCCCTCTTCGGTGCAGATCCGGACAACGTCTTCGTCCTCAAATTCAACTACTGGATCACGCCCTAGGAGTCATCCAACACGGGCCCGCCAAAATAAGACGTATGACATTGGAGGGATCCGAGGCTTATTATGGCTGACGCACCATCAACTGAGCCCGCACTCCCGCAGAGCAGATGTGACTATCGAGGAGTTAGACGGCCCGGCATATGACATCGGTTCGCAGGAAGATCGCGAGCGCCTCCTCTCGGAGGCATTGGCGCACGCCGAAGTCCTGACACTCAGTACCGCCAGCCGCTGCCAGAGACAGTCCGAACCGGGCGATGGAAATCCACGCTGGCGTTGGTGTTACTCGCGCTAGCGGGGTATCTCGCACAATTGCCGCCAAGCTGGTTGGCCGGCCCAGGCCTCCCTCGCGTGGCTGACACCAACCGAGGGGCAGGCGCAGTAGCCGCCTTGACACTCCAGGCCGAACAAATTCGTGTGTATCAGCTCAGGAACGGGAGCTTGCCTGCCACCCTCGAGGTAATGCCGGCCTACCATTCGGGTCTTCGTTATGTGCGCTCCAACAACAGAGTATTCCAGCTCCTCGCGCCACGACCTGGTGGTGGCGTCATCCTCTACGACGCCGCGCGCCCTCAGGAGCGGTTCAAAGCGGCGGCAGCGAAGCTGCTGGAGAAGCCTGGATCGTGAGCAGTTCGCGACCGCTCGGGGATCGGACTGGCGTCACGTCAGGCGACATGATGGTGATCATCGCCATGCTCGCCTTCGGCTTGGCCGTCGCCTACCCGCGCATTCGTGAACGTGCGTTCGAGGGTCGACTCACACAGGCCATCGCTAACGTGAATGGCGTCACCACCGCGGCATCAACATTCTTGGAGGCCACCGGTGTTCTGCCCGCAGAAATTGGCGGATCCGTGCCAGCAGGCCACACGATGGCCTCCCCAGGTCACATCGTGCAGTGGGAGTTGTGGGAAGTGGTCGTGAGTCCTGATATCCCAGACGTGGCCGACGACCGGTTCATG
Source organism: uncultured Gemmatimonadales bacterium (assembly GCA_937919655.1). Taxonomy (GTDB): domain Bacteria; phylum Gemmatimonadota; class Gemmatimonadetes; order Longimicrobiales; family Gaopeijiaceae; genus CALFPJ01. The sequence goes on from CALFPJ010000078.1 coordinate 6,934, forward strand.
AATGAAAACGATCTTCCTCTGGATAGCCTGACGATTCGTCCTGTCCCGACCGTACACGCTATAGGTGGCGTATCGGTTCACAGCCCGGAGCCCGCCCTTCTGGCGGGCCTCCTCCAACGCTACGGAGCGGGCCTTTCTTTCATCCGTGACACGACCTGGACGATGGTTCTCCCTGCGCGTTCGCGTCCCCGACCCAACAGCCCGAACTAGTGCCCGAGGCCCCCGAACCCCTTAACCATAAAAAACTTTTGAAAGGTCAGCGTGAGCGGTCTAAATTGAGAGTGACGAACTACCCGCACCTCCGAGAGGAGTAGCAGCCGCCGGATAACCTATGGTCGATAAGCCCCCCCACCAGATCGATCCCGAAAGGTTTGTGAGCGACGAGGCCGACCGGGCTCGTGCGGTCTCGGACTTTCTTAGGGACCAAGAAGAGCGCGCCCAGGGCGGGGTGAGGGGAGGGTTGCGCCGTGAACGTATCCGCCGGTTTCGTCGGACGACCGTGATCGCCACCTGGCTCGGGATCGCTTACATCTGGGTCGGTACGCCGGGATGGCTCACGGTTCAGCCTCCTCCGCCTCAACCGATCGAGGCGGAGTCCACCTCCCTGCGCTGGAACGTCTTCTTGCAGTCTCAGCGGATTGAGTCATATCGGCTGGAGCGCGGGCGCCTTCCATACGTTCTGGACGAAGCCGGTCCACGGTTTCGGGGAATGGAGTACCACAGACGGAACAGTCGGACGTATGAACTGACGGGTCGTAGTAATCGAGTCGAGCTCAAGTACGAGTCCGAGCAGGCCCCACACGACTTCGTGGGTGATGCCGCAGACCTCGCTCAAGACATCCCCAACCGAGAGGACGGAAAGTGAGGCTGCCGGCCCTGTTCCGCAGGAATCGCTCGAAGGCCCTGACAGGCGGGACCAGCGACTTCGGGGGCTTCACGATGGTCGAAGTCCTCACCGTCGCCGTCGTCATGGGCACGCTGGTGAGGATCGCCCTGCCAAATTTCCATGAGGTCCTGCTCAAGGCGCGGGCTGCGGAGGTTATGGGCGACTTCGAAGTCGTCCGCTTGGCCGTCCTCAACTACCATGCTGACCACCTGGAGTGGCCTGAGGACGCCTACGTCGGGCAGGTGCCGAGTGGCCTGGAGGAGTACCTCCCGGAAAATTACAGCTTCAATCGGGCGGGGTATCGCCTAGACTGGGAGAACTGGGTCCTCCCGAACGGGTTGCCGAAGGATCCTAGCACGAGCGTCCTACTGGGGTCTCAATCGCCACCGAGGACGCGGAACTCGGTTCTGCGGTGGTCGACTTCCTCGGTAGCAGCATGGCCCATTACATCCTGGGCTCCAACTACACGTTTATGATCGAACGCATGTAGTGGTTCCGAGTGCACCGGGAAATAAATACGGTAGCATTCGAGCGACGCTCGTACTCCAACCCAACACGTCGCCCGCGACATCCAGGGCGTCGACGCTGCCTACATACAGGAGCTCATCGAAGCGGGATTCGAAGACCTCGATGCAGAAGAAGTGCTCAAGATCCGTATCCATGGACTCGACGACATCCTGAAAAAGCGTCAGCGTTCCGGCGGTGGCAATTAGGCGACAGGATCCCCCCTCGCCTTGGGTCGCGAAATGTTATCATACGACTCTGAAGACTTCATGGTCAGCAGCGCTCATGAGCCGCAGACGGATGCACATCCAGCAGGAGTTGTCACCCCATGTTCGTCGGTAAGCGGTTATCGTATTTGGGAATCTCTCACAGACGTCGTCCTCACTCGTCCGCACAATGATCAGGATCCAAGATCTCCCGAACATCGACGAGGCAGAGGCTCTCGCCGCCGTGCGGAAGCATTACGCGCTCGAAGGCACGCTGTCCCCACTGTCCGGGGACCGTGACCGGAACTTCCTCGTTGAAACGGCCGAGGGCGAACGCTACGTCGTGAAGGCGACGTCTCCTGACGAGCCTCAGGACATTCTCGACTTCGAGACCCGAATGATGGGCGGGTTGAGCAGGGAGACCGACGGCCTCGTCCCCGGACTCGTTCCGGCCATGGACGGAAGCCATCAGGTGGAACACACCGGCGCTGACGGCACCGTGCACCGAATCCGGGTATTCGAATTCCTGCCTGGATCGACGCTGGCTGTCGCGAATCCGCGCTCGCTCGACTTACTCGAAGATCTTGGCCGCCGGCTCGCGGTTCTGGACAGCGCCCTGGGTGCCGTCCCGGACCATCCGCCTGCGCGTGTCGGCTTCGATTGGGCACTCGGCCACGCCGGCGACGTCATGGCACGAGGCCTCGCGCTCCTTGACGGCGAGCAACATGCGCTGGTGGAGCGAGCCATCGCGTCATTCCGCGCCCAGGAGCCGGACTTCTTCGGTTTGGGCTCTCAGGTCATCCACGGAGACGTGAACGACCATAACGTCCTTGTGTCAGACGGAGGCGCGGAGCCGCGACGAGTGACGGGGATCATTGATCTCGGTGACGCTCACTCGGCCCCGCGGGTCTTCGACCTCGCGATCGCGATCGCTTACGCGATTCTGGACACGCCAGACGCCATGGCCTCCGCTGCGGCGATCGCGCAGGGCTACCATCGCGAGCATTCGCTTCTTGAGCAGGAAGCGGACGTCATCATGACGCTCGTTCGAGCGCGATTGGGTCAGAGCGTGTGCATCTCCGCCTGGCGCCGGGCTCACGGCGGGGCGGATGCGTACCACTTGATTTCGGAGAGACCCGCGTGGGACATGCTGCGCACGCTCGACGCCATTCCCGGAACGCTTGCCACCGGCATGCTGCGGTCAGCATGTGGCCTCGAAGCCGCCCGCGGAAGCGCTGAGCTGACCGCCTGGCTGAAGACCAAGAGTTTCTCTGCGGTGATGCAACGGCCGGAAGATGGCAGGGCAGTGGGTGTCTTGGACCTCAGTGTTTCGAGCTTGGACCTGAACGGGAGGGATACCGATGACACCGAGGACTTCACTCGGCGCGTTTTCGACCGAATGGGGGCGGACGGCATCACACTCGGCGTCGGACGATATCTCGAACCACGTGGATTTTACCTCACGGATGAGTTCAAGGGACGCGTCGGTGACCCGCGTGAGCGCCGCACGATCCACCTAGGCATCGACCTCTTCGATGAGGCGGGTGCCATGGTCTTCGCGCCACTCGTAGGTCGCGTGAAGACCGTACGGGACAACGACGGGAGACTGGACTACGGCCCGACTGTGATTCTCGAACATGACGGACCCCGGGGTCCGTTCTGGACGCTGTACGGACACCTGCAACGCACGTCTGTAGGCAACTTGGCTGTCGGCGATCCAGTGGAAGCTGGGCAGATCATCGGGCGTATTGGGCCACACCCGGAAAACGGAGACTGGCCCCCACACTTGCACTTCCAAATCATGACCGACCTCCTGGGCTTCGACGGAGAATTCCCAGGCGTCGCACTCCCCAGGGAAGAGGCGGTATGGGCCTCTTTTTCGCCGGACCCGAACCTGATTTTGCGCCTACCCGGGCGGACGACGTACACGAGCCCTGTCGGAGTCCATGCGCGGCGAAACGACTTGCTCGGTCCAAGCCTGAGCCTCTCCTACGACGAGCCTATTCATGTCGTGCGGGGGCGCGGCACGTACCTCTACGATGTGTCAGGGCGGGAGTACCTCGACTGCGTGAACAACGTGGCCCATGTGGGGCATGAACACCCTGCCGTGGTACTCGCCGGCCAGCGCCAAATGGGCGTATTGAACACCAACACTCGCTATCTCCACGAGCGAGTACTCGAGTACGCTGAACGCCTCACCGCGACGCTCCCCGAGCCCCTTTCGGTGTGCTTCTTCGTCAACTCGGGGAGCGAGGCGAACGAACTCGCCCTGCGAATGGCGCGAGCCCATTCGGGCGGGCACGGCATCGTGACGATCGAGGGCGGCTACCACGGCAACACGCAGGCACTCGTCGACGTCAGCCACTACAAGCACGCCGGTAGCGGGGGCGCGGGCGCTCCAGACTGGGTCGAGACCGTACCGCTCCCAGACGAATATCGGGGTCGGTACAGAAGCCAGGACCCTTTCCGCGCCCAGCGATACGCGGACCACGTCGGGGAGGCGTTTTCAGCACTCACAGCGAGAGGCTTCGCCCCTGCTGCTTTCCTCGCAGAGAGCATTCTGTCGTGTGGCGGACAGATCGAACCGCCTGCTGGCTACATGGCAGCGGCGTACGCACACGCGCGCGCAGCGGGGGCACTGTGCATCGCAGACGAGGTACAGATCGGCTTCGGTCGCGTCGGGAGCCACATGTGGGCCTTTGAGACCCAAGACGTCGTTCCCGACATCGTCACGCTTGGAAAACCCATCGGTAACGGACACCCGCTCGGGGCCGTAGTGACCACAGCGGAGGTCGCGGCTTCGTTCAACAACGGTATGGAGTACTTCAGCACTTTCGGCGGAAACCCCGTGTCCGCCGCCATCGGGCGTTCCGTCCTAGACGTCCTTGAGCGCGAAGGGCTGCAGGCGAGCGCAGCTGCGGTAGGCGAGCGTCTCAAGGCTGGCCTGCGCGAGCTCTCCGCCCGGCACGCCATGATCGGTGACGTCCGCGGGCGTGGCCTCTTCCTCGGCATAGAGTTCGTGCGGCCAGGAGACCCACCCCAACCACACGCCGAGGTCGCGAGCTACGTCGTCAATCGCTTGAAGCAGCGCGGCATCCTGCTGAGTACCGACGGACCCGACCACAACGTCATCAAGATCAAGCCGCCCATGACCTTCTCGGCGGCGGACGCCGACCGGGTCGTGCGCGAAATAGATGCGGTCTTGGGCCACGATATCATCGGCACTCTCGGTGCTCAACGAACTTCTGTTACGGACACTCGTCAGACCTGACCACCACCACAGGATCGGCACTCGCTACCGGAGCGCCGTCGCATGGCGCCGCAAAGGAAGCGGCGCCGTCTTGGTGGACGGCGCCGCTTGATGGTCTCACGGGTCCCGCCGGACTCGTGTAAGAGCCCGGCCCTCGCGAGGTCCCCTTCTATAGATCCGTGATTGTGCGCATCAACCTCTCAAGTCGGGCCTTGTGGGCCTCAAGCTCGGTGACCAAGACCTCGAGGCGTGTGTACATATCAGCCGCCGGCTCTTGGTCCGCGCGTTGTGTGTTGCCGTACAGATACGACAGCTGATCGGCGAGCATCGGCTGCGGATAGCTTGAGATGGTTCGATCCGTGACGAGCGCGGTTTCGATCTCCTTGAGCTGATCCTCGAGGCTACTTCCGTCGGCTGCACGCTGCATCGCGCCATTCAGCGTTTGGATCGTCTGCCCGGCATCCGCGATCGCGGCCAGAACCTCCATGCCGAGGTCGAACTGTGCCTGCAAGTGGGTCACGGTAATGCCGTCCGCCGCGACCCGTGGGTCCATGAGGAGTTCAAAGGTGCGCGTCTGTGTCTGACCATCGGCGGTGAGCCGCACCTGATAGTCCCCAGGGGCGACAGTCGGACCGCGTCCCGCGCCACCAGGGCCGGTTACCGTCATGTCCCAAAGGAACCGGTGAACACCGCGCCCGTTCTCTAGGCGAGCCCCACCTGTCGTGCGCTGGAACGGCCCACGCATTTCCTGTGCCTGCTCAGTTCGAGCACCATCTCCACCGGATTCGAACGTTCTCAACACGTCACCCGCCGCATTTAGGATCTCGAGCTGAAGCCCGGATGCCGTGGACGGGAGGCTGTAGTCGATGACCGCCCCCGCCTGCGAGTACTGGGGCTGATCGGGTGAACCGCCGCCGAATCCACCACGGCCGCCACCGCGCGAACGGTAGGCGTCAGCCGGCTGGAAAAGATGCGCACCCCCTGCACCCATCGCGTCACCGCGCTGTCGCAGAGGTGAGAGGTTGTCCATGACCCAAAACGCGCGACCCATGGTAGACAGCACGAGGTCGTCCTGGTGGACCTTGATATCCGTAATGGGCGTGACTGGGAGGTTGAACTGGAAGCGCTCCCAGCTTTCGCCATCGTTCAAGGACACGAACATGCCGAATTCGGTCCCGGCATAGAGCAGACCCTCGCGCTCGGTGTCCTCTCGGACGGCGCGAGTTGGGTAGTCTGCCGGGATTCCGTTATCGCCCGGAGTGAGCAGCGTCCAGCTGTCACCAAAGTTCTCCGTCTTGTAGATAAACGGGGTCAGATCGCCCAAGAGAGTCCGGTACCCGGCAAAGTAGGCCTTGCCCGCCGCGTGAGGCGACGGATCGATCGTCTGGATGCGGCCCTCCGGTGGCATGTCGGCCGGAGTGACATCCTTCCACGTCCGACCACCGTCCCGGGTGACCTGAACCAGCCCGTCGTTGGCGCCGGCCCAAATTACACCGGCCTGGACTGGCGATTCTTCGATCGCATAAACCACCGAGTAGTGCTCCTCTCCGGTGATGTCTCGGGTGATCGGCTCTCCTGACTCGACCTGACGCTCAGGGCGGAACGCAGTCAAATCCGGGCTGATCTGCTCCCAGGTAACCCCTTCATCGGTCGTCTTGTGCACGAACTGCGAGCCGTGGTAGACGATGTTGGGGTCGTGCGGAGACACCTCGATTGGGGCCACCCGCTGGAAGCGATAGTTCAGTTCCGCCGGGTTGGCGCCATACAAGTTCTGAAAGCCGACATAGTACTGCTTCTCTTGGCCAGTCATCTGGCTGTACCGACCAAAGCGGCCCTTGCAGTTCGAATAGACGACGTCCGGATTGCCCGGCTTGGGAACGGCCGGTCCAGTCTCGCAGCCACCGATGTCCTTCCAGTTACCCGTGTGCCCTCCGAGGGAACCTCCCTCCGGAGCGTTGCTCGGCACCATGATCGTCGTGTTGTCCTGCTGACCCGAATACAGCCAGTACGGGAAGCGGTCGTCGATGTCCACGGAATAGAGTTCGGCCGTGGGCTGGTTGTTTTGGGTGGACCAAGTGATGCCACCGTCGAGGGTCACGTTGGCGCCCCCGTCGTTCGATTGAACCCAGATGTTCGGGTTCTCGGGGTTGATCCACACGTCGTGGTTGTCGCCGTGGGGTGTACTCTTCCGTTGGACCGACCGCCCACCATCGTGAGACTCATAAAAGCCCTCGTTGTTGATCAGCACGTGGTCCGCGTCACTCGGGTCCGCATCGACGTTTGTGTAATAAAAGGGGCGGTTCATGATCCCGCTCTGATTGCTGACCATCTCCCACGTCTCGCCGAAGTCGTCGGAGCGATACAGGCCCTCGTTCGGGTCTGTCGTCTCGACCAACGCGTAGACTCGATTCGGCGCATCAGCGGTAACGGCAAGGTCCATTTTGCCCACGAGTCCGGTGGGAAGCCCTTCCGTGACGAGTCGCCACGTATCGCCGCCGTCAGTCGACTTCCAGATTCCGTTTTCCCGCGCCGAATGCTCCATGCCGGAGACGATCGTCCACGGCCTGCGTTGCCCTCGCCACATCGCTGCGTAGATCTCATTCGGATTCGCAGCGTTCAGCTCAACGTCGATGGCGCCCACCGAGTCGGAGGTGAAGAGCACTTGCTCCCAGTTCTTGCCGCCGTCCCGGGTGCGATAGACCCCCCGGTCGGGGTTGTTAGCCCAGGGGTTACCGAGTGCGGCCGCGTAGGCGATTTCCGGGTTGCTGGGGTGAATTTCAATTGCGGCGAGCTGGCCCATCTTCTCGAGGCCGATTTTCTCCCAAGTGCGGCCCGCGTCGTCAGAGCGGTACGCGCCTTTGCCGATGATGACGTTGGAGCGAATGCCGTCGGATCCCGTACCGACATACACCACGTTCGAATTCGAGGGGGCAACCCGAATCGAACCGATAGAGCCCGTCTCGATCATGCCATCCGTAATGGGTCGCCAAGTAGTCCCGTAGTCCTCGGTCTTCCAAACCCCACCCCCGGTCGCGCCCATATAGAACGTGAACGGGTGGTCGGGGTGGCCAGCGACCGCGGTCGCGCGGCCCCCACGAGAAGGACCGACGTTGCGGTAACTGAGCCCAGCGAACTGCTGCTCCACAGACTGACCCTGTGAGGCCATCTGAGCAGACGCATCCCTGGGCACGAGTGCCGGGAGAGCGAGTGTCGCGAGGATTGAAACGGTCGACAGTAGGCGACCCGAAAAAGATGCGGCGAAGTTGATAGAAATCATGCGGTCGTTCTCCAAGAAACGCTTGTGGCTAACTCTTTTTGTGGCGGCCCCTCGCGTAAACACGAGGAGTCGCTTCCCGATCGGGACGATCAGAATGCCGTCGCCGGGAACGGGGGTCAACAACGAGGACACCGGAACCCACGACGTCGCTGGCGAAAGCCGAGTCCGGCCGTCACTCTTCCACCATCTTTAGGATCCCCAAAGGACGCCAAAGCCCATGAAGTTCCACATCTCAACCTCGAAGGTCGGCCTGGCACCGGGTTCCGTCGTCTTCACTGGTCAGAGAAAGGTCGACGAGACGGCGGTCCAGATGATTCGGTACTCCTCTCAAGGAGACGTCGAGGAAGTGATCGTCGAGGACCCCCGGTCTCTCCGACCGCCTGATCCTGGCCCTACGGGCGTGACGTGGATCAACATGTACGGGCTCCACGATACCGACCTGATTCAATCGTTGTGCACACAGTTCGGGGTCCACCCTCTGGCCATCGAAGACATCGTATCCGTAGCCTCCAGGCCGGTCGTGATGGAGTACGACGGCTTCTTGTTGGCCTCTCTGAAGATGCTGTCTCTGACTGAGGAAGGAGATGTTCATTCCGAACACGTAAGCCTTGTGACCGGCCCGGGTTGGGTGCTGTCGTTCCAAGAGACGGTCGGGGACCTCTTCGAGCCGCTTCGCCGGCGCATTCGACAGCCCGGGTCCAGGATTCGGTCGCGCGGTGCGGGCTATCTGTGGTATGGCCTCATGGATGCGGTCGTCGACAACTACTTCATCGTAATGGACGCGCTGGGACAGCGAGTAGAACAACTCGAAATCGTTGTCTGGTCTGAAGATCCCCCTAGCGACGTGCCCGCTCAGATCCATGGGATTCGTGAAGAGGTCACCGCCGCTCGCCGCAGCGTCAGGCCGCTACGAGACGAGATCGATCCCATCATCAGGCATCCTCCGATATACCTCGATGCAGAGACCCACCCCTTCCTCCTGGATCTACAGGACCATCTTGAGCAGCTGGTGGAGTTCGTCGATCACATGCGCGATTCGCTGACATCCATCATGGACTCCCACCTCTCTCTGGCGGCGATGAGAGCGAACGAAATCATGAAGGTCCTCACAATCATGGCATCGATCTTCATCCCGTTGACGTTCGTCGCTGGAGTCTACGGCATGAATTTCGACAACATGCCTGAACTCCATTCCCCGTGGGGTTATGCGGCGGTGTGGATCGTCATGATCGTGATGGGTGGCGGCATGCTCGCCTATTTTCGCAAAAAGAACTGGATCTAACCGCGTCTCACGTCAGCGCGGATACCCAAGTCGCCAGGAGATCGCACATCTCATCCATTACCTCGTCGTCCGAGCGACCAGACCGTTTGAGCATGTGAAAGCCGTGATCCGCGCCGTCCACAACGTGCAGGGTCGGCTGCGGTTCGACGGCCTGAAGCAACGGCGTGAGGATGTCCAAATTCGCAAGTTTGTCGCGAGTGCCCTGCAGGAAGAGCATCGGCAGTCGTACGTCACCGAGGTGCATTCCGCGCTGATCGGAATCGCGCCCGGGTGCGTGCAGCGGGAAACCGAAGAAGGCCAAGCCAAGAACACCTTCTAGCGCCTGGGCCGCCGCAGCGTGAGAGGTCATGCGCCCACCCATCGACTTTCCGCCGGCGACCAGCGGAAGGCCCGGCGCAAAAGCCACGGCCGCGGCGACGGCAGAACGAACCGTCTTGAGTAAAATCGGCGCCGGATTCGGCACCTTCCGACCAGCTTCCATGTAGGGAAAGTTGTACCGGAAGGTGGCGACCCCGTTTCGGGCCAGACGCTGGGAAGCCGCGTCCATGAACTGGTGCCTCATGCCCGCCCCCGCCCCGTGTCCGAACACATAGAGTGAGGTCGCCTCTTCCGGAAGGGTAAGAAGCGCGGACACCTCGCCAGATGACTTTGACGCGATGAAGTGATGTTCAGTGACGATGCCGCTCACATACAACTCCCATGGTGGATTGGTTCATTGCCACGATGTCGCCACACAGGATGGGGGGCTAGTCTTGAAGGGTCAGCCCCACCCACAAGAGCCCAGGCCTCGGCCGATCGGCCACCAGCGTTTTACCCGTGACACCAGACCCCTCGTTCGCCCGACGTGACGCCACTCTAGTAGCCGGGGTGCATATCGTTTTGGCCCTAGTCTACTGGTTGGGCTTCGGAGTTTCGATCGTACACGACTTCGGGCCAGACAAGTTTGGCTGGTTTACAAAGAATCTGGCCACCGACCTTCTGCGGGAGCAGGCCGTGGAGAGCATCTGGTATATGCACGTCCAGCCGCCTCCTTGGAACGTGCTCGGGGCAATCTTCATTCAGGCCTTTGGGTCGTTGCACATGCCCATGTTGCAGCTCTTGCACATCGCGATGGGCGCGAGCATCGCAGCAATCGGAGTGCGTGTCGTGGCCCAATCCACGGGTTCGAGAAAGATGGCCCTCGGCGCTCGCCATGTTCGGGCTGATCACGCCTATCGCATTCGGCACCGGATTCGTCCTCAACATCGCGCTGCGGGGGATCGGCTGGTGAACTGCGGCTACTGCGGACGCAACTTCGAGGAAGACCGGGGCCAAAAGGCCTGCGCGGAATGTCCGCTTGGCTCCAGTTGTGGGCATATCATGTGCCCCTACTGTGGCTTCGAGAATCCAGCGACGCCCGGCTGGATGACCTTTCTACAGAAGCGATTCGGGAAAAAGAAAGGAGCCCAGCCGCCCCCGCCGAGCCAGCCGCGACCCGGTGACCTCCCGGTCATTCACGCGGATGACTACCCACGGCGACGGAGCGGCTGATGATCAAGAAGCACCTCGACCGAGTGCTCGGGCGCCCGCCGGAGAACTGCCTGCCTGTGTTGGCCGTGCATCGATGCGCCAAGGGACATTGCCGGTCGAAGCCCGTCACCGAGATGGCGGTTCGCTCCGGCGGCGTGATCTCGTGTCTCACCAATCCAGATCATCCCCGCACGGCGCGTCTCGCGGCCCTCGGCCTCCTACCGGGCGTCCAGATCAAGCTGACGCAGAACTACCCGGCCTATGTGCTCCGCATCGGCTACGCTGAGATCGCCCTCGACGAAGAGCTCGCGGGGCTGATTCGCGTCCTCAGCTAGAACCCTGCCTCAAGTCCGAGGCACCCCCTAAGCGGCGAGCAGTCTCCATACCTGCGTGACCAAGAAGCACACCGTCACACCCATCACGACCGGCATGAGGGTGGCGACGGTCGTCCACTTCGCGCTCCGGGTCTCCTTGTAGATCGTGTAGATCGTCGTGGAACATGGGTTATGGAGCAGGCTGAACAGCATGAGGTTTACCGCCGTCAGCAACGTCCACCCGCCGGCGCGAAGCAACTCCCCTGTCGCGTTCACGCTGTCGAGTTCGAACATCACCCCCGTCCCAGCGCCTCCGGCGATTCCCCCCGTGAGAACCGTCAGCATGAGGACCGTCGGGATCACGATTTCGTTCGCCGGGATTGCGACCACGTAGGCAAGCAGGATCACGCCGTTCATGCCCAGCAGAAGCCCGACTGGATTTAGCCAGCCAACGAAGTGTTGGGCCAGGCTCACGTCATTGACGGTCAGGTTAGAGATCAGCCAAATCACTGCTCCGGCCGGAGCTGCGAACACCACAGCACGCCACAAAACAATCGCCGTCCGATCGATGAGTGAGGTGTAGAGCGTCTGCCAGAACCGGGGCGGCCTGTACGGTGGCAGCTCGAGGCTGAAACTGGTGGCCTCGCCACGCAGCACCGTGCGCGACAGCACCCACGACGACAAGAACATCATGACGGTGCCGAGCAGCGCGATGCCCACAACAGCCGCTGCGCTCACCAACCCGGCGAACTGAGAAGGCGCCAGGGCCCCGATGAAGATCGTCGCAATCAGAATTTGGGTGGGCCAACGGCCATTACAGAGGCTGAAATTGTTGGTGATGATGGCAATGAGCCGCTCGCGGGGAGAGTCGATAACCCGCGTCGCCACGACCCCGGCTGCGTTGCAGCCGAACCCCATGCACATCGTGAGCGCTTGCTTTCCGTGCGCGCCAGCTTTGTGAAATAGCGAGTCAAGATTGAACGCCACGCGGGGTAGATATCCGAAGTCCTCAAGCAGAGTAAACAACGGAAAGAAGATCGCCATAGGCGGGAGCATCACCGCGATTACCCAAGCCGTCGCAAGATAGACGCCGTCGAGCAAAAACCCCGAGAGCCACCAGGGCATGGCGATCGCTGCAGCCAGTCCCTTCAACCAGGGGTGCGCCTGGTCGATGAGGATTGAGGCAAGCATCGAAGACGGCACGTTGGCGCCTTCGATGGTGATCCAGAACACCACAGCAAGAATGAGCAGCATTAGCGGGAATCCGAACACACGACTCGTGAGCAGGCTGTCGAGTTTTCGATCAAAGTCGAAACCAGCCTTCTTGAGCCCCCCCATCTGCGCGCGACTGGCGACTTCCTGAGCGGCCTGAAACGACCGCTGCGTCACGATGTCGTGGAAGTCTGTTGGCAGATTCCATCGCAGGCGCGTGGCCTCATCCAGCACCCGCTGGCGGTCCGGTTCCGGTGGGGCGTGTACCTCACTTGCATCGTCACCTGTGAGGTGGCCGAGTTCTCCCGAGGTCACAGCTTCCTGGACGGCCTCATCCGCATTGAGGAGACGGAGCGCGATCCAGCGGGCATTCGGCACCGTCGGAAACGCGGACTCGATGACGGGCGCCAGTGCTCCAATCGCAGCCTCTACATCCGGGGCGTGCGCCTCGACCCTGCTCCGCTGGGGGCTGCCGGAGCGGGTTGCGACGGAATGAGCCGCGACGAGCAACTCCTCGATCCCCACACCCTCGCGGGCGATGCCTGCGACGACCGGCACCCCGAGTTCCTTCTCGAGCCTCTTGGGATCCACAGCAATCCCGTGGCGGCGGGCCTCGTCAATGAGGTTCAAGAACACAACGACTCGGTCCGTGATCTCGAGGATCTGCAGCACGAGGTTCAGGTTGCGTTCGAGGCGTGTGGCATCAACCACCACCAATGTTACGTCGGGCCGGCCGAATAGGATGAAGTCGCGCGCGACTTCTTCGTCGACGCTCCCAGCCTGGAGGGAATAGGTGCCTGGCAGGTCCACGACCTTTACCCGATTGCCTTCATGCGCAAAGACGCCCTCGGCGCGCACCACCGTCTTCCCCGGCCAGTTTCCAGTGTGCTGGCGAAGACCCGTAAGTCGGTTGAACACTGTGCTCTTGCCGACGTTGGGATTCCCGGCAAGCGCGAGGAGATAGTCCCACTTGTCTGGGCTCAGCCCCAAACGCACGAGGCTCTTCTCCCGGTGCTCGGAGCAGGATCCGCACGGGTCCATAGATAGGACGCCCACTACGATGCCACCTCGACCGACTCGGCCACCCGCTCAATGGTCACCCAACCGGCCTGCTCGCGCCGGAAGGCGATGAGTGCACCCCGGATCAAGTACGCCATGGGGTCCCCGGTCGCGGACGACATCTCTGCGCTGATCACGGTGCCCGGAACCACTCCCAGGTCCAGGAGTCGGCGTCGCTGCGGCCCCCTGCAAGCAGATGACAGGCCAACCACGGAGCCCGCCTCGCCCGGTTGAAGATCAGCCAGGGTCTCGACAGCCCCCCCGGCGCGCTCGCCAACTGGAAGCACCCTGACGCTGACGTTGCTCGCACCAACGGCCTCGATCTGGAACTCCTCGCCTGCGGCCCGAACACGGAGTCCGCGGTCGTCGCGGGCAAGGATCTCCAGGCGCCCGCCAAGCGCGAGGCCCATGGTGAGGAGTCGGTCGTAGATTTCGCGTGGCTCGTCTTCGAGATGGGTGATCTCGACGGTGCGCCCTGCAGGCGCGCCCGTGAGGCTCAGATGCTGGAGGTCCGGCATATGTCCCTCGGCCGTCGGGATCGGGTCGCCATGGGGATCCCAGTTGGGGTGCCCGAGTCGGGCGGCGAGCACCTCCGCCTCGTCCGCCGTAAGGTTGTGTTCCATGTGCTCAGCCTCGTCATGCCAATCAACCGCAGGCACGCCGGTGCGGTCGGCGAGATACCGTTCCCACAGGCGGTGCGTACGGACCGTTCGCAGCGCGGACTCTCGACCATCCTCTGACAAGACGGGGCCGGTCTCCCCGATTTGGACGAGGCCGAGGTCCGTGAGGCGGGTGAGCAAAACGGATGCCTTGTGCGTTGAGATCCCGAGGCGGCCCGCCAGGCTCTCCAGCGTGCAGACACCCCCCGCGAGTTCGGCCATATACACGTGCTTCACGGCGTCTTCGAGCCGGACCCGCTCCGTCAGCCGTGTGTACTCGACGAGCCGGGCTAGGACTCCGCGCCGCGGCCACACAACGGCCGCTGTGCCCACAACGAGGACGGTGAAGACAAGTAGCGCCAGTGCCGGATCGACCATCTGAGTGCCTGGATGGCTAGGGAGTAATTTTTAGGCTTGCCTAAATTTGAGTCACCCGTCGATGCCTGTCAACTCAATCCAGGCCGCCGGCCTTCCACCCACGCCGCGAACACGACAAGATTGGGCACCTAACCTCCCTTTCCTGTCGACGGTCGACCCCCTCCTTCGGAGCGCATTTGTTGCACGACACAATCGCCGTCATCGACTTTGGTGGTCAGTACGCTCACCTGATCGCCACCAAGATTCGCCTTCGAGGCGTCCGGGCCGAAATTCGCCAACCGGAAGATCCCATTGAGGCGTTCGCGGGTTATCGCGGCATCGTCATCTCTGGGAGTCCTAGTCTGGCCTCGCACGGTGAGGACTCGGACTACACAAAGGAGATTTTCGATCTCGACATCCCCATCTTGGGCTTCTGCTTCGGGCATCAGCAGATCGCGCAATACTACGGCGGCGAGGTCGTACACGGGGGCCGCGAGTGGGGCAAAGCCGACCTACACGTCACCGTAGGACACCCGCTCTTTCGGGGGCTCGATCCTGTAGAGCGAGTCTGGATGAGCCACTACGACTCGGTCGTTTCGGTTGGGCCGGATTTCGAAGAAATTGGGTATAGCTTCACTGGCAACGGGAGTGAACACCGCTTTGCGGCCATCGGCTCGGACAAATTTCGGCGGTACGGATTTCAGTTCCACCCGGAGGTCGACGACACGATTCATGGCGACGACATGATCGCCAACTTCGTCTTCGAGATCTGTGGATGTGCGAAGAGTTGGTCCATGGATGGCTTCATGGACGAAGAGATTCTGCGCATCCAGGAGCAAGTCGGGAGCGGATCCGTGTTCCTGCTCGCCTCAGGTGGCGTTGACTCAACTGTGGCGGCGGTCTTGTTGGGCAAGGCACTCGGCTCTGAACGCCTGCACCTTCTGCACATCGACAACGGCTTGATGCGCCTGAACGAGAGCGCCGACGTTTTGCAGATGTTCACGGAAATAGGGCTCGATCGGAATCTTCACTTCGTGGACGCGAGCGACACGTTCCTAGACGCCCTGGCCGACGCCGTCGGGCCTGAGGAAAAGCGCCGAATTATTGGAGATACGTTCGTCCAGGTATTCCAAAACGAAGGTGAACGCCTGGGGATCGAACACCATCTTTTAGGCCAAGGCACGATCTACCCAGACACGATCGAAACCGGTGGCACCAAACGCGCCGATACCATCAAGACGCATCACAACAGAGTACCGATCATCGAGGAGATGCTCGCCGACGGTAAGGTGATCGAGCCGCTGGCTGACCTCTACAAGGTGGAGGTCAGGGAGCTGGGCGCGCGCATGGGCATCGATCGAGAAGCCCTTTGGCGTCACCCCTTCCCCGGCCCGGGCCTCGGGGTGCGGCTCTTGTGTTCAACCGGGGCACAGGACACTGAAGATTTCGACTCCATCGTCCCACAGGTGGAAGCGCTAGCGGCCACGTTTGGACTCGAGGGCCTGGTGCTCCCTATCCGCTCCGTCGGGGTCAAAGCCGACCTACGCGCTTACGAGCACCCGGTACTCCTCAGCGGCGATGTCCCATGGGACGACTTGATCGCCGCGGTCTCAGCAATCACGGCCCAAGTGCCTGGAATCAATCGATGCGTATGGAACCTCGGCGCGTCCCACCCGACCACGGCAGTCGCTGTACCGGGCTACGTCACACGCCTGCGGCTACACCTGCTCCGGGAGGCTGACGCGTTGGTGATGCAGGCGCTCCGAAGGCACGGACTCTACGACGAAGTCTGGCAATGCCCGACGGTGCTCGTGCCACTCAATTTGCAGGGCACCGAGGGCGAAACGATCGTGCTTCGGCCCGTACGCTCGGCACGAGCGATGACCGCGACTCCCGTGGAACTCCCGGCGGAAGTCGTCGCAGAACTCCGTACCGGAATCCTGGCTCTAGAGGGTATCGGGGGGCTCACCTTGGATGTTACTTCGAAGCCGCCAGGGACCATCGAATGGGAGTAGGCGACGGAAGCGCCGCCGTGACTGCCTTCCAGGGGCGGATCACAACCCGAGTCCGTCGAACTGGAACCGATACAGGAACTGAAGGAATCCACCCATCCCCATCGTCGCGGCTTCGTCGTACTGCACGTTGTTGTCGATCAGGACCGACAACCGGACGACTTCGATGGCCTCCGTCTCGTTGAGGAGTATGGCACTAAAGCGGGCCTCGGAGTTGAGCGCGTAGGTCTCGGTGTAGTTTCCCGTGACCTGCACGGTGTCGACGTTGGCGTAGGCCACCTGACCGCCCGTAGGCACCTCGAACCGAGTCGACACGATCAGGAGCAATCCTTGTGTGGCCGAAGCCTCGACGATCACCGTAGCCGACTGAGGAGCGTCAGCCTCTTTCGTGCACCCAAGGGCGAGACCGGTGAGCGCCGCCACCATAAACCGTTTGCCAACACCACGAGTATTCACTCGATCATCACTCCGCTATTTCACGTTGGGTGCCCCGACGGGGTACGCAGGGCCTGAGATCAGATTACTAGAGGACTGATCCCCCTCAAGGGCATCCTCGTTCCACAAGATGTGCGGGAGAGGCAGCGCGGCCCCATCTTCTCTTTACAGCACACCTCTCTGATTTGACGTACGACCGACCCAAGCGCCCACAACATGTTCTTTCTCGCCGCGGCCCTCACGGCGCCTGTCTTCGGACCGATCCTCTACGCCTGGCTGCACGGTCGACCGTCCGCGGTGCGCCTCGTCGACGGATTCGTCTACATCGCGGTGCCCAGCCTCGTGGCCTGGCAGATCCTCCCGCATGCCTGGAATGACCGGACGTTGGTGCCCCTGGCTGCGCTGGGACTCGGCATACTGGTACCCACCCTCTTCGAGCGGGCCTCCCACGCGCTCGAGACGCACACGGACAATCTGGCGATTGTCGTCGGCATCTCGGGACTGGTGGTACATGCCCTGCTCGAAGGCGCGGCGCTCGCCCCAGCTGCGGGGTCCATCGCCGTCCCCTTTGCCCTGGCAGTGGTGCTTCACCGTGTTCCTGTCGGTCTTGTGATATGGTGGCTGCTGAGACCTCGGCACGGCCGGGGCATCGCGACCTCCGGCGTAGCGGCTGTAGTCCTCGCAACGCTGGCGGGATACGCGGTGGGGGCGAACCTGCCGCTCGGGGACCACACCTTCGGGGTCGAAGTCTACCAGGCCTTTGTGAGCGGGTCGCTCATGCATGTGGTCTTTCATCAAGGCAGACGCGACCACCAACATGAGCATCCTCAAGGTCATGACCACGAGCACGAGCACGAGCACGGGCACGACCACAACCAATAGCCGAACCGAGACTCGAGGCCATGACCCGGCAGGCCCGGCGCAGCTTCCTCGCGTCGGCCGCGCGCCCTACCGTGGATTTCGGCCCGGGCTGTTAGGTCGAATCAGGCCAACGAGGAGGGCCTATCAGTCAACTCGAACGTGAAAGCACCTTTCTGACTTCCCTAGCCAGAAAGAACATCCGCTTCCCGTCACTGATCGCTCCCCTTTGGGAGGAGCCGCCCTACGAAACTTACCGTAGACGGTCGCGGCCGTTTCTGCTCAGGCCCATCGGCGACGCTCTCTTTTCGCTGAGGTCGTGACCGACTTTGTGGGGGGAAGCCTTCTTGGGGGCGTGTTCGCCCAACTGGTAGGCGCGAGCCTGGCACCCGCGCTGGCAGCCGGCGGCACCATCCTGGCTATCATCAGCAGGGTGCGCCGGGCCCTCTTCGGTGAGTGGATCAACGACGGAGTCCATCTGTTGGCACGAGACCTGCGCTCCACGGGTCCTCCCATGGACTTCTCTCGCCAGCACGAACTGCTCAGCGAGGGGGACCTGGATGGCGCCCCGAAGCTCTTCGAAGAGGAGAGCATAGAGCGCAGCGGGAATCCAGCCCCGCTCGTCGAGGCCGCGCGCATTCTCCGGGATCGCGGTCGCTACAAGCAGGCCATCGAGTATTTCATGAAGGCCCTGGACGTGCCCGACTTGGACGACCGCCGGGCGTCCGTTTTCGTAAAACAGATCTCGGAGATCTACCGCCGTAATTTGTCCAATGCAGAGGGCGCGATCCCCGCTCTTGAGATCCTGGTCGGACGTTACCCCGACTCGAGCGAAGTCGAATGGGCATGGAAGGAGCTCACGGTCGGCATGGTGGTGTCACAGGCGGCAGACCAAGACCACCACGGGGCCCACGGGGCCCACGTGCCCGCCGTGAAGGCGGTGGAAAGAATCCTCTCGGAAGCGTTCGTCTCGCATGCATCCGATGTCCACCTCGAGGACTACGCCGGGGGGCTGCGGGTCCGGTATCGGATCGATGGCATTCTCCAGGACGCAGATCCTCCTCCCGCACGGATCCGCACGGCCATCCTCGCACGACTCCGCGTGATGGCCGGTCTCAACCCCTCAGAACACCCCCTACCTCAGGACGCCCGCATTCGTGTCCCTTTCGCGGGCCGCGAGGTGGATATCCCCGTGTCCACGGTGCCGACCCTGCACGGAGAGAGTATCGCGTTACGCATCCTAGACTCTGAGGCAGGGACGAGCACACTGGAAGACCTCGGCCTCTCCGTCCACGACCTCAAGCGTCTGCTCAAGGTGTCCGAGAGACCCAACGGGATGATCCTGACCACCGGCCCTGGCGGCTCCGGCAAAGCGACGACGCTCCATGCGCTCGTGCGGCACCTGTCGACCGGCCGAGAGAAGATCTTCACCGTGGAGGACCCGGTCGAATACGGCATTCCAGGCGTTTGTCAGGTCTCTGTGAACCATAAGGCAGGGCTGACCTTCGCGAGCCTGCTTCGCTCGTTGGTCCGACAGGACCCCGACGTGTTACTCGTTGGAGAGATCCGGGACACCGAGACTGCGGAAATCGCGACTCACGCAGCGCTGACTGGCCACCTGGTACTGTCGACGCTGCATACCATCGACGCGATCTCGGCCCTTCACCGTCTGGTCGACATCGGCGTCCAAGACTACTTGGTCGTGCACACCCTCGAGGCCGTCATGGCCCAACGCCTGGTCCGTCGCGTCTGCCGCAAGTGTGCCGAGGAGCACCCTGTGAGTGAACACGACGCTGCCGCCTTGGGGCCCACCGCAGAGGGTCTCACCAAGAGCTTTGCCGGCAAGGGCTGTGACCGTTGCAGAGACACAGGCTTCAAGGGCAGGATCGGCGTCTACGAGCTGCTCCTAGTAAGCGATGAGCTCAGACAGGCCTTCCTCCGGCGGGCGGACAAGGCCGAGTTGGCGACCATCGCCAGCCAAAATGGAATGATGACGCTGAGGGAGGACGGCATCCAGAAGATCCGTGACGGCATCACGACGCCCCAAGAGGTCGTCAGGGCCACAACAATCATGTAATTTTTTGTCGTTCTGACCGACTCAACAACATCGCAAGGACTCCTTCCATGACCCGCCGCACGCTGGGACTCTCCGCCACGATCGCCCTTGTCGCGTCCGGCTGTTCGGACGCACACGTGTCTGGACCCGAACGGGCGGCCTACCTCACGCTCATGGGCCAGGACACCCTGGCCGTCGAGTGGATCGAGTTCGGCGAAGGCTACGTAGATGCACAGGCCCTACTGCGCGGCACCCGGACAACGTTCGGGGAATACCACCTCGAGATGTCGGACGCCGGCGAACTCATGGCGTACTCGGCGAGGACGTATGCGGGCGGCTCGAACGCCGGTGAGTTGCTCAGGTCGGAGACGCTCGTCTCGGACGGCGCCGGACGGGCTATGGTCACGACCCAAGGCGGAGAGGAACAGCGCCGGGACTTCGACGCACCCACTGGTTCTGTTCCCTTCGTGGACATCCTCCACTGGCCCTTCGAAGCCGCGTTGCGGTGGCAGGTCAGGCAGGGCTCGATCGGCGACGCGGTGTCCACCTTCAGCGGCCGCGGCATGAGCTTCGCGCTCACACAAAACGGTAGCGGCAGCTGGGGACTGCGACACCCGAGCCGAGGCGTCTCAACCGTCCAGCTCGACGAAGAGGGTCGCATCCTCGCGTTGGACGGGACCGGGTCCACTCGCGCCTATGACCTCACCCGGCACGCCTGGGACGAGCTGGACATGGCCGCCATGGGCACCGCCTTCGCCGACCGCCCTCTGGGTGACTTATCCGGACGTGGGCTGATCAGAGCCGAGATCGCCGGCATTGCCTTCGCCGGCGACTACGGCGCACCCCAGAAGCGCGGCCGGACGATCTTTGGAGAATTGCTTACCTACGGGGTGTGGTGGAGGACCGGAGCGAACAATGCAACGCAGTTCTCGTTCGACGGTGACATCACGATCGATGGTGTCGTGATTCCGGCGGGAGACTACAGCCTCACGTCGATTCCGGATGCAGACGGTGGTACGCTGATTATCAGCCGTCGCACGGGTCAGGGCGGGCAGAGCTACGACGAAGCGGAAGATCAGGCCCGAGTGCGCCTCCGCCGCGACGCGCTAGACGAAACAGTAGAGGTCTTCGAGATCCGCGTAGTGGCGGCGGATGATGGGGGGCGGATCGAGTTGCGTTGGGACGACGTAGTGTACTGGGTGCCGTTCACGGTTAACTAAAGTGAACTAACAAGCCGCCTTGCTCCCTCAACTACCTTCTACAAGGCGGGAGGCTGAACCGCCCCGCTCGGCGCTCCTACGAGGCCCGTGGTCCATTCAGCATCGCATCCCGCAACTGCGCAACGATGAGGTCGACCTCTGCGGACGTAACGTGGAAGTGTGGCGTAAAGCGGAGAGAATTTTCGCCGCCGTGAATGACGCCGATGCCGTTGAAACGCATGTACTCCTCCGCGCTGTCCTTGCCGTAGGCCTTGTACTTCGGATCAAGTTCGCAGGAAAAGAGCAAGCCGGTGCCCTGCACCGCCGTGATCGGACCATCCAGTTCCGCGGCCAACGCTTCGAGCTTCTCCAGAAACTCGTGTCCCCTGTCTACGATGTTGGCGCGAACCTCAGGGGTCACTATGCCGAGCACGGCTGCTCCGACGTCCATCGCCCGAGGATTGGCGGTCATGGTGTTCCCGTAGACGCCCTTCCTGTAGAGACCCGAAGCACGCCGGGTCATCGCGAGAACCGACAGAGGGAACTGCCCCCCGTTTAGCGCTTTTGAGTACGTCTCCATGTCTGGAGCAGCGAGCTCTTCGAACCCGGGAAAGTCCACGATGGAGAGGTAGCCCGTCGCTCGCAGGCCCGCCTGGATCGAATCCACGACAAGCAAAGTGTCGTGGGCCGCGGTCAACTCCCGCGCCACCTCGTAGAACTCCGGAGTGACCGCGACCCCTGGGTTGCCCTCGCCCATCACCGGCTCGATCAGCATTGCCTCAATGAAGAAGCCCGCGCTGTTCGCGCGCTCGAAGGCGAGCCGAAGTGCGCTAGTGTCGTTTATGGGAACCGCAAGGAGGTCGTCACTTCCGCGGAAGGTTGCGAGGTGTTTCTCGTAGGTCGGGCGGGTTGCGTGAGAGAACTCAGCCGCGCGCCCTGTGCGTCCGTGGAAGCTCCCCTCGAGGACCAGCTTCTTCACCGGGAGCCCGGCATACCGGGCTCCCACGTCGGTTTGCAACTTTGCGTTGATGTCCAGGATGCGGGTAGCCACCGACACCGCCTCCGAGCCCGAATTCATCGCAAGGAAGTCGCTGAACGGGCAGCCCCCGGCCCGGGCCTGCCCAATTTCCTTCTGGAGCGCCCGGACCAGCCGTAGCTGTGAGGCGTTGGCGGTCATGACATTGGCCATCACCTGGGGGCGACTCATTGCCTTCAGAACCGGCTCGGGCACGTGCCCGAACCCGAGCATCCCGTAGCCGCCGCTGTCGTGAACAACCGCTCCCTTCGTGGTCACAACCCAAGGGCCGCGGGCGGCGAGCGACACATACGGATTGACCGTGTCGTCGCTGTAGAAGTTCACGAAGCTGCCCTGAATGCTGCGGATCTGCTCCATTTCCCCCATGCCAACGAGTTCCGGGAACTCCTCGCTCAGCGCCTCGTATTCCGCGGTCGCCGCCTCAACCGCATCGACGAGGGTCGAGTCGTGTTGGCAAAACGAGCAGACCGTGTCATCGGATAGCCCGACCGTGCGACGCTCGCCAGCAGCGGAGCGAAGAGCATCGAGTTGTTCCAGTACACTGGCCAAGGGGACCTCAGGGCAAATTCACGAGTGCAATAGGGCCGATTGACCCTGTACGAACTTCGACTCGCGCCGTTGTACGTCAAGCCATGCCCCGGACGATAAGGGGCGCGCTTCCGCGGGGCCGCCCCTGGGGAAGCGCCCAGGAAACATCTCCCTTCTGGCGCCAACTCTCTGCAGGTCAGAGGATTACACAATATTTCTCGTACCGAGTCGGCTTCATGCATCACGCTCTTGTTCGCCTCGCGATCCTCGTTTTGGCTCTCGCATTGCCCGGGCTCGCCCGCGCTCAGGCCGCACCCCCGCCCGGTTTCGATGACTTCGTCGCCTCCGTCATGGACCGCTTCGAGGTTCCTGGGCTCTCGGTCGCGATCGTTAAGGACGGCCAGGTCGTCATGGCGAAGGGCTACGGCCTTCGCAAGCTGGGTTCATCAGCGCCGGTAGATGCCGAGACCCTCTTCGGCATCGCCTCGAACACCAAAGTGTTCACAGCCACCGCCTTGGGCATCCTGGTTGAGGAAGGAAAACTCGACTGGGACGCTCCAGTCATTCGCTACCTCCCTGACTTTCAGATGTACGACGCATGGGTGACGCGGCAGATCACCGTGCGGGACCTTCTTGTGCACCGCAGCGGGCTTGGGCTAGGGGCGGGCGACCTCATGTTCTGGCCACCGACCACCTTCACGCGACCGGAGTTGGTGGAGCGCCTTCGTTACATCCCCCCGGCGACAAGCTTTAGAAGCGCGTACGCATACGACAACGTCCTGTACCCCGTGGCGGGCGAGGTCATCGCCGCAGTTAGTGGGATGAGTTGGGAAGACTTCGTTGAGACCAGGATCCTGCGGCCGGTGGGGATGACAGGCTCTGCGGTACGGTTGTCTCATCCTGACGAAGTGCCCAACGCCGCCATGACCCACGCGCGCGTCGAAGGTGAGGTGCGCCCTGTCACGCCCTACTTGGGTGATAACGTGAACCCAGCCGGGGGGATCTTCTCGAATGCTCAGGACATGGCCCGCTGGATCATGGTGCAGATCGACTCCGGACGGGTCGCCGGAGGCGCTCGGGTCTTCGGGGCCTCCGTCACTCGTGAGCTCTGGAAACCGGTCACGCCCATCCAATTCGGCAATCCGCCCGCCGAGCTGGCCCCGCTCCGTCACGACTTCCAGTTCTATGCGCTCGGCTTGGGTGTGCGGGACTATCGGGGGCATCGCATGCTCACGCACACCGGCGGCCTCCCTGGCTACTTGTCGCAGGTCGCGTTTATTCCAGAGTTGGGTCTGGGTGTGGTCGTACTCACCAACCAGGAGTCCGGAGAGGCATTCAACTCGATCACTTATGAGGTGCTCGATCACTACATGGACGCCCCCGACTGGGACTGGCTAGAGGGCTTTGCCGCAGTAAAGGCGCGGGCCGATGCGGCCCTTGCGGCATTCGAGGCCAACAGCGCCGCACAGCGAGATGAGTCTTCGACGCCGTCGCTCGAGTTGGCGGGGTATGTCGGCACATATCGCGACGCGTGGTATGGGGACATCGACGTCGCTCAGGAAGGCAGCGGTCTCGAGATCCGCTTCTCACGCAGCCCCGATCTGATCGGCGACATGGTTCACTGGCAGCACGACACTTTCCTCGTGAGGTGGCACGCGCGCGAACTCAGAGCCGATGCGTTTATCACATTCACGCTGACGCCTGAGGGTGGGATCGACCACGCCACCATGAAACCCGCGTCACCCGCCGTCGATTTCAGTTTCGATTTTCAGGATCTGCTGCTGAGGCCCGTCGTGGGAAGATGAGGCTGGGGGAGGCAATCGGCGTGGGAGCCCCGTGGGTCCAAGGCGGACTCCACCGCGACGTGGTGCCCGAAGTCCCACCTGCGTAGTCTTTGTTCGGACAAGTCGCTCAATACCCCATTTTCACCTACCTCTTCCAGACGACAGCCATGCTACGGTATCCAAATCCAGCCATGCTCGTCGCGATCGCGCTTTTGCAGGTCGCGTCCACGCCGCTCACCGCCCAGACAGCGGGAAGCCGCTTCAGCGATCAAGTGCGCGAGAACAGAACCGTCCAGGACGCCGTTCAGTGGATCGACGACAACTACGACGCCCAGGTCGAGGAGTGGATCCTCATTACTGAAATCCCCGCCAAGTCCACGATGGAGCAGGCGCGGGGGGCCTACGTCCGCGCCCAGATGGAGGCGGAGGGCCTGGAGGTGAGCACTGACTCCATCGGAAACGTGACAGGCATCCGCCGGGGTGCCGGGGGCGGACAAACGGTGGTGTTCGCTGCCCACATGGACACGGTTCATCCTCAGGACACTGATGTGTCCGTGACCCGGGACGGGGACATCCTCCGAGCGCCGGGCATCTTCGACAACAGCGCCTCGGTGGCCAACATGCTGGCCACCATTCGGGCCATGAACCGAGCCGGCGTCCGGACCCAGGGAGACGTGATCTTCGTCGCCACCGTCCAGGAGGAACTGGGACTCGTCGGGATGAACTATTGGCTCGACAACAACCCCGGGGTCACCGACATGCTCGTGGCGATGGACGGAGGCCTCGGCGGGGTTTCATACGGCGCGCTGGGCATCTACTGGACCCGGTACTGGTTCCGTGGCGAGGGGTCGCACACCAACTCGAGCACCGGGAAGCCCCACCCCGTGCGGGCCCTTTCCGAAGCGGTAGACCGCATCTATGAGCTCGAAATTCCCGAGGGCCAGGGCGGCGCCGTGTTCAACATCGGCATGATCGGGGGGGGCAAGATCTTCAACGGCATCCCCCAAGACATATTCTTCACGATGGATCTGCGCTCGGTTAACCCTGCGCTCCTAGATTCCCTGGACGCCGAGATCGAATCCCGGGTCGGCGCGGCAGCACGCGACCACAAGGTCCAGTGGGATGTGGAGCGGGTGCAGCAGATGCCCGCAGGAGGCACGCCGGAGCAGCTCGGAGACCGCGCCGACCACCCGGTAGTCGTCACGGCGTTGGACGTCTACAACAGCCTGGATATCCCCACCCGTGGGCGCCCATCCGGCTCCACGGACGGGAACGCAGGCGTCGTACGCGGCATCCCATCCATCGCGGTGGGCCGAGGCACAGGCGGAGACCAGCACACCCTCACGGAGTACGCCGACGGGACGAGCGCACGGAAGGCGACCATCGCGATCATCTACCTGGCGGCATCGCTTGCCGGGGTGGCGTCCGTAGCGTCGATCTCATGAGGGGCGTGGGTTCTCTCGGTCGCCCGCCTTCAGCACCCAGCACCCGAACGCATCGCATCCCACCCGTCCGGATTCCCCAACCCCACCAACCGTGATAGGCTGCACACAGTCCTATCCTATCACGTCTGGTGGGGCCGGGAGCGGACGTCCGCTCACAGTCTTCAGGTACTCTTTGGGGGATTTCGTGAAAACCACACTCTCGGCGCTGACGTTGAGCCTTCTCCTGGCAGCAGGAGCGAGCGCGCAGCAGTCCAGCCGCACACAGCCCATCGAGGGCATCCGCGACAACGGGACAGGATACCATGCGCTGGTGGGTGCGCGTGTTGTGACCGCACCCGGCCAGGCGATCGACAACGCCACGATCGTCATCCGAAACGGCATGATCCAATCCGTCGAACGCGGCGGTACCCCGCCGGCCGGGGCCCGCGTCTGGGACCTGACGGGGCAGACGGTCTACCCGGGGTTCATCGACTCTCACGCCGACCTTGGGATGGACCAAGTCCCCGAGGGCGGTGATGTCGGGCCCACGCACTGGAATCCCCAGGTGCGCGCGTGGTTCAGCACCACGGCCAACCTCCAGGACGACGAGGCGCGCAGAAAGGCGCTCCGCTCGCAGGGCTTCGGGACGGCGCTTGTCGTGCCGAAGCAGGGGATTTTCCGGGGCTCGGCATCGGTCGTGAACCTGGGCGATGCCGGGGTGCGCGACCGGGTACTCAGGCCTGACCTCGCTCAGTCGATCGGCTTCCAGCGCTCCTTCGAGCTCGGAGGCCGTTACCCCGACTCGTCGATGGGCGTGATCGCCCTCATGAAGCAGACCTTCATGGATGCCGATTGGTACGAGCGGGCCTGGGACGCTTACGATGCCAGCGGCCGCGCCTTTCTGCCCCCGGAGACGAGCGCTGCCCTGGGAGCCCTGGAGAACGCGGTCCATGGCCAGCAGCCCGTCATCTTCGAGACGCGCAGTGAAGAGGAGTACCTCAGGGGCCAGAAGCTCGCGGCAGACTACGGACTCGATGCCTGGTACCGGGGGAACGGTCAGGAGTACCGGATCCTCGACGTGCTGAGCCAGACCAGCGCACCGCTCTTCGTGCCGCTCGACTTCCCGGACGCGCCGAGCGTGGACGATCCGGAGTCGGCCATGGATGCGTCGCTCGCCGAGTTGCGTCATTGGTACCTCGCTCCGACGAACCCAGCGCAGCTCGCGGACGCTGGAATCGACTTCGCGATCACAAGCGACGGCCTGACGTCGGTGGCGGACTTCCTGCCTAACTTGCGGACCGCGGTGGCGCGAGGGCTCTCCGAAGACGACGCGCTTGCTGCGATCACGACGACGCCGGCCCGATATCTGGGCATCGAAGGCACGCACGGAACGATCGCGGCAGGCAAAGTCGCCAACCTCGTGGTCGCCGAGGGTGACCTCTTCACAACGGAAGCCGATGTCCGTGACGTGTGGGTGCAGGGCAAGGTCTACGGCGTGACGCGCGCGGCACAGATCGATCCGCGTGGTACATGGATGATCGCCTCGGACGACCAGTGGGGCTTCCAGGCCCAACTGACCCTGGAGGGCACGCTCAACCGGCTCCGCGGCTTCATCGACGTGGCGCCGGGGCGGAACGTGAGCGAGGGCGTCCGCGTCGAAATCGCCTCGGCCAGCGTCATCGCCGAGACGGGTAGGTTGGAAGTGCGCTTCCCGGGCGACGACCTCGGATACGAGGGCACGGCCCTGCTCGCGGGCTCGGTCAGCGGGAACGACTTCTACGGCTGGACGGCGCTTCCCAATGGCGCTAATCCGTCGTTCCAAGGTGAGCGTACGGCTCCGTTCACAGGCGATGCGGTCGGCACCGTTGCCTCCGACGTACCAGACATCGACCTGCCGTGGATTCGTCCGATGATGGAGTACGGCGTCCCTTCCATTCCTCAGCAACCGGCCGCCGTCTTCGTTCGCAACGCGACGGTGTGGACCCAGGGGCCCCAGGGCCGGCTGGAGAACGCGGACGTGCTGATCCGCAACGGACAGATCGCCGAGGTGGGCACGAACCTTACCGCACCGCGCGGCGCGGTACAGATCGACGGAACTGGCAAGCACGTGACGCCTGGACTGATCGATCCGCACATCCATTCCGGCGTCAGCGATGTCAACGAGACGGGCGCCACGATCGTGCCCGAGGTCTACATGGGCGATGTGCTGACGCACAACAACATCTGGATGTACCGTCAGCTCGCCGGCGGCCTCACGACCGCAATGATCAAGCACGGTTCGGCCAACCCCATCGGGGGTGAGAACGTGATCGTGAAGATGCGCTGGGGCTTGCTTCCGGAGCAGCTCAAGCTGGAGGGTGGGTCCCGTACGGTGAAGTTCGCGCTCGGTGAGAACCCCAAGCGTTGCTGCTACGAAGGCCGCTACCCGGACACGCGCATGGGAACCCAGGAGATCATCCGCGACCACTTCCTGGCCGCGCGCGACTACGAGCGTGAGTGGAAGGCATGGGAAGCGAGCGGCGAAGGCATTCCACCGCGGCGCGACCTCAGGATGGAGGCGCTTCTCGACATCCTGAACCAAGAGCTTCTGATCTCGTCGCACGGCTACCGCGCCGACGAGTTCCTCGCGCTCATTCGCCTGGCCGAGGAATTCGGCTTCCGCGTGCAGACAATCCAGCACGGAGTGGAGGCATACAAGATCGCGCCCGAGCTAGCCGCCGCCGGTGTTGCCGCCGCGGTCTGGAGCGACTGGGGTGGTTTCAAGATGGAGGCGTACGACGCCACGAAGTACAATGTTCGCATCCTGATGGAGGCGGGCGTGACTGTGTCCCTTCACTCGGACAACCAGCAGATCGCCAGTCGCATGAACTGGGAAGCGGGCAAGCTCCTGCGAACCGGACTGACGGAAGAACAGGCGCTCACGACCGTTACGATCAACGCGGCCAAGGTGCTGGCCATCGATAACCGGGTCGGATCGCTGGAAGCCGGCAAGGACGCCGACTTCGTCGTCTGGAGTGGGAATCCGCTCTCGCAGTTCACCAAGGCCGAGCAGACCTGGGTGGACGGACGTCGCTACTTCTCTTTGGAGGAGGACGCGGTGCTACGCGCGCAGGTCGAGAATGAACGCCAGCAGTTGATCCAAGCGGTCCTGTCCGCCGGTAGTGGCGACCGTGGCTCGAACGGTGGGGGGAATTGATCATGTATAGACTTCGTATTCTCGGCGCGTTCATGATGTTCGCGCTTGCGATCCTGCCGGCCATGGCGTCGGCGCAGGTCCGTATGACGGTCCCCCCGCAGTCGGAGACCATCGCGCTCCAGGGGGCCACGATCCACACGGTCACGAACGGCGTGATCGAGAACGGTACGATCATTTTCCGCAACGGGATCATCACCGCGGTCGGCGCTGACGTGGAGATCCCGGCCGGCACACGGGTGGTGGACGCGACGGGCAAGCACATCTATCCCGGGCTCATCGACGCCTACTCCACCGTGGGCATCTCCGAGATCGGCGCCGTGGACATGTCCAACGACGTCAACGAAGTCGGGGACTTTAACCCGAACATCAACGCGGACGTCGGTGTGAACGCGGAGAGCCGCCACATCGGTACTTCACGCTCGCAGGGTGTGCTCACGACGCTCACGACACCGGGTGGCGGGCTCATCTCCGGCATGTCCTCTGCGATGGCGCTCGAGGGCTGGAGCTGGGAGGAGATGTCGATGGAGTCCGCGGCCGCGCTCAACATCAACTGGCCGAACCCGAATCCGAGGTCAGGACGCGGGTTCGGCGGGTTCGGACGGCAGAGCGGACCCCAGCCGACTTACGAAGAGCGCGTGCTTCAGCTCAAGGACTACTTCGCAGAGGCGCGCGCTTATCGCGACGCCGTGGCGGCCGGGGAGACGGTCCGGACCGACGCGCGTTACATCGCGATGGTTCCCGCGCTGAACCGGGATATCCCGGTCGTCGTGTCCGCCAGCAGCGCAGCGCAGATCAACGACGCCATCACTTGGGCGAAGTCAGAAAACCTCAGACTGGTAATTCGCGGCGGGGACGACGCGATCCACGTGGCTGCCCGCCTGAAGGCGGAGGAGATTCCGGTCATTCTGACGTCGACCATGGACGCCCCTAACCGGGAGTATGAGGGCTACGACGAAGCCTACGGCAGGGCCGCCGCTCTCTACGAAGCGGGCGTGAAGTTCGCGATCTCCGGTGGCGCAGGCGCGCTCTACACGGATCGTCTCCCCTACGAAGCGGGTGTGGCGGTGGCCTTCGGACTTCCGGAGGAGGAGGCCCTGAAGGCAGTGACGATCAACGCGGCCGAGCTCATGGGCCTCGACGACCGGATCGGCTCGCTGGAGACAGGAAAGCAAGCCACGCTGCTGATCACGACGGGTACGCCTCTCGACATGACGAGCAACATCGAGCAGGCGTACATCCAGGGGCGTGAGCTCGACATGAATGACATCCAGAAGCACTTCTTCACGAAGTACATGGAGAAGGTCCGGCAGAGGATGCGCATTATCTCGTAGCGGGAAGCTGCCTTCCGCGAGGCTCCAACTACAAAGCCCCACCCGGCGTGAGCCGGGTGGGGCTTTGTGCTACGCGGGCCTGCGGCCACACTTGAAGGACGCTACCCGATCGGTCTCCGGCGGCGCATAAGCGCCTCCACATCGTCGATTTCACGCGGGGCGTCGCTGATCCGCTCCAGGCCCGTCGGTGTGATCACGTAGTCGTCCTCGATGCGCACGCCGGTGTTCTCGTAATCGTGGACCTCGAGGCCGATCCCGTGACTGATGCCGTGGATCGTCCAGAGTGTCGCCTGGAGACACGACTCCGGGCGGGCGTCGCAATTGACCTGCCACGGCGGATCGAAGAGCGCGTCGTGGCTGCTAGGGCGGTCGTCTTGATCTCAGCCAGGAATCGCTCGGCCCCGACCACGACCGCCAAGTCGGGCTTCAACACCTTCAGGGCCACCTTCCGCTCGTGCTTCAGGTCTTCGGCGAGATACACCGTCGCCATTCCACCCTCCCCGAGTTCCGACTCCAGGTGGTATCGACCTTCAAGAGCCCCATTCAGGCGGGTGATCGGGTCAGCTGTCGTCATGAGCAGAGCTGCGGCTCGACGCGATGCTGCGCGAGTGACCGCATCCTTTCGGGGGACACTTTGGCGACAGCGCCCCAGTTCACGCTTCGGGACGCTTACTTGTGGGACCTGCTCGCGTTTTGGTCTTACTAGTGACCAACTGCGTCACACGTTCGGGGCTTTGGGTAATCCCCGCAACAATCGGCTCTCGCTAGACCCTAACACCCCCAACGCCCAAGCTGCGTGCTCACGCACCAACGCCGACGGATCACCAAGCGCGGCGGTCAGCACCGGCACCGCATCCGCCGAGCCCCAGTTCCCCAGCGCCACACACACGTTGCGGAGCAGGCCCTCGCGCTTCGCGCGCTTCATCGGCGACCCACGAAACGCCACCCGAAATCCGGCCTCGTCTACAGCCAAGAGCCGCTCCGCGAGTTCGATCAACGATGGCCCGTCGAGCCCTTCCCGTGCCCTATACGCCGGCTCCGCAGTCACGTCCGCAAAGCGCTCATTCCACGGACACGCCTCCTGGCAGATATCGCATCCGTAGACACGGTTTCCGATGAGCGGCCGGAGTTCTTCGGGAATGGCACCGCGAAGCTCGATGGTCAGGTACGAAATACACCGAGTCGCATCCATCACTGGAGCACCCGTCTCGTTCCGGCCCAACAACGCACCGGTGGGACAAGCATCCACGCAGGCGCGACAGGAACCGCAGCGGTCTTCCTCAAAGGGGGCGTCCGCCGGCAATTCCAGGTCGAGGAGCAATAATCCGACGAAGAAGTAGGAGCCACGCGACGGGTTGATGAGCATGGTGTTACGACCGAACCAACCCAGCCCGGCACGTCGCGCGAGGTCACGCTCCAGGATCGGGCCGGTGTCCACATAGGCCCGCGCGTGTAAGTCTATGGCGGCCTGTTCCTCCACCCACCTCGCGAGCGCCACGAGCTTCTTCTTCACCACATCGTGATAGTCATCCCCGCGCGCGTATCGCGCGATCACCGCTCGCGATGGGTCCTCAGGGACGCCCTCAGGGTCCTCCGAAAAGTACTCGTGACCCACGACCACGACGGTCCGGACCACGTCTAAGGTTTGGGTCAGGTCCGCTCGTCTGGCCAGCGAGTCCTCGCGAGCGAGATAGCCCATCTCACCGTGCCGCCCCTCCCCCACCCAGGCTCGGTAGTACTCCATGTGCAGACTGGGGTCGGGCGGCGTGATGCCGCAAAGCGAAAAGCCCAATTCTGCGGCTTGCACCTTAAGCGCGGCACCGAGGGCCTCATGAGAGCCTACAGCCTCAGTCACGGCCTCTCCGAGATATCGGGCACGGTGTAACGCCGTCCCTTCCATTCCACGTTGCGCCCTCGGATCCATGACCGCAGGAAGATGTAGTTACCCATCACGGCTCCAAGGGGATAAAGCAGCCCATACCGAGCCGGCCCGCCCATCAGTCGGGTAAACCCGGCAAACACGATCGCGCTGATCGCACAGACGGTCGCAGACCAAGTGAAGAGCGCTGGCCCTCCCGCCCCAAGAAAAGTTGCCAACAACACGAGGGGCGGAACGAGCCACAGGCCGACCCCGAACGTCAGCGCCACCGGGAACATGAACGGACGCAACACCGGCGGGAGGCTTTGCAGTCCCCCCATGAGGATGTTCTTCGACCACCCCTCGATGATGCCACCGAGCGACCTGTACATGCGCGTCGCGAAGTCCTTGTTGGCCATCCTCACCCGAAGCTGAAGGCCTTCTCGCTTCACCAATTGGGCCAGGGCGAGGTCTTCGACGACCTCATCGCGCACCGCCTCATGCCCGCCGATCGCCAGGTAGGACGTGCGCGGCATGAGAATGTATTGGCCGTTGGCGATCGCGTCCCGCCACCTACCGTTTTTGGCTGTGCGTTCGAAGCGAGGGAATCGGAACACCATCGTCAGGAATACCTGAGGCTGCACCAGACGCTCCCAAAACGAACCCATGATCTGACGCCCGAGCACGGTCATGAGATCTGCCTTCTCATCCCGCATACCCGCAACGGCACGGGCCAGCAGCTGGGGACCATGGGTGGTGTCGGCATCTGTGAAGAGCAGAACATCCCCATCCGCATCGTGAAAACCCTGACAGCATGCCCACGGTTTTCCCAACCAACCCACGGGCAGTTCCTTACCGTCCACAACTCTAATGCGGCGCGCGTTCCCGATGGGGAGCGCACGCGCGATCGCCGCCGTGTCGTCGTCACTGCGGTCGTCGACAACGATGATCTCAAAGTCCGGATACAGAGATCGCGACACCGACGCCACGCAGTTTTCGATGTTGAGCTTCTCGTTGCGCGCCGGAATGATGACGCTGACTCGCGGCCGCTCCCCGACGCCCTCCGCCTTCGCAGGAGGGAGTTCCCGGGGCGGACGCACGACCAGAATCAGGAAGGCGAGCACGCCGATCCACGGTAGGGCGAAGAGAAGAGGCGTCATTCAGTGGGCCGGGGAATAGTCCCGTCTACCTTGGCGGGCCCACGCCCGAAGCGAAAGCCCAACTGGCGTCGGTGGTATCCCGGGCCCTATCGTCGATCCACTCGGCCCCGACGACGCGGGCCTTCACGCTCGGCACGACCGGACCCCACATTGGACCCAGCATTGCCCCCAGCAGCGGACCGCCCAACCTCCGAAGCCACGACGTCCGAGTCGAAAGCCTTCGACCTCGACGCCGCGCGGGCCAACTTCCCGATTCTTTCGCGACGGAGCTATCTGAACTCGTGCTCCTTGGGCGCACTGTCGACCCGCTCAGAGGCCTACCTGGACGAGTTTCAGGAACGCTGGCACGATATGGGGGCATCCGCCTGGTACCGGCACTGGCTTGGCCGCGTCGAGGACCTCAGGGGACGGGTGGCCAACTTTTGGGGATCGACTCCTGAAGAGGTGGCGCTCATGCCGTCAGTTTCCGCCGCGCTGTCGGTGATCACCCAGAGCGTTCCGGCGGAAAACCGGAATCGGGTGATCTGCACCGAACTCGACTTTCCGACGCTGGCCTACCAGTGGGCCGTGAAACCAGAGATCGAGTTGGTCGTGCTCAAGAGCCCGGACGGCATCCGCATCGATCCCGAGCAGTTCGCGGCCGCGGTAGACGAGCGCACACTCTTCTTGGCAACCAGTCACGTGTTCTTCACGACCGGCTACGAGCAGGACATCAAGAAGCTGGCCGACATCGCTCGCGCTGCGGGAGCCTACAGCCTCATCGACGGATACCAGGGAGCCGGACAGGTGCCGCTTACCCTGTCGGAGACGGGCGTCGACTTCTACGCCGGCGGGCCGCTGAAGTGGCTGTGTGGCGGCCCAGGGCTCGCGTACCTCTACGTTCGCGACGAGCTGATCCAAAGGCTCGAGCCTCGCATCACATCTTGGTTCGCGACCAATCGACAGTTCGACTTCGACCTGGACGGCTTCGAGTACCGACCCGACGCCCGACGCTTCGAGATGGGCACGCCGTCCCTGCCGACCGTGCACACCGCCCTGGGCGGCCAAGAACTCATCGACGAGGTCGGTATCGAGACGATCGTCGCACGGAACCGCGGCCTCATCGATCGCTTGATTGGCCGCGCCACAGACGCAGGACTCCGACTGCGGTTGCCCGAAGCGGAGCACCGCACCGCGATCGTGATGGTGCACCACGATGACCCGCCTGGGGCTGTCCGGCACCTGGCGGACCACGGAGTCATCGTGGATCACCGGCCCGGCTTCGTTCGCGTGAGCCCCCATTACTACAACACGGAAGAAGAGGTCGATCGATGCGTCGACGTACTCGCAGCTTTTTCGGCCTGAGCGCCCGCCCAACCGCAGCTGCCAGCGCGGCCGCTACGATCGCAGCGCTGACTCCCGCACCCGTGGCTGTGCATCCACGGGCACGACACGCTAGCAGACGCACGGCTGGGAACTAGGCCGGACCCGGCTCAGTCCCCTTATCCACCGCCGGAGCCCACCGCTCCGAGTCCCGCTCTTCGTACTTCGTCAGCACCTTTTCAAAGGCATCTTCCAGGTCGATCCCCTGCTCGTTAGCGATGGCGATGACCACGAAGAGGATGTCGGCCAACTCGATCGCCAGCTTCTGATCAGGCTCGTCGGGTTTCTTGGTCTTGTGCCCGAAGCGGTGGTTCATCTCGCGCGCAAGCTCACCCACTTCCTCGATCAAACGAGCCAAGTTGGTGAGCGGCGGCCAATAACCCTCTTCGAAGCGCCCGATCCACGCGTCCACACGCGCCTGTGCGTCTTTGATCGTGGTCACGGCACCAACACGATCTTTCCAAAGACCTTCCCCGCTTCAAGCATCTCGTGCGCCTCGCGCGCCTTGTCGAACGGCATGACTGCATGGATGACGGGCTCCAGCGATCCATCGAATACCAGTCGCATGACCTTCCTGAACTCAGCCGGCGAGCCCATGGTGCTGCCAATAATCGAAAGCTGCTTCCAGAAGACCGCCCTGATCTCAGTGACACCACGGGAACCCGTGGTCGCCCCAGACGTTACCAAGCGGCCACCCACTGAGAGAGCGCGCAGGCATTGGGGCCAAACCGATTCGCCCACCGTGTCGTAGACAACGTCGACCCCGCGCTTGGTGGTATCGCGCCACACCTCCCGCGCGAAGTCGACCTTGTGTCTGTCGTAGACCACATGCGCCCCGAGTTCTTCGGCCTGGCGTACCTTCTCGGGCCCGCCGGTCAACGCGTAGACCTTCGCCCCCGCGCGCACCGCAATCTGGATCGCTGCGGTTCCGACACCGCCCGACCCACCGGTGATCAGGATGCGCTCTCCCGCCTGAAGACGGGCCTGGGTCATCAAAGCCCTCCAAGCGGTCACGAAGACCAGCCCAGCGGCCGCGGCGGTCTCTGACGACACACCCTCGGGGATCTCGAGCAGATTGGCGGCGGGTACGACAGCGTACTCCGCAAAACCGCCCTGTGTATGCTCGCCAATAATCTGAAATGGCGGGTCGCCGAACGAGGCACCCCGCCGCTCGCCTTCATACCAGTCGTAGCCGATGGATGGATCCACGGCCACGTGCGTCCCCAGCGGAACGGCTTCAGCCCCGATACCCACAGCATCGACAATACCCGCCATGTCGGAGCCGCCAATGTGTGGCATGGGGGTTTCGATGGGCAGTCCGCGTCGAAGCCACAGGTCCAGGTGGTTCATCGAAGCGGCCTCGACCTTGATGCGCACCTCACCCGCGCCGGGCTCGGGGACCGGAACTTGTCGCACCTCGATCACCTCAGGTCCGCCATTCTCGGCGAAGACCGCGGCACGCATTTTTCGGGGCATTGGGACGCTCCCTCATGTGGATAGAGTGCGTCAGTCTAGACCGCCGCGAGGCGCCTCACAACAGACTGGCTCGGTAGCCTCCGACCGCGGCTTGCTCTAGCTTCGAGCACGGCGGACCCATGGGGTCGGATCCGGATTTATTGCCTGTTCCAAGCAACATGTCAGAACCTGATCTCCACAGCGTAGACGAGACCTCGGACGCACCCGACCACACCTTGGGCGGGTATCTTTCCGTGCACGATCGACCGCCCGGCTATGATGCTTCCGACGGTCACCCCTATACGGTCTCCCTAGAGGTCGAACAGACCGCCAACCTCAGGGCGCCCTACGCGGGGTATCTCGTCTTTCCCCGTTGGGCCCAGACCGGAGTTGGCGTCGTGGGGCACGTTGAGACCCCCACGCTGGTTGAGGGAAGAAGCCCAGAGGAGGTCACAGAAGGGCTTGGAGCCCTGACGCTGGTCAGGGTGCAGCAACTCCTCGAGGAAGCCATCGAAGCACAACGCGCGCTACGGTCCGACCCACCCACCTGACTTCAAGTCGAGTAAAACATCGCATGCTGAGAGAAGGCCTTATCTACCTGAGTCAGTCCGGCACAGCCAAGACGGTGGTGACCAAGACGCCGCTTCGGGGCATGGCGCGCCGTTTCGTGCCTGGCGAGACGGTGGAAGATCTCGTGCGTGGCATCAGGGAGGCGAACGCCGAGGGTCTGATGACCACAGGCAACTTTCTTGGCGAAGCCGTTCACGACGAGGAGAACGCGAGCCTCGCAGCAGATGTCTACACCGACGTCCTCGACCGGATTGTCCTCGACAGACTGAACGCGAATGTATCGCTGAAATTCACTCAGCTTGGCCAGGAAATTTCCGACGCCTTCCTCGCCGACAACTTGGGCCGCATCCTCGATCGGGCGAAGAACGACGGACTGTTCATTCGCTTCGACATGGAGTCCTCGGGCTTCACTAAGCAGACGCTCGACGCCTTCGAAAAATTGTGGTCCGACGGCTGGCGCGACATCGGCGTCGTCTTGCAGGCCTACATGAAGCGCAGTGCCGGCGACGTCGCACGCATGAACCAGCTAGGGGCCCGCATCCGCCTCTGCAAAGGCGCGTATGCAGAGCCGCCAGAGGTGGCGCTTCAAGGGAGCAGCGATGTCGACAAAAACTTCGTCGCGTTGATGCAGATGCTCCTGGCCGCTGGCAACTACCCCGCCATCGCCACGCACGATGATCGCATGATCGATGCGACCGTGGACTTCCACCAATCCCAGGGCATCGACAAGTCCAGCTTTGAATTTCAGATGCTTCACGGAGTTCGGCGTGACCTTCAGAAGCAACTCGTAACGGACGGCTACAACGTCCGTGTCTACGTGCCCTTCGGTTCGCACTGGTACCCGTATCTCATGCGACGTCTGGCCGAGCGGCCTGCCAACATGCTGTTCCTTGCAGGCAGCGTGGTACGCGAGTCCCCGCTCGGGTTCCTGTGGCGGGGTCGCACCTGATATGGCATCCGACTTCCTGAGGATCACAGAGATCTTCCACTCGGTGCAGGGAGAGTCCACCTGGGCCGGGCTGGCATGCACGTTCGTACGCATCACCGGATGTCCCCTGCGGTGCACGTGGTGCGACACCGCGTACGCATTCACCGGCGGCACCCGCATGACCTTCGACGAGATCCTCGCGGAGGTTCGCTCTCACCCCGCGAAGGTCGTAGAAGTGACCGGCGGTGAGCCGCTCTCGCACCCGGGCGCGTTTCCGCTAATCGGGATGATCCTGGACGCCGGGTATACGGTCCTAGTGGAGACATCCGGAGCCTTCGACGTCGCACCGGTCGACGATCGTGCACACATCATCATGGACCTGAAGTGCCCAGGCTCTGGCGAGGTCGCGCGCAATCTGTGGTCGAACCTCGACCACCTGTCGCACAAGGACGAGGTCAAGTTCGTGGTGAAAGACAGGACGGACTACGAGTGGGTTCGCGACACGATTCGGGAACGGGGCCTGGACACCCGGATCGAGAACGGGACGCTGCGTGCGTTGTTGGTGTCTCCCGTATGGGGTGATATCGACCTGGAGGCCCTCGCAGGGTGGATCCTCGAGGACGCCCTTCCCGTGCGGTTCCAGGTGCAGCTTCACAAGCTGATATGGGGACCTACGAAAATCGGAGTGTAAAGCGAAGGGATCCTCCTCGCGTCATTGATCCAAGCTTGGAGGCATCCCAGCTTTACGGATGACCTTCGGCCATCTCCATACCGATCCTAGATTCTGGCTCCTAAGTGAAGCGCTCGCGTCTTACGCCAGTGACGCACACGACCCGCCGATCCGCGAAGGCGACCGTCTCCAGGCTGCAGTCGCACTCGTGCTGCGCGCCACGCCAGATCTGGAAATCCTGCTCATCAAGCGCGCCCGCTCCGAACGCGACCCCTGGTCGGGACACATGGCCCTCCCTGGCGGACGCCGCGACGACGACGACATGAACCTCCTTGACACCGCAATGCGCGAAGTCCTGGAAGAGGTCGGTCTCGATTTGGAACGCCAGGCCTGGCCCCTAGGCCGACTCGACGACGTCGCACCCAATACACCACTCCTCCCCAGCCTGACCATCACCCCGTTCGTGTTCGGCATCGGCAGAGACGCCAACGCCTTCGTGGCGAGCTACGAAATCGATCAGGTCCATTGGGTGAAGGTAGATGAACTGCGAGCACCCGAGACCCACTCCACGGTCGAGATCCCCCTCCCCGGAGGAGTAAGGGACTTCCCCTGCTACCGTGTGCTCGGTGAGGTAGTCTGGGGCCTCACCTACCGGATCTTGAACCAGTTCCTAGAAATCTACCCCGAACTGGAATTGGATAGGTTGAGCGAAAACGGGCGCTAACCGCCCCAAGCAGCGATGCGAAGCGAGCCCGAACGCGATGTGAGCCAGCGAAGCGCCGCGAACCAGCCCGTGCGGCGATGCGAAGCGAGCCCGAGTCTGTTGTGCCCCACCTGAGGCACCGGGCGTGGCCACCTAACCGCTTCGGGGGGCCGTTGCGGGAAGCCTCCGAGCGAGGCTCGGAGCTATGCTCCGGAGCGAAGCGGCGAATAACATTCGGCCCCGAAAAACCCCAGCCCCCCGGACATAGGAAAGCCTCCGCGCAGCGCCCTCGCTCGGAGGCTTCCCGTAACGGCCCCCCGAAGAACCAGAGAAAAACCTACCCTTCGATCCAATCCGCAATAAACACGTTCGTATCCGAAGTATCCCCGTTATTCCGATTCGACCCAAACACTAAAGTCTTCCCGTCCGGAGAAAACACAGGAAACCCATCAAACCCTTCGTCCGTCGTAATCCGCGTCAAGCCTGTACCGTCCAAATTGATCAAGTAGATGTTGAAGTCGCGACTCGTAGGGTCTTCGTGATTCGAGCTGAACACGATCCGGTCCCCGTCGGGGTGCCAATAGGGCGCGAAGTTCGCCCCACCCAAGTCGGTCAACTGTCGCTTGTTTGAGCCATCGGCATCCATGACCCATAGGTCGAGCTCACCGGGGCGGAGCAGGCCGTCGCCAAGAAGCGTTAGGTAGTCGTTGGCCTCCTCCGATCCAACTTCCGGATAGTGCGCTCGCCAGATGATCTGAGATCCGTCCGGCGAATAAAACGCGCCGCCGTCGTACCCGAGCCGGTCGGTGAGCCTCACCACGTCCGAGCCGTCCGGGGCCATCGAATAAAGGTCGAGGTCCCCATCGCGCACACTCGTAAAGACGATGCGGTCGCCCATCGGCGAGAACGTTGCCTCAGCGTCGTAGCCGTCGGTGTCGGTCAGCTGTCGCAGATCCGAGCCATCGACGTTGGATACGAAGACATCGTAGGTGTCATAAACGGGCCATACGTACCCGAGGGAGAAATCCGGATTCACGGGGCACGCGGCATCGTGATGGTGCGTCGACGAGTACAAAATCTGGTCGCCGGAGGGATAGAAATACGAACAGGTCGTGCGGCCCTCACCGTTGCTCACCAGGTGGGTCTCAGCCGTCTCTGGGTCCAGAATGTAAATCTGGTCGCATTCGGTCCCCGGCTTGATGGCCTGATAGATGAGCTTCGACCCATCGAACGCCCAATATGCTTCCGCGTTCTCGCCACCGAAGGTCAGCTGACGGACATTGCTGAAGTGCGTCTCGCCCGGCATCACCAAATCGGATGTGGCACCGGCCGACTCAACAACCGCCTCAGATTCCTCTCCACCGCCACAGGCCGTGAACAGGAGCGCGATCGCCGCAATATTGAGAGATCGATAATTCACAGAGCGCATCCTTCGAATGGAGCCATAAATTCACGAAACAGTCGGAGAGCTTTCGCCCTGACTCGGGCGCCGACAATACTAATCTGCAGAGATGAGCCGTCCCGCACATCCGGATTCTTGCGGATGGCCGGTTGGCGGGCGGGACCGATCCCTTTCCCACCCTACCCCAGAAGGTCCAACTGGTCCTCTGCGTCGTCCTCTGCGTCGTCTCCGGGGTCGGCAGTCACCTCATCCCGAGCTGGCGCGCCGCCACTTCCCTGGGCACGCGTCACCTCCACCACTCGATCGCCGGCGGGCAGCGTCACGATCCGCTTACCCTGGGTCCGGCGACCCTGGACGGGCACTGAATCGGCCGCAGCCCGTGTCACCTGCCCGCCTGCGGTCACAATCATGACCTCGTCGGCCTCCAAGACCTCGAGCGC
The DNA here is from genome assembly GCA_937919655.1 of uncultured Gemmatimonadales bacterium. Taxonomy (GTDB): domain Bacteria; phylum Gemmatimonadota; class Gemmatimonadetes; order Longimicrobiales; family Gaopeijiaceae; genus CALFPJ01. The sequence goes on from CALFPJ010000078.1 coordinate 47,856, forward strand.
GCACACGATGGGCGACGTGGCCGCAGAGCCTGATGTGGCTAGCGTGCCTAGACCTCCTCGTTTCTGGAGTGGAAAATCTCCTACCGGCGTGCGCTTACCAAGCCCGTCCTCACTGACGGTCAGAACCGTCGAGTCCCGGCGGATCATCAGCATGCCTACGACCTCGTCGTTCTTGAGCGTCATGCCCTTCACGCCCTGGGCCGTACGTCCAACGACACTGATCTCATCTTCCGGGAAGCGGATCGCCCGTCCACCCCGCGCCAGGAGCATGACTTCGGCGGTGCCGTCAGAAATCGCTACGTCCAAAATGGCGTCGCCCGCCTTAACTCCAGCAGCTTTCACGCCACTCGCTCGGGCGTTCGAAAACTCCGACAGCGGGGTCCGCTTCACCACGCCCTGTTTGCTCAGGAACACGAGGAAACGATCCTCGACGGCCATGTCGTCAACGGGGATCATCGCCACGATGCGATCCTCGCGGTCCGCGCTTTCCAGAAGCGCGTAGACAGACTGGCCTCGGGACGCTCGGGCGCTCTCCGGCACATCGTGAACTGAGAGGAAGTGACAGTGCCCATTCTCAGTGAAGGCCAGAATCCAACCCTGAGTGCGCGCGACAAAAATGCGCTCTAGGTAATCGTCGTCGTAACGCTCCATGCCCGCGAGCGCCTTCCCCGACCCGACCCGTCGCCTGTAGATGTGCATCGGAATTCGCGAGACATAACCCTCGTGCGAGAGCGTGACCACAACGTCCTCGTCCGCCAGTTGAGCCTCCACGGCGGCGGACTCGAGCTCCTGGTCCTCATCGTCCAGCAATACGGTGCGGCGTGGATCGGCGTACTTACTCACGACTTCGGCCAATTCATCGAGCATGGTTTGAAGCTGGAGCTCCTCGGAGCCGAGCAGCGTCTTCAATTCCCCAATGAGCGCCAGCAGCTCATCGAGCCTCGCCTGCAACTGCGAGCGCTGCAGCTTCGTGAGTCGCGAGAGCCGCATATTGAGAATGGCGTCCGATTGGATCTCACTCAGCCCGAAGCGGTCTTGCAGCCTTTGTGACGCCTGCGCCCGGTCGTTTGAACCGCGGATGATCTTGATGACTTCATCAATGTGATCCAGCGCGGCGAGGAGTCCCTCGACAATGTGGCGCTCGGCCTCGGCCTTCTCGAGTTCGAAACGCGCCCGCCGCTGAATCACCTGGATGCGGTGATCACGAAACCGCTCGAGCATCCTCTTGAGATCGAACTGTTTCGGCTCACCATCGTCGAGCGCCAAAAGATGAGCGCCAAACGTGGTCTGGAGGCTGGTACGCTTGAAGAGCAAGGAGAGGGCCTTCCCCGCCTTGGCGCCCCTCTTAAGCTCGATCACCAGTCGCATGCCATCACGATCCGTCTCGTCCCGAATGTCGGCCACGTCCTCGGCCCGGCCCGCTTTGGTAAGCGTCACGATCTGCTCGATGATCTTCGTCTTGGAGACCGCGTAGGGGATCTCCGTGACGATGAGCTGCTCCTTCCCCCCTCGCAGTGCTTCTTTGACGACCCGCGCACGCATGATGATCCGGCCGCGTGACTTCGTGTACATGTCCTTGATGCCCTGGCGCCCGACAACGAAACCACCTGTCGGGAAGTCGGGCCCGGGGATGTGCCGCATGAGGTCCTCGACCGTGCAGTCGGGGTCGACAACCAACTGCCGCACCCCGGCAGCGACCTCCGCGAGGTTGTGGGGCGGCACATTAGTGCTCATGCCGACTGCGATCCCCGACGAACCATTCACGAGTAGGTTCGGGAAACGGCCTGGGAGAACAACCGGCTCCTCAAGCTGACCGTCGAAGTTCGGTTGAAAGTCGACCGTCGCCTTGTGCAGGTCGTCGAGCAACTCCACGGCGATCGCCTGCAAGCGCGCCTCGGTGTAACGATACGCCGCGGCTGAATCTCCATCGATCGAGCCGAAGTTGCCCTGCCCATCAATCAACGGCATGCGCAACGAGAAGTCCTGAACCATTCGCACGAGCGTGTCGTAAACGGCCGAGTCGCCGTGAGGATGGTACTTACCGAGGACGTCACCGACGACGGTCGCGCTCTTCTTGTAGGGGCGATCCGGGGTCAATCCAAGCTGATACATCGCGAAAAGAATCCGCCGATGCACCGGCTTGAGACCGTCACGTACGTCTGGAAGCGCGCGCTGGACGATTACGCTCATTGAATAGTCGAGGAACGACTCCCGCATCTCCTCTTCAATGAGGCGAGGCAGAATTCTTTCCCGTTTGGAGGCCGTGGCCATGCCGTCTCCGGGCGCTACAGTCGAGGGCTAAGGCACGAAGCCTTAGGGGGATCGGGAGCGTCGACTTGGGGCCTTGGGCCGCTCCGCGGCCAAAAGGTTCTCATCTTCCTCGGAGGCTGGCAACCCGGCTTGCTGAGAGCTGCGAATCGTGTCAGGCCAGGCTCACCGCGACGCACACGAGCGCCGGCCGTGGCGTCCCCGTGCGGTCACTGCACGGGTCGACTGCCTAAGCGCCCGCCTGAGACATCAATTCCATGAGCTTCGCCCTCAAATCCGGCGGTGCGGTCTGACCAGTGGTGGCTCTGGTCACGGCGTCTCGGAACGCACCTTCGAACTTCAGATACGGATAGCAGCGCTCACAGGCATCGAAATGTGCCCTTACCTGATCCTCAGGGATCTGGTCCAATTCCCCGTCCAAGAACTCCTGCAACACGGTTATCGCCTGCTCGCACGACATCATGTCTTGGCTCTCGTGACCGTCCTCGGTGGCGGCCTTCACAGCGGCCCCGCCGAGGAGCGCCCTCAGCTTCTCGATCATCGACATAGCGTTATGCCCCCGTTCCTGAGCGATCGGCGATGTAGCCCATCTCGACCGCGTAGTCATACAAGACCCCCTGCAACTGCCTGCGCCCTCGGAAGAGGCGGCTCTTCACTGTGCCAACCGGAACCTCCATCAACTCGGCGATCGCCGCATAAGGGAGACCCTCGATATCGGAAAGCACTACCGTCGTCCTGTACTCTTCCGGGAGGGAGTCGATCGCCGAAACGATGCGCCCATCCACGATCGATTCGAAAAAATCTCCCTCTGGATCTGCACCGAGAACCGAACTCCATATCGGATTGACCGCGGGCACGCCCGGCCCGTCTCGACCTAAGTTCTCCTCGACGATTTCATCGTGTCGTTTTCCGCGCTCCTGGCCTCGGAGAAACACGTTCCGACAGATCGTGAACAGCCAACTCTTCGCCGCGGTTCCTGTCGTGTATTGATTCCAGGACTTATATGCACGCAGGAACGTCTCTTGGACGAGGTCCTCCGCATGATCCGGGGCTCCGGACAGCCTGAGCGCAAAGCGATACACCGCATCAAGATGCGGAATGGCCTCCTGCTCAAAGCCCACCTTCGATCCGGCGGTCGGATCTAGTTCAGTCACGTTCCCAACCATCTAAGATCTCTTCAAAGTCCTCTACCATCGTCGGATGACCGTGTCTGGACGCAGCCTCGATCCCCTGGCGATACGCTTCCATGGCACCGTCGTCGTCACCGGCACCCCGCAGAACAGCTGCGAGCCGACCCCAGGCGTTGCCCTCGTCGTCAGAAGCCTCGAGATAGGCCCTGAGTTCCCGAACGCCATCTTCGGTACGCCCCGCGTTCAGGTACTCGAGGGCCAAACCGAATCGCACGTGGGGTTGATCAGGCTTCCGCTCAAGCATGCGCTCAAGCGCCGCAATCCGCTCCGAAGACACTCCTATCTCAGTCCGGGAATTGGAACGAGCGTGCGGTTTCTGCGGTCGGACGGACGCCGGTCACCAGGTCAATCATGGCCGACATCTCGGAAACCATCTCGTCCACTCGATGGGCAACAGTCAGGGCATGGGCATAGTCGAAGTAGGCCGCGACGGCGCTTTCCTGAGCTGCATGGGTGGCCACCACGAGCGCCTCCATCTCCGCACGCAGGCATTCGAGAATGGCTCTCACCGCCATCTGTACGCCCAAGAGTTCGTCAAGCGAAGTGAACGACAGGTCACCGACCAGATGAGGTGCGAGCGCCTCGACACGGCCGCGGATCTCAGACGGGGCGAGAATCGCACCAACACCCGGCCTACGATCATCAACCAGGACGGAGTCCACCCCGACCTTGAGCGCCCTCAACTCTTCGTATGAGAAGTACAGAATCACGATGATCTCCGAGTCATGGTCGGCGCCACGTAACACGCCCCTACCCTATTGTACTTATCGACACCCAATCGGGTTTCGGCAAGCATCACGGTACAGCCGCCTCGCCTCACCCTACGCTTCCGCGGAGGCCTCGGGACCGTACACCGTCAGCGACAGTGACACGTGATGCTCACCGTCGACGCGGACATCGAACGCGTACGGTCCGGGCCGAGGGAACACCAGGCCATCAAGGTTAAGCAAATGGGGCACCCGAATCATCCCGCCGCTCCCTGGCCCGGGTGACAGGTGCATTTCTCCGTCCACCCTTACCAGCTCGACCCCGTCCGGCCCCTTGAGAGTGATCCCGATCTCGTGGCGGCCCGTCTCGTTCAACGGCGCAGAGAAACGTAGAATCAGGACCATGCGGGGATGGCGGGCCGGAAAGGACATCGTGCCGATCCGGTCGAAGATTCCGAGAATATTGAGCTTGCCAGAGCCGTCGATCGTCGCAGCATCGGCGAGTAGGGCGAGGTCAACTTCCATAATTCACTCGAGGTCCAATGGATGATGTGGTCACTACTCCGCTACCCCACTCTCCGACAGAGGTAGCAACAGACGGTCCGCGAGCAGAAGACCCGCCAGAATATCGATGAGTGTGTGTGCGAGGATTCCCGGCACAAGGCTGCCCGACGCGAGGAAGCCCCAGGCCAGAAGACCGCCCATGGTCGCAGTTCGGACGAGACCGATTCCACCTTGGTACAGATGGAGCAGCCCGAAGACCGCCGACGTCACGGCCACGGCTCCCCAGGACCCCACAATTGGCATCAATACCGGGATCAAGTACCCGCGGTACGACAGCTCCTCACCGACCCCTGCGGCAATCGACAACAGAAAGAAAACGCGCCTCTCCGCCCCGGTCTTCGGCAACAAATCACGAATTGAGCGGGTGTCACTCAGGCCCATCCGAAGCCCAACCTGGCGGAACCACACAACCGTGAAGAGTCCCGCCGCCGTAAGCAACGTCGTCCAGATCGCCATCGACATCACCGGCAGAGCACGCACGCCAATGGCACCCGCCCCCCCATCGCGTGTGCCGACTAGCCAGCTGAGCGTGCCAAGAAAAGACAGCGTGGCAATCGAACTCCAATAGGCGGGCAGTCGTTCGAGCTTGGCCTCAGCGAGGAGCGGCGCCTGTGCGATGGCCAGCGCCGGCATCAGGACCAAAAGCACGGCAACCAAAATCGAATCAGCGAGGGCGAAGTCTGTTCCGAGACAGAGGCCGATTGGGACCAATCCGACCGAGACGCCTCCGACCCAAAAGACGACCAACGTCCGTTTCGATAGGGTCAGATTCGAGTTCACCCCTCCAGCGCCTCTCTGCCGAACCGTTCGATGGTCTCCAAGGTCTCGCGCACGTCGGTCCACGTTGTCGTGTGGTTGAGAATGCACAAACGGAGCGAATACAGGCCACGGAGGCGGGTCGACGACATCATGGCCACGTTCTCGCCGATGATGCGTGCCTGCACCGCTTTGTTGACCCGCTCGAGCGTTTCAACATCCACATCCATATCGACCGGATTCACACGGAAACACACGATGCCCAGCGAGGCCGGATTCGCGATCTGGATCGTCGTGCTCGCGCGGATGTAGGCGTCCGCCTGAGCTGCAAGCTCGATGCCGTTCCCCACAGCCCGCCGGAAGGCGGCCATGCCGAACGTCTGGATGGACATCCACACTTTCAACGCCCGAAACGAACGGCTCAACTGCAGACCTCTGTCACCAAAATTCGGGTGATCCGTGCCCCACTGGGTGTCCTGGAGATATTCCGGGTGCACCGAAAACGCTTCTTCGAGTTTACGCACGTCCTTCACCATGAGGCACCCCGCCTCGAAGGGTTGAAAGAGCCATTTGTGCGCGTCCATCGCGATAGAGTCGGCCCGCTCCAGGCCACGGAAGAGCGCCTTGCCCGTGTCCGTGAGAATCGCGAAACCGCCGTATGCGGCGTCGACATGGAGCCAAATGCCTTCTGCCTCACAGTAGTCGGCTATGTCAGCCAGCGGATCGACCGCCCCGGTATTCGTTGTGCCGGCATTCGCACAGATCGCAATCGGGCTGAAGCCCGCGGCCCGATCCTCGGCGATCATCCGGCGGAGTTCCGCCATGTCCATCCGGAACTGGGCGTCACTCTTCACTTCGCGCACGCAGTGCGGCCGAATCCCGACAATCGTCGCCGCACGACTCAGCGCAGTGTGGCTCTGGTCGCTCATATAGACCGTCGCCCGCTCTGGATGTCCTGCCGCCTCACGGGCCGCGACGAATCCGTCCAGGCTTGCGGCGGAACCCCCGCTCGTGAAGAGCCCACCGGCCGTCTCAGGATACCCGATCCAATCACGGAACCAATCCAGGACGACCACTTCGAGCTGACTCGGCCCACTCGCCCCCAGCCACGTACCCTGAAAAATGTTGTGGCCCGCCGCCATAAAGTCCGCCAAGACGCCAGGCCAGGTCGGCGATGAGGGCACGAACGCAAAAAAACGGGGATGGTCCACGCGACCGGCCACAGGGAGGATCTCCCGAGCAGCTCGCTCCAACACCTCCATGGCGGGACGCCCTTCCTCAGGCGGGTCCTCTCGCATGAGGGGCTCAAGCTCCGACCGCGATCCGCCACGCCAGGCGGCCTCGCCCGGTAATTCGTGAATTCGTTGCACGACCAGTTCGGCCGCACGGCGGGCCAGATCAAGCATTTGATCGGGCGACATTTGGAGTTCGCTGAGGACTCCGTCTTCCTTCGGCGAGGTCATGCCGATAATCTTCCTTTCATGTCTACAGAAACCGCTACGGGTAAGGGTGTCGTCTTCCGCGTTCTGGATGCGATGGATGCTCCACACACCGGCCGAATTCTACGCCTCCGACTACAGTCGGGTGAAGCGCCTTCAATAAAGTCGCTCCGCAACGCCGAGATGAGCGCAACCGGCCCGGAGGGTCAGATCTGCCGCTTGAAGGTCGCCGGCTTCGCGCTGTTTGGGGGCAAAGCCAGCGACGACCGCCTGGCCCGCACGGGGCGCGTTGACGTGCACATCGATGAACTCGGAGACAGCGGCCCGATCGGGCTTCGCTGGGAAGTGCGACCGGTCTAGTTACTTCTGAGCCCAGGCGGCTCGCGGTTGAACGTGTCCAAGAACCAACTCCGGTAGCGATCCATCTCGTCCGGATTCGCACGAGCCCACGTGGTTCGGGCCGTGGCGAACTCACTCGGTCGGGCAGTAAATATGAACGCGTCGAGAAAGCCCGCTTCCGTGGCATACATCAGTTCGTCGAGCGGTCCATACGGCTGAGTGTCGAACACTGTCCTGCCAAGGACCCAGGCGTCGGACGCACGCTTTAGGATCGCTCGCTCCAACTCGTATTCTACGGCAGCCGGCGCCTCGGGCAGCCACTCTTCCTGGCGACCCATCCGCACCATCAGCTGCAGGTGCGCATAGATCGAGTGCACGAGACTCGAATCTGGGGCTCGAGGGTCGACTACTGTGTGCACGGAGTCCTCTCCGACCTCCAACTGCTCCCACACATAGACCTCGCCGGCGGAGAGGTGGGAGATAACCCAGAAGGACGGGTCATCGGAGATGTTGGCATTTTCACGCGAGACCCATTCGTTGACCTCCTGCATGCGCTCCTGGTCGACGCGCAACCTGGCACCGGAGTGAATCACGATCGACCTAGGCTCTGGCAGCTGGGGGACTGCAGCGGCACAACCGGTCAGCAGGGCAACCAGGCCCAGGACGGCGACCTGAGCTCGATTTTGTGCAATACCTGCAAAGACTTCAATCACTTGTCTCGTCATCTATCTACTCGTGGGCTGGATCGAAAAGCTTGACACACATGGGTCCCGAATCGGAATTGAGGGTACTTCATCACAGACGCAAGAGGAACACACCGCGTGTCGAGCACGATTATGGACAACACTTCAGAATTCCGCGCCCCCCATACCATGACCCCAGTCGAACTAGGCGAGAGCCTGGCGCTGTTGGTGTGGGAGAGCTTTTCCGACTTCCTCTCGAAGGAAGACGTTGAAACACCGATCCCCGAGGTCGACACCTTATCTGACGAAGGAGCGGACTCGCATCACACAACGGAGGAGGCACTGATCTTTTTCATGTGGGCGCATACGCGCGGAACACAGTTAGCCTTTCTCGGGCGCGCGCCGGATCAACGGATTCGTGCCGGCCTCGACGCCCTGCATCGGGCGGTCTTTGAAGACATGGTGCAGCATGGGACGCCGGAAGCTCAGCTTCCGATATTCGAGCAACGGGTTAGCGCCCGATATGCCGAATACCATCAGGCGGCCGCAGAATCGGACGTCCGGCTCGGGAAGGCCGCCTGCAGGCACGTCCAGGGTGTCGAGCCCGCCGACGACGCGCTGTCCGACGCGCTTCGCGAGCGAGCCGTCGCGGTCGCCAACCCGCTGAAGGATTTCCTGGAAGACGTGGAGCTGGTCGAAGCTTAGAAGCGTTCTAACCCCGCCACTTCATCATCTCGAACGGCGACCGGCAAGCGCGACACCAATAGCTACTTACGGAAGCGTGCGACCCGAACGCGTTCATGATTTCCGTCTCGTGACCGTCGCAGAACGGGCACTCCGGTGTCCGAGGCATGTTGCCCGGCGCCTCCGCTCCACGAGCCTCAGGATCGAAGCCCGACTCCCGGTCGCTGGGATCGCTGCCGCGGAACGGGGGCTCGTTCGCCACTACTCTACGAACAACGCACGATTGCGGTCGCCCCGGGCTCGCTCAATCGAGTCGGCATCGGGCTGGCCTAGTCCACGACCCCTATCGGTGTCCCACTCTCCAGCGGGGGCGACCGCATCCACGTCCACGCCGCCACTCGCCAACACGCCGCGTACGGCGTCCTTGAACGACGCCACCTGTTCGGCGGCCGTCGAAGTAACGCCCGCAGCCGCGAGCGCCTCTTTGGCGGCATCGTTCGTCCCAAGCCAGGCGAGCGCAACGGGAAGCTGCCGGTCGGTCGCCGCTCGGAGTAACAGCTGGGCCTCCTCAGAGGCGTCCGCCAAACGGCGATACCAAGCGGTGCTCATGCTGACGTGAAACTCCTCTTCCGAAACCATCTTGGCCACGCGCGAGGTAGCCGGCTCAAAACGTCCACCCGCGAAGCCTGCGAGTGCGACGGTCATCGCCCCGTCGGCGATCACCATGGCCGAGACGAGCGCCGCCCAATTTTCCGCTGGCTCATCGAGCACGCTGAGGTTCCCATAGGCCTCCGCTGGGCGGTCATGCTCGGCAACCACAGGGTCCTCACCGAGGTGCTTGAGCATGGAGTACAGCAACCGGGCGTGTCCCCACTCGTCCTGAGTCATGGATGACGTGGCCACACCGGTCTCAATGGTGGGCGCCCCCAAGATCCAGTCGGAGTAACGAATCCCCATGAGCCGCTTTGAGTCCGCAAGGCCCATGATGAGTCGTTTTAGCGCAGCCCTGTCCACCGGGCTCATCGCGTCGACGTCGACATACTCGTTCATGCGTCATCTCCACGAGCTTTCGCGAAAATGCCCTCCGTGAGGTTGACCGCGATCACAGAAGAGCGTTTCACGATACACATCTCAAACCAGTTCTCTTCGGAGTAGGTTGTCCACGCGTAGACCTTCGCGGTCTCATCATCGAGCGCGTCGATGTAGCCGATGTGAGAAAGTTGGTCCCCCCGATTCTTGCGGGCAAACACGTCATAAACGATCTCAAGCATTCTACCTTCTCTCCCGTATCCCAGCCGCGCAGTTTACGCGGACACTCCGTAAGTCTTGAGCTTCGCCCGCCCTGCCTCTGTAATGCGTTCATTCGTCCAAGGCGGGCTCCACACTTCTTCGATCTCGACCGCATCGATCCAAGCTTCCATCTCGAGGCGGTCCGTAATGTCTTCGCGGATAAACTCCATGCACGGACAAGCTGTGGCAGTGAAGGTGATGGTGACCCGAGCCACGCCGCCTTCAACCTGGAGACCGTAGACAAGGCCAAGTTCGACGAGGCTGATCGGAATCTCGGGGTCGAGCACCTCATCGAGTGCAGCCCAGGTCGCAGCCAGTACGTCCTTCGGCGCATACCCAAGAGGACCCGTCCATACGTCACGCCCTCCGCTCTTGTGCGAAGTCACACCGGCTGGAAGGCCGGCGTCAAGCCTCGGAACGAGCGGCAAGATCACGTTCACGCCGCCGAGTTCTTCTTGAGCCAACGAGACACATCGCTGCGCGAGCGCTGCACCGATTCGACGTAAATCTCGTTCATCGGCCCCCGGTTCTTCCAGCGTGCGAACACGGTATCCCAAGAGATTTCGCCTTCGTCGAACATCCAACGTTTTTCTTCTTCATCGTACTGACAGGGGAACGGATAATCGAGCACGTATTCCCCCTTCTCGGCATCGAAATGAGCCGGCGTATTCAGCCCAAGCTGTTCACACAAAGGAACCGTGGATGACATCCATACCTGACGGAGTTGATCGTTGGTCAGTCCCTTGAGCTTGTAGTCCAATTGGCCCGTATGCCGCTTCATGTCGTCCGGGAGGCCGAACCACTCGATGGTCATCGGGAACATCCAATCGACTGCCGTCTGGACCATAGCCTTCGCGTCCCCGCCTGCCTTGGAGAGACGGCGCATCCACACCTCCCCGTGACGCAGGTGGAAGGTCTCCTCCATGCCGATCTTCACGAGCGCGCGCTTCAGCGGCCCGTAGGAGGTGTTCTCATGCACGTCAGATAGCAGCGTGATTCCGGCACGGTCGAAGAAGCCCGTGGCCACTACCAACTCAGCCCAGTTGTCCAACGGCTGGTCGAAGCCATACGGGTGCTTGAACTCGTGGGGTTGGCGGCCGTAGATCAGATGCTCCTTCGATTCACCAATGTCCTCGAGGAGTCGGTACGCGATGTTCGCGTGCGCCAATTCATCTTGGATAATGGCGTGTGCGCTGACCTGGGTATTGGTGGATGGTGCGTATCGGGCTGCCATCCAATAGGCCGGGGCGCTCATCAACTCGGTGTCCGCTTGGACGGTGAGTTGAACGCGGAGTGCCTTGCGGTACCCCTCGGTCATTTCCTCAACGGACTCAATCATGTACCCGTCTTGGACTTTCTGGATCAACTCTTCATCGGTGAACGGCGGCATGCTGCCCTCGCGTTTATGACACTTTCACCCCGATCAACGACGGAGTGTTACAAGTCTATTCTAGGACGACCCTTGAGCAAGGCCGGGGGGCCAGAAAGCTGGGGCCCTCGTCGGCCAAAAGGATCACGAACGCCGGCCGCCCTACTTCTTCAGCCTTCTAGAGACCCAACGACGACCGGATCAACGGACTAATGCGCTCAGGCGTCCACGGGGGATCCCAGGTCAGCTCCACCTCCGCCTGCTCCACTCCGTCAACGCCCTCGATGGCGGTCTTCACGTCTTCGACGATTTGGCCAGCCACAGGACAGAACGGCGAAGTGAGTGAGATGGTCGCCTTAACGGCGGCCTCGTTAATGTCGATGTCGTAAATCAAGCCGAGGACGACCAGATCCAGACCCAACTCAGGATCTTTGACCGCCTTTAAGGCGGTCCGTACATCCTTTTCTGTCACAGGCATGCATTCTCCAGGTTCATCGAGCAGGCATCAAGCAGCGCACCTAACATAAGTACGGCGGCACTCGCCGTACTGATTTCGCGAGACTAATGTTTCCTAACGAAGAGGACTGAGGTCTCCGTGCGCTCATCACCCTGCGCCTTTCGGATCGCCCGGTGGAGCGACGTCACCATCTCTCCGGCAGGTTTTCCATGAAGCTGGGCCAGAAGGTCGGCCGCCCCCAAGAGGAGCCCCTGCGACCCGTGCGAGAGCACGAAGGCGGTGTCGCCAGCCCTCATGTTGAAGCGCTGCACGTTGTATTTGAATCCGCCCATCATCCCGAGCGGTGGCCCATGGGCGCCGAACTGCTCGAAGGTACCGTCACGGCGGGCCTCCTGGCACGCGTCCCGCGCTAGCCCACTCCAGGCCGTCGTCGCTCACCACCAAGACTCCCCATTGGACGAACTGATCGAGTCCCTGAACACCCGCGGCAGAGAGAGCTTCGTTCGCCCCCCTTAGAAGATCTGAAACGGAGGAACTGCTCGTGCTTAATGCACGCATCACCGCCCGGGCCGTGCCGGGTATATGCAGAGCGATGCGCAGCAAATATCAAAGACCCACCGCCACCTGATTGGGATTTCGTGGTGCGAAGGACAACAAAGTAGAAGATTAAATAGTGAGGGACCCGCCTGTCGGTTGTTCCCATCGTGAAGACGCAGAGAAAAACATGCGGAAGCTCTTATGTCTTGTTGCTGGTGTCGCTCTGTCGACAGCAGCCCCTCTCGCGGCCCAAGACGGGCTCGCTGCATTGATCATTAGGGTGCAAGGCGCCGTGCAAATGCGTCAGGGTGGTGGTGCCCCCGCCCCGGCGACTGTTGGCACTCGCTTGGCTGTCGGTGACGAGGTGATCCCAGGGCAGGGCGCCCGGGCCTCCCTTATCACGCGCACTGGCGCGTCCCAACAGGTCACATCCGCAACGACGGTCGCCGAGCCGACCGGCGGCGGTAATACGGACATGTTCACGCGGGCGATGCCGACGCTCTCCCAGGCCGCTTCAACCGACGCGACTGCCGGCGGGCGCCAGGGAATGATTCGGCCGATTCCTGGGCAATCGACTTTGGTGGCGCCCCGGAACGGACTCACCATCAAGGGTCATCGCCCGACATTCATTTGGACCGGCACCCAAGGTCAGACCTACGAGCTGATGCTCCGGAAAGTGGACGGCGGTCGTCCCGAGATCTTCGAGGTCGGAGCCGACACGACTTGGACCTATCCCGAAGATCTTCCGCCGCTTGAGTTCGGCGCTACGTATTCGTGGACAGTCTTCGTAGGCGGCCGCCAGGGCGGCAGGCCGCTCACGCAGCAGGAATTCCGAGTGATCGATATCGTCGAGTTCGCGGCGCTGGGCGAGTTCATGGAGGAGATCCGGACCTTCGGTCTCGATCCGATGTCCGACGGCCTCTTCCTCACAGCAGTCGTGTTGCGTGACCTGGAATTGTTCTACGACGCGGATCAGGCCATCGACGACCTGGAGGGCCAGGGCGACATGAGTGCCGACCTCTACATGCTCAAGGGTGAAATTCTCAACACGCTCGGGAGAGAGACCGAGGCTCGGAGGCCGATGCATTGATGCGATGACCGAACCCGACGTAGATGCGATTTCGCTGCGCGACGAACTCGCGCGCACGCAACAAGAGCTTGAGCACGCGCGCGGTCAGCTGCGTGAGTTGAACAAGATCGGGATGGCGCTCATGAGTGAGCGCGATCCCGATCGACTTCTTGGGTTGATACTTACCCAGGCGCGCAGGCTCACCGGCTCCGATGCCGGCAGCTTGTATCTCGTGGAGGAGAACGACGCCGGTGAAGGAGTCCTTCACTTTCTTCGCACCCAGAACGACACGTTGCCCGACCTTCCCTCCCCGGATTTTTCGCTTCCGCTGAGCAAAACCAGTGCAGCCGGATACGCCGCACTCACAGGCGAGCCGCTCGTCATTGCGGACGTTTACGAGATGCCTGGAGATATGCCATTTTCGTTCAACCGGGCGGCCTTCGACGACATCCACGGTTATCGAGCCAAGTCGATGCTCGTGGTCCCGATGGTGAATCACAAAGACCAGTGCGTTGGCGTGCTGCAGTTGATCAACAGGAAGAACGAGCCCTCGGCGAAGATCCACACGGATGAGGACTCCGACCTTTGGGTCCTCCCTTATACGGAGCGGGAGGTGAGCATCGTCTCCTCGCTCGCAGGGCAGGCCGCGGTGTCCATTGAGAACGGCCAGTTGTACCAGGACATCGAGAATCTCCTTGAGGGCTTCATCAAAGCAAGCGTGACCGCGATCGACCGGCGAGACCCAACTACGGCCGGTCACTCGGTGCGAGTCACGGAGCTAACCTGTGAGACCGCAGAGGTCATCAACCGACAGACCGAGGGTCCGTTCGCCGACGCGAACTTCACTCCCGAAGAGATGAGGCAGCTCCGTTACGCCGGCCTCCTCCATGACTTTGGGAAGATCGGCGTGCGTGAAGCGACTCTGGTTAAAGAGGACAAGCTTCCTCCAGTGATGGGGGCTCACGTGACGTCTCGTTTCGCGCTCATCAAGAAGACGCTCGAGGCGGACGCTGCCGAGGCAAGAGCGGACGCGCTTCAGGGCCAGGGCGTGGAGGGGGCGGCTGAGGCCATCGTGAGCATCCAAGCCAAGCTCGCGGAGGACCTAGCTACGCTGAGTGATTACAAGGAAGCGGTCTTCCAGGCCAACGTCCCGCGTGTGCTCGATGAAGACGCCGCCGGCATCCTTCAGGACATCGCCAAGCGCACCTTTTTTGACCCGGAAGGCAACGAGCAAGCCTATATCTCCCCGGACGAACTCCATTTTCTCTCCATCAAACGTGGCAGCTTGGATGAGGCCGAGCGCAAGGAAATCGAGTCGCACGTTGTGCACTCCTACGATTTCTTGCTCAACATCCCCTGGATCGACGACCTCGCGCGGATTGCCGAAATCGTGCGTGGCCATCACGAGAAACTCAACGGCAAGGGCTACCCCGATGGTGTCACGGGCGACAAGCTCCGCCTAGAAACTCGGACCATGACGGTGTGCGAAATTTTCGATGCCCTCACCGCGTCGGACAGGCCGTACAAGAAAGCGATGCCGTTGGAAAAGGCGATCCAGATTCTGCGATGGGAGGCCGAGGAAGGCGGACTCGAGAGCGACATCGTCGAGCTATTCGTCAAGTATGAGGTCTATAAGAAGGTCATGGAGAAGGACTGGAGCGACTTCTAGCGTCACGGAGTCGAGCACCGAACAAGAAGCGCCGGCGACCCTTCGGGGGTCGTCGGCGCTTTTGGTTCCTCACTTGCTCCGCGCGAGGGCGGTAGCCGCACGAACAGACTCATCGCTGGCTGACGCGTCGTTCGCGGAATCCTCCTTAGCGGCGGATGTATTTCCGCAGCATTCGAGGCCCGACCTCGGCGCCGTACACATTGCCCATAGCGTCGACGGCGACACCCTCGGCCGCACTCGTTCCTGAATTGTCAGGATCGGGCTCGGGATCTGGGATGAAGGCCTCGACAAAGCCAGTCACTGCAGAGCCGATATAGATCCCCCGTTTCCAACCAGGATTTCGTCGCGCGTTTGACTCCGAGTCGGCCGCGTAGAGCACGTCGTTCTTGTCGATGAAGATCCCGCTCAGGCGACTGAACTGGGACCAGTTGGCCAAGTGCGTGCCTTCCTGATCGAAGAGCTGAAGGCGGTTGTTGTAGCGGTCTGCCACGAAGAGGCGGCCCTGAGAGTCCATCGCGAGGGCGTGCGGCTCGCGGAACTCCCCATTGTCTCCGCCGGTCGTGCCCCACTCGAGCAAGAAGGTGCCGTCCGCTGCGAACTTCATGATGCGGTTGTTGCCGGTCGGGTTGTGTCCGTCGGCGACGAAAATGCTCCCGTCGGGCGCCACCAAGACGTCGTTCGGCCTGTCGAAGTGAGACTGGTCCGTTCCCGCGACACCGTCTTCTCCCAGCTTCATGAGAAGCTCGCCCTCTGGGCTGAATTTCAGGACCACATGCCCACGCCCCGGGGGCGTGTCCCCGAAGCCGACCGCGTCTGCGACCCAGACGTTGCCCTCAGCATCAACGAACATTCCGTGAGGCCAGACGATCATACCGGCCCCGAAACTCGTCATGAGGTTGCCGTCGAGATCATAGCGCAGGACGGGATCGACGTCCGAGCCCACACAGGTATTCGCTCCGCACCGGTCAGCCACCCAGATCGACATTCCATCTGGAGCTGGGTACACCGCACTAGTCGAGCCCCAAGTGCGCCCGTTGGGGAGCTCGGCCCAAACGCCCTCGACGGTCCGATACGGATTGGGAGCCGTCATCTGGGCCGTGGCGGCCTGCGCAAGAAACGGGATCAACGTCAGCGCAGCGGCGAGCGCACTACAGACACGGGTCAAACGAGCCATCCTAGGTCCTCCAACGAAACGAACGGTCAGATTGTGTTCAGAGCCATGACATTGGGGGCGCCGTGGGCGCCACGCCAGCGTTCCGGCGCCGGGTTCGTGCCCGTCAGGTCAGACCTCACGGGACGTGCGGCGGTCCAACCAGCCAAAGCCCACTCGCAGGAGCCACGCAGCCCCCAGCACAATCACCCCCAGCATGAGCCACCGAAGAGCGGCAACCATGAGCCCGGCATCTACCACGGGGGCGCGAGGATCAAACCGAAGCAGGCGCCCGCCGCGATCGAGCATCCAGTGCCAGCCCGTGTGCGCGACGACCGCCGAGAGCACCACGATTCCTCCGACTTCGGGGACGACCTTTCTCAAGAGCAAATCGAGCACCGGCACTGTCAAAGCGAGCACGAAGAGCTGACCCAACTCCACCCCGACGTTGAACGACAGGAGCGACGTGAGTAAATGAGCGCCCGCAAACTGGAGCGACTCGGACAGCGCGAATGAGAAGCCGAAGCCGTGCACCAGACCAAATCCGAAGGCGATCATCCACCTCCTGCCGAGCTTCGCGCCCAAGATGTTCTCGAAGGCCATGAAGACGATCGAGGCCGCGATGAGGGTCTCAATCAGCGGAGGGAACCAGAGCGCGTCAGGCGCGAGCCCAAGCGCGGACGCGATCAGCGTGATGGAGTGCGCGACCGTGAATGACGTGACGATCGGCACCAACGCCCGGAAGCTCCGGAACGGCACGACCAGGCAGAACAGGAAAAGAAGGTGATCGATCCCGTCCAGGATGTGTTCAAAACCGAGCACGATGAAACGCCACGCCGCCTGGTGCCATCGGGGATCAAGGCGCACGAGTCCTGGGTTGCCGGCGTATTGAAACGCCCGCTCGGGGCCGTCCGCCGGTGCGAAGCGGAGCACGGTCACCGTGCGCACCCCGAGGTGCGCCATTCGGGCATCGACGGAGAACTCGGACGCATCTGCCGCAATCGCTACCTCGAAGAGAAGGTCCAACATCGCCTGGCCCGGCGGCAGCTCCGTGCTCGCGGGCAAGGGTTCCGAGAACATGTTGGCGAGGGCGGATTCGTAGGCCCGAAACGATCGATCACTGGGAGCCGAAATGCGCGCTGCCACCAGCTCGAGCGGCGGGAGCGCCTGGGCTCCTTCGAAGAAGTGAACGTATTCCCCCACCCACTGGAGCGCAGCTTGCTCAATGAGCGGCTGCGCCTCCGCGATCTCCAGGTATCCCGGCTCACGCACGGGAAAGTTGAAGTCCCGCATGGCCCCAAGCGGGGCCCTAACCAGGAACTGCAGCCTCCCATTCTGAGGCCGAACAAACGCCTGTACGGTGACGTCTGCCGGGATCTCATGCGCCTCTGGCCAAGACGGAAGTAGAAGCACGAGGGCGACGACGAGGCCCGCGAGGCGGCCGTGACGACGGAGTTCGGAACTGGTCATGTGAGGCACTTTCGGGTGACGAAGCCCTCTAGTCCAGTCCCCACCCGCGTGTCGACCTCTGGCCAGGCATCGTAAGCCACCCGCCGGTGCGGCCTCTGCCTAGGCCATGCGTACCCCTTCCGCGCGTCCGCCCCTGCCTAGGCAGGGTACCCCCTTCGACCCGTGCGGCTCAGCCGGCGCTCGCCCTGCACGACCGCGGGCCGGATTGCCGGAACGGCTTGAGTTCCGTAGCGTATCGCGCTTGGGCCGCGTCCCTGAGTTCCGTCCATGGGAGAAGCATGATGCAGAAGCGAAACATGATGTTCGGGTTGGCTTTGGTCCCCGCAATTGCGGCGCTCGGTCTGGCGTCGTGCGCACTCGACGAAACCGGCGCCTCTGACCTGGCGGCGAGCGCAGCGACCGCCCCTATGTTCGAGGTGGATCCGTTCTGGCCGCAACCGCTCCCCAACCACTGGGTGATGGGTTCGGTCGTGGGCGTCGGCATCGACTCCCAAGACAACGTCTACATCATCCATCGTCAGGCTCCGCTCAATGAGCGCACCGAGATCGGCGCGTCGACGGATCCGCCGAGTGGCGAGTGCTGCCTGCCCGCCCCCTACGTTCTGGTGTTCGACCCCGCCGGCAATCTCATCGACTCATGGGGCGGTCCGGGCGAGGGATACACCTGGCCGGCGTCGAACCACGGCATCAGCATCGATCCGATGGACAACGTCTGGATCGGCGGCAACGGTGCGGGTGACGGTCATGTGCTGAAGTTCACGAAGGACGGTCAATTCCTCGCGCAGTACGGCATACCGGGTACGGATCTGGGTAGCAACTCAACCGAGCACTTTGGGCGGCCGGCCAAGATCTCCTTCGACCCAGGCGCAAGTGAGGTTTATGTCGCCGACGGGTACCGAAACAAGCGCGTCGCGGTGCTCGACATGAACTCTGGTGAGGTAAAGCGTTTCTGGGGCGCCTACGGCAACGTGCCCAGCGATGAGGACATGGGCCGTTACGATCCGAATGCTCCCCTCATCACACAGTTCCGGAGTCCTGTGCACTGTGCCGAACCGACGGACGATGGACTGGTCTATGTCTGTGACCGTCCCAACGATCGGATTCAGGTCTTTCAGAAAGACGGGACGTTCGTCACTGAAAAGATTATCGCGCCCCTCACGCTGGGTGATGGATCCACATGGGACATCGCATTCTCCCGCGATCCCGCGCAGACCTACATGTACCTCGCCGACGGGAAGAACATGAAGGTGTACATCATGGACCGCGCGTCACTTGAGGTACTGACCAGTTTCGGCGACGGCGGCCGTCAGCCCGGGTTGTTCTTCGCCGTGCATTCGATTGCAACGGACTCAGAGGGCAACATCTACACGACGGAGACCTACGAGGGCAAGCGCGTGCAGAAGTTCCTGTACCGTGGCATTGGCGCCATCGCTGCAGAGAACCAAGGCGCGCCGTGGCCGCAGGGTGAGAAGGGCCGCTGACAAACGAAGGGGCCTAGACGAGGGGCTTGGAAGGCACCGACGTTAGTGAGGCGGTCGGACCCGGCCCGACAGAACATCCGCGAGAAGAAATCGGCCCCGCCCTACTAGGCGGGGCCGATTTCTTTTGGTGGAGCGTGATCGCGAGCAGCCTAACCGCGAATCCGACCCCGAATCGCCGTGATGCGGGCGGCGGCGTCATCGAGCGCGCTCTGTAGCTCCGGAGTTGCCGAAGAAACAGCACCACCAGCGATCCCAAACTCCTCGAATGCCTTGATGGCCGCGGCCCCAGCCCGCACACGATCCATCGTGGCTGTGGCCCGATCGAACTCACCCTCACTGCAGAGCCCGTCGTAGTATCCACGGAGCGCATTCACCATCGGTCGATGGCCGCAGTAGCCGCGGCGGGCCGGCGAGCAGTGCAACATCCAAAGCATCGAAGTAGGCCGGCGTGACCGCGTTCCAATTCACGAAGTCACGCGTTCCACTTGAAGCGTCGAAGGGACGATCGAGCTCAAGCTGCCCCCACTGTTCGCCATACGCGGGTGCGCCAAATGCAACCGCCGCCGTCAATGCGCCCGGCAGGACTCTAAGTCCCTCCTCGAGTGCGTCCACCAAAATCTGCCGTTCTAGCGGCGACTGGGCATCGAAGGAGAAGGACGCGATCAAGATTTCCTCAGTCGGAAGATCTCCCGCGAAATTTCCTGACCCACTCATGGCGCGCGCCGTGAGCCCTGAGGCCACCAGAGCCACACAGGAGAGGGCGAGCTGCCCGGTCACGAAGACTCGACTCCAGGTCCCTCCTCCACTCATCGCAGAGCCCGCGGTTTCCTCCTTGAGGACCTGCTGCACGTCCAGCCTCAGAACCCTCACCGCCGGCAGCATACCCGAAACTAGGGCCGCCCCCACAATGAGGATCGTATTAAACGCCAGCACCTGACCGTCGAGCGACATCCGCATCCAGAAGTAGCCGAAGTGCTCCGCGGCAAGCCCGTTCTGGACTCCGTTGATCATGAGCCAGGAGAAGAAGAGTCCCGCGAGCCCGCCAGCCACGGCGACGAGGAATGCCTCTAAGAGCAGTTGCATAGCGATCTGCCCACGACTAGCGCCGGGGGCGGCCTGAATGCTCAATGGGCGCACCCGCTCCGTGGCGCGCACCAACAACAAATTGGCCACGCTCGCGCAGGAAATCAGGAGGAGGCACAGCGCCACGAGGACCAAGCCAACGAACGCCACGGCCTCCCCGCCTTCGCCCCGCCCGCCCGTGTACGGAAGAACCTGAAGAACCCCTCCGGTGCGTTCGGTCTCCCGTCCGGCGTCGAGTTGAGCCCAACGTACTGCCAACTCCGCAGTCGCTGACCGCTCGCTCGCCCCCTCGGCCAGCCGCCCGACGAACTCGATCGGGTCAGGGCCGCTCACGTTCGGGGCGAAGCTCGTCCAAGCGTCCTCGTTGAACGGAAAGCCGAAGCCGTCCGGCATCACACCAATGATGGTGCGGTTCATGCCCTCGATCTCCACCACCCGACCCAAGACCCCCGGGTCACTCTCATAGCTGTCCCGCCAAACATCGTGCCCGATCAGGAGGGTCTGTCCTTGATCGTCCGCTCTCGGAAATCGGCCGAGCCGTGGAAGGACCCTAAGAAGGGTGAACACCTCTGGCGTCATCTCAGCCAGCCTGACCCCTCGTGGCGGCAAAGCCTGGGTCTACGATGGTGCCCGAGAACGTTCGGAAACCGCCGAGCGACTCGAGGCTTTCCACCTGGCCGAGCGAGACCAAGTCGCCGGGCAGAACGAGGAGCGGCGCGCCACTCCTTTCCGGTTGTATGACCTTCACCCTCACCACACGGTCTCCCGCGGGCACCGGAATGGGACGAATCGCCCCGACCAAGAGACTAAAAAACGTTGAAGGCAGGGCGAGGCCGAGCGATAGGATCGCGATCGCTAGGAATGTGGTCCCAGGCGAGCGCCGGAGTCCCTTGGCAGCGAGCCGCAGCGCGACGAACAGCCGGAACCCCCGACCAGCGAAGAAAGAGGTCGGGAAAGACATGTGTTCACTGCGATAAGTCGCCGGCGATAGTTGCGCCCGCCGGGAGCGCGACGGGTGCGGACATCCGCCGATCGCCGCCTCGCCCCGCATACGACGGGTCCTGTGATCGCGGCGGCCACGACAACTCGAACACCACTCGGTCTTCGTCGTCATGTGTCTCTTCTGTTCTCGAAACCTGATGGCGATGCTTGCGACCGAAGCTGGATCGGGTTGCGCCATCAGGCTGATGCTGGAAGTTTGCCGTCGCACCTTCCCGCACCCTCAGGCCGCCACATGACCACTGACGATCCCACCGCGAGCCCACCGCCGCAGTCGAATTTCAAGGGCACGCTCTTCCGCGTCCTGGCGGTCCAAATCGTCGCTCTGGCGCTGCTCTGGTTCCTTCAGATGCGCTACCACGCCTGAGGAGCTAAACGGTCATGCATTGGATCAATTGGCTCATCGTCATCGTGTACCTCGCGTACATGATCATCGACGGGATCAGGAAGTCGAAGGACACCGACACCATCGAAGGCTATTTCCTGGCAAGTAAGAGCCTTCCCTGGTGGGTGGTGGGCCTGTCCGTGATGGCGACGCAACTGTCTGCGATCACGATGATCGGAACGACGGGCCAGGGCGCGACCGAGGGGCTGCGCTTCGTGCAGTTCTACTTCGGATTGCCGATCGCGATGGTGATCCTTGGCGTCACCTTGGTGCCCTTTCTCCATGGCTCGGGCGTGTACACCGCCTACGAGTACCTCGAGCGTCGCTTCGACGCGAAGACGCGGTCTTTGACGGCCTTCTTGTTCTTGCTGTCACGCGGGATGTCCGCCGGCACGATCATGGCTGCACCCGGCGTGGTCCTCAGCGCGATCTTCGGTTTCCCGCTCGTGTGGAGTGTGGCGATCATCGGCATTCCGACCGTGATCTACACAATGATCGGCGGCGTTCAGGCGGTCGCGTGGGCAGACGTGAAGCAGATGGTACTGATCGTCGTGGCGCTCGTGGGAATTGTGGCGGTGCTCATTTTCCAGATGCCCGTGTCCCCTGACGACGCACTACGCATTGCCGGAGCGACGGGTCGCCTGAAAACGTTCGACTTCAGCTTCAACCTGACAGAGACGTACACGTTCTGGTCGGGCATCATCGGGGGCACGTTCCTGATGTTGTCGTATTTCGGGACAGACCAAAGTCAGGTGCAGCGCTACCTGACGGCCAAGTCCGTAGACGAGGCGCGCAGCTCCCTGCTCATGAGTGCGTACTGGAAGATCCCCTTGCAGGCACTGGTGCTCCTGCTCGGCGTCGGCGTCTTCGTCTACTACCAGTTCGTGCGCCCGCCTCTGCTGTTCAACCCCGCACACGAGATGGCGGTCGAGGCGGAGCGCGGGGCGGCCTACGACGCGCTGCAAACCCGATATGAGAGCACGTTCACCCTGAGGGAAGGCGCCGCAAGGTCTGTGGCCGATGCGGACGATGGGGCGTCGGAAGCCGCAGCGATGGAGGCCTTCGTGGCCCGCGAAGCCGAGATTCAGGTGATCCGCGGAGAGGCGCTCGCGATGGCCGAGGAAGTGACGGGCGAATCGTCGCGAGACGTGAACTACATCATCCCTCGATTCGTGCTCTCAGAACTGCCGATTGGACTCACAGGGCTATTCATTGCCGGCGTGCTTGCGGCGGCGATGTCGAGTATCGCGGCCGAACTCAATTCCCTGGCCACGACGAGCGTGATCGACTTCTATCGGCGGTGGTGGAAGCCAGAGGCGGACGACGCCCATTACTTGAAGGTGTCGAAGTACGCCACCGGGTTATGGGGTGCTTTCGCGTGCGTCGTCGCGGTATATGCAGCGACTCTGGGGTCACTTATTGAGGTCGTGAACCGCTTTGGCTCGTTCTTCTATGGCTCGATCCTCGGGGTTTTCTTGCTCGCGATGACCTCGCGGGCGGGGGGCCGTGGCGCCTTCGTCGGGTTACTCGCGGGGATGGGTACGGTGGCTGCCGTGACGTTTGGGGCTCCCCAGGTATCGTTCCTGTGGCACAACGTAATTGGCGCCGTCACGGTCGTCGTCGTCGGCATGGTGATTGGTGGCGGGCCGGAGGCGGCTGAGTCCTAGTTGAGGTCCTCGGTTAGGTCGTCGTAGCCCTACCGGAAGGCTGACGCGAGGCTTGATGGGAGCATCGGGCCGGACCAGATCATTTTTCCGTAGACGGCGCGGAGTCGATCGCCACCAATCGTTCGATGAGTTGGGCGTGCACATCGGTCAGCAAAGCCATGCGACCGAAGAGTTCCGCCACGACCTCCAGGGTCAGCCTGCCCCAAAGAGCCACGCTCATCGTCTCGAGAATCTAATCCTGGACGGTGCGGTATAGGTCATAGACCTCATAGCGGCGTGCCACCTGGATCATCCAATCGTAGTCCACGTACGGAGCAGCCTGGCTTACCTGAGCGGCACGCCACGCAGCGGCGGAGATCTCAGGCAGGGTGAAACCGACATTGCCACCCAACGCCGCGAGGTCTCCGTCCTGCAGCGCGACCCTGAGACTCTCCTGCCTCTGTAGCAAACCCGCACTGGTGGTCTGGAGTTCTTCCAGATTGGCCCTGGCCTCGGCTAGCACCGCCGCGCGTGCACGATCGGCGAACTCGGACATCTGGCGGTCATCGGACCACTCCTGAACCGCCAGCGCGATCAGTACAGCGAATACGACCATCACCGCCTCGAGCCCCAACTCGACCAGCTTCGCGCCGATCACGCTTCGCGGCTTCGTCATCAATACAAACTCCCGCCTCGGCCGCGAACGTCACGTTCCCACTGGGCCAGCCAATTCCCCGCCTCCTCGCCTGAGAGCGCCGGGTTCGGCCGCCATGGGATCGCCGACACTGGTAAGAAATGTCCTTCAGGATATCGAGCCTTTGATAGAGGTCCGTGCGCGGGAAGCCACCAGTCGCCAGCCGCCAGTTCCGTAGCCAGCTCCACCCCTGTCATCTCGATGAACTCCTGGGCCAAGTCGGGCTCCGGGGAGCCACGGAGCATCGCGACACCGAGCACAAGTGCCGGCGACCCGGTCTCGGGATGGTTGTAGTGTAGCCAGCCTGCACCGTCGTGGCGAAGACGCTCCGCTACGTGAACCGGCAGGATGCCGATGAGGGCATCGCCCTTCTCAAGCATTCTCATGAGCTCCTCTGAATCGGCCGCGTAGGCACCGACCGAAGCGTCCAACCGCGTGAGCCAATCGAACCCAGCCACGGGGTCCCCGTCCTCAAGGACTGCGTGCTCAATCACTCCGGAAAGAAACGCGGCCCCCGTGCCGTCCTTCGCCGGGTCTAGGACGACAACACCCCCGCGCCAGCGGGGATGGAAAAGATCCGCCCAGTCCCGAGGCGCACGGGAGATTTGAGTGACTTCGCGGTTGAAGACGATCACGAACGGGGAGACGGACGCAGCCTGCCAGTGGTCGTCGTCGTTCGCGCCCGCCATGGCCGACCCCGCTTCGATCCACGACGGTCTGAACGACTCCAAGAGGCTGTCACGCGAGGCCTCCGCGAGTACATCTGAGGCCGCACCCCACCACACGTCACCGTCGCCTCGGCCGCTCCGTATTCGCTCCATCGCGGCAGCGTCATCAAGACGAACCATGCGCACGTCGACGTCCGCCCACATTTGCTCGAAGCGGTCCTCCGCGTACCTCACCATTTCAGGCGACAACGGGGAATACACCACGAGTGTGCGCCCCCCCGAGCCTTCGCAGGCCGAAAGCACGACGACCAGACACACAACAAGGGCGTGCGCCAACTGGGTCAAACGACGCCGACCCTTGTCAGCGCCGCGAGACAAAATCTGCCCAGTCAGCCGCATCGAGCGAGATCAGGTTGGCGAACAGCCGATACGCCCCAGGCACCTGCCCAGCCCACTGACGGAAAAACGAGAGCGCCGCATATACATAAATGCCTTCACCAACCGAGGCGACGAGAACCGAGCCGTGAAGCGGGTCTTCACCAGGATCGTTCATGGAGAGCATCGGCACATAGTCATCAGCCCATTCGCTCGCGAAGTACAACCCGCGCTCTTGGACCCACCCCGAGAAGTCGGCCTGGGTGATCTGATTCGGCGTCGTGAAGAGCGGCGCATCCGGCTCAAGGATCGTCATCACCGCGGTTTCGTCTGCAACCCGCGCGGTGGGCCTCCCGATGGTGAGCGCATACGGCGCATACCCGCCGCTGGAAAACTGGTCCTGATTGTACTGATTGATGACGGTGCCACCCGCACGTGCAAAATCGAGAAGCTGTTCGTTCGCGGCACGTACGTCGGGGCGGGTCTCGTAGGCGCGGACGCCAAGAACGATCACATCGAACGCACCGAACGCGCCATCACGTACCTGGCTTTCGGACAGAAGCTCGACGAAGGCACCCATCTGCTTGATCGCGAGTGGCCCGTCGTCTCCGGTGCCCATGATGTAGCCGACGTGCAGGCCCGGGGTTACAGAGACCGGCAAAAAGGTCACATTCGTCGCGGCATCGGTGTACATGATGGAGCGCTCGATGTGCTCGTAGTCGATCAACGAGACGCCCTCTGTGTAGCTGCGACCGTCTTCGGTCCGGGCCACGGCCTGAAGGACATGCTCTCCAGCACCCGGAGCCCCACTCGGGCGCACCTCAAAACTGAGCGTGCGCTCGGCGCCGGCGGCCCCAAAGTCGAACGGCTGAGAAGTGGGTGTGACGCTCCACCCTTCAGGTGCATCGAGCGTCACTTCACCGGTGGCTCCCTCCTCGACCTGCGACCGCACAGAAACGGTCACGGTTTGCGCCTCCGTGCGGCTTTCCGGCCACACCAGCCCAGCCGGCGTTACCCGCACCGACACCGCCGGAACCACCAATACCGGCTTCACGAACTCGCCGCGCGCCTGGTCGACCCCCACGTAGCGCCATGGTGCGCTTGTCGTCATACGGCCCCCAACGGCCTCTCCTCCTGTGAAAGGCGTGAAACGCAGACCGAGACTCCAACTGGGCTCGTCACGGGGCAGCCCCCACACCTCAGGGTTGTCGGGCCAACGGTAACGGGCGCCGTCCCGGGCCTCCCGTAAAAAATAGAGCCGCGAGGGGTCCTGGTCCTCGGGGATCGTCACCGCATACCGGAAGGTCACGAGGCTCTCCGGAGCCACGCTACCGCCCACTTCGAGCCCCTCCACGCCGATCTCGCGAGCCGACCCCATTTGACTGGGCACAACCACTTCTGGCAGCGCCAACTGGAACTGGCTTCCGTTCCACAGCTGCGCCTGCACCTCAACAACCTGGCCAGGAACAACAAGGTCGTCGTCAGCCCGTACATCCCACACGATGCCGGCTGCGGCCATGAGCGCGCGGGTAGCCAAATCCACCTTCTGGGCTAGTGCCGCTTGGAACTCAATGGCCTCGGGGCCTGCGGAGGTGCTCGCCATGCTGAGGTGGCGGAGCGCGGACGCGAGGATCGGCACAACGCCGGCTGGTTCCAGGCCCAACGAACGCTGGGCCGCAGCCACTTCGGATCGATAAGCTTCGAGATGAAGCCGAACCTCCGTGGCGACCGTGGCGTCGACCCCTGAGGCGAGCCCTGCCAGCGTGGTATCGATACCTGCGAACAGGTCACCGGCAGCCCCCTCTACGTGGGTCGCCATGAGGATCGCCCCCGCGGTGCGCGGACCCAGCGGCTGTGCCGAACCCATGTCTTGGGAGCGGTGCTGGCTCCGACTGAGGGCGGAAAGCTGCTGCGTTGAGCGGCCAAGAAGCGGGTCATTACCCCCCGTCTGTATGACCACCTGAGCCTCAGGAGGCGTTCCGCCTTCCCTCCGCCTTGATGACATGTAGAGCTTCGCCGGCGTCCATGCCGCGACACCGAGCGCCAGTTGCTCCGGGAAGCGACTCGGATCTCCCGCCGCCTCAAATGCGTCCTGAGCGATGATCCCGGAGGCCTGATGTTGGCCATGGCCGTCTCGCGGGGTGCCACTCCACACCGAGACGACGACCTGAGGGCGGAACTTGCGGATGATCCAGACGACGTCCGAGAGCAGTTCTTCGCGCGGCCACAGAGTGAGCGCTTCTTCAGACGTCTTGGAGTACCCGTAGTCGAAGGCGCGGGTGAAGAACTGCTTGCCGCCATCGAGTGCGCGCGCAGCCTCCAACTCCCCGGTGCGAATGACGCCCAGGCCTTCCCACAATTCCGGCCCAATGAGGTTCTGCCCGCCGTCGCCCCGCGTCAGAGAGAGGTATGCCGTTTCGACACCCATCCCCCGCGCCAGCACCGCCAAGAAGGGTGTGTCTTCATCGTCGGGGTGCGCGCCAATCATGAGGACGCGTTTCACCCCATCCATCTGTCTGAGCAGCAGGCCGGTCGGCACGAGACCCGTCCCGTCGAGCGCCTGACCCATGGCAGTCCGAGGACCGGTTGCCAACAAAAGAGCCACCGCGGCGACCACAACAAGATTCCGCACACCGTAATACCGCATTGTTACTCCCACCTCGAACAGATCGGACCAGCCTAGGAACACAAGATAGAGCCCAGCGTGATTGTCAGGACACCCGGGCATCCGGGCACCCGAGTGTGTTCGTCGCTTCGGGGACCTACCCCGCGGGGTTACCTCGGCCTGGGCCACGTCAACGCGAGCGCCGCCGGGGCGCGCGAGCGGCCGACCCAGCCGGCAAGCGCCGCGAGCGTGAGCAGATAAGGGAACGCGAGGAAAAGTTGGTAGGGAAGATCCAGCCCAAGTGTCTGGGCGTGAAACTGCAACGCAGAAGCACCCCCGAACACAAGCGCCGCCACCAGTACCAAGGGTGGATTCCAACGGCCCAGTACCACC
Source organism: uncultured Gemmatimonadales bacterium (assembly GCA_937919655.1). Lineage (GTDB taxonomy): Bacteria > Gemmatimonadota > Gemmatimonadetes > Longimicrobiales > Gaopeijiaceae > CALFPJ01. Next base: position 75,826 of record CALFPJ010000078.1, read on the forward strand.
ACGGCGATGGCGATGAAGCCCCGCCCGGCGCTCATGTTCTCCGCGAAAGTGCCCGCGTGAGCCAGTACCAGGTGAGCACCCGCCACACCGGCGAGCGTCCCCCCAAACGTGGTCGCCCAGAAGCGCGTCCAGCGCACGCGCACTCCGGCGGCCGCCGCCGTATCTGGCTCCTCTCCGACGGCCCTGACCTCCAATCCCCACTCGGTCCGGAACAAGAAGTACCAAAGAGCCGGAGCCAATACGTACGCGAGATAGGCTGTGGGGGCCTGCTCAAAGAGCGCCGAGCCGATCACAGGGATGTCCGACAACAACGGAATCGGCATCGGCGCCAACGTCGGCAGCGTGAGGGCCGCCCCAGTCGCGCCAAATCGAGCCTGATAGATCGCTCCGGTGAAGCCCAGGCCGCCGAGCGTGATCGCCGTCCCAGTGATGATCTGATCCGTGCCCAGACCGATCGCAAAAGCGGCGAAGACGACCGCCACAATGAAGCCCGCGGCTGCCCCAACCAAGACACCGCCCGCGGCCCCACCAAAGGCCAGTGCACCCAACGCGCCTCCGAGCGCCCCGGCAATGATCGAGCCCTCCAGTCCGATGTTGATCACGCCGCTACGCTCCGTGACCGTTTCGCCCAAGGCGGCGAGCGCCAAGGGAACGCCAAGCCTCACCGAGGCTTCGAGAAAGGCCGTAAGCACAAACGCCTCAGTCATCAGCCCTGCGCCTCCGAATCTGATCTGCGGCGAGTACCGAGAGGATCACGAGCGCCACCACAGCAGAAACCCAAGCCTGCGGAATGCCCGCTTCTCGCTGCATCGCGGCGGCGCCGCTTTCGAGCGCGCCAAACAGCAGCCCCGTCCCGACAATCGCGAGCGGATGCAAGCCGGCCAGGAGCGCAACGGCGATCGCCGTATAACCCCATCCAGGAGACAGGTTTGGGTACAACGCGTAGGTCACGCCGGCGACCTCGACGCCACCAGCCAGTCCCGCGATCGCACCCGAGGCGACGAAGCTGACGAGGATCACGCGGTTGGCGGGAATCATCCCTGCGATGCGGGCGGCGGTCGGTGCCGCCCCAACCGCTCGGATCTTGAATCCGACCCTCGTCCATCGAAAGAGTGCCCATAACGCGATGGCCACGCCTATGGCTAAGGCGAATCCCATGTGCAGGCGGGTTCCGGAGCCGAGCATTGGAAGGCGTGCGGCTTCTGCAATAGGGTCCGTCTGCTGAAACACGCCGCGGGCCTCTTGGAGCGGCCCGCTGACCACGTAGGCCGCGAGGTAGATGCCCACGAAGTTCATCAAGATCGTGGTGATGACCTCCCCGACCCCGAGCCGCACGCGCATGAACGCCGGTAAGGCGGCCCAGGCGGCGCCGGCGAGTGCAGCAGCCCCCAGCACAAGCGGCACAAGAAGGAGGGCGGGTAGCCCTACTCCGGCGATCCCCACAGACACCGCCGCGATCGCACCGGCATAGAGCTGCCCCTCCGCCCCGATATTCCAGACGCCCGCCCGGAATGCGAGAGACACCGCGAGTCCTGTGAGGATGAGCGGTACTGCCCGGGTCATCGTGATGAAAAGCGCCGTCGTGCTCCCGACAGAGCCCCGAACCAGGGCGCCGGCCGCCGTTAAGGGATCGAACCCCCCCAGCCAAAGAGATCCTGCTGCGAAAATCGCGGTGGCGCCCAACGCCCCAACTGCGACCCAAATCGGATGCCAACGCTGCATATCAGACCGCCGATCCGCTCAGCATGACCAGTCCTACCGCTTCTCTCGTGCGGCCCTCCGCTCGGATCTCGATCAACTTGCCGCGGACGATCGCGAACACCCTATGGGAGAGCGCGAGCACCTCATCGAGGTCCGTGGAAATCAGAAGGACTCCGGGAGGGTCTGCCGAGGCCACGCGTTCCTGTAGCAGCCGATGCACAAATTCCGCGGAGGCGACGTCGAGCCCACGGGTCGGGTTCTCGACGACCAGCAGGTCCGTGGCGGTGCCCATCTCACGACCCACCACCAATCGCTGTTGATTGCCACCGGAGAGTGTCCGAGCCCGCACGCGCGTATCGAGCGCGCGGATGTCGAAGTCCAAGCGGATGCGCTCGGCAGATGCGCGAATCGCAGGCCAGTCCATGACCCTCTCCGAGGAGATGCGGTGTGCCAAAAGTGCGACATTCTCCGCGAGATCGAAGTCGAGGATGAGTCCCTCATCCGTGCGATCCTGCGGGACGAAGCCCACCCGGGCTGGTAGCTCACAGGCTCCATTCGTTGCAGAGGCCCGCCCAGCAAACAAGAGGGCTAGCTCTCTCTGGCCGTTCCCCTCCACGCCGGCAATACCCACGATCTCTCCGCGGCGGACCTCGAGCGATACACCATCCAGCGCCACATCTCCGCGAGGGCCGGTGACGCGGGCGTCTAGACAGGCCGCTACGACCGGGCCCAGGTCCCGTGACGCTGTGCTGGCCTGGGTGGGCGAGCCCGTCCCGTCACGGAGCGTGCCACGCACCGTCGCCGACTCAGTACCCACCATCGCCGACGCCAAGCGCTTGGCGTCAACGTCCGCTCGGGGCGCCGTCAGCACCGTGTGCCCCTCGTGCAGCACCGTCACCCGATCCGCCACCGACAGCACCTCGTCGAGCTTATGCGCCACAATCACGACCGCTCGGCCTTCGGCGGCGAGGCGCCTCAGGAGCGCGAACAGGCCCTCCACCTCGGGAGGAGCCAAGACAGCGGTCGGCTCATCGAGAACGACAATGCGCGGCCGCCGCAGAAGCGCCTTGAGAATTTCGACGCGCTGACGATCACCTACTCCGAGCGACTCGACCTGCTCGTCTAATGGCACCGACAGCCCGGTCTCGGCCACAAGCCCCATCGCCTCGGCCCGCACTTCGGCTAGGGGCAACCTCCATCGGCCGGCGTGCGCCCGCCTTCCAAGGGTGAGGTTCTCCAACACACTGAGCCGCGGCACGAGCTTGAAGTGCTGGTGGACGAGACCCACACCCAACGCCCAGGCGTCCCGGGGATTCGTCAACGAGACCACGTTTCCGTCCAAGGTGACCGAGCCCGCATCTGGCTTGACCAGTCCGCCGAGTACATTCAGCAACGTGGTTTTTCCGGCGCCGTTTTCACCCAACACGCCATGGACTTCACCAGCACGGAGCTCTAGATCGGCGCCGGCGAGTGCTATGACCGCCCCAAAGCGGCGCGTGATGCCCTCTAGGCGGACGAGAACGTCGTTCACGACGCTCCGGGCTCGCCCTCTACAAAGGGCACGCTCGGTACCTTGAGTTCACCTGAACGGACCCTGGCGCGTGCCTCCTGCATCGCAGCAATCAGCCTGGCGGGAATCCGGTCGGCGAGTACAGGATTGATCACGAAGTCGACGATGTCCGTGCTCGACCCGGCATAGATGGAGGCACCCCCCACTTCGCCGGCCTGCCAGGCGACGGCAGTCTCTCGGAACGCGTCCGCGATGCGGATCACAGCGCTTCCCAAAATGACCTCTGGCACAACGTCGTTCTGGTTCCCGTTCATACCCAGGGCCCACGCAACGCCTCCGGCATCGACCGCCTCTCGAACCGCCTGGAAGACACCAAACGAGGCTCCATCGACGTTGTGAATGATGACGTCGGCACCCCTGCGCAGTTGAGCGACCGTGGCCTCCTTGGCCGCGGCAACGTCGTTCCAGTCCCCGGTATAAGCCTCGAGGATTTCAATATCGGGATCAACGGCCCGCGCCCCAGCTTCAAAGGCGCGAAAGGTCCCCTGCACCGGCGGGATCGCCACGCCGCCCACCATGCCGACGACCCCAGATTGCGACATGCCACCCGCAACCATGCCAGCCAAGTACGTCGCCTCCCAAAGCTCGAAAATGAGAGGCACCACATTCGTCGAGAAGCTGCCACCTCCGCTCACAACGAACGTCGTATTGGGGAACTGCTCCCCCGCCCGCATCGCAGCGTCCATGTATTCAGAGCCGTGCGCGAATACGAGATCGTACCCGTCCGCAGCATAGGACAGGAATGCTTCGTCGAACTCGGCCGGCGTGCGCGTCTGCTGATGACTCACCTGGGCGCCCATCGAATCGCGCAGAAGCATGAGACCGTCGTAGGCACCCGCATACCAACCGGCATCACTCACCGGGCCTGAGGTGAGGAGCGCCGCTCGGAAGGTGGGCGCGGCCCCATCGGGGTCTGTACGCGCTTCCCCCGAGCAGGCCGCAAACGCCAGGCAAGCAACAAGGATGGGGGCTCCGATGCATCGCCGCACGGTGCGTCTTCCTGAAGAGGGTCGTTGAGACGGGACGGACGAAATCGTCCGACCACGGGCAAGAATAAACCATTGCCTGTTGAGAGTTCAAAACGGCCGGTATGTTGACGCCGAATCCCAGTTGGCCGCCGTCGTAACGTGCCTACGCTGGCCATCCTCCCCTGGAGCAGCAACACGGAAATTGGAGTTCGAGCTTAGGCTTCGTGCTCGCCGCCACTGGTAGTGCCATCGGCCTCGGCAACCTGTGGAAATTCCCTTTCATCACGTGGGAAAACAACGGCGGTGCGTTCGTTCTCGTTTATCTCATCTGCATCGCCGCGGTTGGGCTCCCGATCATGATGGCCGAGCTGTTGATCGGTCGGAAGACCCAGAAAAGCGCGGTCGGGGCCCTCAAGGAGGCGCTCGGACCCATATGGGGCCTCGTAGGTCTGTGGGGTGTGCTGTGCGGCTTCATTCTTCTGAGCTACTACACGGTCATCGCGGGCTGGTCGCTCTTCTATTTCGTGAAAAGCGTCGGCTGGACCCTGAACGGCCTCCCCCAAGGCGTCTCTTTGGGGGAGCTCTTTGGGGAGCAGGTGAGCAATTCAGGGCTGCAGTTGGCCCTGTCCCTTGGCTTTAGCATGGCCACTGTGGGAGTCGTCTACCTCGGCGTGCAGAAGGGCATTGAGCGCATCGCGCGATGGTTCCTGCCGGTGCTCTTCGCGATCCTGGTGCTCCTGCTGATCTCGGCTTTGGGCATGAGCGGGTCTGGTGAGGCGCTCGCGTTCATCTTCAAGCCGAATTTCTCTGAGCTTGAACCGAACGGCATTCTTGAAGCGCTCGGACACTCGTTCTTCACGCTTTCACTCGGCATGGGCGCGATGATCACCTACGGCTCCTACATCTCTCGCGGCCAGTCGATTGTAAAAGCGTCAGCCGTCATCGTGATTCTCGACACCGCCATCGCCTTGGTCGCGACGGTCATCATGTTCTCGGTGATCTTTTCGGTGCCGGGCATGAGGGAGCAGGTCGGAGGGTCCACGGTCGGCATGCTCTTCATCTCGCTGCCCGAACTGTTCTATACCGAAGTGCCGTTCGGTAGGCTTCTCGGCCCCCTGTTTTACGTGCTCGTGGCCCTGGCGGCGCTGACCTCGACGATGTCTCTACTGGAAGTCGTCGCGGTCTACATCATCGATGAGCACGGGATCTCACGATCCAAAGCAACCTTGATGTGCGGCGGCGCGATCTTCGTATTCACCATCTTTGCCGCGCTGTCTTTCGGCGGAACACCCATTCTGCCCGGATGCCCCTCGTCTCAGGCCGTCGCCTTTGCTGAAGACATCCTGGCTCGACTGGCTGCTCTCCATTTCGGCTGGGGTAGCGTGACCGCGAGCGCCGGAGTCGCTGAGGCGACATCCGCTATGGGGTCACCGGATGTGCTTCTCGCGGCCGCCGACCACGCAATGTACGTCGCCAAAGAGGCGGGCAGGAACTGTGTCAGATCGAGAGGCCGGGCGGTTCGTACTCCGCCGACGGAGCGGCCGACATCGATGCCAGCGGGGGTGCCCGAACGAGCGACCGCGCTGGCCGACATTCGGGTGCTCTTGGTTGACGACGATGCGGCCACGCTCAGGGCGACTCGCCGGATGCTCACGAAACTCGGCGCATCCGTCGTCGCGTGCAGCTCGCCCCGGGAGGCGCTTGATCACGTGACCTCTGGGGAAGGGTTCGATCTCGTGGCCACTGACATCGTCATGCCGGAGATGAGCGGCTTCACACTCGTCGACCTAGCGACCCGCGTCCTCCCTAATCTGCCAGCCCTCTACCTTTCCGGGTACACACAGGAGGATGTGTACTGGGGCGCCACGCCTGGCCAGCGCAGTGCCTTTCTCACCAAACCCATCACGTTCGAAGACTTGACGACAACGATCGGGCACCTCCTCGGGGACCTGGACTCGAAACAGGAGTCTGTCGAGCCGGCGAGTGAACGGCCCGAAGCCGACAGTCGCGACATGTCCGGAGAACGTCCGCTGGCTGCCGGTCACGGGGTCGTCGGTCGGGTCCTGGTGGTGGACGACGATGCGACGGTAGTCCGGGCGATGGTGCGGCTGCTCCGGAAAGCCGGGCATCCCTCCCCTGTCGGCCTCACGGACCCGCGTCACGTGGTTTCCGCTATCAAGGAGCACGACATCGACCTGATCGTCCTAGACCTAAACATGCCGGAAATGGATGGCTTCAGCGTGATGGCGGAAGTGGCCCGCTTCGTAGGACCCAGTGAATACCTCCCCATTCTCGTGTTCACCGGCGATGCCGATATCGAATCCAAGCGCCGGGTCCTCGCCTCAGGGGCCATGGACTTCCTCCAGAAACCTTTCGACTGGCCAGAGGCGCAAGCCAGGGTTCAGAATCTGCTTCACACCCGCAGGCTTACCCAGACGCTCCACGGTCAGAAGAACGATCTGGAGAGCGTCGTTGCGCACCGTACCATCGAGCTGGAGGACGCCAGAACCGAGGTTCTGCATCGTTTGGCGCGAGCGGCCGAATACCGCGATGACATCACGGGACGTCATGCGAACGGGTCGGGCTCATGTCGTCTCTGATCGGGGAGGAACTGGGCATGGATGCGCGACACGTCGACCTGATTCGACGCACCGGACCGCTCCATGACGTCGGGAAGATCGGCATACAGGACAGCATCCTGAGAAAGCCCGGACGCCTCACGGACGAAGAGTTCACGCTCATCCAGGCACACATCTTGATCGGGGAGCAGATCCTCGGAAGTAGCCGCCACGAGGTCCTTAAGGTGGCTGCGAAAATCGCACGCGCGCACCACGAAAAATGGGACGGAAGCGGATACCCCGATGCGCTTTCCGGCGACAGGATCCCGATCGAGGCCCGTATCGTGGCGGTCGCAGACGTCTTTGATGTCATCACGCACGCCCGGCCCTATAAGGGCGCCATGCCACCCGATGAGGCCATGGCCGAGTTGAATCGTTGTTCAGGCAGCCACTTCGACCCGACGGTGGTCCGGGCGTTCGAAGCCATGTACGCCCGCGAGGGCATCGATGGCATCCACGCCATGGCCGACCCCATCCATCCTCTTGCGGACCTCAACTGAGTCCTCCGCCTCGATTGTACGAGCATTTGTGGGGCATCGCACTCTTGTCGAACCACAAAATAGCATCTACAGTCGGGTTCTCGGCCACCGAGCCTCGGTGCTCGATTGCCATTCAGACCAGAGACGGTACCATGCGTCGACCTTCGCTCTTGTGGTGCGTCGCCCTCGCGCTCGCTCTTCCGTTGACGGGGTGTTCCAGCTCCGCTTCCGCAGCGACTCCGGCGCCGGCCGCGGCCCCGCAGCAACGCGGAGGAAGCGCAGGCGGTGGTCGAGGAGGAGCCGGCGGCGGTGGCGGGGCCCCATCGGAAGGCCCCAAAGCCTACTCTGAGGTCATCACCGACAAGGCGATGTCGCAGCCCGGCATGTTTGCCGTCCACAAGGTGGGCGAAGACATCTTTTTTGAGATCCCGACCGTCGAGTTCAACAAAGAGATGTTGCTGATCGGCAGGCAGGTTGAGTCGACGCTGCAGCAGGCCAGTTCCTTTTTTGGCGGTGGACCGCGCTTGATCGTGCAGTGGGAGCGAGACGGGAACTATGTGATCCTGCGTGAGAAGCGGTATGACCTCATCGCGGATACCACAGACGCTGTCTGGCGCACGGTGGCACCTTTCCGCAACGGGCCCGTGCTGCAGCGGTATTCGATCGAGGCTTTTGGGGCCGACAGTTCAGCGGTCATCGACGTGTCGAATCTATTCATCTCGAACATCCCTGAACTCGCCCCCATCGCGAGTATTAACGCTGGGCGCAGCTGGGTTGAGCAGACGTGGTCCTTCGACAACGCAGTGAACGTGCAGGTCACCCAAAGTGGCCAGGCGCCCCCACCGTCGGCGGGCGGCCGAGGTGGAGCCCCCGCAGGTGGTCGCGGTGGCGCGGCCACGGCGCGTTCGCAGACGAAGAAAATGTTTTTCAGCATGGCGCGGCTCCCTGACGAAGCCATGATGCCGCGCTGGCGGGATGACCGCGTGGGCTTCATCTCAAGCCGCGCGTACGACTTCAGCCGACCGGACAACCGTCTGGAGCAGGTGAGCTTCATTCACCGTTTCAGGCTCGAGAAGAAGAACCCTGGCGCGGCGGTGTCCGACCCGGTCGAGCCCATCATCTACTGGATCGACCCGGCCACTCCAGATTGGCTCAAGCCCTGGGTCGCGAAGGGCGTGGATCAATGGCAGAGCGCCTTCGAGAAGGCCGGCTTCAGCAACGCGATTTTCGGGCGCATCGCCCCGACGCCTGAGGAGGATCCTGACTTCTCCATGTATGATGCGCGCAATTCAGTGATCTATTGGTGGCCCTCTACGGTTGCCAACGCGACGGGCGGCCAGACCGTCGACCCCCGTTCAGGCCAGATCCTGAAGGGCGAGGTCAACATGTTCCACAACATCATGCAGTTGCAGAAGCAGTGGTACTTCATTCAGGTGGGCCACCTGGACGAGCGCGCTCAGACGCTGCCTTTGCCGGATTCTCTCATGGGCCGGTTGGTGGAGTACGTCGTCACCCACGAGATCGGTCACTCCATCGGCTTTCCGCACAACATGAAGGCGTCATCCCAGTACCCGGCGGACTCCATCCGAAGCGTGAGCTTCCTCGAGCGCATGGGTGGCAGCCACGTGGCCACGCTCATGGACTACTCGCGTTTCAACTATGTGGCGCAGCCCGAGGACAACATTCCGCTCGAGTACCTCATACCGAAGGTCGGTCCCTACGACGACTTCGCGGTGAACTGGGGCTATGCCGAGATTCCGGGAGCGAACTCCCCCGACGACGAACTTCCCACGCTGGACAGATGGGCCCGTCAGCAGGACGACTTCCCTTGGCTGCGTTACTCCACGTCGGACGCCGGTCAGTCCGATGCCGGAAACCTGACCGAGGCGGTAGGTGACGCGGATGCCGTGCAGTCGACGACATACGCGATGCTCAACCTTGGCCGCATCATGGACATGATGCTCAGGGTCACGGAGACACCCGGGAAGAGTTACGGCGAGCTCGAAGCGATGTACGGACAGGCGGTCAACCAATGGGGCCGGTACATGGGGCATGTCGCCGCGATCGTGGGGAGCGCAGAAACGCAGGAGAAGTACGGGACGGGTGCTCGTTACCAGCCCACCTCTCGCGCTCGCCAACAGGAGGCGGTGCGCTACCTCGGGACGACCGCGTTCCAGGTACCTGAGATCTTCCTGGACGAGGACATCCTGCGTCGCATTGAGCCGACGGGCGTCGTAGGCCGATTCCGCACACAGCAGAGCCGAGTGCTGAACAGCTTGCTGCAGCAAGCGCGACTCGAGCGTCTGATCGAGTACGAGGCCATGAGTGGGGCCGCCACCTACGGCGTGGCAAACCTCATGTCAGACCTTCGCGCCGGTGTGTGGGGTGAGTTGGATACCCCGAGCATCCGCGTGAACACGTATCGTCGCAACGTCCAGCGCGCCTTCCTTGAGGCGGTCGATGGCCGGCTGAACCCATCGGAAGAAGAACTCACGCGAACCAACGACCCGGCCCCGGCGCCGTGGTCGTCGGACATCCGCGCGGTCATGCGTGCTGAACTGCAGGACCTCGACACGGCAGTGGGCGCCGCACTTTCCAGGGCCGGTGACAACATGACGCGCATCCATTTGCGGGACATCCGGACTGAGATCGCGCGGATTCTCGCGAACGACTGACCTGTGACGGGGCGAGACAAGGAGGCCAGTGCGTCCGAAGGGACGCGCGTGGGCCTCCTCGCCTCGCCCCGCGGCAGAGGTGCCCCTCGTTCCGTATGACGGGGCCCTCCGCGTCCTTGCCCGCCGTTGGTCCCGACGGGCATGTTCACTCCATGAACAGACTGCTCTTTTGCCTCGCAGCGTGCCTGGTTACGGTAGCGCCGCTTGAGGCCCAGACCCGCCCGCTGTCCTACGCAGACTACTATCGGATCGAGCGAGCCGGGCCCACCGCGATCTCGCCCGACGGCGACGCGGTGGCATTCGTGCGCACCCGCACGCTTGAGGAGGAGAATCGTTCGCACTCAGAAGTCTGGATCGCGCGCACAGATGGCGCATCTGCTCCATCGCGCCTGACCAGTCCGGCCACGGAATCGAGCAATCCCACATGGAGCCCGGACGGAGCGTTGCTGGCGTTCTCCTCACGCCGAGCCGTGGCCGGCGAGGATTCCGAGAGTTCCACATGGTTCCTGCGCATGGACGGGCCGGGCGAGGCGTTCCAGATCGCTGGGCTCGCTGGCGCACCCCTCTTTGATCCCACCAATCGTTGGATCGCCTTCACGCAGGCGGTGATGCCGGTGCTGGCGCGGGCCATGGAGCCGACGCTCGATCCTGATGAACAGAAGATCGTCGATCGTTTCGACGGGCGTAGCTACGACTGGATGCAGTATCGCTTTGACCGGCAGGGGTACCTCCCCGATCCGAGGGACCCGTACGCGACTCCTCCCGCCCAGATTTTCATTCTCCCACGCGAAGGCGGTGAGCCGCGCCAGGTTACCGACATGCCTGTCAGCGTCTCGGGCGCGTCCTGGCGGCCCACGGGTGATGGGTTCGCCTTTGTTGCGGACGAACACTCTCGCGACGAGAGCACCTATCCGCGCGCGGACCTTTGGACGGTCACGCTCGATGGGATCACGACGCGCTTGAGCGACGACGAGTACAACTGGCGTGGGCCGGTGTGGTCGCCCGATGGGCAATGGATCGTGGTATCCGGAGGCGTCGGTCTCGACGTGGTGATCCGCGAGCGATGGGACCACGGCGCCCCATCGGACCTGTGGTTGTTCAGCGCCGACGGCTCCACGCGCCGGAATCTCACGGAAGACTGGGATCTCCTTCCGGATGACCCCACGTGGGCTGCGGATGGCGGCGCGCTCTACTTCACGGCGGGCGTTGGTGGGGACACCCACCTTTTCAGGCTCGAAGTAGCGACCGGGCAGGTCGAGCAGTTAACGGTGGGCGCGGAGCGCCTCGGATCGGTTTCTTTTTCTGCTGACGCCAGTCGCGTAGCCTACGTCCGTCAGACCGCAATACATCCAGGTGATGTGTACGCTGGCGACCTCGGTGGCACTCCCCGGCAACTCACCTCCCTCAATGCCGACCTACTCGCCGAGCTTTCGCTCAGCGCGCCCGAGCAAATGAAGTTCAAGAGTGCTGACGGCACCGACGTGGAGGGGTGGGTGATTCCTCCCGTTGGGTATCAGCCGGGGGATGGGCGCGCCTGGCCCATGATCCTCAACATGCACGGGGGGCCGCACGGGTCGTACGGCAACAGCTTCGCGTTCGACTTCCACCTCCAGTCGGGGCAAGGCTTCTTCGTGCTCTACACCAACCCACGGGCCTCCACGGGTTACGGGGAAAACTTTCTTTGGGGAACCTGGGGCTCCTGGGGCGACGAAGACTATGACGACGTCATGGCGGGTGTGGACGCGGCCCTAGCGCGTTTCCCGATCGACGGAGGGCGCATGGGCCTCACCGGCTACTCCTATGGGGGATATTTGACCAATTGGCTCATCACCCAGACGGACCGTTTTGCGGCCGCTACGGCCGGAGCCGGGATATCGAACTGGATGAGCGACTACGGCGTGGCAGATATCCCGCGCACGAAGGAGACCGAATTCTACGGTGCGCCATGGGAAAAGGATGGCCTGGAGAATCTTCTCGCTGCCTCCCCGATCGTACATGCGAAGGGAGTGTCGACGCCCACGCTGTTTGTGCACGGTGAGTCAGACCATCGAGTTCCCATCGAGGAAGCGGAACAGATGTACACGGCACTCCAGAAACAGGGCGTGCCTGCGAAGATGGTGCGCTACCCGGATTCGTACCACGGAGGCTGGACTCCGTGGCGCACCCTGCATCGCCTGTATTCGACCATGGAGTGGTTCGACCAATGGCTGAAGGAGAGGCCGATTTCGTGAAGGGGTAGTGTCCTTTAACAGAAGTGTCTCGGACTCACCGATGCACGCCGCCTCATGGCTTGTGGACTTCGCCGAGGTCTAGTCACCGGGCGGCGGCGTTGATG
>CALFPJ010000079.1 GCA_937919655.1 uncultured Gemmatimonadales bacterium
GGAGCCACCACACCTAGAGACTTTCCCTAAACCGGAAGATTGGCCATAATGCCCTCCACCCTCGTAGCGGCCAACCGAGCCTGGTAGGCGCCGGTTGACCGCTACGAGGATGGTCCGCGCACAGCCCACGGGGGGCTGCATCGATTCTTCTTCTCAGAGACATGAGGGGTTAAGACACATGAGCATGAGTCTTTTTCGCACCGTCACTGCCCGCCTCGCCGTGTTCTCCGTGCTGAGCTTTGCTCTCGTGGTGTCCCCGGTCGAGTCGCAGGCACAGGCGACCGGAACCATTCGCGGCCAGGTAGTGGACGCAGTCACTTTGCGCCCGCTGTCGGGTGCTCAGGTGTCCGTTTTGGGCACGGGAACAGGTGCGCTCGCGAACCAGAGGGGCCAGTTCCTCATTTTAAATGTCACGACCGGGAGTCAGACCGTTCGGGTCGACCTCATCGGCTATGCAACCATAGAGCAAGAGGTCAGTGTTTCCGCCCAGCAGGTGGCCCAGGTCGAGTTGCGCCTGAGCCAGGCAGCTCTGGAGCTCGATGCGATCGTGGTCACGGGTACGCCGGGCCAGACGCAGCTTCGGGCCATCGGTAACTCGGTCTCGAGGTTCGAGGCCGCAAGCGTTACCGACGCGGTACCGGTCGGGTCCGTGCAGGAACTCCTGCAGGGCCGCACGCCGGGCCTCACCATCCTCGCGGACGGTGGTGCGGCGGGTGACGGATCTCAGATCCGTCTCCGTGGCGCAGGTTCGCTCTCGGGTCGTTCCGAGCCTGTCGTCTATGTGGACGGCGTCCGGGTCAGCGGTGGCACCGCGAATTTCGACAGCGGGTGCGGCTCCGTGACCCACTGCACGGACGCGCTCGACTTCCTGAACCCGAACGACATCGAGTCGGTCGAGATCATCAAGGGCCCCGCAGCGGCGACACTGTATGGCGCCGAAGCGGCGTCCGGTGTGATTCAGATCATCACGAAGAAGGGGCGCTCCGGTCAGCAGGGCATCTCCTGGACCGCCGGCTTCGACGGTGGGCAGTCCGAGTGGGCAGAGCAGCGTCCGATCACGTACTGGAATTGCTCGGCGGCCAACGTTACCAGCAGCTCGTATCGGGGCTGTACGTCCGAGGGCATGCTGACCTTCGACCCGCTGACTGCACACCCCAACGCGCTTCGTGGCAACGGCGCGAACACGGCCCTCTACCCGGATGTGCTTCCGACCGACACGAACGGTGCTCGTACGTACGGCAGGAACCTGTCGGCGCGGGGCGGTGGTGACCTGTTCAACTTCTTCATCTCTGCCGAGCAGAATGACGAGGAAGGCGTGTACGAGAACAACTTCTCGAACCGCCAGGGTGGCCGGGCGAACTTCGGCTTTACGCCCAGCCAGGATTTGAGCTTCAACGTCAACGTGGGGTATGCGCGTAACCATGTGCGCATGCCGCTGTCCAACAATTCGTCCAATTCCATCTTGCGTAACGGGATGCGTGGTCGGGCGAGTGCGATATACCAGTTTGAGCCGGGCTACCGTGGTTACGGTCCCACGCTCGCCAACGAGTGGGACGTCCAGACCCAGACGGAGCGTTACACGCTCGGTGCGACGATCAACTACAACCCGACCTCGTGGTTCCAGAACCGCTTGGTGGTCGGACTGGATCAATCCAACCGTCGTGAGACGGACTACACCGATCCGGGCTCACTGACAGCGTCCGTGTCTTCTGCACCTCGGGGAATCGGGTACAAATCGGTGCGGTCACCAGTGGGTCACATCTGGACGGTCGACTATTCAGGAACGGTCACGACCGACATCAACGAGACGTACAACTCTGCCTTCAGCGCGGGTGTGCAGCTCAACAGGACGAGAGGCGAGTCGTTTCGCGCGATTGGTGAGGGCCTCGTCAGCGGCAATCTGAACCTCGTCGGTTCGGCCGCTACGACCCGTGCGGATCAACAATTCACGGAGCAAAACTCCCTGGGCTTCTACGTCCAGGAAGTGGTCGGCTACAACAACCGCCTGTTTGCTACGGCAGCCGTCCGCGTCGACGATAACTCGGCGTTCGGTAAGGACTTCTCGCTGGTCGTCTATCCGAAGGCACAGGTGTCCTACGTCGTCAGCGATGAGGACTTCTTCAACGTCGGTGCGATCGAGCAGCTGAAGTTACGCGCCGCGTGGGGCCAGGCGGGTAACCCGCCGAACCCGTTCTCGGCCGATCGCACCTACGCGCCGAACGTCGCATACGACGACGGCCAGATCGTGAACATCCTGCGCCCCCAGTCGTACGGAAATCCGGACCTCAAGGCCGAGACGGGTTCCGAGATAGAGCTCGGGTTCGATGCGTCGCTATTCGCCGGTCGCTTGGGAGTCGACGTCACGTGGTACAACCAGAGCACGAAGGACGCCCTCATCGCCGTTCCCGATCCTCCGTCGAGCGGGTTCAGCGGATCCCACCTGACGAACGTGGGTGAGATCAACAACACGGGCTTCGAGATTCTGCTGACGGGTACGCCGATCTACACCCGCAAGCTACAGTGGGACGCGACGATCTCGTTGACCACGAACAAGAACGAACTCGTTTCCTGGGGTGACGCTCCGCTGACGGAGATCTCCTTCGGTGAGTTCGCGACGGTCCAGAAGCACATCCCGGGTTACCCGATGGGTGGTTACTGGCCCAAGGACGTGGAGCGGGATGCTGGCGGTGCACCGATCCTCACCACGAGTGGCGGGGTTACGGTTGCCGAGGACGAATACCTCGGACCGTCTGCTCCGACGCGGGAGATCGGTTTCACCAATTCGATCACGCTGTTCGACAACTTCCGGATCTTCTCGAATCTTGACTACAAGGGTGGAAACTTTCAGTGGTGCGCCATCTGCTCGATTCGGAGCCGCGTCGATCAGAACACGTACACGATCAATCGTCCGGATGCCGACGCTACCGATGTGGCGGTGGTCAAGAGCCTCCAGACGAGGCGCTGGCTCAAGGAGGCGGACTTCTTGAAGCTCCGCGAAGTCTCCCTGAGCTATCAGATGCCTTCTTCGGCGATCGATCGGCTCGGCGTCAGCAGCGCCAGCGTGACGATTTCCGGCCGGAATCTGTGGATGTGGACCAAGTACAAGTTCGAGGAGGACGGAACGGGGCTCGGTTCACCTGATCCTGAGGTGAACTTCAGCTCGACGGCCGGCGGCGGCTTCAACCGGTCTGACTATGCTTCCATCCCGATGCTGCGGACGTTCTCCGCCAGCTTCCGGTTCACATTCTAGCCACCAGGAGATATAACGATGATTAAGAAACTGTCTTCGCGGTCGCTTCGAATGACCGTGATGGGATTGGCTCTGGCGGGCCTTGGCGCCTGCGCTTTCAGTGACATCTTGGAAGTGAGGAATCCCGATGAGTTGAACGAAGATCTTCTGCAGGACGAAGCGCTCATCGATGTGTTGGTGTCGTCGGTGAAGGGTGACTTCGACGAGGCATTCGATGACCCCTTCATCTGGCGCGGCAGCATGTTCACCGACGAGAGCCTCACCGGGATCAACTGGGAGCAGACCGCACGTCTGAACCAGCGGATCGTGCAGTACGACGAGGGTGACGCCGACCTGATGTTCACCGAACTCAGCGCGGCTCTTCAGCAGGGCGACTCGGTCGCGGGTCGGCTTCGGACGTTGCTCGCTAGTCCGAACACGGACGCGCGTTTCGCCAGAACGTTGGCGTACGCGGGTTACTCCTACATTCTCATGGCCGACGCAATGTGTGAGGCCACGGTCGCAGTAGGCTCAGAGATCTATCAGCCGCTGCAGCTGTATCAGTTTGCGGTGGACCGGTTCACCGAGGCGCTCACAGTAGCGACGGCGGCAAACGATGACGATCTCGTCGATTTGGTGCGTGTCGGCCTTACGCGAGCCCATCTGAACCTCGGTAACATGGCGGAGGTCATCACCATTGCGGATCAGGTGACCGGGAACTTCCAGTACTTCGCGGATTACACGTCGGAGAATCCGTCGGTATACAACGTGCTGGAGAGCCGCACGGTCGGGGTGAATCACTCCCTCGGAGTGCACCCGAAGTTCGTGGCGGGCGGCGTCTTCGGGACGCAGAATCTGGATGCGGTCCTCACGGATCCGCGGATCCAGCACAATCCGAAATGGCGTCTCGGGCATAACCAGCTCACGCCGCTCTATACGCCGTATGCGAGTCTGATGATGAGCAACTACAACGGCCAGGACATCGCCAGCGGTGGTTCTCCTGCGCGGATCGAGCGCGGGTCGAGTATCGCGTTCGCGTCTCAGCTCGAGGCGCTTCACAATCGGTACGAAGCTCTCGGTGACGATCCGGCGACGTTGGCGTTCGTCAACACGCGGCGCGCTGTCGGAAATCAGACGGCGCTCGTGGGTGTCAGTGGCGCTGCGTTGATCGACGAGTTGCGGGATCAGCGCGGAAAGGACCTGTTCCTGGCCGGCTACCGTCTCGGCGACCTCCGCCGTTGGCTGCGGGGCGGGCAGGATCTGTTCCCGTCGGGTACACACGTCAACGCGCAGTGGGGGGACTACGGCACGGCAACGTGCTTCCCGCTGCCGTTGGAGGAGTACGAGGGCAACCCGAACATCAACTTGCCCGGGTAGCTATGTAGAGAAGTGGGGACTGGCTCGCGGATTCAGGCAGGGTCCGTGAGGCACCTCAAGGCCGGTCGGCGGGTGCAGCGCGAAAGCGCTGCACCCGCCTTCCTTTTTCGGGCAAATACCGTGCTACAGCGTGTTGAGAAAGCGAAGGAGGGTCTCTTGCGTGAGCCGATCCAACGCCGCGAAGGCATCGCGGGCCTTCTGCGCCTCACCGCCGTGAAGCAGGATGGCATCCATTACGCGGCTGGTGCGACCGTCATGGAGATAGAGCTGACGGTAGCGCAGGCCCATGAGGGGTTCGGTGCGGTATTCCGTTGGGCTCGCGCCCGGCGCGCAGGTGCCGGTCAAGGCCGCACCCATGTCGTGGAGAAGCAGATCGGAGAAGAGCGCGATCGACTGATCGGAGAGTGCGGTGCTCGCGTGGTGACCCGCTCTCATTTCCGGGACATGGCAACGCACACACCCGAGGGATTCGAATTGTTCACGCCCCTGAGCGACCTGGGGATCGCCGTCGAGTTCGGCGGGGGCGGGTGGCGCGAGAAAGCGCATGAAGTCGACGACTCGGCCGAGGGTCTCGGCATCGACCTCGGGGTCCGCAGCAGGATCGCTTCCCTCCGGGACCGCGGGCAGGCTGCCAGTTCGGCTTTCGTCGGGGTGGACCGGTGTGGTCAGACCCATCTCGAGTCCGAAGGCCCCCGCAGCGAAATCCGCGAGCGTCGCGACGTCTGCTTTGCGCCCGAAACGGGCGGGTTGGCCGCTCCCGTCTGTTCCGAGGCGACCGGAAATCCCGTCGCCGTCGCGATCGTCGGGGTCCGCCCGAGCCTCGAGGGTCTCCACGGGAATCGCGTCCACGAGGCCAAGTCCGAACACGAAGGGGATCGTGAAGCGAGCCGTGTGCGTCGCGCCCGCAACGGATCGTTCCGGGAACCCTCCCAGACTGCGGGTGAGAGGGGTTACCTGGATGCGGATATTTTCTCCTCCTTGGGGTACCAGGAGATCACACCGCCCGTCGTCCGAGAAACGCGTCGCCTTGGTGACGGAGGTCTCACCGGTTCCGCCGTCGGCCGGGAAGGTATGGCACGCGCTGCACGCATTTTCGTTGAAGCGCGGGCCCAATCCCTCCGAGGGTGCGAAGGGACGAACAAACAGGGCCTTTCCGGCCTCGAAGCGGACGAGTTCGTCGTCCGTGAGAAACGGCAGGGGCTCGCCGACATCCGCGAATACGGGCGGCGTATTTAGTTGCGGGGTTGTGCAGCCGGGTGAGAGCAGGATCATAGTCGATGCCGCCGAAAGGGTTGGCATCTTGAAACGAACGAACCAACGAGGACGAGTAGTCATGAAGAGAGACTCTGTCGGTATGGGGACACTGATATTGCTGGCAATTGGACTGGTCGGGTTGTCTGCGTGTTCGACGGGAACGCAACCCGATGTGAAGCCGACCTCCGTACGTGTGAGGGTCGAGGGGACGGCGCCGGTTCCGCTCCAGCTCGTGGTTTCCACGGACTTCTACGAGATCCCGGACGACATCACATTCGAGCCCCTTCAGGTGATCGAGCAGGCCGACACATTTTTCATCGATCTTCCCTACGATGCCACCATCGCGCTCACGAAGTTGGGAAGCGTTGTCGTGGCGCTGACGAACTTCGATACGGTGGCGGCTCAGGTCCGGCTCCGTGTCGACTTGGACAGTGGTCAGGCTCCCTATGACCAGAGCGCCACGATGTCACTGGGGGGAACCTTGCGCTACGTGTTCTCGTTCACCTCGATCGTCTTCTGATCTACGCTACCGGAGTGCTCTGAACAACTTGTCGGCGATGGTGACGGCGAGCGGCACTCCGAGAACGATGAAGCCGTAACCGATGTCATTCACGAGCCGGACGTCTCCGCCAGCTGTGGACATGGAAAACGCGTAACCTGGGAAAAGCATCATCCCGGCGCCCATCAGGGCCGGGAGGATGCGCCCGACCGAACTTTCGGTCCCGCCACCGAGACGAACGCCCCAGGCGCTCCCCATCGCCGGCAGGGCGAAGGCCGCGGCTCCCGCAGCGAAGTTGGCTCCGCCGGCGCAGGTCGTCTGGATCTCTTCGCTCTGAATCGAGATGCACTGCCGGGCGAGCGTGAGGCCCAACGCCAAGCCCGCGGCATTACCGAGGACCGCACCCACAATGGCCCGTCCGGTACGGTGGCCGGCCGGGTCTTGATCCCAGTCGAAGGTCAGCCTCTGGCGACCCGAGAAGGCGGAAACCGTTCGGCCCGGGTCCGCTCTGATACGCCCGGGCCGTGCTGTCTCGATCAGAATCACTCCATAGAGCGAACCCGTGCCGTAGCGCGCGCCTGCAGATCCCGGTGGAATGACCTCGATGCGATGGAGGTTCGCCAGGCCGATCGAGCCGTAGAGAAAGTTCGGGTCGGAGACCTGTACTCCGTCGACGAAGACCATTGGGTGCGCACAGGCTTTGGCGTTCACGATGGAAATGCTTGCTGCCGCTCGGAATTCCAGGCAGACATCCTGACCCGCGAACTGGTTCGACTGTCGCATCCTTATACCGGGTACCGTCTGGCGGATGAGGTCACCCATATGTCGGCTCGTTCCCACCGAACGCTCGATCTCTTCGCGCGTCACCTCCCAGACGCCCGCGCCCGTCGTACGTTGCTCCCGTTGGACCGTGGTCTCTCCCTCGACGATGAGCGCCTCGATCTCGATCGCCTGCGGAGCGAGGCGTACTTCGAGCGAAACCGTGACGTCGGTCGCCACCGTGATCGAGTGCTCGAAGGCACCGTAGCCCAGGTGGTCGACCCGGAGCATCCACTCACCAGATGGCACCCCGCGAATGACGAAGTGTCCTTCTGCGTCGGTCGCCGCGGACACGTCGGTACCGAGGACACGCAGGATCACGTCGGGGATCCCGGTCTGGGTATCGACATCGATCACAATACCGGAAACATCGCTCGTGACCTGAGCGCTCAGGTCGTGTACCGCGAGCGTAGTCCCTGCAGCCGCCAGGAAGACTGCTGCGGCTCGGACGATCGCCAATGATGGGGGTGTTGGGCCCAAATTCACTGCCTCCGGCATCACCGTACCCTCGACTCCGGGTAGCTTGCCTATGAATACGCCGGACGCGCACAGAGGTGTCCGATCCCCGAATCGTCCCTGGAGAATCCGGCTTCGGCGCTATCGAAGCGCGCGGAACATTTTGTCTGCGAGCGATGTGAGAAGCGGGGTCCCTACGACCAGGAACACTTTCCCGACCGCGTTCATCGTCTGGACTCCGTCTCCCACCGTAGACAGGGAGAAGATATAGCCAGGCAGCACGCCCATGCCCGCCCCGACCAACGCGGGAACGAGCTTCCCGACGGACATGTCTGTTCTTCCTGCGAAATGTGCGCCCACGGCGCTTCCCAACGCAGGGAGCGCGATGGCAGCCGCGCTCACGCCGGCCACCCCCGCGTTTCCGCACGAGAAGGCGATATCGAGCGTCCGGTCCTCAATGAAGACACACTTTCTGCCCAGCGACACGCCAGCTGCGAGGCCGATGGCGTTTCCAATTAGCGAGCCCACCATCGTGCGGGCGAACGGGTGCCCCGCCGGGTCCTGACTCCAGTCGAACGACGCGCGGTTGCGTGACACGTACGGACGGCCCGCGGCCGAGATGGTGTTGCCAATGCCGATGTCCACGGGGGTCGGGCGATCGGCCATGAACCGGGTCTCGACCAGGATCACTCCGTGGGGTGCGGAGCCGAAGCGTGCCCCGGCCTCACTCGAGGGAATGGCCTGGATCCGTCGGATGTCGCCGAGCGCGCTCAGCTCATAGATCGCGGAAGGGTCCTGGGCCTGAATGCCATCGAGGAAGATGCGCGGATGGAGACAACCGAAGTCCTCTTCGCCGGTACCGACGATGAGCGAGTTGCCGGAGCGCACGCCGGAGCTCCTGAATTCGAGACAGAGGCCGAAGCCAACGAAGCCAGCGGCGTCCCGGGAGCGCAACGCCGGCGCGGAGCGCTGAATGAGCTCACCGAGGCTGCGGACCGAGCCGATCAGGCGGGCGATCTGCTCTGCCTCCGCGACCTGCCCCAGATTCCGCGCGGGATCCGTGCTCGAAGGGTTGGCGAGCGCCGCCTCGGCCTCAGCCTCAGCCTCCGCCGACAGATTGATCTCGACCTCGGCGAAGCCGCCGGGCTCGATATCCATGGCGTATGTGCGGGCTCCGTACCCAGCGAACTCGACTTCGAGTGTCCATATCCCGGCAGGTACGTCGCGCAGAAAGAAACGGCCTTGCCGGTCGGTCGACACCTGATTGTCAGACCCCTGGACTCCCACAGTGACACCCTGAAGGGCGGTACCGCTCTCGACGTCGCGGACCACACCGGAGACTCGCTCGGTGTCAGTGCTTTGCGCGATCACGGGAAGGGGGGCAAACAGTAGCGTCAGCAGGAGTAGGTGTCGCGAAGCTGACATCGTGTGACTCCGGGTTGGTGCGTTCCACTAGGGGTGTTCGGCCCAACCTACGATCCTGAGAGAGATACGTCGATGCGGGGCGAGTGACCGGATGTTGCGCCAACCCCGTGCGGGCGACCGGGACGGGGCCTGGGCAGCGGGAGGCGGGGTATGTCCTGGTTCCCTTTTACTTCGTTTTTTCTTCACGTTTTTCGTTCGCTCGCTCCGGGGCAGAGCCCCGAGCCTCGCGCGGTAGGGAGCGCGATGCGGGCTCCCTACCGAGCGGGAGACACACACACATCTCCTCTCTTGTGGGCACGGGGGCGGGCAGGTGGGGCGGCGGAGGTGCGTGGCCGCCCTTGGCTTGTCCGTCGGGTGGCGAGCGGGCGGTGCAGGGGATCAAAAGAACCGGCGACAGCCGTCCAATGCAGTTGTGACCCAATGAATGGTGTCCCGGTGTGCCCCACCCGTCGTGGGGGCGGTCGGGGTATGTGCCCACGGCTAGGCGCGAGGCTATGCCTCGGAGCGAACGCGACGAAAGAAAGGAGGACTGGAGTAAGTAACAACGGGACGAGACAACCCGGGACCGAGGCAGCGCCCTAGCCGAGGGCACATACCCCGACCGCCCCCATGAACTAAAAGCTGCTCACACCGAGGTCCGCGAGATCCCCAACTTCCAGCACCTCGTCCACACAGTACGGCTCCCCATAAGCAACTCGGATCAGCGACCCGTAGTGCGCCAGCTGAGCCCGGATCTGGTCCGCCAATGGACGCTCTCCACCGGGAAAAACTTCGCCAGCCTGGACCGCGCCGTCGAACTGTGACTGATAGGCCTCGATCGCCTGGATGCGTGCCTCAATGTGTGGGCTGATATCCACGACGAAGTCGGGCGATACGTCCTCACGGAATGCCGTGGCGTAGACCAGTTTGGTCGGGCGGAATGGCTCGCCGGGCCCGTCGAGCTTCTTGAGCCCGCTTAGGAAGCAGGCGTCACGGACGATCTCTGACGTGAGTCGATGGTCGCGGTGGCGGCCGACCTTCCAATGCGTGATGACAACCCGTGGCCTCAGTGCCCTGAGGTGCTCGGCGACCACATGCCGCGTCTCGTTGTCGTTCTCCAGCGCTGAGTCAGGGAGGTGTGCGCAGCGGCGCTCGGCGAGGCCCATGATTTCTGCAGCTCGCGCGGCTTCGAGGGCGCGTACCTCCGGTGAGCCAGTGCTGCCCATCTCACCGGCGGTGAGGTCGAGGACGCCGACTCGGCGCCCCGCTGCGGCGCTCTTGATCAGGGCCCCCCCGCAGAGAAGCTCAGCGTCGTCGGGGTGGGCCATGATGGCCAGTAGGTCGAGCGGTTCGGTCATTCGTGCCTCAGCGCGTCGACCGGGTCTAGGCGACTCGCCCGCATGGCGGGGAGGAGCCCGAAGATCATGCCGGTGAAGGTCGCCATGGCCAGCGCTGCTCCGACGGCCCAAATCGGAATTCGGGCCGGCAAAGGCGTCAGCGCTGCGACGCCGGATGCGATCCCCCAGCCGATCAGCATCCCGACCGCAGCGCCAACAGCGGTCATCGCGGAGGCTTCCACGAGGAACTGCCACAAGATCTCTCGACGCGTCGCACCGAGGGCCTTTCGCACACCGATCTCGCGGGTGCGCTCGGTAACACTAATCAGCATGATCCCGATGACACCCACGCCGCCCACTAAGAGGCCCGCAGACGAGAGCGCGAGCATCACTAGGAAGAATACCGCCGTGAGCTGATTGAACAGATTAAGGATTTGTGCGCTCGCCAGCAACGCGAAGTTGTTCTCTTCTCGAGGCCCAAGGCCTCTCAATCCACGCAGCGTCGCGATCACGTCATCCTGAGCCCGCCCCAGGGTCACCGACTCGGCGGGGACCACCTGAATCGTAGCCTGCCAAAGCGACTGACGAAGGCGCCGGTTCGCTGCGGTCCAGGGGAAGATCGCAAAGTGTTTTATCGCCGCAGTGAAGACGTTGTCCTCCGGCTGGAAGACCCCGATGACTGTGAACGGCTCCTGCGTGCCACGCCCGGACAACGCCCGCACACGGCGGCCAAGGGGATCCCTCTGACCAAACAATTCAGTGGCGAGCTCCGAAGAGATGACCACCACCGCGCGGTTTTGCTCGACCTCGGCCGGAGTAAAGTCACGCCCGGCAATGAAGTCACCCGTTTGGTATGCTGGCCACCCAGCCTGCGTAGCTGACGAGTTTACATCACGGACGCTATGCCCTTCAAAGTCCATGTCGACTGAGAATCCACCGAAATTGAAGAGCGCGTTCTCGACGGTCGGAAGCTCCTCGATGCGCCTGGCCTCCTCGGGTGTAATCTCTGGCTTGTTCCACCACGGAGGGCGGTTGTTTCCGTCGTCTGAGCTACGCGCGGCGGTGAAGTCGAACCTCATCACAATGAAGTTGTTCGGGCCGGCCGACTCGAATGCCTCCATCACGCTGCTGCGGATCCCCGTGATCAACGCAGCCAGCGCAACAACAACCGCGACGCCAACCGCGACGCCAAGAATTGTTAGCCCCGAACGGAGCATGTTCGCACGCATCGCATCGAAGGCGATGAGCAATCCCTCGCGAAGGGACGTCAATCCCGACGCGCCGCGACTCCCTGGCTGGTTACTCATATCGAAGCGCGTCCACCGGGTCGAGCTTCGAGGCCTGTAGGGCCGGATATACCCCCGAGATGATCCCAACCGACGTCCCCAGGATCACTCCGACCGTGATCCACTTGGCGCTCACCCCGGCGGGCATCGGCGAGAGTGCGGCGACCAGCAGGGCGATGCCGATGCCCACAGTAACGCCGAATATCGCCCCCACGGTTGAAAGTGTCGCCGATTCGATCAACACCTGTGTCAAAATGTCACGCCTGCGGGCACCCAGGGCCTTTCGGATCCCGATCTCCCGAGTCCTCTCCATGACCGACACGAGCATGATGTTCATGATCACGATTCCGCCCACCACGAGCGAGATTGCGACTAGCCCCGGAAGGGCAGTGAAGAGGATCCTAGAGATGTTGTCCCAGAAGCTGATGGCATCTTCTGCCGTTTCAGCGGAGAAATTATTTGGGTCGCCAGGAGGGAGCAAGCGACGAGAGCGCATGATACCCTCTATCTGGCCCTGAGCCTCGCGGAGGGCATCTGGATCTATGGTCTGTATAATGATCTGCGAAACGACTCCCCGGGGGGCCGTCACAGATTTGATTGGCGACAGAGCCGGAGCGATCGCGAAGTTGTCCAACGACTCACCGAAGAGCGACCCGCGTTCTTCGAGCACCCCAATGACGCGATAGGGGAAGCCACGTAATCGCACGATGCGACCGATCGGGTCGACGTCCTCGAAGAGGACCTCCGCGGTCTCTGTTCCAAGAACAACCACAGGCACGCCTGCGTCCGCTTCCTGGGGGCTGAAGGCACGACCCTTTTCAACCGTTAGGGCACGAATTTCAAAGATCTCGGCGCTGGCGCCGGTGACCCGCACACCTGTGGCGGTGCGCCCGTTTTCCGCGACCGCATCGGACGAAGTGCTGCTCTCGACGGCAACCCGAACAGGGATTGTTAGTCCGTTTCGGATCGCTTCCACGTCATCATAGTTCAGACGTGGGGAGCGTAGCCGCTGCCGCCACTCCTCCCGGTCCGTATTGATGCTGATGTTCGGCCATCGGCGAACCGTCACCGTGTTGATGCCGAAGAGTTGGGACGTAACCTCTTCGCGGACGTAGCGATCCAGACCTTCGACGATGGTCACGACGACGATTAAGAACATCACCCCGAGGATTACGCCCAGGAGACTGAAGAAGCTCTTCAGCTTCTCACTGCGAAGCTGGTTCATCGCGAGGGCGACGCCCTCCCAGATGTTCAAAGCGCGGTTCTCTCCCGGTCGCGATCCGGTGCCACGCTGCTGATACCGATTGGCACTAGTTCGCCGCGGGAT
This sequence comes from uncultured Gemmatimonadales bacterium, assembly GCA_937919655.1. Taxonomy (GTDB): domain Bacteria; phylum Gemmatimonadota; class Gemmatimonadetes; order Longimicrobiales; family Gaopeijiaceae; genus CALFPJ01. Next base: position 12,989 of record CALFPJ010000079.1, read on the forward strand.
CCGTGGTGGGCTTCACGGCGTCGCCTTCGCGCAACTGTCGGATACGCTGGTAGGGTCCCGCCACGATGGAGTCCCCGACATTCAGTCCGGTCAGGATTTCAAAGTACTCCTGACCCGCGATTCCCCGAGTGACCTTAGTGAACGCCACTACGCCGTCCTTGACGACGAAGACACCCTCGGCGTCCGTCGGTTTCGTCGAGCCTGAGCCCGCTTCGTCGTTTGCGGTAGATGTGGAGTCGGTCTCCTCACGAACGGTGAGCGCGATGATGGGGACCGTCAGTACGCCTTCGCGTTTCTCGGTGACGATATCGGCGGTCGCGGACAGGTCCGGCCTCAGATTCACATCCATCTGGTCGATCGTGATCACGACCTCGAAGTCGATTGCGGCCTGCTGCCCGGCCGCCTGTGCGGATGGAGGGTTAATTGCCGAGTTGCCAATCTCGGTCACGCGTCCTGTGAATTCTCCGTCCGCGAACGCGTCAATGCGGATCGTGGCGCTGTCACCCAAGGAGATGTCAGAGACGTCGGTTTCATCGACCTGTACGACCACTTCGATCACAGAGAGGTCGGAGATCGTCAGCACAAGACTGCCCGGATTGTTCATGGTCCCGATGATGACGGTCTCGCCCTCTTCAACGTTGAGGCGCGTGACCCTCCCATCCATAGGAGCAATGAAGACAGTCTTCGACAGCTGCTCCTCTGCCTCATCTACCCCGGCCTGCGCCTGGGAGACACCGTGCGTTGCCGACGAAAGCGTCGCCTCGGCGACGTCGACATTCGTCCGCGCGTCGTCGACCTGTTGTCCGCTTACGAGGACCGAGTCCCGGGCGCGCAAGTTGAGTAGACGATCCAGATCCCGCTGGGAACGAATCAGGTTGGCGTTTTGCTGCGCCTGCTGGGCTTGGGCCTGCGCAAAGGATGCCTGCGAACGCGCGAGCGCTGCCCGGTACTGGTCTTGGACCAAACGCAAGAGAACTTGTCCGTGGACCACGTCATCACCCTCGCGGATCAGAAGTTCCGCGACTTTCGCCGAGACGTCCGAGCTGACGTCGACGGTCCTCCGCGCCCGGATATTGCCACTCGCGGTAACAACTTCTACGAGATCACGCGTTTGGACAGCCTCGACTCGGACCTCTACACCTCGGTCGTTTCCGCGCTTGGCAGAAAGAGCTGCTGCGGAGGCGAGAATAACCACGAGGACGATGCCGATGATGACTTTAGTTCGAGTCTGCATAGGTCGGACGGTCTCTTAGTTTCGGAGGGGGGCGCCAACGAGCGCCTCCAAGCTGTTTACGGTGTCGTGGTATGCGAATACCGCGATGATCTGATCCCGATCGGCCTGAGCGAAAAGCGTCTGAGCGTCGATGAGTTCGACAAAGGTGATCGCGCCGAGCTGGTAACGCTCGCGAGCCAGGAGGAGCTGTTGCTGGGCAAGAATCCGGTTTCGTTCTTCCAGCAAGGCGCTCTGATACGCCGTGCGCACGTTGGCGAGACCGATAGAGAGGTCGGCCTGGAGGCCGAGCTCCTGTTCACGAACCTGTTGCGCAAGGTCGTCGCGCTGCAGGCGGGCAGCCTCCAGATTCCGTTGACGGCTTAGCCCCTGGAAGATCGGAATACTGAGGGAGAGGGAGACGCTCGTGGGTGAACTTTCGTATCCGAATGGGAAGGCGGAGTTGTTACCCGCGATAGCCTGGCGTTGCGCGTCGGTGAACACGAACCGAGAGCAGTCCATCGCAGGGAGGGGATCCGCGAGGCGCGAGTATAGATCGTTGGTTGACTGGCACTGAGCCACGGCGCCCGCGATCTGTCCCTGAGCCTGAGCTACCTGGAAGTCCGTACTGCTGGCCTGGCGGGCGAAACCGCTCAGCCCCGTGTTGATGGAAACCGACGGGTAGTAGGCCGAGCGTGCCGAACTGACCCCTATCTCTGCAGATTCCTTACTGCGTCGGCGTGCCTCGAGTGTTGGATTCTGCGCCAACGCGATGGCGGTGAGATCACCGAGGTCCCAGGCCGGCTCGGACAACGTAAAGCCTGTAGCGAGCTCGACCTGTTGATCGACCCGCACACCCATCTGCTGGAGCAGCCGCATGCGTGCCGTCTCCAACGAGTTGCTGGACTGGAGGACGCCCACCTCAGAACGCCCTACTTGAATCTCAGCGAGCCCCACGTCTATGGGGGTTACCGACCCCACTTCGAGCTGGCCCTGGGCGAGCCGGAGATTAAACTGGTTATTCTCCAATTGCTGCTGGGCCAGGCGCACCGCCTCCTGCTGGCGGAGCACCTCCACGTAGGCTCCGGTCACCTGTGACACGAGGTTCGACGCAGCGATGCGGATCTGTGCGAGTGTCGCTCCACGCTGCGCTTTTGCTTGTGCCGGCGCCTTCACCTTGGCCCAGTTGAGCGAGTAGTTGAAGTTCAGACTGTAGTTGGAAAAATAGTAGTTGGGCTGGGCGCCGATCCCCAGGTCGCCGAGGGTCAACCCTCCAATTTGCTGCGCCCCGGCACCCTGCCATGACACACCAGAGTTGGCGGATGCGGTTGGAAGAAGCGCGCCGTAAGCTTGGCGTACGTCCCAATCAGCCAACCGCTCGTCGTTCTGCGTCTGCAGATACGTCGGGTTATTGCGCTGCGCGATCTCCATCGCCTCTGCGAGCGACAGAGAAGCGGGCACATTTTCCTGTGCGCCAAGAGTGACCGATTCGGTCGCGACCAATATCAGTAGCAGCGCGCGTGCGCCGTGCCTAATTCTCAAAAAAACCCCTGTGTGAAGCATCGGGCCGATACCGTCCCTACGCCACGTGTTCGTAGAAGGTTTCGAGTGATTGATGGGCGGTTTATCGCCCCTTGGGTCTCTACGCGGCAATCGCGTGGTTTCTTCATATTCCACGCCGTTCCCATGCCACAAAAATCTAACCGGACCGAAGGGCGAGAGAAGCCCGATTACGGTCTATCCGACAAGGTCTGCCCGCACCGCCACGTATCCGAGGGCTGGAATATCGACGCGGAGGACCCGGCCCTGCCGGTCGAACCACACCGTTCGTTGGGTCCCGTCGGAGGAGAACGACACGCGACGTGCGGGCACAATGTTTCGGCCGAGGCTCAGTTCTTCTTCGAGCCAAGGGCCCACCAGCAAAGAGATCTCGACTCGCTCAAGGGGGGTGATGACGGCGGTGTGATCACCTTCCCGCAGATCCCTGAGGAAGTAGTAGTGGTGGGCGACCATCGACTCGAGTATTCGGGTGTTCCGGCGGGCGCGAAACTCACGTTCTTCTTGCCCTTCGGGTAATTCGAAGCGAGATACGAACCGAGGTCCGACCAGGTTCATCGTGACTTCCACTGGGGCCGAGCCGGTCACCTTGAGCTGATAGCCGTCTGAGGCTCCCGCCGGGGCGGTCGCTCGCAACAATGGGTGCAGTTCGCGCTGACCGCGCTCGTCGCGGAGTTTCACCACCGCGTCGGCGATAAAGGCCGCGTCGTTTCCAAACCCGGCTCGGCGAATGGAGAATTCTTCTGACCCGAGCGCGACCCCGTTAATCTCGATAGAGAATGTGCCCTGATCTACGACGACGCTTTGCGCCGAGGCCGGCTGCACGGGGCCAATCAGCGCGGCCACGATCAACAGACTCGATATTTTGTTGCCCATGCGTATGCTACACCCTCACGTCCGCTGCGTTCGCTTCCCCAGGCTCACACACTGCGGGTGCGCAAAGCCCCGACCAGAGCGGCAACGCAGCGCTCAAAGACAATCCGACCCTTTTCTTCCGTGGCGAGACTCGGAAATTCCACGATTCCCCGGGATTCACGCGAGGGTGTCGGCACTCTGCCTCGGGTGTATCTTCGCAGAGTCTTGGGTTCGGGCACGAAGTCCTCAGCCTCTCCAACTCGTACCAACTGAGGAGCGAGGTGAAGCAAGAGAGATGTCTCGAGTTCTCCTCCGTGCTCGATTTCAGGGTCCGATTCAAGCACATCGCGAACGTCTATCTGATAGAGGTCGTAGACGCTATTGGTCGCAGTGCCCGTGAGCGCCATCAGCAGCGCCTCCAGGTGAGGCTCATAGCGATGGGCGGTTATGATTACGAACTCGGCGACGCTGTCGTCTTCCCACCCAGCGAGCAACTCGTTTATGGCCCGATGAAGGGTCTTCCTCCGAAGGCCGCTTGCTCCGGCGAAGGGACCTCCGCCGGGCGAAACACCGTAGGAGAACGTGGGCGCTCGAAGTATGCTCAGGCGCTCGGAAACCCGCTTCGCTACGTGTTCGGCGATGCGGACGTTCGCACCCAACGGCAGGTGAGGACCGTGTTGACCCAACGCACCGACAACCAAGATCAGTCGCGGATCTCGTGCCAGGTTGCGGCCGACTTCCGGCCAACTCAGCGCATCGAGCGCGAATGACGCCAAGAGCTTCCACCTTTCGAAGGTTCAGGCATGTGAGGAGGGCGTCCGGCTGGCTAGGCCCGTGGATCGGACTGGCTGCCCTCGCCCTTTGGACCGCTTCGCCCGGGTTCGCCCCTCTCGTCCTTGCGGCGGCGGGTCTGACGGCGGCGACCGTGTGGGGCCCGAGACGGCAAGGTCCGGCGTGGGGAAGTGGCTCCGTGGTCCTCATTTTTGCCATCCTCGCGGGATTCGGCGCCCAACGCCAGGTGGCGGGGCTCTCCACCCGTTGGGATGACTACTGGGAGGCGCAGGAGGAGAAGGTCGGAATAAGACTCAACGCTGCCCTGGAGCAGCGGTTGGCAAGCGCCGAGGCGGCCGCCGACTCACTCGCGGCCCACGCCCGAGCAATCCGTGCCTCGATTTCGTCGTTTACGGAGCCTGCCGACGAAACGACTGTCAAAGACATCCGTGAGCAGTTCGGCGCCGAGGCCTTGGCCCTCTACAACTCGGGCGGAGCCTTGGTTGTGTGGGACGGGGTCCACCGAGGCCATGTCCCGGAGGAGGCGCAGTCGGGAAGCGAGCGGTACATGTACCGTGATCTTCCGTTGTTCGGATACCTGTATGTAACCGCGGTCGCCGATGACGGGAGCGTCGCGGTCGCTGCTCATCTCCTGCGGACCGACGTGTCTCCCGCGCTCGAAGCTGAGTTGGGGGACTTTGCCACGGAGTTCTCCCGGGCGACGGGAGAGGCGGTGCACGTCAGTCGTGAATCTCCATCGTATTCGGAGGGCGTGTTCGATCTGGAATCTGCGGACGGAACGAGGATTCTCAGCGTTGTAGTGGAGCACCCTGAAGCCGAGGTGCGGATCGAGAGGGTGATGGGCCGCTGGCAGGCGCTTATCTCGATCGCCGTTCTCTTGGCCTGGCTTCTTTTGTCCGTCGGAGGTCCGCCGCGTCGAGCTGCCGCGACCGTCGCGGCCGGTGGACTCCTGTTCGCAGCGGGTTTCCTGCCGTTTCAGCATATCGAGCGACTGGCCCCGCTGTTCGATCCGTCTCTTTTCGTCCTTCCTGGCCCGCTCCCCATCACGCTCGGAAGATTCGCACTCCTGATCCTGGCCGGCTTTACAGCCGTGGCGCTGCTGCCCAGACCGCGATTCGAACTGCCTGCGTGGGGATCCGGATTGATGGTTGGGGTGCTCTTTCCGGTCACCGCTGCATGGGCAGGGCATGGGCTACGACCGCTAGGCCTCGCGGGCGGGCGGCTGGAGTTCATCGTTTATAACACTGCTGTGGCTGGCTTACTCACCTTGATCGCCGGCTCCGCGTTCGCGTTCGCTCGTAGCCGAGAAGGCTCCCGTCGCACGATGTTGGTGCTCGGCGTTTTGGGGGCCGCTCTTTTAAGCATGGCCGGCGGTGTACTGGCGTCGATGACGATGGACGTACCGGTGTGGTGGCCGGCCTTGTGGGCGGTTCCGGCGGTGGCCATGGCAGCGTGCATGGGCGCTTGGCCGGGATGGCAGCGTCCCCTTATCGGGTGGTTGGCCGCCGGGGTACTTGCCAGCTCTGCGGCGATACCCGTGACCTGGGCGGCCCTAGTCGGAGCTTTGGTGGACGACGGAGAGGTCCTGCTCACGCGCCTTGCAACCCCGGGGGACCCCGCCCTTGAACGTGGGCTCATGCGGCTCGGGGCTGTCGCGGACACGCTTGAGCGCTCCGGTAAGTCGCAGGTTGACATCATGTATGGGGCCTGGCGCGCCAGCGGGCTTTCCGAAGAGGCTTACGCGCTACGACTTACGATTTGGGGGGACGACGGCCAACAGGGAGAAGAACTGCGGATCGGCGTTGGCCCAGATGAGCCCGGTTTCATTGATGATCTAGTAGAACAGGCGCGGGGTTCGGGCGGACTGAGGGTGATTCCGCTAAACCGCGACGACGCGCGCTACGTGCTGTCGCTCCCGTTGTCTGCCGGCGGCGTGTTGACCGTCATCGCGCCACCGGTCGCTCCGGATCCATCCCGCTCTCCCCTCAGCGCGCTCATGGGAGCAGCGACCGGGGGGTCGTGGGCGCCCGTGACGCTTATCCAGTTGCTCCCGGGTGACCCCCGAGGCCGCGAGTCGTTGCGATGGGTCCGTACGGCCTCGGGCTGGCAGGGCGAAATCGCGCTTGAGTTCGAAAATGCGACCTACCACGCCCATCGGCGGATCGATCTCCCTGGGTATTTGCTGGCGATCGCTCGTGGATCGCTGCTCGTGCTCCTGAACCTAGTAATCTTCTTCGGATTTTGGTTGGGGGGCAGGGCGTTGCTTCGGGATGTTGTCCCTCAAGACATGCGCATATCTGGCCTGGTAATCTCGTTCCGCGCTCGGGTCACGCTTGCTCTTTTTGGCTTTTTTGTGCTTGCGAACGCCTTGTTCGGGACGCTTGCCTACCGGACGCTAGCACAGGCCTCTGCACGCTCCGCTCGGGTGATCGCCGAGCGCGTGGTCGAGGATGCGGCTGGGTGGTATTTGTCCCTGGATGTCCCGCCTGGCACGAGAATGGAGCGGCTCGCCCGCCAGGTCAGGGCCGAACTCCTCGAGTACCGCGATGGAGAGTTGAGGGGCGGAGGCTCGGTCGCAGAACTCGTCGAGCTTGGGTTGTACGAGGGCTGGATGCCGATGCCACAACATCTGCTCCTAGATGGACGGGAGGGGATCAGCGAATTCACGGAGACCTCGCTGGGGCGCTGGAGATACGTCACCGCGTACCGACGTCTCCCGGACGGTGACATCCTCGGTGCGCAGGTACCCCTTCAGGCTGGCACGACCGCCATTCAAACGACGGACCTCATCGAGCTACTTGGGTTTGCCGTCCTCGTCGGCGCTGCTCTTTCTCTAGTCTTAGCCTGGCTGGCTGGACGAGCATTGACCAGTCCGATCCGGGCCTTGCAGGCGGCCTCGGAGGGCGTCGGTTCGGGCGACCTGGCCCTGCGGCTACCAAGTTCGCGGGTCGACGAGTTCGGGTCTGTATTCCGCGCGTTCAACCGGATGGTTGGACGTTTGCGCCGCGTTCGGCGCCAGTTGGTCAGGACGTCCCGGCGAACGCAGGCGATCATGGATGAGGCCGCGGTTGGCATGGTTGCGCTGGACTCGATGGGGAGGGTGCTCCTGGTGAACCCCTCGGCGGAGGAACTGCTCGGGTCAGAGGTGTTCGTTGGGCGTACGGTGCCCAGCCAGGGGCCAGTCGCCGAGGTTCTGGTGCCATGGCTGGAGCGTTTCCTCGCCGGCGCCCACGAACAAGCCGACACCGAGCTTCAATCAGGTGACCGTCGGGTCCGGGTCCGTGCACGGCGACTTGGTGGCATCGGAACGCGACGTGGCGCTGTTATCGCTATTGACGATGTGACGGATGAACTCCGCACGGAGCGTGTGCTCGCCTGGGGTGAGATGGCTCGGCAAGTCGCGCACGAGGTGAAGAACCCGCTCACGCCGATCAAGTTGAGCATCCAACACATTCGTCGGGCCTGGCAGGACGGACGGCCGGATTTCGACCAAATTCTCGTCAAGAATGCCGATGCCATGCTTGCCGAGATCGACCGACTCGCGGAAATCGCGCAAAGCTTTTCGCGCTTTGGGGCACCAGGAGACCAGGGTCAGACGCCGTTGGTTGAGGTCTCCGTTCCGTCAGTCGTGGAAGACGTCATCGCCCTCTATGGTGGGTCCTTGTCTGACAGATGGAAATTTGAGAAACAGATCCCGGACGGGCTTCCGACGGTGTCGTCGCGTCCGTCGGAGTTGAAGGAGGTCTTGATCAACCTCCTGGAGAACGCGCGTGCTGCGATTGAGACAGGCGGCGCCGTGAGGATCGTCGGAAGCGTGGCCAAAGACGGCGGGGTGGACATAGAAGTGGTCGACGATGGTGGCGGCATTCCTGACGCCTTGCTGCCTCGCATTTTCGAGCCTCAATTTTCGACTCGATCCAAAGGTGCGGGATTGGGGCTCCCGATCGTCCAACGGCTCGTCGCGACCTGGGGTGGAACCGTGACCGTGACCAGCCGTGTTGGGCACGGCACCGTCGTCTCGCTGCATGTTCGGGCCTGGAGAGGGTCGGCCGAGTAGGCCCTGGCTTCCGCCTCCGGAAGGCAGCATCTTCCTGCCCCACCGAGGTCCTAAAGCGTCCTCGGGTCTTGTTGCGTCCCTCGTTCGTGGACCGGATGCCAAACTACTCGACTGATCTTGTGCCCCATCGTGAAAGGGCGGCCGCGCCCGGCGAGAAGTCAGGCTCGGCACCCCTGGATTTGGCTGCTTGGCTGGAACAACGACTGCCGTCCGTTCGCATGCAATGGCTAGTGCGAATACGCGCCCGTGATGCCGTCGGTGGTTCTGAATGGGATCAAGTCGTCGACTCGTTTGTCGAGGTGTTGTGCGAGTTGCTGGTGCGCGTGCTTGGGCCCTTTAGGCGGGAGGTGGAGCCACTTTGGTTGAGCGCTGCTGAACTCTTCGGGCGGGCCGCCGCGAGCAGGGGACTTGCAGCTGGTGAGGTAATCGAAGAGCTCCAGATCCTGAGGGAATTGGTCATCCGAGACCTCTATCGCGCTCCGCCGATGGCTGGGCGGGCGCGGCTGTCTTTGCGCGATATTCTCTTGCTCAACCGGGCGATCGACAGGGTGGTCACACACGGAAGCGTGGGCCACACAGATGCCCTTTTCTTCCAACTCTTCGATGCCGACGCTGATGAGACGCTCTCCTCCGAGCCGGAGGTGACGCTTGGCGTGATGGAGCAGCTCGCTGTGATTCGACGTGAGGTAAAGGCGATCTGTGCCCCAGGTGCAGGGTCGTCCGATGCACGTGACATCGAGCACTAGCACGCTGGCGTTGGCGGCTCGCTAGTGCCCGCGGAAGCGACACCGCCCACCGGGGACCTCCCTCCTGAGGAATTCAGGAAGTATGCGAGGGAGACCGTCGACTGGATGGCCGATTACCTCGGTGGCGTTGGCGAACTGCCAGTGCTTCCCAATGTGGCGCCCGGGGACGTTCGTAGATCGCTTCCCGAGCATCCGCCCGAGGTCGGGGAACCACTCGACGTGGTTCTGGCTGACTTCAGGGCGTTAATCGTGCCGGGTATCACGCACTGGAACCACCCAGCGTTCTTTGGCTACTTCTCGATCACCGGATCGGGGCCAGGTGTTTTGGGTGAGATGCTTGCGGCGACGCTCAACGTGAACGCGATGGTCTGGCGGAGTTCTCCTGCCGCGACTGAACTCGAAGAGCTCACAGCGGATTGGCTGCGTCAACTTCTCGGACTCCCCGAGACCTTTGATGGGGTCATCAACGACACCGCGTCGTCGTCTACGATGTATGCTCTGGCTGCTGCGAGAGAAGTGGCGTATCCGGACGCGCACGAGCGTGGCCTGTTTGGACAACAGCCCGGGCGGGTTTACGCGTCGGACCAGACCCACTCGTCCATTGAGAAGGCCGTGCTTACGCTCGGACTGGGGCGGGACGGGTATCGTCCGATACCTTCTGACCGCGAATTCCGCATGCGGCCTGACGCGCTCAGTGCGGCGATCGCACAGGATCGCGCAGCCGGGCTACGACCTGTGGCGGTTGTTGCGACGCTTGGGACTACCTCCAGTTCGTCAATGGACCCCGTTGCCGAGATTGCGGACATCGCGCGGGAGCATGGCCTTTGGCTCCACGTTGATGCTGCCTACGGAGGCCCCGCCGCGATCGTGCCTGAATTGCGGAGCCTTCTCGCGGGGTGGGAGCGAGCAGACTCGATTGTTGTGAATCCGCATAAATGGCTCTTTACGCCCGTCGATTGTTCGCTGCTGTATTGTCGGCGGCCCGAGGCGCTCACCCGTGCGTTCTCAATTGTCCCTGCGTATCTGTCCGCACCAGACGGATCAGAGACCCGCAATCTCATGGACTATGGGCTTTCTCTCGGTCGACGCTTCCGTTCGCTCAAGCTCTGGTTCGTCCTCAGGTACTTCGGGAGGGAAGGGTTGATCGCGCGTCTCAGGGAGCACGTCGCTATGGCGGCATGGCTCGGAGAACAGATCGACGCGTCGCCCCGCTGGGTACGGGTCGCGCCGACTCCGTTGGCCACAGTCGTATTTCGCTACGTCGACCCAGAGTTAGATGGCCCCGCTCAGGACGCGCGCAACATGGCCATCCTCCATGCCGTCAATAGCACCGGATCGGCGTATGTGATTCACACGGTCCTCAGCGGTCGCGTCGCGTTGCGCGCGTCGATCGGCAATCTGAAGACAACCATGGACCACGTTGCCGACCTCTGGACTCTTCTCGAAGACGCGGCCGCCGACCAGGCTGGCTGAGCGGCGACTAAGCGAGGCCCCTGACCTCTCGGACTAAGCGAGGCCCCTGACCTCTCGGACTATGCGAGGTCCCTGACCTCTCGGACCAGTTCCGCCATCTGATCCTTCGCGTCTCCGAAGAACATGAGTGTGTTGTCCATGTAGAAGAGGTCGTTGTCGATCCCAGCGAAACCCGGGGACAAGGATCGCTTCATCACAATCACACGTCTGGCTTTGTCGACATTGAGAATGGGCATCCCGGCGATGATCGACTGCGGGTCCCGAGCCGCTGGGTTCACTACGTCATTCGCACCGACGACCAGGACTGCGTCGACATTGCTGAAATCGTCGTTGACGTCCTCAAGGTCATACAGCTTGTCGTAGCTGACGTCGGCCTCGGCCAGAAGCACGTTCATGTGTCCTGGCATACGGCCAGCAACCGGGTGGATCGCGTACTTCACGTCCACGCCGCGGGCCTCGAGCAGGTCTCCGATCTTGCGCAGCTCATGTTGCGCTTGGGCGACGGCGAGGCCATAGCCCGGGACAACAACCACCGAATTCACATAACCAAGCTCCGCCGCCACTGCCTCTGCGTCAGCGCGCTTCACTGGCCGCTTTCCGATGAGGGCCCGGTCTACCTTGGCGCCGCCACCGAATCCACCGAACGCAACGTTGGCGAGCGATCGGTTCATGCCCTTACACATCAACTGAGTAAGGATCAGACCGGAAGCCCCGACAAGGGCGCCCGAGATGATGAGCGCCATGTTGCCGATCACAAAACCGGCGGCACTTGCGGCAAGCCCGGAATAGGAATTCAGCAACGAGATTACGACCGGCATGTCAGCGCCACCGATCGGGATCACAAGCAGAATGCCAAGGGCCAAAGATAGGCCGCCGAAGATGTAGAACATCGTGGTCGGGTCCTGCCCCCCAAATACCCCTAGCACCATCGCACCCACCGAGACGATCGCGACCACGAGAATCGCGTTGAACGCGTTCTGGCCCGGGAACGTGATCGGGTCGGTGGTCATGATCTCTTGGAGCTTTGCGAAGGCGATGAATGACCCCGAGAGCGTCACTCCACCGATCAGGGTGCCAAGGAGGATCGTCACCCCTGGGGTGCCCACGCCGATACCTGGCGAGTTCAGAAACTCCGCCACAGCCACCAGCGCCGAGGCGCCGCCGCCGGATCCGTTCAGGATCCCCACCAGTTGCGGCATCGCGGTCATTTCAACCATACGGGCCGCCAACCCTCCGAGAACCCCGCCGATCGCGATTCCGATCAAAATCCCGCTCCACGAGAGGATTTCGGTGTCCACGATGGTCGCGATAATCGCGATGAACATTGCCAGAGATGCCAGTGCGTTACCCACGCGGGCTGTGGCAGGGGATTGAAGTCGCTTGAGGCCGACGACGAAGAGGTATGCCGAGAGTAGGTAGGCCAGTTCGACCATGAATTCAGTAGTCATAATCGGCTATCTCTTCCTGAACATGGCGAGCATGCGATCCGTGACCATAAAACCACCGATCACGTTGAAGGTCGCCATAGCGATCGCGGCGATCCCCAAGGCCATTTGTACCCCGCCTTCAGCGCGCGCGGCCACGACGATCGCACCCACGATTGCGATCCCAGAGATCGCATTGGCTCCAGACATCAGCGGTGTGTGGAGGGTCGGTGGCACCTTGGTGATGACTTCACGACCGGCAAGGGTCGCAAGCACGAACACGTACAGCCCGATCATCAACTCGCCCATGCGTTCTCCCGAAAATCTATGGTAGGAATGTGTTCTCCGACGTGGACCATCAGCCGGCGTTTTCGAGGCTGGCGCGGACCCGCTCGTTGCTGACTTCGCCAGCATGAGTGACTGTGGACGGGCCCACGACATCGTTCTCGAAGTCGAGGTTCAAGGCACCCTCGTCGTCAACGAACTCTGACAGCAGCGTCACGATGTTCTTGGAGTACATCTGGCTGGCATGCACAGGAATCGATCCAGCGATATTCAGGGGTCCAAGGATCTGAACGCCGTGCGCAACGATGGTCTCGCCGCTCTTCGTCAGGGCGCAGTTGCCCCCGCTCTCCGAAGCCAAGTCGACAATGACCGAACCTGGCCGCATGGAGCGCACCATGTCCTCCGTGATCAGAAGGGGCGCGTCCCGTCCCGGGATCTGAGCCGTTGTAATCACGATGTCCGCGTTCGATATCGATCCCGCGATAAGGTCGAGTTCCTTCTGATGCTGATCCGCCGAAAGCTCTTTAGCGTATCCGCCCTCACCTTCCGCGACTACCTCCTCCGCTGACTCCAAGAAGGTCGCTCCGAGACTCGCCACCTGCTCCTTCACGGCAGGGCGCACATCGAATGCTTCGACGATGGCCCCGAGGCGGCGGGCCGTGGCGATCGCCTGAAGACCCGCCACGCCGGCGCCCAAAACGAGCGCTCTTCCTGGCCGGATCGTCCCCGCTGCTGTGGTGAACATCGGCAAGAACTTCGGAAGTTGATTGGCAGCCATCAGGACCGCCTTGTAGCCTGCGACGGTCGCTTGCGACGAGAGCGCATCCATAGACTGTGCACGAGTGATGCGGGGCACCATCTCCATGGAGATGCCAGTGAGTTTGCCAGCCACGAGCGCACGCACGAGGTCTGGACTCGTCAAAGGGCTGAGGAATGACATAAGGATCGTGCCCTCCGCCATCCCTTTTAAGTCATCCAGGGAAGGCGCGTTCACGGCCAGCACGATAGCGGCTCCGGCCAGCGTCTCAGCCACACCGGATGTGATGGTAGCTCCGGCCTCCTTGAAGTCGGCATCTGAGACACTGGCGGACTCACCCGCCCCGCTCTGAATCGAGACCTCTAGTCCCTTCTTGATGAGTGCTTTTACTCCCATCGGGACCAGGGCGACCCTGAATTCGTCGGGACGTGTTTCCTTAAGAACAGCGACCTTCATGCACGCTCTCCGTGTGGTTTCGAGACGGCTCGGGGACCTTGCGGCGCCCCCATGGTACGGGCCCGCGTGGGGTGGCACAAGCGAAGACCGCACGCAGCGATTAGGCCCGTAAGAACATCGCTAAGCCCCGCATTGGAAGCGACCCTTGAGGATGCTCGCAAACGTCCGAACAGCCGCCGTCCACGGTGTAGAGCCGTTCATGGTGAACGTCGAGGTCAACCTCGCTTCTGGCTTGCCATCGTTTATGGTGGTCGGACTTCCTCAGGGTGCCGTCCGAGAAGGAAGGGAACGGGTCGCGGCCGCGCTGCGAAACACAGGCTATCCGCTGCCGCCGCGGAGGATTACCGTCAATCTCGCCCCTGGCGACGTTCGCAAAGAGGGCACGGCTTTTGATCTTCCGATCGCAATCGGATTGCTTGCTGCGAGTGGGCGATTGGACCTCGCACGGCTGGCGGGTCACGCATTCGTGGGAGAATTGGGCTTAGATGGATCACTGCGTCCGGTGCGGGGCGTGCTACCGATGGCCCTGGCATTCCGTGACCAGGGGGTGACCTCGGTGATCGTTCCCGCTGGCAACGCCCAGGAGGCGGGGGTTGTCGACGGACTCGTTGTGTTTGGTGCGAGTACCTTGCGCGCCGTCGTGGATCATCTGACGGGTTCAAGCCGCCTGTCTCAGATGACCCTGGACGTGGCTCAGCTGCTCGCACCCGCTTGCGCCGATGGCCCCGACCTCGCGGATGTGCGGGGTCAGGCTGTGGCCAGGAGGGTTCTGGAGGTGGCTGCCGCTGGGTCCCACAACGCCATGTTTGTCGGCCCCCCCGGATCCGGAAAGACAATGCTCGCGCGCCGTTTGAGCGGGATTCTCCCTCCACTGACGTTGGAGGAGGCGCTCGAGGTTACCCAGGTCCATTCGGTGGCCGGCCGACTATTGGACGGGGGCCCGCTGGTCATTCGTCGACCGTTTCGAGCACCACACCATACCGTGACTGACGCCGGACTGATCGGAGGCGGGTCCCCCATCCGGCCGGGTGAGGTGAGTCTGGCCCATCACGGCGTCCTGTTTCTCGATGAACTGGCTGAATTCCGTCGAAACGTGCTGGATGTCTTGAGGCAGCCTCTGGAGGAGGGCCTCGTACAACTGTCGCGGGCGCGCGGCGCAGTGCGCTTTCCTGCCCGGATCCTCCTGGTCACGGCCATGAATCCGTGCCCCTGCGGCTATTGGGGCGACCCATCAGGGCGCTGCGTCTGCGACCCAGGACAGGTGCGCCGTTACCTAGGCCGTGTGTCCGGCCCGCTGATCGACCGCATCGATCTACATGTACAGGTTCCTCCGGTCCCGTTTGACAGTCTCTCCCGTGTCAACCAGGGTGAGTCAAGTGCCACCATCCGGGGGCGAGTTACGGCGGCGAGACGTATTCAGGAGGCCCGATTCCAGGAGGTGGCCGGGGTCTTCGCGAACGGCCAGATGGGCGCCCGCGAGCTGCGCCGCTGGTGCTCCCCAAGTCGCGACGTCTCGGCGCTCCTCAAACAGGCGGTCGACCGCCTGGGGTTGTCGGCACGATCTTACCATCGGGTTCTAAAGGTTGGGCGGACTCTGGCGGATTTGGCGGGTGAGAAGGACGTCCGCGCGGAGCACGTGGCGGAGGCGCTTCAGTATCGATATCTGGACCGGCTCGTGGGATAACGCTCTGCCTCACCGTACCGACGATCGGGCGCACACGCGCGTGATTGAATCCCAAGGCTGCTGGCGTGACTTTACCCGATGTCTATAGCACAGCCGTCTGGGGCCGGGGGCCCCGGGGCAGAGGATGAGCCGCGGCTAGCCTCCGTCCTCGTCGCGTTCGCGGCCATCTACCTCGTCTGGGGGTCGACCTATCTCGCCATTCTCTGGGCCATAGAGTCGATCCCGCCGATCTTTATGGCGGCGGTCCGGTTCCTCGTGGCTGGCGGTCTCCTCCTGGCCTGGCAAAGACTGAGGGGCGCGCCGCTCGGGACGCTGCGGCAGTGGAAGGCCGCTGCCATCGCCGGAGGGCTCCTGATCGTAGGCGGCAACGGCGCGGTCGTCGTCGCGGAGCAGTGGGTGCCTTCCGGCCTCACGGCGCTCCTTGTGAGTTCTGTGCCGCTATGGATGGTGCTCCTTGATACCCTTTTTGGTAGCCGCAGAGCGCCCTCTGGGAGGGCCATTGTAGGGCTCATGGTCGGCTTCGCAGGTGTGGCTACCCTCGCCGGGTCGCCGGGGGTTGGGGCTGGGGGCCCCCAAGAACTGTTCGGTGGCATGATCGTCATGGGCGGCGCGATGTCGTGGGCCGCAGGATCGATCTATTCCAGACACGTGAGAGACTTGCCTCCCGCGGGCGTTTGGGTGGCCATGCAGATGCTCTCCGGTGGGGTTCTTTTGGCGATCGTGTCGGTGGCGCTCGGGGAGCCCGCTGAGGTCGTCATTGCCTCCATCACAGCGAAATCCGTTCTTGCCCTTCTCTACTTGATATTCTTTGGTGCGATCGTCGGGTACAGTGCTTACATCTGGCTATTGAGAGTTGTGGCTCCGGCCCGCATTGCCACCTACGCTTACGTCAATCCGGTCGTAGCGATGGTCCTAGGATGGGCGCTTGCTGATGAGCCCCTCACGGGTCGCTCAATGTTTGCGGCAGCGGTCATTTTGGTTGCTGTGGTGCTCATCACGACCGAAGCCGCTCCCAATCGTGGTGTTGTAGCAAGCGGGCGGGCGAGTAGACGTTGATGGCTCAACCATTGTCTCGTGGGACGGCGGACCCGTAGCTTCGCGCGCTGGTGCGGATCGACTGCATAGGGAGTGGGGTGTAACGACAAGGTCCGGGTTCCCGGTGCACACCGAGTATTTCTATACCTTGGAGGGCGGCGACGTGGGTCGTCTACTGGACGGCCGGCGAATGAAGCGAAGATCGCCGTCACTTCTGTTACAGGACACGAGACAACATGCGTCTTTTTATCGGTGTGAATCTCCCCAAGAAAGAGCGCCAACGGATTCTCCGCGGCACGAAACCGCTGCTCGAGGGTGAGATGCCGGTCCAGTGGGTCGACATGGACAACTACCATCTGACGCTGAAGTTCCTGGGCGACGTTCGGCCCAGCCAAGTGGCGCCCATCGAGGCCGCCATGGAGAAGGTCGCCAGCGCGACCCCAGCCTTCGGGACGGATTTCGGAGGCTACGGGGCGTTTCCTACCATCCGACGCCCTCGCGTGATCTGGCTGGCCATTGATGCAACCCCCGAACTCCGGTGCCTCAAACAAGACTTGGAGTGGGCACTCGGCGATTGTGGGTTCGAGGCTGAAACCAGGGCTTTCCATCCGCACATCACACTCGGGCGAGCCGACGAGCGGGGTGCCGGAGAGTTCCGAGGCCTCGACCAGGTCATGGCGGGCATGGATTTCAAGGGCGAATTCAGGGTCCGGACGATCGATCTGATGCGCAGCCATCTTTCCAAGTCAGGGGCCCGTTACTCTCTCGTGTCAAGCGCGAGGCTCTCCACTTGACGACGCGGAGGGCTCTGTGATCAAGAAGTTCGGAACCCTGCTGGTCCTTGTCGCCGTTGCCTACTCAGGCTTCCGCTGGGGCCCCATGATCTTTCCGCTTATCGAAGGTGCGCTCGGCATCCAACCGCAGGTGATTGAGGCGCCCAGCGGGGGGCCAAGCCCCGAATTGGCAGAGGCAACGCTCGACCGTTTCGAGCAGTTTCGTGCCGGTGAACTGGGTGACCGACTGTCTCTCGGAGGCGATGAACTTTCGTCCTTGGTGCGGTATGCGTTGCCCGGGATCGTGCCGGAAGGCGTGGCAGATCCTGTTGTGTCGCTGGAGGGAGGACAGGTCCGGGTCTCGGCTCGTGTGGCGGTGAGTGCGTTCCCTCGGCTGCCGCGTCTGGACCAAATCTTGGGGCTGTTGCCCGACACCGTCCTCATCGAGATGCGTGGATCCTTGGTCCCGATAGATCAAGGCAATCTCGCGCTGCTGGTGGATCGCATTCAGGCGGCGAAGATCCCGATCCCGAGCCGGTTGATCTCTCAGGTCTTGGAAGGGCTCGGGCGCCGGGGGCCATCCAGCCTCCCTTCAGATGCGCTCGCGGTCCCGATGCCAGACGGGTTGGAGTCGGTTTTCGTGCAGCGCGACAGCCTTGTGTTGCTCGCAAAAGCCCCGCGCCCAAGGTCAGAGGGAGGGGGAGGCGGCTGATGGCGCGCCTATTGGTGGTTGATGATGAGAAGGGTATCCGCAATGCCCTCGTGCAGGTGTTCGAATACGAAGGGCACGTTGTGCAGGCCGCCGAGGACGGCCCGGAGGGGCTGTTGGCGGTGCCCTCCTTCCGCCCTGACGTCATCTTCCTAGACGTAAAGATGCCTGGAATGGATGGGCTAGATGTCCTGGCGCGGCTAACCGCGGAGGCACCGGGGGTCGTCGTGATCATGATCTCTGGACATGGCACCATCGACACGGCGATCGAGGCAACAAGGAAGGGTGCCTATGACTTCCTGGAGAAGCCCCTAGACACCGATCGATTGCTCGTGACCCTGCGCCGAGCGCTCGAACTTAAGGGCCTGACCGAGAGCATCGCGGACCTGCGAAGTCAGGTGGAGAGCCGCCATGAGATCGTCGGCTCTTCGTATCAGGTTCGTCAGGTCGTCGAGCGGATCGAAAAAGTGGCCCCCACGGAAGCTCGTGTGCTGATCACGGGTGAAAACGGAACAGGGAAGGAGTTGGTGGCCAGGGCCGTGCACCGGCTGTCCCCCAGGTCTTCCGCCCCCTTCGTGGAGGTGAACTGTGCGGCGATCCCGACGGAGTTGATCGAGTCGGCGCTGTTCGGCCACATGAAGGGCTCCTTCACCGGTGCGGTCGCGGATCGCGCTGGCAAGTTTGAGCAGGCGGACGGCGGGACGCTCTTTCTCGATGAAATTGGGGATATGTCGCTCGACGCCCAGGCGAAGGTACTCCGAGTACTGGAGCAGGGCGTGCTCACGCGGGTGGGAGGGGTAAGAACGATCGCCGTGGACGTCAGGGTGATCGCGGCGACCAATAAGGATCTCGACCAGGCGATTGCAGACGGCGAATTCAGAGAAGACCTTTTTTATCGACTGAACGTTGTCCCCGTTCGTATTCCGCCCCTGCGTGAGCGTCGAGAAGACGTCCCCATGTTGGTTCGGCACTTTGTGGGCCAGCTCTCCAAGCGGGACGGCGTGGCCCCCAAGAGCTTCACCAAGGACGCGGTAGATCGCCTTCGTAGTCTCGCCTGGCCAGGCAACGTGCGGGAGCTTCGAAACACCGTTGAGCGGCTACTGATTCTCTGCGGCGGCGAGGAAGTTCGGGCTGAGGACGTTGATCTGCTCGTCCCCGGGCGACTTGGAGGACGCTCCGACGCTGGCGCCTTGCTGGCTTTCGAGACATTCGGAGAATTCAAGGACCGGGCCGAGCAAGCGTATATCATGCACAAGCTCCGTGAGAACGACTGGAACGTCGCGGAAACCGCCCGGCGCATTGATATGCCCCGTTCGAATCTGTACAAGAAGATCGAGAGGTACGGGCTGGTGCGGGACGCATAGCAGTTCGCTGAGCCGCGCCCGTCCGAGTTTCGATTCCCGCCATTTTGCCCATCTTCCGGGGTGTCGGTATACTACGGGTACATTGATGATACGGGTGGGCCATATTGGAAGCCGGTGTGATTCCGGCGCGGCCCCGCCACTGTAAGAGGTCCGAGTTAACCCTCGGAACGTCTGCTCATGAAGCCACTGGGGCATGTGTCCTGGGAAGGCGGGTAGATGGCCTTGAGCCAGGAGACCTGGACCACCCGTCCAAGCCAACATTTCCGTGGGGGAATGGGCGGGTGTTGTGTTTCTGCCCCCCGTTCTTCCATGATGAGGAACGGGTTTTTCTATGAAATGGCACGCCGTACCGTCGCGCCCGCAGGCGCGTTCAACGCTCCTGTCTCTTGTACTTCTTCTTGGGCTGCCCGCGGCCTCGTCGGCTCAGGATCCTGCTTACCCACTCAAGGGCTTGATCGTGACAGCCAGCCCGACACCTCGGGCGGCCACCTCTGTCGCGACGAATGTGACGGTCTTGGACGTCGATATTCTGCGCCGGCGGGGTCTTGTCACCGTGGCAGAGGCTCTCAGGGGAGGGGCCGGGCTTTCCGTGGCTCGGAATGGGTCGTTCGGCGCGGCAACGTCGCTGTTCATGCGTGGAGCTGAGAGTGACCACGTCCTGGTCCTTGTGGACGGTGTGCAGGTCAATCAGCCGGGCGGCGCGTTCGATTTCTCGTCGCTTCTGCTCGCGAATGTAGAGCGGATCGAGATTCTCCGTGGGCCTGCGAGCGCGCTGCACGGCTCAGACGCAGTTGCCGGCGTCATTCATGTCATCACCAAGTCTGGTGTAGGCGCGCCTCGGGGGGCGATCGGATCGCGCTTCGGGTCCTTCGGCCGACGAGATTGGACGGCTGAACTGTCCGGGGGCGATGACCGAGCCGGATACACCCTGGGGCTCACGAGGCTCGCCACAGACGGCATCCTCGCCTTCAACAACCAAACCTCGAACAACGTCTTCAACGGCCGGGCACGATTCTCTCCAGACTCGCGTACGCAGGCAGACCTTTCGTTTCGTCTCGGAGATAGTGAGTTCCACCTTCCGACCGATGGTTCTGGGAACGTCGTCGATCGCAATGCGTTCACCTACGGCGATGAAACTCTGATAGGACTCCGCCTCCTTAGGTCGGTCGCCTCGGACCTCGACTGGGAGGCTCACCTCGGAGTCGTGGATACGGACGGCGGCTTCAAGGATGCCGCTGACGATGTCGCTGACTCACTCGGTTTTTTTGGGTTCAACAGTCTCGACAATGTTCGCCGCGCCACCGTCGACATGCGTGCCCACTGGAGTCCAGGCCTGACGGTATTGACCGCGGGGTGGGAGTTCGAGACCGAACGCCAGCGCTCCTTCACCGAGTCCCTCAGCGAATACGGTCCTTCGGCCGAGAACAGCGCGTACTCACGGCTCAACCGTGCCTACTACGGACACCTCACAGGAAGTCGAGGCGCCTTGGCCTACAATGCAGGGGCGCGCATGGAGGACAATGAGCGGTTCGGGACGTCAGGAACGTGGCAGGTCGGGGCAGCTTGGGCGCTTCCAGGGAGTCCCCATGTGCGTCTGCGGGCTTCAGCGGGGCGGTCGCTCAAGGAACCCACATTTTACGAGACCTTTGCGACCGGATTCGCACGCGGGAACGCTGACCTCGAACCCGAGACAGGTCAGTCGTGGGAGGCTGGGGTCGACGGTGTCGTTCTTGCGGGCCGGGTCCAACTGAGGGGTACATGGTTCGACCAATCCTTCTCGAACCTGATCCAATACACCTTCTCACCGCCCACGCCAGCAGGTCCGAACTTCTTCAATGTCGCTTCCGCGAAGAGCCGGGGATTCGAGTTCGAGACCACGTTCGAGAGCGGTGCCCTGCAGGGCGGTGCTTCGTGGACCTGGCTCGACACCAAAGTGACGGACGCGGGCTTTGACACCGAACTCGGTGCCACGTTTGTCGAAGGTGAGTCGCTCCTGCGGCGGCCGCGGCATGAGGTTGAGGCCCACTTGGCCGCCGACCTGGGACCCCGTGCAGGCGTGTTTGCGGTCGTGTCTGTGGTAGGGACGAGGTCAGATCGGGATTTCTCCACGTTCCCAGCTGGGCGTGTGACGCTCGATCGTTACACGAACCTCTCGTTAGGTGGTTCATGGACGCTGATACCAGGTAAGCCAGGCCGTGCTGGCTTCACGCTCACAGCCCGTTCTGAGAACCTCTTCGACAGGAGCTTTCAGGAAGTATTCGGATTCCGCGCACCAGGGAGAGGTCTCTATCTCGGGGGCACCGTGACGTTCGGAAACCGCTAGCGAGAGATGCGGGTCCCGTCTCCTAGCGCGTAGAGCGCCTCCATGGTCTTGTAGTCCTGAGCGCTGAGAGACGTTGCAGTATTCGTGGGATACATGACGTCCCGCTCATTATCCCTGTGCATAAGAAGTCCCAAAGCGTGTCCCATTTCGTGCGCGGCGGTCAGGAGAATCTGGCGGCCGTCGATCACGCGCTCGGGGCGGAACGGACTACGGGTGGCCAGTTCTAGGCCCAGCACCTCGAGCCCCCCCCTGAGCCGACCACTGTGTACGGGCCACGCGGATCTGCGTCCCGTTGAGAGAACGGTGCCATTGAACAGCGAAATCCGACTCCCTGTTGCCCCGTTCATCCACGGAGATCGGGAAGGGCTGACCGTTCCACGCTCTCACGCCAGCCGCCGCGGCGCTCTGTAGTCGGCGGGCGTCTCCGGCGGATTCCCCAGTGGGCAGGGGGATGTGGACGACAATCGTGCCCTCGTGGTCCTTCCAACGGTGAATGTCGACCGCGCCAGTCTGGTTGATCTCCGCACAAAGGTATCCGACGCTCAAGCAGGCCTCGCTGGCCGACAAGTTTGGAGCTACTAGGCCTCCGCCCAATGCCTGACCGCCGGACGCTCCACGTGCGGCCCCGCCGCCGCCTTCGGTCTCAAGCACCGCGGCACAAAGCGGATTCGTATCGCCCCCCCGGCACTCTTCCCAAGAGGGCTGGGCCTCCCGTTGACTTGGCACCCGGTCACGGAGCATGGCGAAGACGCCCCCCAGCACGAGGACCGTGGCCAGGAAGGACACAGGATTGAAACCGCGACCTGAGCGGAGCACCATGAAAGCAGGCATGTCGAATCTCTTGGGACTCAATCAACGTCCAATTGTATGGGGCGGCGGCTGATGCCGAAACCAGATGTAGCGGGAACGAGCCTGCCAAGCATTGTGTATGTCGAGAATCATGAGACTCATGACGGAACTACCTTCGCCACGTGGGGCCAAAGAGAGGGCGGTGTGCACGGACCAGATCAAGACCACGGGGTCGTCGCCGCGATTCTGATCGAGGAAGATCAGTCGACGAATGGTGCTGCGGCGGGACTTTGGGACTGGACTAAGTCCCTCCTCGTTGCGGTGATGCTGTTCCTGGTGATCCGATCGTTCGTGGTGGAGGCGTTTAAGATCCCGACCTCATCCATGGAAGGGACACTTCTGGTCGGTGACTTTCTCTTGGTCAACAAGGCCGTCTTTGGTGCCAATGTACCCGGGACCGACCTCACGTTGCCTGCCTTCGCGGATCCGTCCCGCGGCGATGTGGTGGTTTTCAATCCGCCCCACGAGCCGGAGAAGAACTACGTCAAGCGACTGGTTGGCGTCCCGGCGGACACGCTTGAGATGCGCGACAAGCGTCTCTACTTAAACGGCTCTCCGGTGTATGAGTCCTATGCTCAATACGTCGATCAGAGAGGTGATGCCGAACACGTCGATATGAAGTGGCAGTCCAACCACCTCATAGCCTCCGCGTCTCCGAGGTATCACCCCACGAGGGACAACTGGGGCCCCATCGTCGTACCCAAGGACCGGTACTTTGTCTTAGGCGACAATCGGGACAACAGCGAGGACTCTCGCTATTGGGGGTTCGTTCGTCGCGACGCGATTCGGGGCAAGCCGTGGTTCGTGTACTACTCCTTCGACCCCAGCGACCCCGTGGAAGCACCGTGGCTGCTCGGAATCCGCTGGGGCCGAATCGGGCGGCCCATCCGGTAGCGCCGGAGCAAGTGGAACCCCAGCATCATCCGTCCATTGCACCCGAACATGAGTGCCGTGGCTGTCCGGCGGAACTCCATCTCGGCCTGCCCCGTCGCCCACGGTCGCTATAGCGCTGCTATTACTCCGGCGTCGGTCCGTCTCAGCCGAGCGCCCCACCCTACGAATGATCCGCGCGGCCAGTTGCGCAGTGCCCTTGCACCACCGATTCTAACTTCGTGGCCTTACATTGAGCCCGCCCCTCTTTGATCAGTCCTCGCGCACGATTATGACCTTCTCACTCCGAAAAGGATCCTTCAAAGAAGGGTCCTTGGACCAGTACCTGAAGGAGATCAGCAAGTACCCGCTGATCGATCGGGCGGAGGAGGCCCGTCTGGGACGGCTTATTCGCAAGGGCGAAGAATACGCCCTAGATAAACTGGTTCGCTCTAACCTCCGCTTCGTGGTGTCGGTTGCGAAGAAATATCAAAATCAGGGTGTGCCGTTCTCTGACTTGATCAACGAGGGGAACCTTGGCTTGATTCGGGCCGCGCATAAGTTCGACGAGACCAAGGGCATCAAGTTCATCAGTTACGCGGTCTGGTGGATTCGGCAGGCGGTTCTACAGGCGCTCGCGGAACAGAGTCGAATTGTGCGGGTGCCTCTGAATAGGGCGGGGGCACTTCACCGTATCGGACGTCGGAGTTCCAGTTTGCTGCAGGAGCTCGGGCGCGAGCCGACGGTCGACGAGATCGCAGAGGACCTCGACATTACCCATGAGGAAGTCGAGCGTACGCTGGCCATCTCGCAGTCGCACCTGTCTCTGGACGCCCCGATGACGCCCGGGGAGGACAACCGGCTTCTTGACTACCTCCCAGACCAGTACTCGCCAGGTCCGGAAGACGAGACGTTCCAGCACGCGCTAAAAGACACTGTAGAAGAGGCCCTGGGGACCCTGAAGGAGCGTGAGGCGAAGATCCTCCGGCTCTACTTCGGTCTGGATGATCAGGAGCCTATGACCCTCGAAGAGATCGGCACGATTCTCGGCGTCACCCGTGAGCGAGTGCGGCAGATTAAAGAGAAGGCGCTGGTGCGCCTCCGCCACGCTTCACGGGCCCGATTCTTGGAGACGTTCCGGTAGGAGGCAGAGCTCCGGTTTCGTCCTTCGCCAGTGTTGGGCCTCAGCAGTCCGCAGCCTCGCCGAAAGGCACAAAAAATAGGGGGCGTCATCGGTTGACACTCCCCTGATGCTCGGATATCCTTATTGGCTCTGGTTTGGAAGCGCCTTTCTTAAGTTGCGGGCATGAGAACGTATACTCCAAAAGCCGACGACATTGTGCATCACTGGTGGATCGTTGATGCGGCCGACCGGCCGCTCGGACGACTCGCCACACAGATCGCAATGGTGCTCCGAGGCAAACATAAACCGATGTACACGCCCCATCTCGACACGGGTGACCACATTGTGGTTATCAACGCCGAGAAGATCGTGCTCACCGGTAACAAAGCCGACCAAAAGACCTACTTTCGTCACTCCGGCTACATGGGTCACGAAAAGCATATACCCTTCCGCCGAGTGATTGCGTCTCATCCTGAGCGCGTGATTGAACTTGCCGTGAAGGGCATGATGCCGAAGAACGCTCTAGGTCGGGCGATGCGAAAGAAATTGAAGGTCTACGCGGGCGGGGACCATCCCCATCAGGGCCAACAGCCCCAGCCTCTGGACATCTGAAGAGAGATTCGAGCTACATGGCCGTCGACGTAAAGAACCAAATTCAGACCGTTGGTCGTCGCAAGACGTCCGTTGCGCGCATTCAGCTTCGTCCCGGTAAGGGTGAGTGGAAGGTGAACGGTCGCACGATGGATGACTATTTTCCTCGTCCTACGCATCAGATTCGGGTGGTGGAGCCATTCAAGGCCACCGAACTCGAAGGACAATTTGATGTCAGCGTCCGCGTTCGCGGAGGTGGCCTCACAGGTCAGTCCGATGCGGTTCGCATGGGATTGGCCCGCGCCATCGTCGAATACGACGAGGAGTTGCGTCCGATCCTCCGAGGCAAGGGCATGCTCACTCGCGACGCCCGCGAGGTCGAGCGCAAGAAGCCCGGTCGCCCCAAGGCACGCAAGCGGTTCCAGTTCTCCAAGCGTTAAAATTTCGTTGTAGTCGGGGTGCGCCAGCACCCTGATATCCTGATCGGAGCGTAATCGGCTCCATTGACAAGAGAATGCTAGATGTCTGAAGTAGGCCTTAACGAGCTACTGGAGGCCGGAGTACACTTCGGTCACCAGACTAGCCGTTGGAATCCGAAGATGAAGCAGTTCATCTTCACGGAACGCAACGGCATCCACATCATCGACCTCCGCAAAACGCTCGATCGCCTCATCATTGCGCAGCAGGCAATTCGGGAGGTCGTGCTGAGAGGGGACCGGATACTCTTCGTGTGCACGAAGAAGCAGCTCCGTTCCATCGTCGAGGTCGAAGGTCAGCGTTCAGGTGCGTTCTACGTCACCGAGCGTTGGCTCGGCGGCATGCTCACGAACTTCCAGACGATCCGTAAGCAGATTCGTCGACTCAAGGAACTCGAGCGTGGCCAGGAAGAGGACGCGTATGAGTTCTACACGAAGAAAGAGCGATTGATGCTTGATCGTGAGCGGATCAAGCTCGACAAGTACTTGGCCGGCGTTAAAGATATGGGGCGCCTTCCGGGTGCGGTCTTTATCGTTGATGCCAAGCGCGAAACGATTGCAATCAAGGAAGCGTCGAAGCTCGGTATCCCGATCATCGCGATCACCGACACGAACGCGGATCCCGATTTGGTCGACTTCCCGATCCCGGGCAATGATGACGCCATCAGATCTGTCAGCCTGATCGCCAAGGCGATTGCCGACACGATTGCGACGGCGAGACTTGAGGTCCCCGATGAGGAGCGTCGTCGGGTGGATGAAATGGAAGCCACCACCTACTCCACCGAGACCGGTGAGACCACAGAGAAGACGGAGCCGCAGCGCAAGAGGCCTCGCCGCAAGCGCCGTCCTCGTCCTGAGGTCATTGCCCTGCACACCAAGGAAGATGGGACGGTGGACACGGAGGCTTTGGAGGCTGCTGAGGCTGCTGCCGAGGCTGCTGAGGGAGAAGCGGCTAAGGCTCCAGCCGTTAAGGCCGAGGCTCCTGCTGCTAAAGATAGCAAAGCCGAGGCGTCGGCCGACGCGGAGAAGTCTGAGGGTTAGTACTACTCCTTATGCCGGGCCTTCGCGTCCGGTCTGGTTTCCGGCTGTAACGGGACCGGCGAGAGGCGGCATAGGAACCGGCGCCCCGGCTCCGCGCCGCCTCTTTTTTACAGCCCAGTTCGATCACAGGCAAGATGATGAGTGAAGCGACAATGATTAGTGCGAAGGACGTAAAAGAGCTCCGTGGCATGACTGGCGCGGGGATGATGGATTGCAAACGCGCCCTGACCGAAACCGAGGGCGACCTCGAGAAGGCAGTGGACCTCCTGCGGGCGAAGGGTGCCTCACAGGCAGCCAAGCGTGCGGAGAAGTCGGCGAACGAAGGAACGATCGGGTCCTACGTCCACTTCGACAGCAGGACGGCTGTCATCGTGGAGCTCAATTGCGAGACGGACTTCGTGGCCAGTACCGATGAGTTCAAGGGACTGGCCAAGGATATCGCGCTTCACATTGCGTCGATGGCACCGTTGGCGATCTCTAGCGCTGAGATCGCGCAGGACGTGATCGATCGCGAGCGGGCCGTCTATATGGAGCAGGCAAAGGAAGAGGGAAAGCCGGAGCATATTGCAGCCAAGATCGTCGAAGGCCGGCTCAATAAGTTCTTCAAGGAGAGCACGCTTCTGGCCCAGCCGTTCGTGAAGGACACCGACAAGACCATCGAGGAGCTGATCACGGAGATTTCTGCCCGCACGGGTGAAAAGATTCTGGTGGCACGCTTCTCGCGGATGAAGATCGGCGAGAGCGCCTGAAGGCACTCTGAGGGCGTTTCCGGCAGGACACAGGGAAGATGGTATGAGCGACAACGCTCCCGAAGTGAAGTACAGGAAGGTCCTTCTCAAACTGTCTGGTGAAGCATTGGCCGGTGATCGAGGGTTCGGTATCGAGCCCTCGGTGGTCGACCGACTGACGGACGAAATTCGAGCAGTAGTTGAGATGGGGGTGTCACTCGGCCTCGTCATAGGCGGGGGTAACATCGTGCGTGGGTCGATGGCTGCGCGCGAAGGTATGGACCGCGTCCAAGCCGACTACATGGGGATGCTCTCCACGATTATCAACTCTCTTGCTGTGCAGGATCTTCTGGAGCACAAGGGCGTCGAGACGCGAGTCATGACGGCCATTCGGATGGAGGAAATCGCCGAACCGTATATTCGCCGCCGCGCGATGCGCCACCTGGAAAAGGGCCGCGTCGTGATCTTCGCCGGGGGCACGGGGAACCCTTATTTCACGACCGACACCACTGCGGTCCTGCGGGCGATCGAGATGGGCTCCGATGTGGTGATCAAGGCCACCAAGGTTAAAGGCGTCTACACTGCAGATCCGGCGACCGACCCGGACGCCGAGTTCATCTCGACTATCTCGTTCCAGGAAGTCGTGTCGCGCGAGTTGGCCGTCATGGATACCGCCGCGGTGGCCCTCTGCAAAGAAAATGGCCTGCCAATCATCGTTCTGAATCTTGAACATCGTGGAGCGATTGGGAACGCGATCCGTGGTGAGCGGATCGGAACTCTTGTATCGTAACGAAGTCGACGTAGCCCAAAGACAACGGAGGATCTGATGCCCACCGTCGAGGACGCAAAACAGCGGATGGATGCGGCGCTTGAGGCGCTCCGACGCGAGTTCGCCACTGTTCGGACCGGGAAGGCGACACCCGCACTGCTCGATACCGTTCGCGTGGATGCCTACGGCTCCAAGATGCCAGTCAATCAGGTGGCGACGGTGAGCACTCCGGAAGGGAGCCTCCTGCTCGTACAGCCGTTCGACAAGTCCATTCTCCCGGACATTGAACGGGCCATCATGATGGCCGACCTGGGCTTGAATCCCTCTAGCGACGGGAACGTGATTCGTATTCCGATCCCTCCGCTCAATGAGGAACGGCGCAAGCAGTTCGCGAAGGTCCTCCATAAGATGGCCGAGGACGGCAGAATCTCGATTCGTCAGGCCCGCCGCACGATCCGAGAGGATCTGCAACAACTCGTGAAGGATCACGAGCTTAGCGAGGATGATGGCCGCCGCCGGGAAGAGGCCCTCGAGAAGGTCACACACGAGTACGCAGAGAAGGTCGAGGAGATGCTCAAACACAAGGAAGAAGAGGTAATGGCGCTCTAGGTGGGCCTACCTGTGATGACTACCGAGCGCCTTGATCAGATTCGTGTGGGCGGCGATGTGCCTAGGCACGTGGCTGTGATCATGGACGGCAATGGCCGCTGGGCCCGGCAACGCGGGCTCCCCAGGCATCTTGGGCATCGCGAGGGATTGAAGTCAGTCCGGGAGACCATTGAGGGGGCCATCGAGGCGGGCGTCGAGATCCTAACGCTCTTCGCGTTCTCGACCGAGAACTGGAATCGCCCGGTGCAAGAAGTCTCGGCGCTCATGGGTATTCTACAGCTTTACGCCCGCAAGGAGCGCGCGGAGTTGAAGCGGCAAGGAGTCGAGGTCCACGTTCTAGGCCAACTCGACCGTATTGATGCGCAAACGCGCGAAGCGGTCGACATGTTTGTGGATGGTACCTCTGGTGGGACGGAACTTCGCCTCAACCTGATGATCTCCTACGGTGGGCGCGAAGAACTAGTGCGCTCTGCCAGGCTGCTGTCAGAACGTGTTGCCCAGGGAGATCTCGACCCAGCCGACATCGACGAGGGCATGCTCTCGGATACTCTGTTCACGGCTGGTCTCCCGGACCCGGATCTCCTGATCCGTACCTCCGGAGAGTATCGGATTAGCAACTTCATGTTGTGGCAGATGGCGTATACGGAACTCTACATCAGCTCAGTCTTGTGGCCCGACTTCGGTCGCGAACACCTATTTGAAGCGGTCCTAGACTATCAACGGCGGGAGCGTCGTTTCGGTCGCGTAGAAGCTCCGTGACCCAAAGCAGTGAGCTGACTCGCCGGTGGGCGGTCGCCATCGTCGGTGTCCCGGTTGTTGTGGGGCTCCTATACGTGGGTTCGTGGACACTCGGGATCCCGCTCGCCATGCTAGCTGGGCTCGGGGCTCTGGAGACCTACAGGTTGGCCGAGCAGAGAGGCACGAGACCCCTCAGACTGCTGGGAGCTTCCGCAGCGGCCGCGATCGTGATCGAGGCGACGGCGTTTCCGACCTTCGGGTCTTTCTCTCCTTGGGCGTTGGCGACGATCGGGCTCCTGGCTCTGCTCGTCGCCGTTGTGTCGATGGTGACGCGTTGGCCCAAGGGACACCCTCTTGTCGCGATTTCTGTCACGGTGTTTGGGGCGTTGTACGTGGGGTTGCCCCTCGCGTTTGTGTCGCTGCTGCACTCGGCTCCCGAGGTTGGGGCGTGGGGCCCGGTGATGGCTGACCCATGGACTGGACTCGCGGTCGTCGCTCTGCCGCTCGCGTCCACATGGATCGGAGACGCGGCCGCCTTCTTTGCTGGCACCAAGTGGGGCCGATCCAAGGTTTTGCCTCGCGTTAGCCCCGCCAAGAGTTGGGTCGGGTCGTGGACTGGCCTTTTGGGGGCCGCTGCGGCCGGGGCTGGCTGGTACGTCTCTGTCGGATCCGTCCTTCCTGGATCGCCGGTTGACGGGCTTTGGACCGCGGCTGCGCTCGGTGCTGCGCTCGGGGTCGGCGCCCAACTTGGAGACTTTATCGAGTCTCTCTTGAAGCGTGAGGCCGGTGTGAAGGATTCCGGATCGATTTTTCCAGGTCATGGTGGCGTGCTGGATCGCCTCGATGCCCTGGTGATCACCCTGCCTCTCGCCTACACGCTGCTAATGCTGTTGGAGCACTACGGGTGATCCGCATCGCAATCTTGGGGTCAACCGGGTCGATTGGACGTAGTACGCTGGAGGTCGTGACTCGTCATCCTGAGCGCTTCGAGGTGGTTTCGCTCGCGGCGCATCGGAATGTGGAGCTACTGTCGGAGCAGGTTCAGCGCTTCCGGCCCAAGCGCGCGGTGCTGGCGGACGAGACCTGCCGCGTCGCAGACACGGGCGGGGCGACATGGCGGTCGGGCATGCAGGCGTTGATCGACCTCGCATCCGATCCTGAGGTGGACGTGGTGGTCAACGCCCTCGTGGGCGCGGTGGGCTTGGCGCCTACCATCGCCTGCCTGGAAGCTGGGCATCGACTTGCCCTGGCGAACAAGGAATCGTTGGTCGCTGGCGGGGCGTTGGTCCTGGATGCAGCGGCCCGAGGCCGCGGCTCGATCGTTCCGATTGATTCCGAGCACAGCGCAATACTCCAGTGTTTGGCGGGTCAGCCGACGACTGCCGTGCAGCGCTTGATTTTGACGGCGTCGGGTGGACCGTTCCGGGGGCGGAACCACGAAGAGTTCTGGCACGTAGGGCCCGACGAAGCGCTCAAGCACCCGACGTGGGATATGGGCGTAAAGATCACGATCGATTCGGCGACCCTCGCCAATAAGGCACTCGAGGTCATCGAGGCTCACTTTTTGTATGGTTTGGAGTACAACCGGATCCAGGCCGTGGTGCATCCTCAGTCCATCGTCCACTCATTCGTCGAGTTTGTGGACGGGTCGGTGCTGGCGCAATTGGGTTTCCCAACAATGGAACTGCCTATCTTGTACGCCCTGAGTTATCCTGAACGCATAGGCGATGCGACCCTCCGAACCTTTGATCCCGTGCAGGCGTCGCCGCTCACGTTTGAAGAGATTGATCAAGGCGCCTTCCCGCTCTATGGACTGGGGACGGCGGCCGGGGCGGCAGGTGGCGCTGCCGCTGCTGCGTTCAACGCAGGGAACGAGATTGCTGTTCAGGCGTTCATTCAGGGCGCGATACGGTTCCCGGAAATGGCGGACGTGGTCAGCGCGGCCATCGATGGGACGGGATCGGGTGATCTATCAAATATTCATGACGTTATTGCCGTCGACGGGACGGCACGGGTGATCGCCACTGAAGCGGCGAGTCGACTCGGTGAGGCAAGGATGAGAACGAATTCATGACGATACTGGCGACTGTGATTGTTTTGGGCGTGCTGATCTTCGTGCACGAGCTTGGTCACTTTGGCGCGGCGAAGGCTGTGGGAGTCGAGGTACAGCGGTTTTCGATCGGACTGGGGCCGAAGGTGTTCGGCTTCAAGTATGGGGAGACTGAGTACGTCGTGAGCCTGATTCCGCTTGGTGGTTATGTGAAGATGGGCGGTATGGACGACGAGGTTATGGATCGCCTCGAGGGTGGATCGGAGGACCCGGTCAGAGTGGCTGGGGAACGCGACTTCGATTCGAAGCCGATCTGGGCTCGCACCTTCGTGATCTCAGCTGGCGTCATCATGAACATGCTGTTCGCGTTCGGCGTGTACACGTTCGTCATCGCGAAGTGGGGACTCCCAGAGTTAAGCACGACACGGGTCGGTATCGTGATGGCTGAGACGCTTCCGCCCGGGACCGAAGCGCTGGCGGCTGTGACTCCAGGGAGTCGCTTCGTCCGTGTTGGGGACCGGGCTGTTGAGGATTGGGGTGACGTTCGGGCAGGCTTCTTGACGTCCACTGCAGGACCGATTCGAATCGAGGTTGCAGAGCCGGCGAACACGTTCGAGATCCGAATTCCGGCGGTCGAATCTGAGAGGCGGGAGCTTTTCGGTTCGGTGGCAAGTTGGGTTGAAGCTGGCGTCGGGGCGGTGAATCCTGGCTCTCCTGCTGACAAGGCAGGCCTTGAGGCGGGGGACCGGATTTTGTCTGTGTCCGGCGTCCAGGTCCGAACGTGGTGGGATTTCGTCGACCAGATCGCGATGCGGCCCGGTGAGCGAGTCGAGATCACGATCATGCGAGACGACCGTGAGGTGATCAGGGCGGTTACGCTGGACGCGGAAGAAGAGGCGGGGGCCGACGGCACCTCGCTGTCCGTCGGCAAGATCGGGATCTATGCGCCGATGGGCGATCTACGTTATTCGAAGGCAACGCTTCAAGAGTCGGTCGTATACGGATACCGCGAGACCGTGGCTATAGCGGGCCTCATCGTAGGATTCCTCGGTGACCTCGTGACCGGCGGCGTTTCGCCACGCTCCGTGGGGAGCATCGTGACCATCGGCGAGGCGTCTGGTCAGGCGGCTGCGGCTGGCTTGGATTCGTTCCTCCGCTTCATGGCGATGTTCAGCATCAACTTGGCCATACTGAACCTACTCCCCATCCCGGTGCTCGACGGCGGGCACCTTGTGTTCTTGGGTATCGAAGCGATTCGCGGGGGGCGTGGCCTGACGTTGGAACAGAAGTTGAAATGGAGCAACGTTGGCTTCTTGATCGTGGTGGCGATCATGCTGTGGGCGCTATCGAATGACTTCATGCGTCTCTTGGGCCTGTAGCGCGGAACAACACCGCAGCGCACAGCGTGGGTCTTCGCTCGTGGGCCGTCCGCGGAGGAGTGCGGTAGCCGATTAGGGATTGAGGCGTATGGTGTTCGTATGAACCAATCACCTACGCTGTCCCTGGTTGTTCTCTTCGCATCGGTGGCTCCTATTGGGGCCACAGCGCAGGTCGGGCTGCCCCGTGACTTCGTTCCTGGACTCACCGTGTCGGCCAGAGAGGTCCGCTATGTCGTCGATGCGGAGGACCTACGTGAGACCATCGCGATTCTCAACGAAAGCCGTCTTGAGGGGGCGCAGGGTCCGCTCAGGTCAGGGGCTCACTTACTATCAGGTTGTGCTCAGCTGGCATTTCAACCGCGGGGACGGCGAATGCGTCCTCTCAGAAGTGAAGGTCGACGTCGAGATCACGATTACTCTCCCGAGGTGGCCGGGTGTGACGCGCGTTCCAGAGGTGGAAAGGCTCCGCTGGCACGAAATCCGACATCGCATTGAGCAGCACGAGTACACCCACAGGGACTTCACGGTGGAGATGGCCAAAGAACTCATCTCGGAACTGAGGGCGCTCAGGGCTCGGACATGTGGGGCCCTGGACAGAGCCGCACAGCGGGCTCTCGCCCTGAGCGGCGCCGCCTTGCGGGAGCGCCATGCCGCGTTCGACGCGGTTGACGGGCGTGGGAGAAACTAGAGCGGTGGAGACATGACCAACGACCGTCACCTCCAGGAACTCGCTCGGGCGCTGCTGCTGCTTGCGGCGTTGTCATGGGCGGTTCCAGTTGGCGCTCAGGGCCGCGTCCTGCTGCGAGGTCGCGTGGTCGACGATGTCACTCAAGCACCTCTCGAAGGGGCGATCGTGATGCAGGTGGGAGACCACCGCGGGTACATGACGGATTCGCTCGGGCTCTTCGCACTGCCTGTCTACCCGGAGTCCCGAGGGTACCGATTGTCCGTGGAGCAACTCGGCTACAACGTGATTGAGGTGGCCCTTGGCCCGTCGGCCCCAGAGGACTTTGTCATCGTCAAATTGCCGGTCAACCCGATCCGACTCGAGGGCTTGACCGTGCTAGTCGATCGATTCGCGCGCCGCCGCAGCTTATTCGCCGGGTCGATGCGGGTCGTCGAGCAGAGGCGCCTGGTGGCATCAGCGGGCACCGCGTATGACGTCGTCCGAGGGGTAGTGCCGTTCGCCCGGATGTGCGCGGGGAGTCTGGACAATCTTTGTAGCTACCGGAGGGGAAGACAGGTGACCATTTCGGTGTGCATCGACGAGGTCGCGGCGATGGGAGGGGCATCAGAACTAGATCTGTACGATCCCTCGGAGCTGTACCTTCTAGAGGTCTTCGACGGGATGCAGGTTCGTGTTTACACACGGGCTTTCGTCGAGCGAGCGATGCGTGCGGGGCGGCGCCTCCATCCACTGTCGTGGGGATGCGCCTAGAAGGATGTTGAGGAGATACGGTGGCCCGCGCGCGACCACAGCATTTCTACCGCGCCTCAGCTTGGTTTGCGCCCTTTTACTCGCGCGTGTGCTAGAGAAGACTCAACTGGTTGGGACCACTCAGGTAGCGAAGCTCCTCAACATCGAGCAGGGACGTCGGGTTGTCTTGGCCGGCGACCTCTAGATGTCCGGTCCATCCGGCATGCTTGAGCGCGGCACCGACGACCTCCGCCGCTAGGGCCGGTCGGTTACACTCTCGGGACAGGTGGGCGAGAACAACGCCAGCGAGTCTGGGATGCAGAAGCTCTACGGCGAATCGTGCAGCAGCCTGATTCGACAAATGCCCGTGACTCGAAGCGATTCTACGTCTGACCGACGGGGGGTAATCACTCGTGTGCAAAAGCACTTCATCGTGGTTCGACTCCAAAATAAGGAGGTCACATACGGCCAGGGCGTGTCGGATTTGGGCGGTCGGTCGGCCGAGGTCCGTGGCGACACCCAAGCGAAGCCCGGTGCATTCGTCCACGAGCGCCAGGCCCACCGGATCGACCGCATCATGCACGGTCAGAAACGGCTCGACGCGGATATCCCCGAGGTTGAACGGGCGCCCCGGTCGGTAGATGTGCACCGTCTCGGTGCCTTTCAGCATCTTTGAGCAGGCGTCACGCGTCGGCTCAGTCATGTAGAGCGGGGTGCCGTAACGTCGCGCGAATATGCCGATCCCGCGTATGTGATCGCCGTGCTCGTGGGTGACGACGATGCCATGGATATCGTCGGGCTCGACTTCCAGGACTTGAAGGCGGCGGACGAGATCCTTTCCGCTGAACCCCGCGTCGACCAAGACACGAGTATTTCCCGCCCACACGAGGGTCGAATTGCCGGAGCTTCCGCTTCCGAGGACCGAGACTCTCAACCGACGAATGGGCCCACGACTATTCTGGACGCTGCGAAGCCGTCGAAGCCCAGGCGCGCTCAAGGACGCCGCGGACTCCCGCTGACAGGGCGACACCGCGTCGCGCCATCGCTCGCTCGGTAACCTCCATGAATTTTTCGAGCCGAAACGTGGTGAGCTCCGACCCTGAACCCCAACTGAATGGGGGAACTGCGACCGGCGGCATGAGACCGCCGAACACATTGCTCCCTGCGCCCACGACGGTACCGGTGTTGAGCAGCGTCCCTATCCCTGTCTTCACGTGGTCCCCCAAGAAACAACCGATTTTGACCAGCCGGGTGTCCACATCTCCATCCGGAGTCCAGACCTTCACGGTTCCGTAGTTGTTCTTCAGGTCGGAGTTGATGGTGCCGGCCCCAAGGTTGACCCAGGAGCCCACCATCGCGTGCCCGATGTGCCCATCATGCGCTTTGTTCACGAAGTTCGAGATCACGCTCTCCGATACCTCGCCCCGCACTTTGCAGTGCGCGCCGATCGAGGAGCGTCCCATCGTGCCTCCGAGGACCGTCGTGTGTTCACCCACGAAGAGGGGGCCGACCAGGCGAGCCGGGCCTTCCACGCGCACGCCCTGTTGAAGTCGGATCGGGCCACCGCGAGTGTCGAGGACGACGCCAGGCTCTACGACCGCACCGTCTCCTAGCGAGACCCCGTTGTCGCCAATGATGATTGCGCCGTCGGGCGTATCCCCTACGTCCCAAAGTGACCCAATGTCGGACGCGATTCGTTGGGAGTTCGCGGCGACCAAATTCCAGGGGTGGGCAAGAAGATGCCCGCCTAGGGCCAAGGTCTCTCCCTCGACTGGGGCGGTGGAAGGATCGCGAAGCCAGAGGTCGGACGGGGGAGAACCTCCAGCAGGGATGACCCATCCGGCTGTAGCGCCCCCGATCGTGATGCGGGTCAATGTGTCGGGCACCGCGGCGGGGGCGAGG
Source organism: uncultured Gemmatimonadales bacterium (assembly GCA_937919655.1). Lineage (GTDB taxonomy): Bacteria > Gemmatimonadota > Gemmatimonadetes > Longimicrobiales > Gaopeijiaceae > CALFPJ01. Next base: position 49,031 of record CALFPJ010000079.1, read on the forward strand.
TCTGGGACAGCCCGACTCGACAGCAGGATGGTCACCGCGTCGGGTCTCACGTGTTCGAGAGTGACGGCGGGGGCAGAACCGGCCTCGTCGAAACCGACCAGGGCCGTCCGGGTGATGTGTCCCTCACACTTCACTCCGAACGTCCGCTCGGCTCGCGCACGCAACGTCAGGCACCCGAATGTGAGTTCGCCAATAGGGCGTGTCAGCGAAAACGGAGCCCACCGCCTAGCTCGCCCGTCGTCGAACAGGTAGAGCCGTCTTGACGTCATTAGTGGCCGGTCCTTTCTGTGCCGAACGAACGTGTGAGACAGGACACTAGGAGTCTCCGTCGATTTGGGCGAGGAGCGCCTTCAGGTCCGAAGCACGCTCGCGTGGCAAAACGAGCGTGGTTTTTCCCGTGCGCACGACGACCAAATTGTCGACGCCATAGAGGACTACTCGCCCATCCTCCACAAAAACAGTATTCCCAGTCCCCTCTACGACTTGGGCCTCTCCATGAATGACGTTGCCAGCGGCATTGGGCACCCGAGTGCGGGAGAGGGCCTCCCAACTCCCAACGTCGTCCCATGAGAACGTCGCCTTCATAGTAGCGATTCGATCGGAGCGCTCCATGACCGCTTTATCCACGACGCACGCGGGTACGGCATTAAAGAAAGCCTCGGGCCCAAGCTCAAGGAGGGGAAAGTGTTCAGCGACCTCGGGTGCGTGACGCGCCACCTCTTCCAAGAAGGTCGCTGCCTTCCAGACGAAGATCCCGGTGTTCCAGAGCTGTCCCTCAGTGACGTAGCGTGCCGCAGTCTCTGCGTCTGGCTTCTCATGGAAAGCCGCGACCCGGAATGCCTCGGAGCCGAATCCTGGAATCTGGTCCCCCAACTCGACATGACCGTAGCCCGTTTCGACCCGGGTCGGCTCGGCTCCAATACACAAAAGGAGATCTTGATCGCGCGCGACGGCGGCGGCGGCCCAAAGCGTGTCTCGGAAAGCGTCGAGCGGCGCCACTTGGTGATCGGAGTGGAGTGAGATCATCACACCATCGGGATCCCTTTGGACGATCTCCCACGCGGCCCACGCGAGGACCGGACAGGTACCCTTTGCGGCGGGTTCTATCCAGTATGCCTCGTCCGGAAGATCCGGGAGAACAGTCCGAAAGGGGGATGCGAGGTGTTCGCCGGCCAGGATTCTCACGCGTGACGCAGGCGCGATCCACAGTGCGCGTTCGACCGTGTCGACGATCAGCGGCTGAGTGCTGGCCAGGGGCAGCAGCTGCTTTGGCCGTTCCCGGGTACTTACCGGCCAGAACCGCGAGCCGATCCCTCCCGCGAGGATTACGGCCCAGACATCGTTAAGGGGTGTCGAGGATCTCGTGGATTCTGGCAAGGAGCTTCTTTGGGCTGAAGGGTTTTGTCAGAAAATCGTTCGCTCCACCCGCAAGGGCGGCCTGACGATCGGTGTCTTGGCCCTTCGCGGTCAAGATGATGACCGGTGTGTCCGCCCGCACTGGGTGAGAGCGAATGCGCGCGAGCACTTCCAGCCCCGTGGCGCCCGGCATCATGAAGTCCAAGAGAACGAACTGAAAGTCTAGGTCTGAGTTGACCGCATCCATGCCCTCGGTGCCATCGGACGCTTCGGAAACATCGAAACCGGCACTTGTGAGGATCGTCGACAGGACGCGTCGGATGTGGGGCTCGTCATCGACGACGAGGATGCGGCCGCCTCTGGGAGCCGATGACGGATTGGGCATCGCTGCACCTCTTTCGATGGGCGTCTTGGCTACGCGGGCGCCGGTGGGCTGGAAAGGCCGAAGACGACGGCGGGGAACCTACCCGGCGCATGGGGTAAAGTCAAGGAATGACGGGGCTTTTCGGGCTTGACACTCCCCTCTGCCTTCTGGCACCTTTCGCATCTTCTTCGGTCCTTTTGCGGGAATCATCACGTGACGCTGCTACCTGAGCAAAAACCAGTCCTAGAGCGCATCTCCCGCCGTGCCGCGGTGGTCGTCTCGGCGCTCCTGGTCGTGGGTGGAGTCGCGTGCGGGAGCGACCCGTTTGCGATTCCCTGGGAGGAGTCGCAGGACACGGTGCTGTTGTACTCGCTTGCTCGGCCGGAGTTGAACCTGGTGTCTGGGTTCAATTTCCACACGCGTCGTTCCACCCGTATTGAGGCGGCGACTGCAACCGGCACGTGGGATTTCGCGCTCGACACTCAGGGCGGTCAGCTGGTCTTCTTGCCGCCGGGCGCGCTTGGCGTGACGTCAAAAGCACGAATCACTACCCTCCCCGGCGTGGCCTTTGATGAGGTGCGGGAGGCTCCGCAGGACACGGCTGTTTATACCGGGGTCAACGCGGTGCCCGTACAGGCGGGGACGATTTACGTGTTCAGAACAGCCCAGAGTCAGGGCGCTTTTGGCACCGCCTGTGTCTACTACGCGAAACTTGAGCCCGTAAACATCGACGTCGCCGGGGGTACTCTGACGTTTATGTTCGACGCCAGCCCGGTCTGTAACGACCTCAGGCTGACTCCCCCAGGCTGATGTTAGACATTCGTCGGCTTCGTGCTGAGCCGAGCGCCGTAAAGGACGCTTTGGCGAAAAGAGATCCGGGACTGGCCACCGTCGTGGACCGGGTCCTCGAACTCGATGAGACGCGGCGCGAAGCGCTCGGGCTCGTCAACGACCTCAAGGCGCAACGGAACGACGTTTCGAGGAAGATCGGCGAGCTCAAGCGGGACGGCGGCGATGCCGACGCACTCATTGTTGAGATGCGTGAGGTAGGCAACCGGATCGCCGAGCTCGACGAGATCGTTCGCGCCGCCGATGAGGAAATCGCCTCACACATGCTGGCGCTGCCGAACACGCCGCTCGACGCCGTCCCAGGTGGTGGCGAGGAGGCCAACGAGGTGTTTGCAGCGTGGGGCTCCCCCGCGGAGTTCCCATTCGAGCCGAAGCCGCATTGGGAAGTGGCGGAGCACTTGCAGATCCTCGACCTGCCGCGTGGTTCAAAGCTCAGCGGCTCGGGCTTTCCAGTGTTAAAGGGTGCGGGTGCGCGATTGCAGCGCGGCCTCATCAATTTCTTCCTGGATACCCATACCGGAGACAATGGCTACACGGAACTCCGGGTGCCCTACCTAGTCACCACCGAGTCGATGACAGGGACGGGCCAGCTGCCCAAATTCGCTGAGGAGTCTTACCTCAGTGAACGCGACGATCTGTGGTTGATCCCGACGGCCGAGGTGCCGCTCACCAATATGCATCGGGACGAGTTGTTATCTAGCGAGGAGCTTCCGGTCCGGTATACGGCATACTCCCCTTGCTTTCGGCGTGAGGCGGGTGCAGCCGGCAAGGACACGCGGGGGCTCCTGCGCGTGCATCAGTTCGACAAGGTCGAGATGGTACGTTACGAGCATCCAGATCGAAGCTGGGAGGCGCTGGAGGAGCTCACCCGACACGCAGAGTCGCTCTTGGAACGGCTTGGCCTTCACTACCGACGTTTGCTTCTCGCGGCGGGTGATACCGGCGCTAGCGGAGCCCTAACGTACGATTTGGAGGTGTGGGCGCCAGGCGTGGGACGTTGGCTGGAGGTGTCGAGCTGCACGACCTTCACCGACTACCAGGCGCGTCGGGCTAACATCCGTTTCCGATCCAGCCAGAGCGAAAAACCACGCTTTGTGCATACGTTGAATGGCTCTGGTCTGGCATTGCCGAGGGTGGTCGCAGCCATTCTGGAGACATACCAGGAGACTGACGGGAGCGTGCGTCTGCCGGAAGTGCTGCACTCTTACGTAGGGTGTGACCGGATCACGGCGCCGTCTTGAGCTCGAGCGCGGAGGCGCTCACCACATGATGCGGATCAAGTGGCCTGTCGCGTTGGCGACCCTGTTCGTCGTGCTTCTCGGTTGGTATCTGGTTTACACAGCCAGCATCGTAAGCCAGGTCCGGCAGAACTCTCAGCTGCTCTCTCGAATGTTCGTCGAGGTGCAAGAGGGGATCATCACCGAGGACTCCGGAAGGCAGCTTCAGGCCTTGGTCAACCTCCAGTCTATGGTGACGGGGTCGGGGGTGCCCTTGGTGCTCATGGGGCCGGGTGACATTGTCCTGGACGCGGTCAACTTGCCCTTCGAGGCCGATCCAGACACGGATGCGGGGCAAGCACGTATTCGCGCATACGTGCGACGGCTTGATCTCCGCAACCCACCAGTCGGCGACTCCACGGCACAGCACATCCACTACGGAGACACGCCGGAAGTTGAAAATCTGAGGTGGATCCCTTGGCTACAAGCCGGAGGGCTTCTTCTCACCGTGTTCGTCGGCTTTACCGTGATCCGCTACCAACGGCGGGCGGAGAGTGAGAAGGCCTGGACTTCGATGGCCCGTGAACTCGCGCACCAGCTCGGCACGCCCTTGTCATCTCTGGCCGGCTGGTTGGAGGTGTTACGACTTGCCCCAGCCGAGCGGCCGGGTGACTTGAGAGACGCGGAAATTGCCGAGTCCATTGGGGAGGACTTAGAGCGCCTTGAGCGAATCAGCCATCGTTTTGAGCTGATCGGGCGGGATCCTGAATTGGAGTCGCTTTCAGTTCGCCAGATCGTAGGGGACCTGGAGAGGTACTTGGCTGCACGAATTCCGCGTCTCAGCCGAAAAGGCGTAGAGCTTGTGGTGGATATTCCCTCCGGGCTCCCTCGTGTGATGGGGAACGAGGTACTCCTCATTTGGGCCCTGGAGAACGTGGTGAAGAACGCGCTTGATGCCCTTGCCGGGCGAGGCGGTAAGATCACGATCTACGCTCGAGAGGTCGGCGGGAAGTGGGTTTCTCTTCGCATCCGTGATACCGGCCCCGGAGTGGACCCGGAAGTTCGAGATAAGATTTTTGAGCCTGGTGTGACCTCGAAGTCGGGGGGGTGGGGCGTGGGGCTCTCGTTGTCCCGCCGTATTGTCGAAGGTGTACACCGGGGCCGCATAGAGCTCCTCGAAGGATTCGAGGGCACCACTTTCCAGATTCGACTACCGGCGGCGGATGCTTGATTTGTTCGGAGGAGCGCATCTCGAAGGATTGAATCCCCAACAACTTGAGGCGGCGACTCACTTTGAGGGCCCTGTCCTGGTGCTCGCAGGCGCCGGATCGGGGAAAACACGCGTCCTCACGGCCCGCGTGTGTCAGTTGGTCCATCAACACGGAGTACCGCTGGACCGCATTCTTGCCGTGACCTTCACGAACAAGGCCGCGGGCGAAATGCGTCAGCGCATTTCCAGTCTGCTTGGAACTGAGCCGAAGGGGATGTGGGTCGGGACGTTTCACTCGCTCGGGGCGCGCCTCCTGCGCAAACACGCCGATCGACTCGGTTGGGATCGCACCTTCAGCATTTATGATGCGGATCAGTCCCTGAGGTTGGTAAAGAGTGTCGTGGAGTCAGTCGGATTGGACCCAAAGCGTTGGAAGCCGAAGGCGATCCGTAGCGAGATGAGCAATGCGAAGAACCAGCTCATTGATGGGGTCGAATTTGCGCGCGACACCGAGGGGTCGTTCGACCTGTTTCTCCGCAATGTAGGCAAGGTGTTCCCGGAGTATCAGCAGGCCCTAAAGAAACAGAACGCCTTCGACTTCGATGATCTTCTAATGAAGCCTGTCCAGCTCTTCGAGGAGAATCCTGAATTACTCGAGCAATATCGCGATCGATTTTCGTTCATTTTGGTCGATGAGTACCAAGACACCAACAAAGCCCAGTTCCGCTTCGTGGAATTGCTGGCGAGTCAGCACGAAAATCTGATGGTTGTCGGAGATCCGGATCAGTCGATCTACGGATGGCGTGGCGCCGACATCCGAAACATTCTCGAATTCGAGGTGGCGTTTCCGCGGGCGCGTACGGTCGCGTTGGAAATCAACTATCGGTCGAAGGCCCGTATTCTCGAGGCGGCGAATGCCGTCATCGAGGAGAACCTGAATCGTCCAGAGAAGACGTTGCGCGCGCATCGCGATGGTGGTGAACTCGTCACGCTAGTGGAGACGCTAGACGAGAACGACGAAGCTCGCTGGATCGTCTCTGAGATCGAAGCGCGTCTCCGGGAGACTCTAGGTTTGGCCTATAGCGGGTGTGCGGTGCTTTACCGCACCAATGCCCAGGCGCGGGCGCTGGAAGATGGCTTCCGCCGGGCGGGGGTGCCCTATCAGGTGGTCGGCGGTGTGCGCTTTTACGAGCGTCGGGAAATCCAAGATGTGCTTGCCTATCTCCGGCTGATTTCGAACCCGCGTGACGCGACCGCCTTCGAGAGAGTGGCGAACTACCCCCGCAGGGGGGTCGGGCTCACGTCTCAGGAACACCTCGTCCGCTGGGCACAAGAGCAGGGGATCACGCTCTTAGAAGCAGCGGCCCGAGCCGATGAGATTACCGACCTTCGCGCAGCAGGCGCCAAGGGCCTCATGCGCTTTGCAGACCTGATTCAACGCTTCAGCTTGCGGGCGATCCAGGCCAAGATTGGTGAGTTGCTGGAAGAACTCGTTGAGGACTTGGACCTTGTTCGGCACCTTTACGATGAGGGGCCTGATGGGGAGGACCGCGCGCGCAACGTGGCGGAACTGATCGCTGGGGCGCTCGACTTCGATGCCGACCTGATGCAGATCATGGATCCTGAAGAGGTCGACACCTTCACTGAGCTCGACCTCTTTTTGCAGCAGGTCGCGCTTGTGGCTGACGTCGACCGACTTGACCCCAACGCGTCGACCGTCACGCTTATGACCCTGCACAACGCAAAGGGCCTTGAGTTCCCTGTGGTCTTCATCGCGGGCATGGAAGAGGGTCTCTTCCCGTTGAGGCGGGCGAGTGACGATGCGGACGAGCTAGAGGAAGAGCGGCGCCTATTCTACGTCGGTATCACGAGGGCCGAGGACAAGCTGTCTCTCTGTTGGGCGCGGCAACGCCGCCGCGCGGGTGAGTTCACATACGGCATGCTGTCTAGCTTCGTTGAGTCCATTCCGGACGCCTTGCTCGACCGGCGTCGAACTCAGCGGCTTACACGTGGCCAGGACTCGACCCCACACCGAGGCGCGTCGTATAGGGGTGGGTATCGGAGACCCGTGGAAGAAGTGGAAGAAGAGCACTTCGAGCCTGATACGGATGACAGCCTGAACCAAGACCAGCCGCGCTTTGTCAAAGGAGAGCGAGTGCTTCACCCGACTTTCGGTTCTGGCGCGGTCGTCGAGATCAGCGGTTTTGGTCGAGACCTCAAGGTCACTGTCCACTTTGATGAGGTCGGCACGAAGAAGCTCTTGATTCGATACGCGTCGCTGGAGAAGGACTGGCCGTGAGCGCGGAACGGACAGAAGTCGAGCGTGTGGCAGCCCTCGCCCGCCTGCGGCTGTCTGACGCCGAGGTGGATCAATTCACCTCTGAGCTACACGGAATTCTCGTCCACATAGACGAACTGCGGACGCTCGAATTGGTGGAACATTCAGACCTAACCCCACAGCTTCGTGTACCGCTACCGTCCACTCGTCATGAGGAGACAGAGTCGCCCGATCTCCTGTCGATCTTGCCAGCTGAGATGGCACCCGTCGGCAGGGATGGTTTTATCGTCGTGCCTCCGCCTCCGGGCCTCGCCCAAAGCGCGGAGGGATGACCGCCTCGGAGATTGCGGCTGCGGTTCGAGACGGAACGCTCAGCCCGCTCGCCACGGCCTTGAAAGCGCGTGAAGACATTGTCTCGCGGGAGGGTCAGCCGGGAGGCCTGAACGCATTCTTAGCGCTGACTTCGGAGGAGCTGCTTGAGGGGGGCGTAGACGGCCTCCTGGCGGGCGTGCCGGTGGCGGTGAAGGACAATCTCGCCACGCGAGATCTCCCAACGACGTGCGGCTCCAAGATCCTTGAGGGATATCAATCTCCGTTTGAAGCGACGGTGGTGCGACGGCTCAGGGAGGCCGGCGCGGTATTGGTCGGGAAGACCAACATGGACGAGTTTGCGATGGGTTCGTCCACGGAAAATTCCGCCTACGGTCCCACCCGTAACCCGGCCGCGCTCGATCGAGTGCCCGGTGGTAGCTCCGGAGGTTCTGCGGCAGCCGTCGCCGCGGGGTACGTACCCATCGCGGTCGGGTCCGACACGGGCGGCTCTGTGCGCCAGCCAGCCTCATTCTGCGGGGTAGTTGGAATTAAGCCGACCTACGGACGGGTGAGCCGATACGGGTTGGTGGCCTTCGCCTCATCCCTGGACCAAGTAGGCACATTTGGGCGCACCGTTCATGACGCCGCGCTCGCCCTCCAGGCGATCTCAGGTCACGATCCACGGGACGCCACCTCGGCTGACCGAGAAGTGCCGGATTTTGCCAACGTGGTACACGGAGGTATGAGCGGCATGGTTGTGGGTGTGCCCCGCGAGTACGTGCCGGAGACCTTAGACGCGGGAATCCGAAGACTCGTGGAGGAGTCGCTCGAACGGCTTCGAGGGCTGGGCGCCACCGTGAAGTCTGTTTCACTGCCGCACACACGTTTCGCGATCCCGGCGTATTACGTCCTTGCCCCCGCTGAAGCGTCCAGCAATTTGGCCCGATACGACGGCGTGCGGTTTGGAGAGCGGGGAGCCGGTGGGGACATCGGGGCTATGTATGAATCCACGAGAGAAGCATTCGGTCCCGAAGTAAAACGCCGCATCATGTTGGGTACCTATGCGCTTTCCTCTGGGTATTACGACCAGTACTACGGCACCGCTCAGCGGGCGAGGGCGCTCATCGCGCAGGATTTTGAACATGCGTTCTGCGACGTCGATGTCCTCTTCACACCGACGGCGCCTACTCCGGCGTTTCGAATTGGAGAGCGCGTCGCGGATCCGGTCTCCATGTATCTCTCTGACGTGTTTACGGTCACTGCGAACTTGGCCGGGATTCCCGGAATGTCCGTGCCGATCGGTCGTATTGATGGCCTTCCTATCGGAGGGCAGTTCCTCGCCCCATGGTGGGAGGAGTCGACCATGTTGAGGGCTGCGGGGGCGCTGGAGTCCTCGTTCAGCGAGGGCGGAACATGAGTTGGGAAGCCGTGATCGGCATCGAGGTGCATGTGCAGCTTCGTACTGCAAGAAAGCTCTTTTGTGGTGACGCTGTCGAGTTCGGCTCAGCACCGAACGTCCACGTATGTCCGGTCTGTTTGGGGTTGCCCGGGGCGTTGCCTGCGATCAACCCAGAGGCGGTGGCTCTCGCGGTGCGGACCGGGCTCGCGCTCGGTTGCACCGTGTACGAAGAGAGCGTCTGGTCGCGGAAGAACTACTTCTATCCGGACCTGCCCAAGGGATATCAGATCACCCAGTACGACCGACCTCTTGGGACGGACGGTGTGGTGGCATTCGACACCGCGACTGGAGATGCCTCGGTACGCATCCGTCGCGTTCACATGGAAGAAGACGCTGGCAAGTTGCTGCATGATCGGGTGCCGCACGCCACCGTGGTCGACTTGAATCGCGCCGGGACTCCGCTCGTCGAAATCGTGACCGAGCCAGACTTGAGGAGCCCGGAAGACGCGCGGGCCTTTCTCGGTGCACTGAAGCAGACGCTCGAATATGTGTCTGTCAGTGACTGCAACATGGAGGAGGGTAGCCTCCGAGCCGACGCCAACATTTCCATGCGACCGGTGGGCGCGAAGACTCTGGGAGTCAAAACCGAGATCAAGAACGTCAACTCGTTCTCGGGTATCGAGCGGGCCCTCCACATTGAGATCGCCCGTCAGACCGAGATCTTGGACGGGGGAGGGGTCATCGAACAACAGACCCTCTTGTGGGACGACCATCGGAATGAGGTCCGGCCCATGCGAAGCAAGGAGGGTAGGCATGATTATAGGTATTTCCCGGAGCCAGACCTCCCGCCACTCCGCGTGACCCGTGAGTCCATTGAACAAGCGCGCTCAGAGCTTCCGGAACTTCCTCGTCCGAGGCGGGCGCGCTTTCAAGCTGTGTTCGGACTCACCCTGTACGATGCCGACGTCCTCACCCAGTCCGCAGCCACCGCCGACTACTTCGAGGCGGTCACGGAGCGATTGGGCGACGCGAAGCTCGCGTCCAATTGGGTCATGGGGCCCCTCCGGGCGCTGCTCAACCACCGGGGCGTGGATATTGCGTCCTGTCCGGTCCTCCCGGCTGCACTCTCAGACCTCATTGGATTGGTCCGAGATGGGACGGTTTCCGATAGCTCCGCGAAGAAGGTCCTGGGGATTCTCGCGGATGAGGGTGGAGAGCCGGCGGACATCATCGAGGCTCGAGGTTTCGTTCAGGTGCGGGATGACGCCCAACTGAGCAGGTGGGTCGAGGAGGTCATCGAAGCCCACCCTGAGGAGGCGGAGCGGCTTAGGCGCGGAGAGACCCAGATCGGCGGATTCCTCGTGGGACAGGTAATGAGGCGGTCTCGAGGGCAGGCGGATCCCAAGAAAGTGAACGAGCTACTGCTGGGGTGGCTTGCGCCTTAACACGCCGGCCGTTCGCATGCCGTCCACCTCCGGCGCATGCTTGAGGGCCGGAGGGAATGCGAAGAACGCGTTGGCCATTTCGAGAAGTACTTCCGGGTGATCCGAAGTGTGATCTGACATAGCCCGCCGCCTGACTTTTTTCGCGAGCTTCAGGTTGAGTTCCCCAATCGGATCGAGCTGACGTGGCGCCGAGTTCTCTCGATTGACGAGATAGTCGACCACGTAGTCGTACGACAGTTCGAAGTACTGGTTGACGAGCGGGGCGGGAAGGTTGAAGCGCGACTTCGCCAAGACCTGCTCAAAGATGCGTTGCCAACGCTCGTGTCCCTGAAATCGGATCATCCCGCGAAAAATGCGGCGGTTGGTCTTGAAGCTGAAGATCGTACGACTGAGCACTTCGTCGAATAGCGCGTCAGCCTCCGAGTGATCGTTGTCGACCACCAGCGATTTAGCCTGCCGGAGGTACTCGTCCCCGACGTGCAGATCCATGCGGTGCTCCCAGTACGTGTGCCCGATGGCTTGGGTGGTACTCGTGAGCAGCAGCTGTCGAGGCACGAAGACATTGTGCGCGATCGTGTCTGCCGCCAGGTGAGCCAGGTACCCATACCCGACCGCCTGGAGGGGCTCGCTGTCAGCGGACCGGTGAATCTCGTCTCCCACCGACCAGTTGTGGCAGTGTCGTCCCTCTGGCACGTACTTCTTGGCGAACGAGATGTCCGCGGCGATGGATCCATACAGGAAGTGCAGAGGATATCTCTCGAGGAGGGTCCGGATCGCGGGTGGCAGCAAGTAGAGCGAGCCGAGCACCGCCTGTCCCAGCGCGACGTGGGTGGCCGGCCCCCATGCAGCTACCGGCTCAGGCACCAGGAGAAGCCACGCGAGGACGACGAGGACCAATGCGGCCATTGGGGTCGGCGCTACGGCCTCAGCTGTCCCCGGCCAGCGGCGCTTCTTGGGACGGCTCCTCGGCGAGCAGCGCTTCCGGCGCGGTTGGCGCCAGAGCGGGGGCAGGGGTGTCCACACCCTCTCCAGCGGGTTTAGGAGTCCCGGAAGGTCGAGCGCCTCCCAGCACTAGTGCGCTTTCTCGGACACCGCGCACGGCGGCAGCCGTGTCGATGAAGATGTCCTCAGCTTCCTCCTGAACGACCTCCATGAGCGCGTTGAATTCCTCGATGCGCTCTTCCATGCGATCCGATGCCTGGTGAAGCCGGTTTGTCAGAGCGCGAACCGAGCCGTTGAGCCTCTCGACGTCAGTCCGAAGGGCCTGAGTGATGAACTCGACGTTGTCCGAGATCGAGCGGGCGCGGTCGGAGACCGGACCCAGGCTCTGACTCACGCCCGTCCTGACGCTGTCCAAGGTCCGGTTCGCCTTGCGAAGGAACCAGCTGAGCGCGACGGCCAAGATCAAGATCGACACGCCCACGACGATCATCGACACGTCAGCCGCGATAGAGAGGCCGTCTCGCGTAAGGGACGGGTCCTGGAAAAGGGCGATGAGTTGTGCGTTCCGCATAGACCAAGTCTAACCGTTCCGGTAGCGGCCGATCCAGTTCATCACCAAGTCATACCCGAAATGAGCGCGATCTCGTGACCAGAGGTAGGGGCTGAGAGGCGAACGCGGCACACATCGTGCATTCGGAGGCTCTCGCGGAGGGTGTCCTCCGCGGACGGCCTCGTTGGGTTGCCGTCTACGGTGCCACACGGCTGAAAAGAGAGGGGAGGATGAGTCGGTTGCTGCTCACTGGAGACCAGCGGTATGTTCGGGGGTTCGCGACCGCGCCGCCGGCATCGTTGCCATTGGCGCAGTACGCACCCCCACTACCTCGCGCTTTGGATTCTATGGGGACTTTTGCGGTCGAAGGTGGACTTCGACTTCAGGGCCGAATCCGGCCCGCCGGCAACAAGAATGCAGCGCTTCCGTGTCTCGCTGCCACTGTGCTCTGTGAGGAGCCAGTGACGCTGCATAATATACCCCGCATCCGGGACGTCCTGACGTTCCTCGAGATTGTGTCCTCTCTCGGGGCTGACGTCCGCTGGGACGCAGAGAACACCGTGACCGTCGATGCCGCTAATGTGGCGACTGACGAGGTTAACCGGGATCTCGCTGAGCGCATCCGCGCGTCGCTGTTGCTGGCTGGACCGCTGCTCGCGCGCTTCGGCCACGTGCGGCTGCCACCGCCCGGAGGCGACGTGATCGGGCGCCGGCGCATGGACACCCATTTCCTCGCGTTTGAGGCACTTGGGGCGACGGTCACGTTGAACGGTGGCTTTACCATCGCCGCTGATCGGCTCGTAGGTGCCGACATGTTCCTGGATGAGCCGTCGGTGACCGGCAGCGAGAACGCGATCATGGCGGCGGTCCGGGCAGAGGGTCTGACCCGGATCCGGAATACGGCATCTGAGCCGCATGTTCAGGATCTTTGTCACCTCCTTAACGCGATGGGGGCCAACATTCAAGGAATCGGTACCCACATCCTGGAAATCGAAGGGGTGAAGCGTCTAAACGGTGCTGAGTTCACCATCGGTGCCGATCACATCGAGACTGGCTCGTTCATCGGCCTCGCAGCCGTAACCGGCAGTGATCTTACGGTCGAAGGGGCCCCGGTGGAGCACTTGGACTCTACGCTGCTCGGCTTCCGCCGCCTGGGCATCCATTGCGAAATTGATGGCACTGACCTGCACGTGAAGGGCGCCGAGTCCCACGTGATCCGACAGGACGCATTCGGCCACGTCCCGAAGCTTGATGACGGGCCTTGGCCCGCGTTCCCGGCAGACCTCACTTCGATCGCGATTGTGGCAGCCACACAGTGCAAAGGCACGGTGCTCGTCCACGAGAAGATGTTCGAGTCGCGCATGTATTTCACCGACAAACTGGTGGGAATGGGCGCGTCGATCATCCTGTGCGATCCCCACCGTGCGGTGGTGGTGGGACCGACGCCTCTCCAGGCCGGAGTTCTTGAGAGTCCGGACATTCGGGCGGGGATGGCTCTCCTGATCGCGGCGCTTGGAGCTGAAGGGACCAGTCGTATCCGCAACATCCGCCAGATCGAACGAGGATACGAGTCGATCGATACTCGACTTGGGGCGCTCGGGGCTCGGATTGAGCGAATCGATGAAGCTGCAGATTGAATCATCCCCGCCCACAAGCCGTAGAGGTAGACGTGAGAGCGTTTCGACATAAACCGTGCTAAAGAGTTGTCATGACTGAAGATATGGCAGGAGACAAGAAGGGCCCCCGCGAAAAGGTTTCGGACGGTATCAAACAGGGAATTGGGGTGCTGTCTGCCTTCAAGGAGGCCCTGGAAGAGACCATCAATGAGGCGAGGGAGCGTGGTGATCTCTCCGCTGAACGGGCCAAAGATGTCATGAAGGACGCACTCGAAAGGGCTCACTCTGCGGCAGAGGGGGCCAAAGGTCGTCTCGATCTCGTGAGCCAGAAGGAGTTCGATGGCCTCGCGGAAGTGGTTGAGGGCATCCGCGAGCGGGTCAGCGCCATGGAGGCACGGATCATTGGCACCGAAGGGGGCACCCCAGAGGGTGATTCCGGAACAGATGCCGCAAGCGACGCGCCATCGGAGGGCGATTCCGCGCCGCAATAATTGGCAGCTTCGAGTCGGTAAATGTAGGAGGCCTGAGACGCGAGCCTTGAGCGCGTTTCAGGCCTTCCCTATATTAGGTGGCTGGAAGTGCCGCCTTCGGGTGGCGTTATTGGAAGTGGGGGAGCTGTTCGCCCCCGCTTTTTTGTTCGCTGTGAACTTGGGGGTACGTCGCTGCGGCGGTGTACCCCTGTTGATTGGGAGTGGATACAATGCGCGCCGTTGCGGACGTCGAGCGAGGCATTGAGATCAAGGTCGCGGACCTGGGTTTTGAGCTAGTGGAACTCCGTTGGGCGGGCAGCAGCCGGCGCCCAGTCTTGCAGTTGAGGGTCGACCGACCTGCGGAGGCCGCTGAAGAAGGCGTCAACGTAGACGACTGTGCACGCATCAGTCGGGAACTCGAGCCTTGGCTGGACGAGCACGGAGGGCTGTCAGAGCACTACGTTCTCGAAGTTTCATCACCGGGCGTGGATCGCCCGCTGGTGCGATCGACGGATTTTGAGCGTTTCCGGGGCAAGCGGATCGCTGTAGTTGGGAAAAGAGTGTTGCTCGCCCGGTCCACTCGGCTGGAGGGTGAACTCCTTGGGTTAGACAAATCGCTGGACGGAGCAGAGGCAGTTCGTCTGTGCCTGCCAGATGGCGACGAGGTGGTGATTCCGAGATCTGAGATCCGGAAGGCTCACCTAGTCTTCACTTGGAAGTGAGGGAGTAGATATGGCGAATGCGGCCCAGATCGTAGAGGCCTTCAGGGATGTCGCAGCGACCAAGAACTTGTCCGAAGATGAGATGACAGATCTCGTCAAGGACGGAATCTTGGCCGGCCTTGGGCGTATCTATGGTGCGACGGTACAGGCCGAAATCGACATCGACGATGTCACCGGCGAGTTCGATATCGTGGTACTACGCCGTGTTGTCGAGGAGGTGGAAGATCCTGCGTGCGAGATCATTCTCGAGGAAGCGCGCTGGGATGACGCCACTTTTGAGGTCGGCGACGTCATGGAGATCCCTGTAGCGTTCACGGACTTCGGCCGAAACGCGGTGATGGCTGTGAAGCAGCGGATCATCCAGCGGGTTCGTGAGAACGAGCGCGAACGCATTCGCGACGAATTCGCGGGTGAGGTGGGCGAACTTCTCTCCGGTGAGGTGCAGCAAACGGAGCGCGGCAAGCTTGTGGTATTGCTCAACCGCTCCCGCGACGCTGATGCGATCATCCCCTGGAAAGATCAGAACCCCCGGGAGCGGTTTCGGCAGGGAGATCCCATCCGGGCCGTTTTGAAGAAAGTAGAGGAAACGCCGAAGGGACCTCGGATGATCCTGTCCCGGGCCGACCCTCTCTTCGTGGCGGCGCTCTTTAACTTGGAGGTCCCCGAGATCCACCAAGGGATCGTCGAAATCAAGGAAATCGCGCGCGAAGTTGGTGGACGCACGAAGATTGCGGTGTACAGCCGTGATGAGTCGATCGATCCGGTGGGCGCGTGTGTCGGGCTCAAGGGGTCGCGCGTTCAGGCTGTTGTCGCAGAGTTGGGGGGCGAGCGTATCGATATTGTCCCCTGGCATCCGGACACGGAAGTCTTTGCCCGTCGGGCGCTCGCACCTGCACGAGTTTCCAAGGTTTTCAGTGATCTCGAGCGACAAGTCATCACCGCCATTGTTGACGAGGACCAGCTGTCGTTGGCCATTGGGCGAAACGGGCAGAACGTCCGGCTTGCGTCTCAATTGATCGGTTGGCAGCTCGACCTGTACGGCTCGCGGGAGTGGCTCGAGAAGAGCGCCGACATGTCGCTTTTCACGTCTACATCTGACGATCAATTTGAAACTGCAGATTTCCCGCTGTCAGAGCTCGGTCTCGAGTTGCCAACACTGGCGGCCCTATCTGGGGCCGGGTATGATACCTTTCTTCAGATTATTGACTTAGAGCGTAGGGATTTCCTGGGTATTCAGGGCCTCGGAGAGGCTGACGCCGATCGACTCTTGAAGCTGATTGACGAGTTGACGGTTGTTGAGGGCGAGCCCGGTGATGAGGACGCTGACCTCTCGGACGACGTGCCGGAAATGGGCGCCGAGGGTTCCGACGAAGCGGTAGTCGACGCGGAGGAAAGTAAGGATGGTGAGCGGGAGGGCTGAGCCCTTTCGCCTCCTGGGCCTGGCCCGACGGGCTGGTGCAGTAGCGCCGGGAACTGACGCTACACGCCGAGCGATCCGTCAGGGCGAGGCCCGCTTGGTTTTGATGGCGGGAGACGCTTCTGGCGTTCAGTTGGACAAGGTTCGGAAAGCGATCGGAAAACGGCCGATCCCTCGAGCGGTTTTAGGGGATCTTGCCACGTTGGGAGCCGCAATCGGCAAAGGGCCGACGGCCGCGATAGCGGTTACGGATGAATCGTTCGCCAAGAGGTTGCTGTTGGACTTATCTAACGTGACCACCAGCGAAGTAGAGGAATAGCTAGAGCATGCGGGTTAACGAGTTAGCGCAGGATCTGAAGGTCGAAGCGGAGGCGCTCATTGCCTTGCTCCGCCAGATGGGTATTCCCGTCACCGATGCGGATGCGTCGATCACCGATGGCCAACAGGCCAAGGTGGTCGCGAAGCTTGAGCGTGAGCTGCGGGCAGGACGCAGAGACGCGGCGGCTGCCATTCAGGCTGCCCTCGAGGAATCAGCTCCGACGCCTCGTCGCCGTCGTCGTCGACAGGAGCCAGAACCTGCGCCGGAGCCCGCGGCCGTCGAGGAAACAGAGGAGCCAGTAGCCGTCGTTGAGGCCTCTTCTGAGGACGACGCCAAGGACGACCCACCGGTGGCCGCCATCGAGGCGACCGAAGTTGAATCGACCGAGGTTGAACCGGTCGAAGTCGAGGCGGTGCATGCAACGGACGAGGTCTCCGAGCCGGAGCGTACAGTTGAGCAGGCCCAGCAGGACCCTGAGTCCGATGCTGTGGCGGTAGCCGAAGAGGCTCCCACAGACTCCGACAGTACTCCTGTGGCCGCTGAGAAGGAAGCTGTCGCGGAGTTGGGGGACTCGGCTGAAACAGGCGTGGGGAAACTTGCTCCTGTCCGAGTGGGAGCTCCGGATGGGCCTGTGAGGACGATCCGCCGTCCGGCACCAGCACCAGCAGCGAGTGCGGGCCCCGGCGGCAAGGTCCGAATCCAGGCCCAGGGTTACACAGCCGACGGACAGAGGCAGCAAAAAGACGCGGGCAAGAAGGGCAAGAAGAAGGGTGTCGACCAAAATCAGGTTCAGTCGAACATCCAACGCGTAATGGCCGAGATCAAAGGCGGTAGCAAGAAGAAGCGTCGTAAGAAGGGGCGCCTTTCAGCCGAAGAGGTTGAGGCACAGCAAGAAACTGTGAGGGTCGAGGAAGAGCGCGAACGCACCACGGTTCGGGTGAACGAATTCCTCACGGTGGCTGAATTGGCTGAACTGGTGGACGTGTCGTCCACTGAGATCATCGGGTCAGCCTTCAAGAACCTAAGCCTCCTTGTCACGATCAATCAGCGACTCGATTTCGATCAAATCGAGATGCTCCTCGACGAGTTCAACTTCACCGCCGTGCGAGAAGAGGCGTACGTCGCGGAAGAAGCTCTCGATGTCATTCTGGACGCCCCCGAAGACCTCGTGCCCCGTTCACCAGTCGTGACGGTCATGGGTCACGTCGATCATGGTAAGACCCTGCTGCTCGACCGCATTCGGTCGACGAACGTGGTGGCCGGTGAGGCCGGGGGTATTACCCAGCACATCGGTGCGTACCACGTCGAGTTGCCGGGCGGGCGCACCATCGCGTTCCTCGATACTCCGGGTCACGCCGCGTTCACCGCGATGCGCGCCCGCGGTGCCGATATTACCGACGTTGTCATCCTGATCGTCGCTGCGGATGACTCTGTCATGCCGCAGACGATTGAGGCGATTAGCCACGCGCGCAACGCGGGTGTGCCTCTGGTGATTGCGATCAACAAGTGCGACCTGCCTGCCGCTGATCCGATGCGAGTCAAGCAGCAGCTGCTGCAACACTCGGTCAACGTCGAAGACTTCGGCGGCGATGTAATGGTCGCCGAGATCTCAGCGAAGACCGGTGCAGGGATCGAGGATCTTCTCGAGAAGGTCCTGCTCCAGTCTGAGATGTTGGAGCTCAAGGCCAATCCGAATCGCGACGCATCCGGGACGGTCGTCGAAGCCCAACTCGACGTCGGAAAGGGAGCTGTCGTCACGGTTCTGGTTCAGGCTGGAACGCTTAGGGTCGGCGACTCGTTCATCTGCGGACTCTTCGACGGACGCGTGCGTGCGCTGCTCGATGAACGCGGGAATCCCGTGAAGTCAGTTGGACCCGCGACGCCGGTTCAGGTTCTTGGCTCCGGCGGTGTGCCTCAGGCCGGTGACATCTTCCAGGGCATGAGTGCGGTGCGCGCCTCTGAAATCGCGACGAATCGCCAGCGACTCGATCGCGAGAAGCAACTCAGAATTCGCAAGCGAGGCGCGAAGTTGGGCGACTTTGGGGCTCTCGCCGCGAAGGGAAAGCTTTCGACTTTGCCGCTGCTCATCAAGGGTGACGTTGACGGGTCAGTACAGGCCTTGGCGGATGCTCTTGAGGAACTCGGAACAAGCGAAGTTCGGGTGGAGATCGTCCATCGCGGTGTGGGTGCGATCAATGAGTCTGACGTGCTGCTCGCCAGGACCGCAGGCGCCGTCGTTATGGGCCTCGGAGTCCGGCCACAGACCGCGGCCAGGCTTTACGCCGATCGCGAAGATGTCGACGTGCGGACGTATGACGTCATCTACGAGGCCGTCAATGAGATCAGGGCGGCGCTCGAGGGCATGTTGTCGCCGGAGCGACGAGAGTCCATAGATGGAACGGCCGAAGTACGGGAAGTCTTCAGGGTCAGCAAGATCGGTAGCATCGCGGGTTGTTACGTAAGCGAGGGCCGCATTGACCGGAAGGGCCACGGTCGCCTTATCAGGGACGGGATCGTCGTCTACGACGGCGCGATTTCGTCGCTCAAGCGGTTCAAGGACGATGCGAAGGAAGTGCGCGAGGGCTTCGAGTGCGGCATCGGCATCACCAACTTCAACGATATCAAGGTCGGCGACCTGATCGAGGCGTACACGGTCGAAGAGATCGCGCGAACCTTGGAACAGTCGACCTGAAGTCGGAAACCAGCTAACGGGTATGGTCGTGGCTTCGCTGACGTTCGATCTGGCTCTGCCCGGCTGCGCTTCTCTCAAGGAGAAGCGATCGGTGATCCGTTCTCTCTGTGACAGACTTCGCGGCAAGTTCGGCGTTTCTGTCGCCGAGCCGGCCTATCAGGACCTCCATGCTCGTGGCCAGATCGCGGTTGCGCTGGTCGCGTCCGACGGGAGATTGGCAGAATCGATGCTCGACAAGCTCGATCACTTTGTGGCTGAGCGCGGGGGTGCCGTGATCACCGGCGTCCGACGGGAGGTTCATTGAGGCAGTTGAACAGATTGTTCCTAATGAAAGACTGACGATCATGGCCAGCAAACGACTCGCGCGACTTAACGAACAGCTCAAGCGTGAGCTGTCGGAAATGATTCGGACCCAGGTGCGCGATCCTCGCGTGGGCCTGGTGACGATCACCGCGACTGAGGTGGCCGGAGACCTGGGTTCAGCCCGCGTCTTCGTCCGGGTCTTAGGGGATGAGGCGGAGGTCAAGGAGTCGCTCGTCGGGCTCGAAGCCGCTGCGCCCTTCCTGCGCCACGCGCTCGGTCAAGTCATGCGAGTGCGGACTGTCCCAGAACTCCGCTTCAGGATCGATCAGTCGCTCGACCACGCTCGGCGAATCGAGCAGATCCTCTCAGACGTGATCCCTTCCCGCTCAGACGTCGCCGTAGATGTTGTGGGGACTCAGGACGACGAGGCGGGAGCCGACTTCGAGGAGTGACGGCCGCCGATCTAGTTCTACCGGTCGATAAGCCGATCGGACCGACCTCGCACGACATTGTGGCTACGGCGCGGAGGGCGCTACAGGTACGCCGAATCGGGCATACCGGAACGCTCGATCCATTTGCGTCTGGCCTCCTTCTTCTCTGCGTGGGGCGAGCCACGCGTCTGGCGGAATACCTGACGGGGCTGGACAAGAGTTATGAGGCCGTCGCTCGCCTCGGCCAGGCGACGGACACCGAGGACTGCCAGGGCGAGGTCATCCAGGAGCAGGCTGGGTGGGAGGTGTTGTCTGAATCCGACATCCAAGCGGCGATGCAAAGCTTCACGGGGCCTATCGACCAAGTGCCGCCCCAGTATTCGGCGAAAAAAGTGGATGGTGTCGCCATGCATCGCCGGGCCAGAAGGGGAGAACACGTCGTGTTGGAAGCGCGGGCCGTCACGGTGCATGAAATTGAACTGCTCAAGGTTGATCTCCCCTTTGTTCGTTTTCGCGTTAACTGCTCGTCGGGGACTTACGTCCGCTCCCTCGCCCGTGACATCGGTGAGGCACTCGGCGTTGGCGGCCACCTGACGGAGCTCCGGCGGACGAGCGTCGGGAAATTCTCGTTGGATGGAGCGCTGTCGCCGGACGATCTGTTCGACAGCCACCGAATCGAGGGAGCCGCGATCGAGCCCCTTCAAGCGATGGCCCATATGCCGACGGTTGTTGTGAGCCACGAGGACGTGACTCGCTTGGCTCACGGACAGGACGTCCAGGTCGGAGCTTCGAGCCCGTCGGGTACCGTGGCGGTCGTCCACGACGGGAAGCTGGTGGCCGTTGCCAACATCCAGGACGGGCTCCTTCGGCCTGCCAAGGTGTTCATCGCGTGACGGGCGCAGTACGCTGGGCCCACCCGCCTGGAATTCCGTCGGATCGGGGAACGGTCGTGACGGTAGGAACGTTCGATGGGGTGCACCGCGGACATTGGGCGGTGCTTCAGGAGATCCGAGAACGTGCGCACGCTACGGGCCGCAGGAGTGTGCTGGTCACGTTCGATCCGCATCCCTTGCGTATCGTGCGGCCGGAGGATGCGCCGCCGCTTCTGACCACTCCCTTGGAAAAGAAAGAGATCCTGGCCGAGAGTGGGCTGGACTATGCCGTCTTCGTGTCGTTTACGGAGCGCCTCAGTCGATACGAGCCGCGCCGTTTTGTGGAGGAAATCTTGGTCGCGCGGCTGCGCGTCGAGGAGTTGGTTATTGGGTACGACCATGGTTTCGGACGAGATCGTGCGGGCAATGCTGCGACCCTGGTGGAGATCGGGCGAGACCTGGGATTCGCCGTGGACGTCGTGCCGCCGGTCGCGGCTGGAGCCGAGCCCATTTCGTCCACCCGAATTCGTGCCGCGATAGAGGCCGGACGGATGGATGAGGCCCGAGAGTGTTTGGGGCGTCCTTATTCCATGCGGGGAATCGTTGTTCGTGGCGACGGTCGGGGACGGCAGCTCGGGTTTGCCACGGCCAACTTGGTCGTTTCTGGGGAAGGGAAGCTGATTCCTCCTGCGGGGATCTACGCCGTGAGCGGCGTCCTGCGGTCAGGGACGTTCCAGGGTGCGCTTCATTTGGGGCCTCGCCCCACCTTCAAGGGTTCCCCACCGAGTGTCGAACTGCATTTGCTCGACTTCGATCGAGATATCTACGGTGAAGAGGTACGCGTGGACTTCGTCGAGTATCTGCGACCTGTACTCCCGTTCGACGGAGCGGAGGCGCTCGTGCAGCAAATGATCAAGGATGTTGAGATGGCCCGGCACGTTCTAGACGAGAGGGCCTGATTCGCCTAGCTTTTTAGGGTATTAACGAAGACGGTGCCGCGCGAGGTGGCGCCCGATATCGCTTCCCTTGCAGCATCTGACTCCTGAGGAGGCACGACGCCCATGGCGATCGTCAAGGAAGACACGATTAAGAAGTACCAACTCCACGAGAACGACCGTGGAAGCGCCCCGGTCCAGATTGCGGTCCTTACAGCCCGTATCAACGACTTGCGCAGCCATTTTGATGCTCACAAGAAGGACCATCACAGCCGGCGTGGCTTGCTGAAGATGGTCGGTCGTCGTCGGCGCCTCCTTGAGTACTACAAGAAGACGAGCCTCGAAGGCTATCGTGGGATCATTAAAGACCTCGGCTTGAGGCATTAGCACCCAGCGGCGGTCGCCACTACGGCGACCGCCGCTGTTTTTCAGCCAAGCGTTCGTGTGCTTCGGTCGGGAGACGGCCTACAATCTGCTGCAGAATCGGGCTCCACGTGTAAACGTGCCCCGTGCGGCGGTCGCTCTCTCCTCCCGGCATCACGTCGCTTCGGCATTCAATCCAATGTCGGGGATGTACCCCGGCGAAACCGAAGTGAGTAAGACAAGATGATGCAACGAATGGAGCGCCAGTTCGCTGGCAGGACGCTCTCGATCGAGACTGGCCGCATGGCCAAACTCGCGCAGGGTTCGTGCCTGGTTCAGTATGGCGACACAGTCGTTCTCGTAGCCACCACGGTGCAGGACCGACCCACACACCTCCCCTTCTTCCCGCTTACGATCGAGTATCGTGAGAAGTCCTACGCGGCGGGGAAGATCCCGGGTGGTTTTTTCAAACGCGAAGGTCGACCCGGTGAGAAAGAAATTCTCACTGCGCGCATGATCGATCGGCCCTTGCGGCCTTTGTTCCCGAAAGGATTCCAGTACGAGACACAGGTCGTGTGCTTCATCCTATCGGCGGACCAGGAAAATGATGCGGACGTGTTGGCTCTGTTGGGTGCCTCAGTGGCGCTCAACATGTCCAAGATCCCGTTCAACACACCGGTAGCATCGGTGCGCGTGGGTCGCATTCAGGGCAATTGGGTCCTGAACCCGACCTTCCAGCAGCTTGAGTACTCGGACATGGACATCGTCGTTTCCGGCTCTGCCGAGGCGATCACCATGGTGGAGGGTGGAGCCCTGGAAGTGCCAGAGGCCGAAATCCTCGAGGCGCTCAAGATCGCGCAAGAGGGTATCAAGGAACTGTGTGCCATGCAGGAGGAGTTCCTGGAGGGGCACCGGGTCCCTGATATGGAGTGGACGCTTACCGGACCGGACGCTGATCTCAAGGCGAAGGTCGAGGCCATGGCGTCCGCCAAGGTATCCGAGGCGCTCAACCTAAGCGATAAACAAGAGCGGAATCAGGCGATGGCTGCGGTCACGGAAGATGTGGTTGCGACGCTCACGGCGGAGGACCCGGACTACGCAGCTCATGCGAAGGAGATTGGCGAGGTACTGAGGGGCATCGAGAAGTCGACCATGCGTCGACAAATCCTCGATAAGGGCGAGCGCGCCGACGGTCGTAGCCTTGATGAGGTTCGACCGATCACGTCTGAGGTAGGTGTTCTTCCTCGCACGCACGGCTCTGCGCTGTTCACACGCGGGCAAACACAGGCACTCGCTGTCGTCACGCTCGGCACTTCGCGTGACGAGCAGCGCATCGATTCGATCGATTCGACCGTAGAGATCAAGAAGTCCTT
The DNA here is from genome assembly GCA_937919655.1 of uncultured Gemmatimonadales bacterium. Lineage (GTDB taxonomy): Bacteria > Gemmatimonadota > Gemmatimonadetes > Longimicrobiales > Gaopeijiaceae > CALFPJ01. The sequence goes on from CALFPJ010000079.1 coordinate 72,466, forward strand.
CATGCTGCACTACAACTTCCCGCCTTTCTGTGTGGGCGAGGCGCGTCCCTTCCGGGGCACGTCGCGTCGCGAGGTTGGGCACGGGAATCTGGCTGAGCGTGCGATGCAGTCATTGCTGCCGACCTACGATGACTTCCCGTACACGATCCGGGTCGTCTCCGACGTCTTGGAGTCGAATGGGTCGTCGTCAATGGCGACGGTTTGTGGGTCGTCGCTGGCGCTCATGGATGCCGGTGTTCCGATGAAGTCCGCTTGCGCTGGTGTCGCGATGGGGCTCATTAAGGAAGGGGATGACGTGGCTATCCTGACCGACATCCTTGGTCTGGAGGACGCACTCGGCGACATGGACTTCAAGGTCGCGGGTACGCGGGTCGGTGTGACCTCGATTCAAATGGACATCAAGATCGCGGGCCTGACTGTCGACATCCTTGAGGAGGCGCTGGCTCGGGCCCACAAGGGTCGGATGCATATTCTCGATCTTATGGATCAGACGCTCTCGGAGGGCCGCACCGATCTGTCGGATTACGCGCCGCGGATCGTGTCGATTCAGATCAACCCGTCCAAGATCGGTGAGATCATCGGGCCCAAGGGCAAGACGATCCGCGCCATTCAGGAAGAGTCCGGCGCTACGATTGACATCGACGATTCTGGTCTCGTGAAGATCGCTGCTGTTTCGGGCGAGGCTGGCGCACGTGCCCGCTCCATGATCGAGGCCATCGTGGCCGATCCGGAGATTGGGCGCATCTACGAGGGGCCCGTGAAGAACACGACGACCTTCGGTGCGTTCATTGAGATCATGCCGGGGACCGAAGGCCTTTGCCACATCTCCGAGCTGCAGGAAGCACGCACGGACAACACGGAAGATGTGCTCAAGAAGGGCGACATCACCCGCGTGAAGGTTCTTTCCATCGACGAGAAGGGCCGACTCCGGTTGTCTCGGAAAGCGGCTCTAGCCGAGGATGCAGCAGCGGCGGCCGGCGACGATGCCGGCTCAGAGGCTACAGACGGCTGACCGTTGACCAAACAAAGTAGGATGGCAGGGGGGCACGGGCGTACGCCCGGGCCCCCTTCGCTTTCACAGGCGCCCCGAGCGGGCGGAATCGAGTCGATCTCAGAGACAGTCCTCGGCAGCGGTGTGCGGGTGCTCAGCGAGCATATTCCGTCGGTTCGATCCGCTTCCGTCGGGGTGTGGGTGCGACAGGGTGGAGCCCACGAGACGCCGGGACAGCACGGCGCCAGCCATCTGTTGGAGCACATGGTTTTCAAGGGCACCGGGCGACGGTCGGCTGCTGACATTGCTGTGGCCCTGGAGAGCCTAGGCGGATCACTCGATGCGTATACCAGCCGCGAGCACACTTCGTATCAGGCGCGGGTACTCGATGAGAACCTCGGAGAGGCCCTCGACGTGCTGGCGGATATCGTACTCGCGCCCCGAATAGACGCAGCCGACCTCGACCTCGAGCGCGAAGTGGTGCTGGAGGAGATCGCGCAGGTTGAGGATACGCCTGATGACATGGTGTACGAGCTTCATTCGGGCCGAATGTGGGAGGGACACCCCTACGGAAGCTCGATTCTAGGAAGCAAGGAGTCCGTCGCCGAGATGTCCTCGGAGACGCTGCGCGAGTTGCACGGGGCCCGCTATAGAGGGGAAAACCTCATTGTGGCTGCCGCCGGCAACGTGGACCATGAAAGGCTCGTTGAATCGGTTGGGACGCTCTTTTCGACGGCAGAGGGAGGTGAGGCCCACGGGATCATCCACCCGCCGGCAGCCACGAAATGCGGGGAAGAGTCCGTGCATCGGGATGCCGCCCAGACCCATATCGTCTTTGGGACCGACGTCCCAGGTCGCGGGGATCCGGATCGATATGCTCTGTCATTGTTGTCGTTGTCGCTGGGCGGAGGCATGAGTTCCCGACTCTTTCAGAAGATCCGGGAAGAGATGGGACTGTGTTACTCGGTGTACAGCTATCAATCGTTCTATAGTGCCTCCGGGGTTTCGGGCGTGTATGTGGGTACCCGACCCGGGAGTGCGGATGACGCAGTGGAGGCGATCAGTGAAGAACTGGATCGCTTGGCAACAGATGGACTGAGTGACGACGAACTCGAAACAGCGAAGCGTCAGCTCAAAGGGCAGGTGATGTTGTCCCTGGAGTCGACGGGATCCCGGCTGTACCGGCTGGCTGGCTTTGCCCTCCATTCCGAGCCATTTAAGGGCCTCGACGAACTACTCGAGAAGATTGACGCGGTGACTCCCGACGACGCCAGACGGATGGCGGCAAAGTACTTCGCCCCACAACGCCACTTGATCCTCCGACTCGGCCCAGAAAAGCCCGCCTGAGGCCCGTTCCGACGGACCGCAAACGCGGGTAAGTTTAGGCGCTTTCTGGCCGACGATGATCTAGGAAACCAAACAAGAAGAGAGTATACAGATGCTTATCGGTGTACCGAAGGAAATCAAACCCGACGAGTATCGGGTCGCCCTGACGCCAGCAGGCGCCGAAATGCTCACGCAGGCGGGGCACGAAGTTGCGGTGGAGAAGAATGCCGGGGTCGGCAGTGGCTTCACTGACGATTTCTACGTTGAGGCTGGAGCGACCATCGTCGATTCTCCCGATGAAGTTTGGGCGAAGGCCGAGATGATCATGAAGGTCAAGGAGCCCATCGCTCCCGAATGGCCCCGGATGCGGAAGGGTCAGTTGATGTTCACGTACTTCCATTTCGCCGCTGACGAGCCGCTTACGAAGGCGGTTGTGGCCTCTGGGGCAACGGCGATCGCGTACGAGACCGTTGAACTCCCGAGCCGTGAACTCCCGCTCTTGACCCCGATGAGTGAAGTCGCCGGTCGTATGGCGATTCAAGAAGGCGCGAAGTACCTCGAGAAGCCCCAAGGCGGACTGGGTGTTCTTCTCGGCGGTGTGCCGGGCGTGCTTCCGGGGAAGGTCTTGATTCTTGGCGGTGGTGTGGTGGGCACGCACGCGGCAAAGATGGCCGCCGGGCTCGGCGCCCGGGTCCATATCATGGACATCAATCTTGAGCGACTACGGTATCTCGATGATACGATGCCGGCCAATGTGAACATGCTCTATAGCACGCGCTACGCCATTCGTAAGCAGATCCAGGATTCAGATTTGATCGTGGGTGCTGTTCTGATCCCGGGTGCCAAGGCTCCAAGCTTGATCACGCGAGAAGACCTGAGTTTGATGCGTCCCGGCACGGTGATTGTGGACGTCGCCGTTGACCAGGGTGGCTGCGTAGAGACGATCAAGCCGACCACGCACCGCGACCCCGTGTACACGGTGGATGGCGTGATTCATTACGCCGTGGCCAACATGCCAGGAGGTGTGCCGCGCACGAGCACGCTCGCGCTCACCAACGCTACGCTGCCTTATGCGATGGCGCTGGCGGGCAAGGGCTGGAAGCCGGCCTGCAGCGACGATCGCGCGCTCAAGCTTGGGGTGAACGTCGTGGATGGGCACGTGACCTATCAGGGTGTTGCCGACGCGTTCGGTATGGATTGCCGCAACGTGGATGACTTCCTGGCCTAGTGTCCTCTGACGACACCAAATCTGAAGCGAAGGGCGGAGCCCAAGCGGCTCTGCCCTTTTTGCAAACACACACTACGTAGGACCGCCAGTGAACTTCGTCCGATTTCGGCGACTCCCAAGCAATCCAGATCTCCCTCTTCCCGGGCGGGCGACACCCCAAGCGGCTGGGTACGACATCCGCTCTGTGGAGAAGGAAGTCGTTCTGCAGCCTGGCCAGATTCGTCTCGTCGACACCGGTTTGATCATGGAGTTGCCTGAGGGCATCGAATGCCAAGTGCGCCCTAGGTCGGGCCTAGCGCTCAAGCACGGGATCACGCTTCCGAATAGTCCTGGAACCATCGATCCGGACTATCGTGGGGAGGTAAGGATCATCATGCAGAACACCGGGACGGCACCGGTCGTCCTCCGTCGTGGTGAGCGGGTGGCCCAACTGGTTTTTGCTCGTTTTGAGGCGCTCGAGGTCGTCGAAGTCGATGAGTTGACCGACACCGCACGGGGCGACGGCGGCTTCGGAAGCACCGGATCTAGCTGAAAGCCCGAACAGCACTGGCATCCGTCGCGTAGCAAACGTATGTTGTCAGGCCTTCTTTGGCCTAAATAGACACGAAAGCGGGCCTTAAGGTCCCCAAATCTTCGCTTGAGAAATTGATTTTGTCCGCACTGAGTAATTGGCTTAGCTCGGGGCGCCTCGTCCCGGTCAATGACATCGCCGTCGATCTCGGCACCGCGAATACTCTCATATATGTCAAGGGCGAGGGTATCGTCCTTAATGAGCCCTCGGTGGTGGCAGTCGAGAAGGGCAGCCGCCGCATCAAGGGTATCGGCCTCGAAGCGAAGCGGATGCTGGGGCGCACGCCTGAAGGAATCCAGGCGATTCGTCCGCTCAAGGACGGAGTCATCGCAGACGTCGATGTGACGGAGATGATGCTTCGACACTTCCTGAAGCAGGTGACGCAGAAGCGGATCTTCCGCATCAAACCCCGAGTCATTGTGGGGGTCCCTTCGGGAATCACCGAGTTGGAGCGTCGGGCCGTACGATCATCGGCGATGTCTGCGGGTGCAAAGGCCGTGTACATGGTCGACGAGCCCATGGCCGCAGCAATCGGCGTGGGTCTGCCGGTGGAGACCCCTACCGGGAACATGGTGATCGACATCGGTGGCGGGACCACCGAGATCGCCGTCATCGCGCTCTCGGGCATTGTCTCCAACACGTCCATCCGCGTAGGTGGGGATGAGCTCGACTCGGCCATCGTGACCTTCCTGCGTAAGAACTACAATCTGCTCATCGGGGAGCCGACCGCTGAGGCGATCAAGATCCAGATCGGCTCTGCCTTCGACTTTGGCGAAGAGCGTGAGATGGGTGTGAAGGGTCGTGATCTGGTCTCCGGTATACCGAAGACGGTCACAGTGCACTCGCAGGAGATCCGCGAATGCATTCAGGAACCGATTCAGGCGATCGTCGAGGCAACTCGGAGAGCCCTGGAGATCACCCCGCCAGAGCTTTCATCGGACATCGTGGACCGTGGAATCGTCATGACGGGTGGAGGCGCGCTCATTCGCGGGCTCGACCGACTTCTGCAACACGAGACCAACCTCCCCATCCACGTGGACGAAGAGCCGCTAACGTGTGTTGTGCGGGGCGCGGGCCGCATTCTCGACGACCTGCACAAGTACCGCTCCGTTTTGGTCCAGTAAGGCGGGCGGGTAGCGGTGCCGGCCTACGTTTCTGAGCCGGAAGGCCCGGGGGGGCGTCGCCAAGGCACGCTCGCCGTCACATTCCTGATTCTCGCGCTTGCTACGTCGTACCTCCCTGATGCCGCCCAACAACGGATCGCGTGGGGGATGCGGGTGACGTTGCTGCGGCCCTTCCTCGCAACCCAAGAACGGCTGACGGACGCGCGCCTGCGCGCGAGTGACGTAGGCGAGATGCGCCTTCAACTCGACTCGTTGTCGTCGATCTTGACGACACAGGCCGCGCTGGCCGACGAAAACCGCACACTTCGCGACCTTCTTGGGTTGGCGGCTCGGGTGACTCCCTCGTTCTTGCCTGCCACCGTGCTACGCCCGGGGACTCCGGGGTCAGAGGGCATGTTCTGGGTGGAGTTGGGCACCGCCGATGGGATCGCCCCAGGGGCGCCGGTCGTGAGCCGTCACGGGCTGGTCGGTGTCATTCGAGAGGTCCGGGAGACCATCTCGGTCGGGATGGACTCGACCCACCCAGATTTTCGAGCCAGTGCGATGTTGGCGGATGGTTCGACCTTCGGGATGGTGCAGGCTCGGCGAGGGGCGTTTCGGGAAGCCGATCGCCTCGTGTTCGATGGGACGCCGTATCACGAGTCCAGCCTCGATGGCACCGTGGTGTTAACGAGCGGTCTCAGTGGGGTCCTGCCCCGTGGAATTCCCATCGGAAGGATCGACGGGGTGGAGGAGGTCCAAGGGCGATGGCTCAAGAGTTACTGGCTTCGCCCCATGGTCGAGCCAGGCTCGGTGACCCACGTCTTGGTTGCGACGCGGGGTGCTGGGGCGGACGAGACCGAATTGTGGGCGGCTGACTCGCTGTTCACGCTGGAAGAAGCCATCGGAGCAGGACGCACTCCTTGAAGACTGATCCCCGCGTTTGGGTCGTCGTCGTCACCCTCTTTCTCGGACACTTCCTGCTTCACGTCGGGTTCGCCATCGGGCCAGCCGCGCCTGATCTCCTGACTGTGGCGATGCTGCTTTCTGCTCGCGAAATCGGGATGGGGCGTGCCGCTGGGCTCGGGCTGGTTTTTGGACTCTTGGAAGACGCGCTCAGTGTGCTCTCGTTTGGGGCGAATACGGTCGCCATGACGGTGGTCGGCGCCCTCGGCGCGATCACCCGCGACCTATTCGTGGGCGATTCGCTTCTATTTTTAGTGTCCTACTTTGTGATCGGAAAGTGGTTAGGTGATTTCATTCGCTGGGTGATGGTGGGTGAGGGGCTAAGACAGCCGTTCGTGGACCAGGTCCTCGTCCAGGGGCTCGTGGGCGGTCTATACGCGGCGGTGGTCGGGATCGCGCTGATGGCGCTGACGGGGCTGTGGAAGGAGTCGCCACAGTGAAGGTCCACCATCCCCATGAGAAGCGACGGAGAGCCCAAGGGGCCTACCTCATTGTAGCCCTCGTCATGGGCACCTTGGCCGTCTCCTTCTTCCGCCTGCAGGTGCTCCGCTCTGACGTTTGGGAACTGCGGGCGCAATCGAACCGTGTCCGCCAAATGCCGCTCGCTGCGCCTCGGGGGACCATCTATGACCGCGATGGCCAGATCATCGCAGACAATGCTCCCGGTTACGCGATCACAGTGCTGGGACCACCCGATTCGATTCGAGCGACTTTGGACCGCATGGGCGCGTATATGGACCTCTCAGAGGGGCACATTCAGCGACTACTGGGCGTTCTGCGACGGTATGGAGGCCAGACCCTCGTCGTCGACGCTGACGCCGACTTCACGGTTGTGAGCGCGTTGGAAGAAAGGCGCATCGAGTTCCCAAATGTGTACATCGAGATGCGCCCAAGGCGCCGTTATCTCACGGGGGAGGCGGCTGGACATCTCTTGGGGTACGTCGGCGAGGTGACAGCGGAAGAACTGAGTTCCGCGGAGTTCGCTGACGACCGTTACCAGCAAGGGATGGTGGTCGGCCAGACTGGAATCGAAAAGCAGTATGAGGCTCTGCTCCAGGGCCGACCTGGCCTCAAGTATGTCGAGGTCGACGCCCGCAGCCGCATTGTCGGTGACTTCGCCGCGTTCCGCCAGGATCCGGGGGAAGCTGGGGCGGACCTTCACCTCAACATCGATCTCGATCTGCAGAACTGGATTCACCATATCTTCCCTGACTCATTGTCAGGGGCCGTGGTCGCCCTCAACGTCGCAGACGGGGGTGTTCTGGCCTTGTACTCGGCGCCAGCCTACGACCCCAACAGTTTCGTGGGTGGAATTGACGATGCGGTGTGGGCTGAACTGAATACGAACCCCGGGTTGCCGCTTTACAACCGAGCCACACTCGGCCTCTATCCCCCGGCCTCAACGTGGAAGTTGGCGACCGCCGCGATTGGGCTTGATCTAGGCGTCGTCACGCCGGACGAGACGATGCCCGTTCCGTGTACCGGGGGGATGTCGTTCGGGCGCGACTACCGCCGCTGTTGGAACCCCGCGGGTCACGGCTACAACAACCTCGCGCAGGCGATCGGCAACTCGTGCAACGTGTATTTCTACCAGTTGGGGAAACTCATCGGGCTCGATCGGTTGGTTGAGCGAGCCACGGAAATCGGCTTCAGCCAGCGGTGCGGGATCGACTTGCCTCAGGAGAGCCAGGGAGAGTTTCCAGCCGGTCGTAACTTCTGGGTAGAGACCTTCGGATATGAGCCACAGGACAACGAGGTGCTGTCACTTTCGATTGGGCAGGGGCCGAACTCCCAGACGCCCCTCAAAATGGCTCAATTCTATTTGGCGCTCGCGAGGGACGGATCAGCGCCGCCTCCTGCATTGGCCAAAGACGCCGAGTTGGGTCCAGGGTGGGCTCTGAGCCTGGCGCCGGAGCATATTGCCTCGATCCAGGAGGGTCTGCGTGCGGTGACAACGCAGGGGGGTACGGCGCATATCGGCACGTCTTTGGAATATTGGCAGGTTTTGGGAAAGACCGGGACGGCTCAAAACACGCAGAGCATCCAAGGAACTGAAGCCAACCACGCTTGGTTCGCGGGTATGGCCGGCCCTTGGGATGGGCCGCCGGAGATTGTTCTTGCCGTGATCGTCGAGAACGGCGCGACTGGCTCTGGAGTCGCTGCACCGATCATGGCAAAGGCAGCAGACTTCTACCTCCGGAAGAAGCACGGTATTCCGATCGACAGCATTCAGACCTACGGGGAGCATCTCCGGAGTGGAAGACCGACACCCTGGTACCGGGCGCGCTATGCTCCGGGAGCTGGGTCCGGACGATGACCCGTATGCTGGAAAAGTGGGCAGTGGATCCCATGCTGGTATTGGCGGTCTTCATCATGACGCTCTTCGGTATCGCCATGATCTACTCGGCGGGCGTGGTCTTCGTGCCGACCGAGGTCACGAGAGATGCTTGGATTCGCCAGGGCATGTGGTTCGGCGTCGCCCTGGTCTCATTCATTTTTATTTCCCGGGTCCCCCTGCGGTGGGTCGAGTGGGTCGCGGTGCCTGCGTACGTGCTCGCCATCATTCTTCTTGCCGCGACGCTTGTGGTGGGGATCGGCTCCGGCACCGCGGCCGGAGTGAAAAGTTGGATCGCCTTTGGTCCGATTCGTTTCCAGCCCGCCGAACTCGCGAAGATCGCCACAGTCTTGGTTCTTGCTCGCTTGCTGTCGCAGCGAGACGAGCCCCTCACCTCACTGCGGGACCTTCTCGTGCCGTCCGCCCTCGTAGGTCTGCCCCTCGCGCTTGTGATGCTGCAGCCAGACCTGGGCACGGCGATGGCGTTTGGCGGAATCCTTTTCGCGATGTTGTTTTGGGCTGGGACTCCGGTGGCGCTCCTACTCTTGGTCGCGAGCCCCGTCGCGGCCTTGATCCTGTCGTTCAGTAGCACGATCTGGTCGGCGTATATCGTGGGTGTGATCGGGTTCCTTTACCTCTATCGCTATCGACTCTTCATGTTTGAGTCCGTGGCCGTGGTTCTGGCTAACTTTGCCGCCGGGACCATCGCCACCCCGCTGTGGAATTCTCTGAAGCCGTATCAACAGAATCGGATTCTGGTCTACCTCGATCCAGAAATGGACCCTCGCGGCGCCGGTTACCACGTGATCCAGTCCAAGGTGGCGGTCGGCAGCGGAGGTCTAACTGGGCAGGGCTTCACCCTCGGCTCCCAGAAACGCTTCGATTTTCTTCCGGAGCAGCACACGGACTTCATTTTTAGCGTTGTTGGTGAGGAACTCGGCTTCATCGGAACGACGCTGGCTATCGCCGGGTTCGCCTTCATATTGGCGCGCCTGGTCCGCATGGCGGTGGACTCGCCCGATCCCTTTGCCGGTCTGGTGCTACTCGGTATCTTTGGGACTTGGCTGGTACACATCTTCGTGAATATCGGGATGACAGTGGGTGTGGTGCCCATCACCGGCATCCCGCTGCCGTTCGTGAGCTACGGTGGGACGTTTCTGTTGACGTCCTGGGTCGCAGTCGCGATCGCCGTTCGAGTCGCCCACGAGCGATAGCGTTTCGACCCCAACTCAATCGGGCAGTGCTCAATGGCTTGGTTCCGCAAGGACAAGAAGCCCCTTCAGGCGCAAGACAAGCGTGATCTCCCGGCAGATGTATTTGAGAAATGCCAGGGATGCGGGGAGATCCTGTATCGGGAGCGGATCGCGCAGAATCTCAATGTGTGCCCGACGTGTGGGCATCACCTGCGCATCTCCGCGGACGCCTATCTGAGCATTCTGATCGACGGCGGCACATTCGTAGAGCACGATGCCAACCTGCGTGCTGCAGATCCGCTTGGGTTCATAGACCTCAAGCCGTATCCGGATCGGCTCTCGGCGGCAGAGGCAAAAGGAAAGACAGAAGCCCTCCGCAGTGGGACGGGACGGCTCGACGGGATCGAGGTTGTCATCGGCGTGATGGATTTTGCGTTCATCGGCGGCTCGATGGGCTCGGTGGTCGGTGAGAAAATCGCCCGGGCAGCGCATGTGTCGCTTGAACGGCGAATTCCCTTGATTATCGTGTCTGCCTCGGGGGGCGCGCGCATGCAAGAAGGGATCTACTCTCTCATGCAGATGGCGAAGACCTCGACAGTCCTCGCTAGGCTTCACGAGGCGGGCGTGCCCTTTGTGTCGGTCCTGACTCACCCCACCACCGGGGGCGTCACTGCATCATTCTCAATGCTCGGCGATGTGAACCTTGCGGAGCCAGAGGCGTTGATCGGGTTTGCCGGTCCACGCGTGATCGAAGAGACCATCAAACAAGAGTTGCCCAAGGGCTTCCAGCGTGCGGAGTTTTTGCTGGACCATGGTATGGTGGACCGAGTCGTGGATCGCCGCGAACTGAAACAGACCATAGCACTGCTGTTGCGCCACCAGTTCGCCGGTTGGACGGACTAGCAGGGTCGCGCCTCGCCGCGCCGGATCGTCTCGATCGTCCGTTCTCGGACCCGCTGGTCGCGCAGCTGTTTCCTCCGCTGGCGACTGGGGTGCATTGGGGCCTTGAGAGGACCGAGCGCGCCCTAGAGGCTCTGGGTAAGCCGCACCTGTCATACCGCACCCTCCACGTCGGCGGCACCAACGGAAAGGGGTCTGTGGTGTCGACTCTGTCGTCGGTCCTCAACACGGCCGGCACACGCACGGCCTGCTTCACGTCTCCGCACCTGTGTTCTTTCCGTGAGCGGCTCTTGGTGGGTGGTGAGCCGCTTTCTGAACAGGAAATCCTTCAGTGTGCGAATGATGTGCGCGACGTGGTCATGCAGTTTGGACTCACGTTCTTTGAGGCCATCACGGTCCTGGGTCTCTACGCGTTTGCTCGAGCTGGAGTTGAGGCGGCCGTCCTAGAGGTAGGGCTTGGAGGCCGCCTCGATGCGACGAATGTGATTAGACCCGACGTTGCGGCCGTGACCAACGTCGCGATGGACCACGCCGAATACCTTGGCGACACGCTGGAGAAGATTGCCCGCGAAAAAGCGGCGATCGCGAAGCCGGGGGTTCCGCTTGTCACGGCGGAAACCAGCCCAGCGCTATTGGCGGTGTTCCGCGAGGTGGCTGCTGGGGTTGGGGCGCCCTTGGTTGTGGTAGATCCGTCCTCATTGGGGGCGGTGGAGGTGGCCGCAGACCACACCTCGTTCACGCTGGACACCCATACCTGGGGTGGCATGCACGTGCAAACACCGTTGGTCGGACGCCACCAGGCGGTGAATGCCGCTCTGGCTGTGAAAATGTTGGATGTGTTGCCGGTGGAGCTGCGTCCGAGCGCCGAAGCGATCCGAGAGGGGATTGGGGCCGTGGAATACCACGGGCGGGATCAAATTGTGCTGGTCGATGGGGCGACGTGGCTCCTAGATGTGGCCCACAACACGGCGGGTATGCGTTCGCTGGTAGATACGATCGACCGACTCGACTTGCCGCGGCCCTTGGTGGCCGTTGTGGGCGTGCTTGGTGACAAGGACTGGCGAATGATGCTCCCGCCGCTCTTCTCACGTACGGACGTCGCTTTCCTTACCCAACCGCCTTCGGCACCTCTAGATCGACGCTGGTCAGTCGCTGAGGCCGCTGCCGCCGTCGGCACCATCACGCACGTCGTGGTAGAAGACGACTTTGAGCGCGCGCTCGACCGGGCCAAGAACGAGGTCGGGCAAGGGACAATCATCGTGACCGGATCTGTGCATACTGTTGGGTCAGCGCTCAAGATTCTTGGATTGGAGCCGCTGGGATCAAGGTAAGCCGCGTGGGCGAGGGAGTCCTCCGCGTGGTTGAACTCTTCCCTCCCACCGCTAGATTCTGCCCCACCATGGCAACCTCAGCTTTTTCGCGGCTTCCGGGCTTTCGGGACTTCGCTCCGGAGGACTTCGCACTCCGTTCTCATATTTTCGACGCGTGGCGCCAGACCTCTCGGCGCTACGGGTTTTTGGAGTACGATGGTCCCCCGTTGGAATTGCTCGATCTCTACGTCGAGAAGAGCGGTGAAGAGATCGTAGGACAGCTCTATAATTTTGTGGACAAGGGCGACCGACCGGTGGCGCTCAGGCCGGAAATGACGCCTTCGCTGGCCCGGATCCTAGGTGACCGATCGCGCGGCATGGCAAAGCCGATCCGTTGGTTTTCGATCCCACAGCTCTTTCGCTACGAGCGTCAGCAGCGCGGGCGGCTGCGCGAACACTTCCAGCTGAACGTAGATATCGTCGGTGAAGCGTCGGTGCACGCTGACGCCGAGGTTGTGGCAGTCGGGATCGACGCATTGCGTGCGCTTGGCCTGACCTCTGCGGATTTCTACGCTCGTGTGTCGGACCGCCGCCTCCTCTCTGTGGTTCTTGGGGCGTGCGGCGTCGACGAGACTCGTCTGCCAGCAGCCTTCGCCGTGGTGGATAAGCTTGAGCGTCAGCCCAGAGACAAATCACATGAGCGCCTGATGGCGGAGGCCGGCCTCGACGCCGACGCTGCGAATGGTGCGCTGGATCTGTTTGAGGCCAAGGGTCTGGCCGCCGTCACCCAGCGCTTTGGGCATAGAGATGACGTCGGACCTGCGTTAGAGCCCCTTCACGAATATGTGAAGGCGCTCGAAGCGATGGGGCTGGGTGACTACGTGGAGGTCGACCTCGGCATCGTACGCGGCCTGGCGTATTACACGGGCATCGTATTCGAGCTCTTCGATCGCAAAGGTGAGCTTCGCGCGATTTGTGGTGGCGGACGTTACGACCGCCTTCTCGAACTTGTGGGTGGTGAACCGCTGCCTGCCGTCGGCTTCGGGATGGGTGATGTCGTGTTGGGTGAGTTGCTGCGTGATCGGGGGCTGGTGCCCGAATACAAACGGGATCTCGACTACTACATCGTCGTCGTGTCCGAAGAGCAGCGTCCCCAAGCGCTGAGCATCGCCCACCGCCTCCGCGAAGGCGGCGCAAGGGTCGCCTATAGTTTGGGGGAGCAGTCGGTGGGCAAACAAATGAAGGCTGCACAGAAGGAAGGCGCGCGTGAGGTCCTGGTCATTGGACCTGATGAGGTGGCGCGCGGTTGTGTGCGCTCCAGAGATATGACCACCGGCGAGGAGCGGGATATCGCCGTGGATGCGTTGTGAGCCGGTCAAGCCGCGCAGATCAGGAAATCGTCGAGGCGGCACGGGTAGTGACGCGACGTGCGATTCGAAGACTCGGCTTCTTAGAGTGGCTGATTCTGCTCGGAGCGATGCTCTTAGCATTCGCTGGAGGCGCCCTCGTTGCGTGGCTGTTGGGCGAGCCATCCGGATTCGGCTTTAGACCGACTTGGATGGTAGCGTCGTTGTTCCTTTTCGTGATTCCCGCTGCCATTTCGTTGCTACAGATACGCCGTGATGAATCAAATCTGCATCTCATGATCGACAAACGGACGAACAAGCAAGATGGCTGACGAGAAGAAGCTGACACCCCAGGGCGAGGACTTTTCCGCCTGGTATAACGAAGTCGTGTTGCGGTCCGAACTGGCCGACCACTCTCCTGTTCGCGGGAGCATGGTCATCCGGCCGTGGGGCTACGGAATTTGGGAAAACATGCAGCGCGCTTTGGACGACAAGTTCAAGGAGACGGGGCACGAGAACGCGTACTTCCCGCTCCTGATCCCGATGAGCTTCATTGAGCGGGAAAAGGACCACATCGAGGGCTTTGCCCCGGAGTTGGCGGTGGTCACGCGGGCGGGCGGGAAAGAGCTGGATGAGCCCTACGTCATCCGCCCGACTTCAGAGACGATCATCTATTCGATGTACGCAAAGTGGGTACAGAGTTATCGCGATCTTCCTGTTCTCATGAACCAGTGGGCGAATGTGATGCGTTGGGAGTTGCGCACTCGGCTGTTTTTGCGAACCTCGGAGTTCCTCTGGCAAGAAGGCCACACGGCACATGCCACGGCTGAAGAAGCCGAGGAAGAGACGCTGCTGATTCTGGGCATCTACCGGAAGTTCATGGAAGAGTGGATCGGCATGCCGCCCATCACGGGTCTCAAGTCCGACTCCGAGAAGTTTGCCGGAGCGGTGCGAAGTTATTCGTGCGAAGCACTGATGAAGGACAACAAGGCCCTGCAGGCTGGCACGTCTCACTTCCTCGGTCAGAACTTTGCCAAACAGTTCGAGCTGACATTCCAGTCTGAGGCTGGGCAGGAAGAGTTTGCGTGGAACACGTCGTGGGGCGTCTCCACCCGGTTGGTCGGCGGCATGGTCATGACCCACGGTGATGATGATGGCCTGGTGGTTCCCCCGCGGCTCGCGCCGGTCCAAGTCGTGATCGTCCCGATCCTGAGAGGGGACGACATCACGCCCATTCTGGAAAAAGCCGAGCAGGTACGCCTGCAGCTCAAGGCCGCCGGTATTCGCGCGAAGGTCGACGCCCGAGACAATCTGTCGCCCGGGGCCAAGTATTTCGAATGGGAAAGGAAGGGGGTGCCGTTCCGCATCGAGGTCGGCCCAAAGGACATTGAGCAAGGGCAACTCGCGTTGGCCCGCCGTCTTGTGCCCGTGGGTGAAAAGAGAAAGATGTTCCTCCCGGAGGCCCAGGTGCTTGGTGAACTCCCGGCTCGTCTTGAGGCATTCCAGACTGAGCTCATGGTGGCGGCCCAGGCGCGTCGCGAGTCCAACTCCATTCGTGGTGTTTCTACGGTGGGCGAACTCGAGGAGGCGCTGGCAAGCGGCTCAGGATTCGTATACACCGGTTGGAACGGTACCTCCGCCGTCGAGGAGACAGTGAAGGCACGTACCAAGGCTACGATTCGGGTACTGCCTAGCGAGGAGTTCCGCTCGGATAAGGCGCCCACAAAGTGCGTGACGGGTGAGGGTGCATCCGTAGCGGAGGTCGTTTGGGCGAGGGCGTACTGAAGAGGCCTTTCAGCCGTGTGGACGGTGAACTCTGCTGCGGTGGAGTACGGGCAGCGGACCTCGCCGAGCGCTTCGGGACCCCCCTCTATGTGTATGACGTTCGCCGCATGGAAGAGAGGGTCAGGGCGTTCCACGTTGCCTTCCGCGATATCGACCATCTCATCGCCTATTCGGTAAAGGCCAACGGCAACCTCTCGATCTTGCGTCGACTGAGCGCGGCCGGGTGTGGTGCGGATATCACGAGCCGGGGGGAGCTATTCCGAGCTCTTCGGGCTGGCATCGCTCCCGGGGCGATCGTTTTCGCCGGGGTCGGAAAGACGAAGGCTGAGATCGCTGCCGCTCTCGAAGAGGGCATTTACGCGTTCAACGTAGAGAGTGCAGGCGAACTCGAGCGCATTGATGAGGTTGCCTCTGAGTTAGGACTCTGTGCCCGTTTCGGAATTCGTGTGAATCCGGACGTCTTCGCCGATACGCCCCACGAGTACACACGTACTGGGACCGCGACCACAAAATTCGGCGTGCCGTGGGAGGAGACTCGGGATCTCTACCGCTGGGCAAGGGATCGGTCGTCGCTGGACCCTGTGGGCATCGACATGCACATCGGGTCGCAGATCGTCGACTCCGAGCCCTACGTTCGAGCCCTCGAACGTGTACTGACGCTTGTGTCGGAACTGGGCCGGGAAGGGATCGTCCTCGAGTACCTAGATATCGGGGGCGGATTCGGCATTCCCTATGACGTCGAGTCGGGCATGGATGTGGATGCCCTAGCGGCTGAGGTCGTGCCGCGGGTGAAGGCTGCCGGACTCAAGCTGATTCTTGAGCCCGGGCGCTCGATTGTCGGGGATGCGGGGATTCTGCTCACGCGTGTTGAGTACGTGAAACGGAGCAGAAAAAAAGTGTTTGTCGTGGTGGACGGAGGCATGACAGAGCTGATCAGGCCTAGTCATTACGGCGGCTATCATGCGATCGAGGCTGTGTCTGACGGACACAGTGGGGAAGACGTCGAGGTCGACGTCGTGGGCCCGATTTGCGAGACGGGGGATTTCCTCGCGCGCGGCCGGATCATGCGGGTGCCGGAGCCGGGCGAGTTGCTCGCGGTGCACACCGTTGGCGCGTATGGGTTCGCGATGGCGTCGAACTACAATGGACGGCAAAGGCCGGCCGAGGTCATGGTGAACGGAAGCGAAGTGACGGTGATTCGAAAGAGAGAAACGTTGGAGGACTTGGTCCGAGGGGAAGAATGACCCACGAACACGATCGTGTACTGATTCTGGACTTCGGATCTCAGTTCACCCAACTCATCGCGCGTCGGGTCCGCGAAGAACGGGTGTATAGCGAAATCCACCCGCCGACGCGCAGCCTCGAGTGGATCCGTGAGTGGGCCCCGAAGGCGATCATCTTGAGTGGCGGGCCGTCGTCTGTGTACGACGAAGACGTGCCTTCGATCGACGCCGGGTTGCTCACCGAGGGGATTCCGATTCTCGGCATCTGTTATGGTATGCAATTGATCGCACATCTCGAGGGGGCTCAGGTCCTACACGGCCATCGGGAGTACGGGCGCGCCGAACTGCGGGTGGAATCTACCGAAGGACTCTTCGCTGGATTCTCGAAGGATGATGGGAGCCAGGTCTGGTGTTCGCATGGTGATCATGTCGACGAGCCGCCTCCCGGATACGTGAAGACCGCCTACACAGACTCTCTTCCATGCGCGGGCTTTCGGGCCATCGATCGAGACATTCACGCGGTCCAGTTCCACCCCGAGGTTGCCCACACACGCCGCGGTGATGAGATCATCTCGAACTTCCTTTTCGAGGTCGCCCACTGTCGTCCCACATGGACTGCTGGCGCCTTCGTCGAGGACACGGTCCAACGCATCCGCGACCAAATCGGCGATGCCACCGCGGTCTGCGGGCTGTCGGGCGGCGTGGATTCGTCAGTCGCTGCCGTGTTGGTGCACCGCGCCATCGGCGATCGACTCACGTGCATTTTTGTGGACCATGGCTTGCTTCGCAAAAACGAACGGGATCAGGTCGAGAGAATGTTCCGCAACCACTATGAGATGAAGCTCGTGGTGGAGGACTCTCGAGCGTTATTCATGGGTGATCTGCGAGGAGTGACCGACCCAGAGGCTAAACGCAAGGCGATAGGCAAGCGCTTCATTCAAGTGTTCGATGAGACCGCGAAGCGAGAAGGCACTGGGGCGACCTTTCTGGTCCAGGGAACGCTCTATCCGGACGTGATCGAATCGGTTTCGGCTGGAGGGCCCTCGGTCACCATCAAGTCCCACCACAACGTTGGGGGCCTTCCTGAGGACATGCCGTTCGACTTAGTCGAACCGCTGCGAGCCCTGTTCAAGGATGAGGTGCGGCAGGTCGGACGTGAATTGGGCCTCCCGGACGACTTCGTGGGCCGACATCCTTTTCCGGGGCCGGGCCTCGCGATCCGGGTGCTGGGGGATGTCACCGAGGAACGACTGGCGGTCCTGCGGGAAGCAGACGCCATCTATTTGGAGGAGATCCGAGAAGCGGGGTTGTATGACGAAATTTGGCAGGCATTCGCGGTCTTGCTGCCGGTTCAGTCGGTGGGTGTGATGGGAGACGCCCGCACGTACGAAAACGTTCTGGCGCTGCGGGCAGTGACCTCAAGAGACGGGATGACCGCGGACTGGTATCCATTTCCGCATGAGGTCCTTGGGCGGATCTCAACCCGCATTATCAACGAGGTGAGGGGCGTGAACCGGGTGACGTACGACGTCAGTTCAAAGCCGCCGGCCACGATCGAGTGGGAGTAGAGGCAGCAGTGGCCTGAACCCACGAAGGCTGTTCCAGAAGAACAGCCTCCTGGGCCCGGGCCGCTGAGGTCGTCGGGGCGTTGGCTCAGTTCCGAATCAACCCCGAGGCGACGCGGTAGCTCACGCGCGGCCCTCCGCCAAATGACGGTGACACGCGCACGTAGATCGTCTCGCCCGCGATCACGTCGGCGTTGAGGGACTCGTTGGTGAGGATCCCGCCCGAGTCCGAATCAGAGATGTTGAACGGTTCGCGGAAGTCACCATCCCGGAAGACCTCCAGCTTAAGGTCGCCTTCGCCGTCGTGTCCGTGGCCCGGGTGAGAACCCTGCGGACACCACCGGTTTCGGCCGTAAAGCTGAACCAATCCCAAGCGTCTCCGGCATCTGGGTCGACCGAGTCTTCATGCGTTGTCCCGACTCCGAGGGAAAGTGCCTGGCTCGACCGGCCGTCGGGGTCAGCGGTTCCTGAGGCCAAATGCGTAGACAGGAAGGTCCCGCCGACCTCGAAGCCGACGGCTCCGTATCCGTAAGGTGACTCCACGATCACCCGGTAGGTGCCCGGCTCAAGTGATACGGGCCACGAGCTGTTCCGAACCCATGGCGCCATCCAAGTCTTGGTCGGAGCGGGCGTTCGGGAGGGTTTGGTGCTCGTCGTCGGTGATCGACAGTATCAGGTCTTCCTCGACTCCTTTTGCCGCTCGCACAATCACGGTGAGGAAGCCCGCGGATTCGAGCGTGACGCTGAACTCAGCCGCGGACTCCGAAGCCGTACTTGCCGGGCTCGTGCTCCCCATGGGCAGGGGGGCCTGGCCTTGGGCCGCGGCGGGAATGAGCCCGAGCAACAACGCCACACAAACGGTTCTGCGCTTGGTCATGGTATCCTCACTGTGAGTGATCCGGGTCTGCAGACGTCGCTACCGCGTCCGCTTCGATTTCTATGAGCATGTCGGGGTCGATCAGGCGGCTGACCTCGACCATGCTGGTCGTGGGAGGGTGATCGCCGAAGACCTCGCCGTGGGCCTGTCCATACTCTGCCCAGCGGCTGATGTCCGTTACGAACATCCTCGTACGCGTGACGTGTTCAACGCCCACGCCAACTTCAGAGAGCGCCGCCGCAATAATCTCGAGACAGCGATGGGTCTGGGCGTACGCGTCACCTGGGGCATGGACGCCGCCACCCTCTGCCAGGGCCGCGGTACCGGTTACGAAGACCAGATCACCGACGCGAAGCGCCCGGCAGTAGCCGACGCGCTTCTCCCAGGGGGCACTGCTGTAGACTCTTTGGAACGACACTTGCACCTCTGTGTTCAAAGTAGGTCGCCCGGGAGGGCTCTTCACGATGTTGTTCGTCTCACGTGGTTGCAACAGGGGGTGATTTGGTGCGCACGTTTCTGCTACTGATTGGGGTTCTTTGTTGGGCGGCGCCGTCGGCGTCAGCGCAAATCGCGTGGGACGGACCATCTCTGATCGGTCCTGCCGCCCCAAGCGGGTTGTCGCTGTTCTTGGTGAACCCTGATCCAGGAGATTGCTTGGGCGCAACGTTGACGTGGCGCCGACCTTCCGGGTCACTCGCCCTGGGGTACAGACTGGGCATCGGCGAGGGAGCTGGCGTCGGTGGCGACATGTCGGTCGCCGGAGGGATCGATGTGTCCGGTCGGCTGAGGTGACGATGTCGTCTTTTCGCCCTACGCCGGCGGCCACGTATCGCTGGACTTCGCGGACGGGCCTGGACACTCGATCGACCTTGAAGGTGTGGTCGACCTGGGGCTGGATATGACGCTCACCGCGGGCTGGGTCGTGCGGCTCGGAGCCTCTCTGGGCGGGCGTGATGCTTTGGCGATCGGGGTACGGATACCGCGAGGATGGGAGCGCGCCCGGAACTAGAAGGCTGTTGAAGGAGCCAGGGCGAGTCCTATCGCCCGTCCTCAAGGCCTGGGCGCTGAGCGTCCAAGCTCAGTTCCACTTCGTTCCACAAGTCGCGCATGAAAGTTAGGTCTCCGCCGTGGTACTCCACGAAGGCGAGGAGCTGCTCTTCGGTCACGGCATGAGAGGAGAGTGTCTGGACCCGGGCCTCGTCGGTGAGGGTGCCGCCGTCAGAAGTTAGTGCGGCGACCCGCAGTGCCACGTACGTGGCCACGAATACGTTCCTGTCTGGTAGGTCGGCAGATGGAGACCCTGCGCTGTCGCCTCCGCAGGCGAAGCCAGCGAGTGCAAGCGTGAGTAGGGAAGTGATCACGATCGACTTGGGTGTTCTGCTCATTGAGTCGGTGGGGCTAGCGGTTAACCGGGCTCTGTTGCCCACTGATATCCCCCCGGGGGGCAGGAGGTCCACGCTGAGGCTGAATGCCGGGTCGCGACGCGCGTCGTCCTTCATTGGTCTTTGGCCTGGATCTTGAGATTATAACAGAGCAGGGAATTTAGATCTGCCATTAAGGCAGGGGGGTTCAAATGCTCAGCCCGGATAGACTTACAGTAAAGGCCGCCGAGGCCCTCCAAAGCGCCGCTGCGGAGGCGCGTCAAAGGGGGAACGCGGAGATCCATGGCGTCCATCTCTTGGACGCCCTTTTGGGCCAAGAAGAGGGGGTCGTGGTCCCCATTCTCCAGAAGCTTGAGGTACCCGTCGGACTCGTGCAGTCACGGGCCAAGGAAGCGCTCGACCGCATGGCGCGTGTCGATGGCGGGTCGGACCCCAACTTGTCACGGGATCTCCGAGCCGCACTCTCTGGCGCCGAAGAGGTGTCACGGGAACTTGAGGATGAGTTCGTGTCGACCGAACATTTGCTGTTGGGGATGACGTCCGAAAAGAACGACGCGGGCCGAATCCTTCGCGATGCGGGGGCGACGCTCTCAGAGGTGCGCGCGGCGGTGGAGTCGGTGCGTGGCTCCCATCGTGTCACTGATGACACTCCAGAAGACAGCTACCGGGTGCTGGCGCGGTATTCCCGGGACCTCACGGAGCTGGCGCGCAGAGGGAAGTTGGACCCGGTCATCGGGCGTGATGAAGAGATCCGCCGGGTCATCAGAGTCCTCGCCCGGCGCACAAAGAACAACCCAGTGCTGATCGGGGAGCCGGGCGTTGGGAAGACAGCGATTGTCGAAGGCCTCGCCCAGCGCATGGTCGAGGGCGACGTGCCGAGCTCTCTGGCGAACAAGAAGCTCCTGGAACTGGATATCGCCTCCATGCTTGCCGGGGCGAAGTACCGCGGCGAGTTCGAGGAGCGTCTCAAGGCGGTACTCAAGGAGATTATGGCTTCCGATGGTCGCTACGTGATCTTCATCGACGAAATGCACACGATTGTCGGGGCCGGCGCGGCCGAGGGCGCGGTCGATGCTGGCAACATGCTGAAGCCGGCGCTCGCCCGAGGAGAACTCCGAGCGGTTGGGGCGACGACCCTCGATGAGTACCGAAAGCACATAGAGAAGGACCCGGCGCTTGAGCGACGTTTCCAACCCGTTTTTGTGGCACCTCCATCCGTGGAGGACGCGGTTGCGATTCTCCGGGGACTCAAGGAGCGCTATGAGGTCCACCACGGCGTCCGCATTACCGACGATGCCATTATTGCGGCCGTTAAGCTCTCCGACCGGTACATCGGCGGACGGTTCCTCCCGGACAAGGCGATCGACCTAATTGATGAGGCCGCGAGCAGACTCCGCATCGAGATCGATTCCCTGCCGCAGGAGATCGACGAGGTCGAACGCCGAATCGTTCAGCTCGAGATCGAGCGGCAGGCACTCCGCGATGAGTCGGACGGCGCAGCTTCGGAGAGACGTCGCGTCATCGAGGCAGAGCTGGGC
This sequence comes from uncultured Gemmatimonadales bacterium, assembly GCA_937919655.1. Lineage (GTDB taxonomy): Bacteria > Gemmatimonadota > Gemmatimonadetes > Longimicrobiales > Gaopeijiaceae > CALFPJ01. Next base: position 94,105 of record CALFPJ010000079.1, read on the forward strand.
GAGTTGATCGAGAAGTCTCAGGGTATGAAGGCTCGATGGCAGGCCGAGAAGGACGTTATTGAGCAGATCCAAGAGCTACGTTCCCGAGTGGACGAGCTGCGAGTTGAGGCTGACAGGGCAACGCGTACGGGGGAACTGAACCGCGCCGCAGAGATCACCTACGGTGAGGTCCCTGATGCGGAGGCAGCGATCGACGCCCTCGCGGCGCGTCTCGTGGTCCTGCAGAAGGACCAGAAATTCCTTCGCGAAGAGGTCGAGACCGACGACATCGCGAGTGTGGTAGCGGAATGGACCGGGATCCCAGTAACCCGCCTCATGGCGTCTGAACGCAAGCGATTGACGCAACTCGAGGACCATCTCGGGGAGCGCGTCATTGGGCAGGCCGAGGCAGTCACTGCGGTTTCGAACGCCGTTCGCCGGGCCAGGGCTGGGTTACAGGACCCGGACCGACCCGTTGGGTCGTTTATTTTCCTGGGCCCGACGGGCGTAGGGAAGACCGAGACGGCACGGGCTTTGGCGGAGTTTATCTTCGACGACGAACGTGCGATGGTGCGGATCGACATGTCCGAGTACATGGAGAAACACGCGGTGGCCCGACTCATTGGTGCGCCTCCGGGATACGTCGGATACGAGGAAGGTGGGCAGCTCACGGAGGCTGTGCGGCGCCGACCCCACGCGGTCATTCTTTTCGACGAAATCGAGAAGGCGCACCCTGACGTGTTCAATGTCCTCCTTCAGATGCTCGATGACGGGCGTCTTACGGATGCGCAGGGAAGAACGGTCGACTTCCGCAATGTGGTCATCATCATGACGTCCAACATTGGCGGGCAGCATATCCTTGAACTCGCGGATGGACGGGAGTGGAGTGAAATCGAGGCGGCGGTTCGTGGGCAGCTGAATCACCACTTCAGGCCTGAGTTCTTGAACAGGGTCGACGAGATCGTGGTCTTCCGTCCACTTGGCACCGACGAGCTATCGCGGATTGTCAAACTCCAGCTGAATCGAGTGAACAATTTGGCGGAGGAATTGGGTGTAGTCCTTGAGGTCACCGAGTCCGCGCGGAAGTACTTGGCGGAGGATGGTTATGACCCTGTGTTTGGCGCGCGACCGCTGAAGCGCGCGATTCAGCGCGCGGTGCAGGATCCGCTGTCCTTATTCCTGCTCGACGAAGAGGTCGCCGAGGGCACCAAAATTGTGGTGGACACGGCGGATGACGGAGATGGGCTGGCCTTCAAAGCCATTCCGCCGAATTCGTCAGTCGGCACCCCGCCATCTGTCTAGGGTCCCTTTCTCACTTCGACGGATTTGTCGA
>CALFPJ010000080.1 GCA_937919655.1 uncultured Gemmatimonadales bacterium
CCACACAGAGGAGGAACGGCTGGCGGCAGTAGCCGTGTACCGGAAAAGATATCGGGAGGGCGGTCGTCGGAGGCTCTTGGATATCCCCGGGGAGACCCGCGACAAACTTTCCCGGGTCTCCGAGACCCTCTCCGCCCGCCACGCTGCGCTGACTGGCATCTCCCACAATTATTCGATCCCCAAAACCATCGACGCTCTGGCGACGCTGTTTCTGGCGCAGGAGGAGAAGAAGTCATGAGCCGCCCCTACATCTTCGTCCTGACGAAGAAGGCCGTGCGCTACGTCGACGAGAACGGCCGCCTGAGGGCGAAGCCGCGGTCGGCGGGACCAGCGGACCCTTCTCGCCAGAACCCCTCCCAGCGGCCGGAAAACAGGCCTCCCCGGCGCCGTCGTCGGGGCGGTCTCGATCTGGCCGCCGAGGCTGAGGTCCTGCGTCGCGAGGGGGAGCAGTCATGACCATCGGCAAGAAGATCATCGACGCCGCCGACAAGGGGTTGCGCGGCATGGTTTATCAGGAAAACGCCACCGGCAGCTGGCACCCGTCGCATCAGGATTGGGCCAACATTGAGGAGTACGTCAAGCCCATCCTCGCGCTGATCGCCGCTGCTCGAAAGGAAATCGAATGACCGCCCACGCCGATCTGGACCTCCGGGAGGCCTTCGAGCTGTCGAAGCTGAGTCGTCTGGCGTCGGCTGCCGGCGACATCAAGACGATGTCGAAGGCCTACATCCACCAGCGGGACATTGCGCGGGCGTCGTTGATCAGGATCGACGCCGAACGACGCGCACTCCTGAAAGCCTCCAAGGGGCTCTGACTAAATCGTCAGGATAGTGTTGACACCCCCGAGGGCTTCCTGTAGAAGGATGCCACCGGGGCATCCTGCCCCAGCCCAATGAGGAGCCTGCAATCATGTCAACGTCACTTCCCAACGCCCGCCTCGTCGATCAGATCGGCGCCCTCAAGGCGGCCCTCGCGCCGCAGCTCAAGCAGCTCGCCGATCTGGAGAAGAAGCTCAAGTCGAACGGCGTCGGCCGCTATCAGGGCGAGTCGTTCGAGGCGAACGTGTTTGCCGGCGAGCGCGCGACGCTCGATCAGGCCGCCGTCCGGGCGAAGCTGTCGCCGCAATTCATCGCGGCGCACACGACGGTCACCGAGACGATCACCTTGAAGGTGACCGCCCGCCAGCTCAACGCCGAAGCGTTGGCGGCCTAAGATGGGGGACCGCGCACACGTCGTCGTCGTGAGCGACGATTCTAAAGTCTTCCTCTACTCGCACTGGCAGGGCAGCCGCCTCCCGGCGATTGTCCAGCGCGCCCTCGGCCGGAAGCTGCGATGGAACGATGAGGCCTATTTGGCTCGCATCCTGTTCTGCGAAATGCTCAAGGCCGAAGGCGCCCCGGCGGACGAATCTCTCCGGGCGGAGACGGGCTTCGGCATCGCGAGCCGCGCCTGTGAGGACGAAAGCCGCGACGTCGTCGTCGATGTCGCGAACCAGACTGTAGTGTTGCCGGGGAAGAAGCCGGTAGCCTTCGATAAGTTCATCACCACGACAGTGGGGGTATGATCGAGACGTGCCCCGGTTAGTCAGGGGCTAGTCGGCACGCCGGCCGATGAAGGGAAGCGGGGCGACTCCCCGCAAAAACGGACGAAGCCTAGAGGTGCTAGGTCGCGATGGTGGTAGCGTTAGGTGGTGAGGTGGAGGGGAAACCCGTCGAAGCCAAGTCCACCCCACCAACGACTCAATTACTTATTCCCGCTGCCGGGCAATTCCTAAGGAGACTGACACATGGCACGACAAAAACCCACGAAAGGAAACCTACTCATGATCAAGACCATCCTCATCTACGCCCTCGCCGTCGCCTTCGGCGCAGGTCTCGCCTACAACGACGCCCGCGCGCAGAGCTGGACCGAGACCGTCACCATGACCGACGCCAACGGCAACGTCCGTACCTGCACGATCACTTACGTCAATGGCGGCCGTCAGCGCTACGTCAACTGCAACTGAGGAGCGACGCATGCATCACTACGTCCTGAACGCCGACAAGACGGTGCATCGGATCGATGATCTGATCGAGTGGGCGAATCGTTTCGAAATGGACAACAGGTTCGTCGCCAAGTCTATCGTCGACACAATGAAGGTCTCGACGGTGTTCCTTGGGTTGGACTACAGCTTCGGCGATGGACCCCCAATTCTGTTCGAGACGATGGTCTTCGGCGGCAGACTTGACGGGAGAAGCCGTCGCTGCTCGACCTACGCTCAGGCCGAGCAGCAGCACATCGAGGTTCTGGCCAAGGTCAGGGAGGCTCAGTCCTCGTCCTCGTCCGCCCGCGACGACTCAGGCGGCGCTGCTTCGGGCGATACCGCGGAGGCCTGAGGCAGCGCCGGCATCGGGGCGTAGAGCCACCCCGGCGCCTTCTCGGACAGACGCCCCTTCGCCTCGCACAACATGAAGGCGGAGGCCTCGATGTCGATGCTGGCCATCCGCTCCTGCACGCCGCCCTCGTTTGTCGGATCGACATTGATCATCATCCCGGCGCGGTTGGGAACAACCATCACCGCCTCCAGATCACTGTCGCAGTGAGCCAGACGGATCATCATCGCCCCGACGCCCGCCTCATGGTGACCCTGCGGCCCTGCATCCTCCGGTATCTTGTCCATAGCGGCCCGAATTTCGCCCACCACGGCCATCCTCTCGCCGGGAGCTATGCTGGCCGGGTGCTTGGTGGAAATCATCCCGTAGGCCTGCCAGCAGGCCTGCGCGAGGGGCGCAAACTGGAGACTGTTGAGACCAAGCCGCGCGAGAGCCGCGACGGCGCGCCAGCGGGAGCTGGGATCGATCAGGCCGGCGCACGACTCGATGCGGTCCCCCGTCCCGAGGTCGTCGCCGGGGGACTTATCCGACCGAACCCGGAACAGCAGCCCGGCGTGAGTCGTCCGCGCTGCGTCCCACAAATCCGAAATCGTCAGGAGCGTCGGTACCGACGTCCAGTTCAACTCACCCGGCTTCGGTACCCTGTCGAGCAGGATAAAATAGCTTCTGGTCATTGTTGCAGTCTCCATCGTGAGGCATTACCCGACAGGATATACTTCGGCCGCAGCGGCTTGGCTATGCGAACAAGAAGACGGCGGGAAAGGTACCTTCCCCGCCGCTCGATGAATCGTCGCACGAAGCCGATGCGGCCATCTAAAAAGGAATATCCGCGTCCGCGGCGCCTTCGGTAGCCGTCCGCTGGGCCGGCGTCGGCGCCGCAGCTCGAACCGTCCCGCTGTCGACCTGATCACGGAGCGCCTTCGCCTTCGCGAAGAGACTGCGACCGGTCGGTGTCGTCAACGTCAGGGGGCCGGGCTCGATCTTCCAGCCGCTCCAGCTTCCGAGGTCGTTTGACTCCGGGACGGTGGTGAGCTGATAGATGCGGGCGTAGATCGGCGGCTCGAAGACACCGCCGCCGGGGGCCGGCAGTTCGAGCGCATTGATGAGGGCGTTGAGTCGTCGCGCCTTCTTCGCCTGCGTCCCGGTCAGCGAGAGGATCACCGGGAGACCGCCGCCCGTCTGGTCGTCGATCAGCAGGCCGAAGTAGACGTAGGACGGCGTGATGTCGTTGCCTCCCGCTGTCTTGCGTGTCCCGAAGTCGCCCTCGGCCGCATCGTAGCCGCTGGAGTCGGTGCCCCACTGCTTCACCATCGCGCCGCGGTTGGGCTTCCACTCGGTGTAGTGGACTTCGTACTTCGCCGGGATGAACGCCGCGATGGTCCGGAGCCTAAGTGTCAGCGTGTCGAGGATATCACCCTCGCGCGCGTCGGGGATGAACTCAGGCTCATTGCGCTTAACGTACGGCGAGGTGCCCTGCACGATGGTCAGATACGGCGTCGCCATATCATCCTTCGTGAAATCGCTGGCGTGCGACTGACCCTGCATCAGTGCGAGGTCTTCGTCACTGACGGCAGGCATTCCCGCCGCCTGAGTCGCCACTTCGTTCGTTCTATTGGTCGTCATCGATAGCCCCTTCCTTGGTGATCAACACCTCAGGCATCACCACGACACCTAAGGTTTCGAGAGGTATTTCCTGCCCCGACGTGACGGCGTCTTTGCACATCTTGCTGAGTGTCATGTGATTGACGCCCTCGTCGAGCGCCAGCTTGACGCTGTTGTCTTGGCGGAGTTGCTCATAGATCGCGATAGCTTTATCCCGCTCACTGCGGTTCCAGCTTGCGGTGATCTTCGCCTCGATCAGACCTTCGTGTCCGTTCTCGACCAGCCAATCGATGGCGGCTTTCCGCAACTCCGGCTCCTTCGGGAGGGAGCCACGCGCCTTGGTGGAGAGCGTCGCCTTGCCGCCGTCGGGCAGCTCCCACGAGCGCACGCCCGCCTCGGCGAACATCGCCGGGAGGACTTCGGTCTCCAGCGTGCGTTTCCGGCCGCTCAACTCTTCGAGGGCGGCCTCGGCGTACTTGATGCTGCGGTTGAGTGTCCGCAACTTGATGATTTCGTCGGCGAGTCGTTGTGTCATGAGGTCTCCAGAAAGATGGGCGGCGAGACCATCCCGCCGCCCGGTTGAAAGATCAGGCGTCTTGTGTCTCAGGCTCACTCGGCATCGGCACCCGCATATCGCTGCCGTCGTCGGGACGGCCGCTCACCACGGTGGCCTGATACTTCCCGCTGTCGAGGACGGTGATGCGGACCTCGACGACGTCGGAGGGGATCGCGCCTTCGAAGACGCCGGCAAAGTTCACGCCGCCCATCTTGATCAGGGCGACGTTGCCGGGGAGGGTGCTGATCGCTTCCTTATCGAAGATACCGATGGTGCCCCTCGGTGCGGACGGGAACCACTCCACCGAGTCGTTGTACTCGACGTAGCCGGCCCACGAGACCAACGACGCCGGGATGGCTTTCGGGAGGCGATACCCCCGGGCGGCGCCTGCGTAGGACAGCGAGAAGCGCTGCATGGCGGTCATCTTGTCGACGCCGGCATCCTCGGCCCCGGCCAGCTTCTTGCGGAAGCGGTTGCGGAGATACTCGACCACCGCGACGCGGAGCCCGAAGGCAATCTCGGCGCGGTCGTTGTCGAGGGCAACCTCGAAGACAGTCGTTTTCAAAGCCATTTATCGATCCTTTCATGATTGAGCCCTACTTGTGGACGCCGGGCTATGAGGCGCCCCGCATCATCCTCCGACGCCTCGGCGTTGTCCACAAAAATCGACAGCACTACATGATGTACGCAATGTGCATCGCCATCAATAGGTTGATTTGTAAGGGTTGGATTATTTGGAAAATCCACACGATAGCTATTGCGTCGCGAGTCGTTTTCGAAGTATAAGACTGCACCGGCCCACGGCGGCCCCCAATGAGGAACTGAAATGACCACCCTTCGTGCCTTCGGACTTGAGCTGGAATGCTTCAATCCCCGCGTCGATTACCAGACCAGCGGCACCAACATCGCCCGCGCCATCAACGCGATGGGCTTCCGGGCCGTCCGCACCGACCGCCACTTCGACGCGAACTACGACGTCTGGCAGATCAAGCCAGACGTCTCCCTGACCCCCGTCGGTCAGGCCCTCGAAGTCGTGGCGCCGACGCTGCCCGGCACCGAGGAGTCGCTGGAGCAGGTCCGTAAGGTCGCGACGTGGCTTGGCCAGAACGGCTACGACGTCAACCGCAGCTGCGGCTTCCACATCCACCTCGACGCCCGCGACATCACCCCCTATGAGGCGGCGGCCATCGCGTGGCGCTACACCGCCCGCATCGCAGACTTCAACGCCATCCTGCCGTCGTCGCGCCACTCGACCCGGTGGGGGGCGGCCCTGACCGGTGCGGCCCTCGACAAGGTGACCCGCGCCGCCTCGAACCCCAACAGCCGGGAGTCGTGGGGTCACGGCGAGCGCTACGCCGCCGTCAATCTCCAACACCTCGACAAGCCGGTCGGCGACAAGCGCATTGAGTTTCGCCAGCACAGCGGCACCTTGAACCCAACCAAGATCATCGGCTTCTATCGCCTCCTGTGTGATTTCGTCGCCGAGACGCTTCGCATCGTGCGGCAGCCCACGACGGCGACCGCGATCCCCGCCCCGACCACGGTCGGGCCGGCCCGTATCATCCGCAACCAGCGCCGCCGCGCCGCCGCCGCGACCACCAGCGTCGTCGTGGGTCGGGTCGCGCCGGGGACGATCCCCACCATCGAGCGGGACACCGACTACGACATGTTCTTGACTGCCATCGAGGAGCGCGGCGTGGTCACGCAGAACGACGCCCGCAACTTCGGGTGGCCGGATACCCGCCTCCGTGTGACGGCCCACTGGCTGCGTCGCAACGGCGCCCACCTGATCACCACCGAACGGAATGGCGAGCTGGCCTACGTCGCCGCCAATGGTGCCCGCAGCCGAGCCGCGATATTCAGCCTCCCGGCGCAGGTCCGCCAGCGCGTGACGGTCAACCCCTCGGCACCGTCGGTCGCAGCGCCGGCCCCACGCCCCTCCAGCGACTTCTTCGATGTGCTGGATCGGGCGAGCGTGTTCGATGTGCTGCGTCAGGCGAGCGTGTTGCAGGGCGCCAGCCCCGAGTCCAGCGCCTTCTATAGGCAGAGATTGGAGGACTTTTCTACCACATAAGTTTGTGCGACTATTAGACAACTTTGAGGTAGTAAGATGATGGATATCACAGGAGAGACATTTGGCCTATGGACCGTCCTTCGGAAGGATGGAACCATAGGCACGCAAAGACAACGTGCGTGGTTGATTAAATGCGCCTGCGGAAAAACACGGCGCATGTCCTCTGGAAATCTACGCAACGGAACGTCCCGGTCCTGCGGGTGCGGCCCCAAAAACAATATGAAGCATGGATTGACGGACCATATTCTCCATAAAGCATGGAGAAACATGAAGAGCCGTTGCTACAACCAAAACAATCGAGACTACAAATACTATGGGTTACGCGGCATTAGGTTGTGTCGTGAATGGAGAGGTAATTTCAAGTCATT
>CALFPJ010000081.1 GCA_937919655.1 uncultured Gemmatimonadales bacterium
GCCAGAAAATGGAGATTCTGCCAGAGGGCTCCACCTACCGTGCTGGGGGATGCCGACGAAGTGGTGAAGTCCACCCAATCCGCGCGCCACCGTCGCATTGATCAGGTCGGGGAAGGTTTCTACTCCCGCTCCGGCCCGCACACGGGTGTCGTCGAGGAAGTCGATCCCACCCACCTCGGCTCGGATGACGAGTCCTCTGAAGCCAAGATCCCCGACAAGAATGTTCGCGCCTTTTCCCAGGAGGAAGTACGGGATCTCTCGCTCCCTGACCACCTGAAGTGCGTCCACCATTTCGTCCGGCGTTTGGGCCCGGTAGAGGAAGTCCGCTGGGCCCCCAATCCGGAACGTCGTGAGTGGGGCCAGAGGCACGTTCCGCTCGACGCGGCCCGCACCGAGGCGGGCGACGAGTGCGTCCGTGGCGTCGGCGGTGAGCGTCATGGGTTGTTGCCTCGTTTTTGCGCGTTGAAGGGCCCGCTCGCCCGCATTCCGCACTGGGTCGATAACTCGACTAACATAGCCGTGGCTCCAGGCGACTGGTAGCTTGGCCGCGTCGCCATTGGCCCTTCCTCCAGCACTTCATTTTTCATGATTCGAGCCCTACGTCTGCTCTTAGGTTGTGGCCTTTTTAGCGCCGCTACGGCGCTCCAGGGATCTGCCCAGGAGCCCGTCCGTTACGATATCTCGTTCGAAAACCGCGCCCATCACGAGGCGGAGATCACGGTCACATTTTCTGACCTTGGCTCGGCGCCACTCGAGCTCCGCATGAGCCGAACCTCGCCGGGCCGGTATGCGCTCCACGAGTTCGCGAAGAATGTGTACAACTTTCGGGCCACCGGCGCCGGCGGGCGCACAGTCGAGGTCTCTCGTCCAGACAACCACCAATGGAACGTGACGGGGCACGGGGGCGCAGTGACCGTGACCTACACGCTCTACGCGGACCGCTCAGACGGTACGTACACAGGCATTGATCGCACCCATGGGCACCTCAACATGCCGGCCACATTTATGTGGGCACGCGGGCTCGAGAGCCGCGCACATGAGCTCACGGTGCGTATTCCCGAGGGGAGCGGATGGAGCGTCGCCACGCAGCTCGCGGCAACTACTGATCCGACTCGCTTCACAGGCCGAGACCTGCAGTATTTCCTGGACAGCCCTACAGAGGTGTCTGATTTCTGGGAACGGGGATGGGATGTAGACGGTCAGCACGTACGGGTGGCACTCCACCATGCTGGCACTGAGGCAGAAGCTGAGGAGTACGCGCTGGCGGTGCGGGCGATCGTCCAGGCTTCACAGAACGTTTACGGCGAATTGCCGACGTTCGATCACGGGGAATACACCTTCCTGGCCGATTATCTGCCTTGGGTCAACGGTGACGGCATGGAGCACCGCAACTCCACGGTGCTCACGAGCACGGGGTCGCTGCGCACGAGCATGGTGAATCTGCTGGGCACCGTTGCGCACGAGTTTTTCCACGCTTGGAACGTCGAGCGCATTCGCCCAACAACCCTAGAGCCGTTCGACTTCGAAGCCGCGAACATGTCTATGGAACTTTGGTTCGCGGAGGGATTCACGAGCTATTTCGACGACCTGATTCTGTGGCGAGCAGGTCTCATCGACGACGACGATTTCGCAGCCCGCATGGGTGGCATCGCCAATTCAGTCACCAATGCCCCGGGCCGGGCCTTCTTTTCGCCCGTTGAGATGAGCATGCAGGCGCCGTTTGTGGATGCGGCCACCGCGCTCGATCCGAATAATCGAAACAACACCTTCCTCTCCTATTACACGTGGGGGTCGGGCGTTGCACTCGGACTGGATCTCATGCTGCGCGAGTCGTTCCCGGGGGTCACCCTCGACCACGTCATGCGCGATATGTGGCGGACGCACGGATTGACCGAGAAATCCTACGCAGTCTCCGATATCGAGGCCGCCCTAGCTCGAGTATCGGGCGATGCCGTGTTTGCGCGGGAGTTTTTCGATCGATACGTGCGAGGCAAGGACGCTCCGGACTATGCTCAGCTTCTGGCCGCCGTGGGTATCGCAGTCAGCGCCTCGCGCCCTGGCGAGGCCTGGATGGCACCACTGGGTCAGGTGTCAACTTCCGACGGTCACGCCGTGGTGACGGGGACGCCCACTCTGGGGTCTCCTCTGTACGGGGCCGGGCTCGACCGAAATGATCGAATCTTGTCGCTGGACGGACGTACCCTCGGTCCTTCGTTGAGCCCCTGGGATGTGCTGGCGGATCACCGGCCCGGTGACGTGATCTCCGTGCGTTTCGAGAGCCGAGGTGCAGAATACGAGGCGCAGATGACACTCTCCCAAGACCCAAAGTTTACCGCTCAACTTGAGACCGGCGGAGCGTTCACCGCAGCAGAACGTGCCTTTCTGAGCAGTTGGAAGGGGATCTCCAAGCCATGACGACCCAAGGGGAGGACCTCGCTGCAATCTTCGAGCGCGAGTTCGATCGGCTGGTCAGGGAGGTCGATTCGTTTGTGGACGAGGACGATCTCTGGACCGTGCATGGTCAGCAAAAGAACAGTCCGGGAACGCTCACCCTTCACTTGTGCGGCAACTTGTTGCACTTCGTTGGGGCGGAGTTGGGTGACACGGGGTTCGTACGGGATCGTGACGGCGAGTTCAGTTCACGCATGTCGCGGCAGGAACTGGTCGCACACGTGGTCACGAGTCGAGATACGGTGGTGCGCGTGCTCCTAGGCCTACCCGATGAGGTCCTCGACGGGATCTACCCAGGAGAACCACCAGCGAGCATGCCCGGGGTTGGGACAAGACGCTTCTTAATGCACCTGCTCTGGCACTTCGGATGGCACGAAGGGCACATCTATTACCAGCGCCTAGGTGCCATGTCGCGCTAGTTGTGGCCCCGACGTAACACGCGGCCCGGGCGAATGTCCTGAAAGACGGCGCCGTCCACGGCAAGACTTCCGTTGACGATGACCCAGTCGATGCCGGTCGGATATTGGTGCGGGTCGGAGAAAGTGGCGTTGTCGGTGACGGTGGCGGGGTCGAAGACGACCACGTCTGCGTACCAGCCTTCGCGCAGCTGGCCACGTTCCCGCAGGCCCATTCGTTCCGCAGGCATGGTGGTCATCTTCCGCACCGCTTGTTCGAGCGAGATGACGCCCTCATCGCGGGCGTAGTGGCCTAGCACCCGTGGGAAAGTCCCGTACCAACGTGGGTGCGGACTGCCTTCTCCAGGCTGAGTCAGGCGCCCATCCGATGCGATCATCGTGAACGGATGAGCCATAATACGCGCGACATCTGCTTCGTCCATCGCGTGGAAAATCGCGCTCACGCCACCGCGCCGAACCGCCTCGATCACGAGTTTGGCTCCGGTCGCTGGCGTAGACTGCAGCCCGTCGCGCAGCGCCCAATCGTGCAGCGTCTTTCCCTCGAGCGAACGATCCCAGGGAACCAGAGCCATCTGTACGCGCCGTAGGTCGTTACCCCCGCGGTCGTTTATGATGTTGAATTCGATGCCAGCCAAGATGCTGTCGGCAAGCGCAGGGTCTTCCATCCGGCTCAGGAGCGCCTGAGTACCGTCCGCCAACGCCCAGGCAGGCACAAGAATCGTGATCCCGGTATAACTGGCCGTGTAGGGATATTGGTCGATCATCGCGTCGGTCCCTGCCGCGCGGGCGGAGTCCACCATCGCCAACGTGGTGACCGACGATCCCCACATGGGTTGCCCGACGACCTTGTGATGGGTCAGCACGATGGGGATGTCGGCCCGCCGGCCGATTTCGAGCGCTTCGCTCACGCCCTGCAGCAGTCCGAGTCCTTCTTCCCGAAGGTGAGAGGTATAGAATCCTCCCTTTTGACCCACCACCTCAGACAGCGCCACGACTTCATCCAACTCCGAGAAGGCCCCCGGCAGGTATTTGAGGCCTGTTGAGATGCCCCAGGCGCCCTCATCCATGGACTGCGCGACCATTCCCCGCATGGTCTCCAATTCGACGGTCGTTGGGGCTCGATCTGCGAGGCCCATAACGGCTCGGCGCACCGTGTTGTGGCCGGCCATGAAGCCGACATTCATGCCTACGCCTAGCGCCTCGGCCTCATCCAGATACGCAGAAAACGGCCACGGACCGCCCCCATCTGGCCCCCCGAGGGCCGTTGTGACTCCTTGCCGCACATGGCTCTCAGCCCCCGGCAGGCGCATGAGCGGGTCGAGGTGGGTGTGCAAGTCCACAAAGCCTGGGCTCACGACCATGCCTGTCGCTTCAATGACACGCGTGGCACGAGCGGGATCGAGCGGAGTCGACGACACGCGCGCGATCCGGTCACCCGAAATCGCCACGTCTCCGGTGAACCCGGGGCCGCCGCTTCCGTTCAGGACCGTCCCGCCTCGGATGAGAATATCCCAATCTACGTTCGTTTCTTGGCGAATGTAGGTTCCGTCGAAGGCCACGCCCCATGTGGTCCCGCCGTCGGTGGAGCTTTCCCAAAA
>CALFPJ010000082.1 GCA_937919655.1 uncultured Gemmatimonadales bacterium
ACCACATCACCGTCGTGCACAAGGCGGGCACCATCGGCGTCCGCGAAGCCATACTGCCACGATTCATCTCCGTCCCCGGAGAGGAGAAGCGTGGCCCCTGCCCTCTTTGCCAACTGGCGAGACCCCGACAGATAGTCGGCATGGATATGGGTCTCCGACACATGCGTAATCTCGAGGCCCTCTTCCCTCGCCGCATCGAGATACATGTCGCTGTCACGGTGTGGATCGATGACGATCGCCTGGCCGTTGGCCTGACATCCGATCATGTAGCTCGCCTGCGCGAGTTTGTCGTCATAGAAGCGTCGGATCAGCATGGGTACTTCGGGTTGGAGTGGTACCAGAACGGATACCGAACGTACGAAACCCGCCTAGTTTTTGCATCTATTCGTTTTCCTTGCTCGGACCCTGCGCCCCAGGCATCTTCCGCGTCCCAACAGAATCCGCACGATCCGGTGGAATAACATGCGCAACATGGTCGAGATCCTCGTCTTCGTCGCCACGCTTTTTGCCATGCCGGGGGCAGTAGCAGCCCAACTTCGGTCCAGCGATCTGGATGGCCTCGCTGCGAGAAACATCGGACCGGCCACAATGAGTGGCCGGCTCGTGGACATCGCGGTTGTGGACATGAACCCAAAGGTCTTCTACATCGCCGCGGCCACTGGCGGAGTCTGGAAAACCACGGATAACGGGGTCCGTTTCACGCCGGTTTTCCAAAACGAAACCGTTCACTCCGTCGGCGACGTGGTCGTCCACCAGAAGGACACCAGCGTCGTGTGGGTCGGCACCGGTGAGCGCGCGAGTCGGCAGAGTTCATCGTGGGGAGATGGCGTCTACAAGTCCACGGACGGCGGAGACACATGGACCAACATGGGCCTCCCCGAGAGCAATCATATCGGGCGCATTATTCTGCACCCCGACAACCCTGATATCGTATTTGTCGCGGCAATGGGGCACTTGTGGGGTCCGAATCCCGAGCGGGGCCTCTACAAGTCCACGGACGGCGGGGCGACGTGGACACTCGTGCTCTTCGTTGATGACCTGACCGGCGCGGTAGACGTAGCAATGGATCCCGTGAACCCCCGCGTGATGTACGCCGGGATGTATCAGCGGCAGCGGCGTCCGTGGGGCTTCCACGGCGGAGGACCGGGCAGCGCGCTCTACACGTCGACCGATATGGGCGAGACGTGGACCCAGATCACCAACACGGGGCTCGACAACGGTCTCCCCACCGGTGACATCGGCCGGATCGGGATTTCGATCTATGCAGCCGATCCCAGAATCGTCTACGCGAGCGTTGAGCAGGGTGAGCGCTTCAATGCATCCACGGCCTATCAGCAGCGCATCGCTGGACTGTACCGCTCGGAAGACCACGGCGCCACGTGGACGTTCCAGAGCGACTGGAATCCCCGCCCGATGTACGCGAGCCAACCTCTGGTCGATCCGAACGACGATCAGCGCGTCTACATGCTCAACGCCTACAGCTACTCCGACGACGCCGGAAAAACATTCACAGTCCCCCGTGAGCATAGAACACACGGCGACGACCGCTTCGTGTGGGTGAATCCGCATGACTCTGATCACATCATGAAGGCGGACGACGGCGGGCTCGGCATCAGCTACGACCGCGGCAATCACTTCTTGTACGTGACGAGCCTACCACTCAGTCAGTTTTACCAGATTTCCGTCGATATGGCGCATCCGTACAACATCTATGGAGGGCTCCAAGACAACGGCTCCTGGCGGGGGCCAAACGCAGTGTACCGCTCAGAGGGCATCCTGAACGAGGATTGGGTGCGGTGGGGCGGCGGGGACGGCTTTTGGAACCTGGTGGACACGACGAACAATCGGATCCTGTATTCCGAGAGTCAGTACCTGGGCCTGACCCGCAACGACATGGTCACCGGCGAGAGCCGCAGCATTCGCCCGAATCAAGGCGAGGGATTCATTGGTGATCGCCGCAACTGGACGACCTGGCCGGACCTAGATGATCCGGATCAGCGTCTGGGCAATGCCATGGCGCCGGGGAACTGGGAGGGGCCGTTCATCATCAGTCCGCATGACGCGAACACGCTGTATGCAGGCCTGAATGAACTCTTTAAGAGCACGGACCGGGGAGACTCCTGGACCTCGCTCGGCGACCTCACGACCGGGACTGACCGGCGGACGCTGAGGATCATGGAACAGCTACCAGACTCGTTCGTGCTCTCGCTCGACGACGGTATTCCCTACTGGCCAACACTGACTGCCGTCGCCGAGTCGGAGTTTACACCAGGCGTACTCTACGCCGGAACCGATGACGGTCAGTTGCAGGTTTCGATCAACGACGGGCACTCGTGGACGCTGGTCACGGACCGTATGCCAGGGGCTCCGGAAATGATGTGGGTAAACCGGATCCACGCATCGAAGACCGTCAAAGGCCGCGTCTACGCGACCGCAAACAACTACCGCAACGACGACTACCAGAACTATCTGTGGCGGTCCGACGACGACGGTATGACTTGGACGTCGATTACCGGAGACCTACCGGCCGAGCGGGTCGTACGCGCCGTGCGCGAGGACACGCGCAACCCGAACGTCCTATGGCTCGGCACAGAGTTTGGCGCATGGTGGTCATGGAACGGCGGTCAAAATTGGATCGCGCTCCAGGTCGGCCTACCGACTGTGCCGGTGAATGATCTGATCGTCCATCCGCGCGACAACGATCTCGTGATGGGCACGCATGGCCGTGGGGCCTGGGTATTGGACCAGGTGAACGCGCTCCAGGAGATGACCTCAGCCATCGCGGCCACATCGGCGCACCTCTTCAGCATCGAGCCCGCGGAGCAGATCCGCTACCGAGGCGAGCGGGCGCACACGGGCAACATGATCTTCGAGGGTCCGAACCCGCCTGCCGGCGCGATCATCGACTACTGGCTCGCGACTTCTGGTGCCGACGTTATCATCACGGTGCATGACATGGCGGGCGCAGAGGTGGCGACTGTGAATACCCCATCCGGGCGCGGTATCAACCGTGCGGTCTGGAACCTACGACACGGTGCGGCTGGTGGAGGCGGCGGCGGATTCGGTGGTGGCGGAGCCTGGGTGGTGCCAGGCCTCTATACGGTCAGGTTGGCGGCGGAGGGTATCACGCAGGAGCAGATGGTGCGCGTAAGCGAGGATCCCCGGATCGACGTTGACCCAACCGTGCGGCGCCAGTGGACCGAGACGCTCCTTGAGATCGGCGAGATGGCATCTTCAGCACAGGGCCTCTCACGTGAAGTGGGCCAGATCGCGCGTAGACTGGACGCAGCGAACAACCCACTCACGCTGCCCGCCGAATTGGCAGCGAAAGTGCGGGACCTCGGCCGCGAAGCTCAAGAGTTGAGCGGGCGTATGGGTCGCCTGCGCGGCAGCGTGGACGGGTGGGTGGGTCCGCTATCTGCGGATCAGGCGTCACAGTTCGCGTTCTTCTCTGAGATGCTCATCGCACTGCAGATCGAGTGGCGGGCGACCGCGGCTCTCCTTCCGGGCTGATGGCGGATGCCGGTATTCACGCGCATTGAGAATGGCATCCTGAAGGTGATCGTGGACGGCGACTACACGGCCGCGGAGTCGCGGCGTGTGGGCTCCGCGGCGCTGGAGGCGCAGGCCCCTTCGGGGCCTATCCCGCGACCTTGCTCGATCTGAGCGGCGCCGCCGGGCTGTCGAAGCGATCTCCGGAATCCGTCCGAGAGACCGCTCAGTTTTTCGCTGCCCATAAGGGGTTGATGCAGCGGGTCGCGATCATCGTCCCAGGCGAGCTCGCATTCGCCCTAATGCACATGGCTGGAGTAGTGGCTGGCTTCGGCGGCGTTGAGGCCAAGCCGTTTCGAACCAAGGCCGAGGCGATAGCCTGGCTGAGTGAGGCTTTGCAGCCCGGCCATGGGGAATCCCCAGAGGCCCGACCCGGCCCCTGAGCTCGCGCTAGCGGCCCCCCCGAGTCCTGGCCCAGTCCCATCCCAGGGTACCGTTGTCACCGAGCGCCCTGACCTGGACCGCACCCTCCGGGATCAGCCCTTCGAGGCGTTGAGACGACTCAGTCACCCGGGCCGCTGCCCAACCACTCGCGATCTCCCACTGCACTTCATAGGCTTCAATTCGGGACTCCGGCGAAGGTGACCACGACGCCGTGCCCTTCTCCACTTCGAGCCCAGTAATCCTCGACGGACTCGACGCGAGGAGCATGAGGGTGGCGACCGTCGTCTTCGACACTTCGGCGACGAGCTGCTGGTCGATGGTCTCGAGGCGGTCCGTCCACTGGTGGTAGTGCGGATTCCCCAGCACCGGGTAGGAACCGATCCCCCCCACGATGTCCCCGTAGGCCTCGTAGTACGCGGCTGCGTCTGTACTCTTGTAGTACAGGGCATCGTATGTGATGAGCTCTGAGAACTGCATCGCGGCAGCATGCTGGATGTCGCGGATACCTGGGTTGGAATACCGGATTGTGTTGTCCAACCTGTGGTCGTTTTTCCATCCGATCATGTCGTTGTTGAGCGCGCCGACGATCCGCTTGCCACTCGCGACTGCCTGCCGCACGTACTCACGGCTACCGAGTAGGCCAGCCTCTTCGCCCGTGAAGAACGCGAACTCGATGGTCGCTTCCCTGGGGTGACCCTTCATGACACGGGCTGCCTCCAGAAGCGCAGTCGCGCCGGACGAGTCGTCGTCAGCCCCAGGGCCGCGTTCCGTAGAGTCAAAATGGCTACTCGCCACATAGACCAGCTCGGGATTCGCAGTACCAAGGATGCTCACGATGACGTTCGCGGTGCGTTGGCCACGGCCCTCGAACCACTGCAGTTCTGGTTCGTATCCGAACGACCGCAGCTTGTCTGCGTAGTACTGAATGGCGAGCGCGTTGCCCGGCTGCGTCACGTGTTTAGAGCCGAAGCCGTAGACGTCACGTGCGTACTGGAAGATTCGGCCTTCAGACACGCCGTGGGTGACCGTCGCGACGTCCGCCGCGATCGGCGCGAAGAGTGCCTGACCCCGGCTGCGGAGGTCCTCTTCGTTGGCGAGCGCCGTTTCAAGGCGTTCGATCACGCCGTCCCTCGTCACCTTTTCATTCAGGTCCAACAGATAGACGCCACGCTCAGGCGACACTGTGTCCCCATCTCGCTCAGCCAATAGCAGGATCTTGCCTGTGCCGGGCGCCGAGGCCCATGCGTACTCCGGGGCGATGGTGCGAATCGAGTTGTTGTGAAAGAGTTTGACCGGATCTCTCCCCTCGGTGTCGTAGAGGTAGGAGCGCATATGGCGCCCCTCACCCTTGGCCGCCAAAACGTGTGTGTCGTCCACCCAGCGCGGGTTGCGGTCGTGCTGAATTTCCAAAGTGAGCCGCTGCTCACCGTTGCCGTCGCTGGCTGCTACGAAGATCTCCCAGTCGTGCAGATCCATGAACGAAAACGCCACCTGCGCGCCGCTCGGAGAAACCACAGGCGTGGCGATCTGCTTTTCAGACTGGAAAATCACCCGGGGCTGCGCACCCTCCGCGGCCAGGTCGACGACCTCGATGGACGCGGTCGGGCCACTCCGCCGCAGAAACGCCAGCGTAGCCCCCCGGTTGGAGAGGCTCGGATTCGTTGCTCCTGGAAAACGGACCAACTCCCCGTTGTCACGGCGGACGACTACCGCGTCGCTCTGGGTGATCACGATCGTCTGGCCATCCGCCGAGACGATCGGGGATCCCTGGACGCCATCCTCGAAGCCGAGCCGCTCGGGGCCCGTGGCCCCCAGTCGGTAGACGTTGGCGCGCTGCCGATCTTGGAGGGGAGCGGCGAGGGCGAACAGGTCCCCGGTCCCAGCAGCAAAGGTGAGCGAAATGGGGGCCAGGCCACCCATATCCACTTCGCGGCTTTCCTCTCCGGACCAAAGAACCACCCGGGCGGCTTTCGCTTCTTTCCAGGCGGTGGCGGCTGCGGCTTGGGAACGGGCCCCCCTGCCCTGGGACTGCGCCTCGTCCTGCAATCGGCGGGCTGCCACTACCTCCGGCGACAGGTCGACATCAAGGTGTGCGACCGCCCCGTTCGGACCCAGAGCGACGGAGCCAAGGAACGCCCTCTGGCTCGCCCCGGTGGCCATGTCGACGATGCGCGTCACGACGCCATCGGCGCCCGCGGGCTGTTGATAACTACCGAGCAGGCCGTCCGGGCTGACCGCGACCACCGTGCCATCTTTGGTCACCTCGGTGACCTTGTAGCGCTCACCCGTCAGGAGCGCGATCTGATCCGAGAGCGCGAGGCCATCCGCCCCCCGGAGGAGTGCCAGGTAGCCTCGCACGGCATCCGGGTAGTCTCCTCGGTCCCAGGCCAAATACGGCTCATGCAGGCGGGCGTCATCCGGCATACGTGGCTCTTGGGCCTGAAGCGGCGCCCCGACTGAAAGGAGGGCGACGGCGGCGGCAACGGTGAATCGTTTCATGAAAAGCGTTGGCGGTGGGTGAAACGCTGGCCGGAAGCTGGGTGAGCGTCGAAGTTACGCGCCTGCCCCTCCGAGTAAAGCTAAGAAGAGGTCTCTAAGATGCTGACACGTCGCCGCACGGTATTGTTCGGGTTACTTGCTCTGGCCGCCTGCCAGGGCGCCTCTCCGGCCGCCCCCGGCACCATCGCCTTCACGCACGTGAATGTGCTCCCAATGACGTCCGAGGCAGTGGTCGCAGACCAGACCGTGGTGGTCGTGAATGGTGTCATCACGGAGGTCGGGCCGTCGGACGTGATCACGGTCGGTGAGGGCGCGACGCTGATTGACGGCACGGGTCAGTATCTGATGCCGGGGTTGGCGGAGATGCATGCGCACGTGCCCTCCATGGAGAATCCTCCACGCGATGCCGTCGATGACATCCTCTTCCTGTACATCGCGAACGGCGTGACCACGATCCGGGGCATGCTCGGGTCGGACTACCAAATTCCTCTGGCAGACGAACTCGAGACCGGCACACTGCTGGGACCGACACTGTACGTCGGAGCCCCGTCGATAAACGGAACGTCCGCACCCACGCCGGAGGCCGCCGAAGAGCTGGTGCGGCGCCACAAAGCGGCCGGCTACGACCTTCAGAAGATCCACCCAGGGGTATCGCTGGAGAGCTGGGACCACATGGTGGAAGTCGCCCAAGAAGTGGGGATCACTTTTGGTGGTCACGTGCCCGCCGACGTTGGCCTCGTGCACGCGATCGAAACCGGCATGTCCACGGTCGACCACCTGGACGGGTACGTAAAGGCGATCGCGTCGGACGACGTGGTCTCCCAGGTGAACGCGGGCGCGACCAACCTAGCTGGCCTCATGAATGGCGTGGACGAAGACAAGTTGGCCGCGATCATTCAGCTCAGCGTCGATCATGACGTCTATGTGGTTCCCACGATGTATCTGTGGGAGAACCTCTATGGGGCGCCCGATGTGGATGCGGTCCTGTCGCAGCCTGAGATGAAGTACGTGTCCCAGGGCCAACGCGACGCGTGGCGTCGTCAGGCGGCGGCCGGTCCAGCGGGGACACCTGAGGAAGTGGCGGCCTTTTTCGCACTGCGGAAGCGCATTCTGAAGGATCTATCGGACGCGGGCGTCGGCATTCTGATGGGCACTGATTCCCCGCAGATGTTCAACGTGCCCGGTTATGCGCTGCACCGTGAACTCGCCGTCGTGGCCGAGTCGGGCATGTCGAACTACGCGATTCTGAGAAGCGGCACGGCCGCCGTGGGCAGGTACGTCGCGGACCACCTTGGTCTCGACGGCCACTTCGGCACAGTGGCGCCGGGCCAGCGGGCGGACTTGGTCCTGCTGGGGACGAGCCCGCTCGATGCGCTCGCAAACCTGACGGATCGGGTCGGAGTCATGGTGCGAGGCAAATGGGTTCCTCGAGCGGACATCGACGCTGGTTTGGCTGCGTTGGCCGCCAAGCACGCGAGCGGCGGCGAGTAGCTCCGGATCGACGCCAGTTCGTGGGATGTATCAGAAGTTCCCGAGCCCCCGAGCGTGCCGAGGCGCCGGATCGACGAGCGCGGCTAGAAGGCCAGCAACTTCGTGACCTTGAGCGTCATTCCGCGTTCGAGCACCGCGTCGGAGACGCCATCCGCGAGCGACCGCCGCTCCGTGAAGACCAAGAAGAGGTCCGACAAGGGCGCATGAATCAGGTTGAAGCGGACGTTGGTGATCAACTCTTCCGTCGCCTGGTTGTACTGCACAAAGCCCAGCAAGAACGAACGTGTGTTATGGGCGTACCGAAGCTGCGCGCTGAAGAGGTCCGCCGTGAAGTCGCTCCCGCCCAACTCGAGATCGTTGTGCTGCGCGCTGAGTTGGAGCGAAAAATGCTGGTTCGGCCGAAAGAGGCCGGTGGCCGAGATCGAGGTGCGGCGGCCGTCGTAGAAATCGCCACGAGCCACGGTCAGATGGCCGGAAAGCGCTTCACTACCCGGCGCGGTGAAGCTGACGGACGGTTCGTTCCACTCGTACACGCCCTCGCCCACTACCGCCCCAGCAATCCCGGTGTCATCAAAGAGGCGCTCGTATCGGTTCGTGTAGGTGAACGAAATGTTACCTCCGTTCATGAACAGAACGCTCACTCCCGGCGTCACCAGACGCGTCTCGAGCGTGCCCGCGAGCGTGTTGTAGAAGTCGACATTGACGTAGGGATTCACCTCGAGAACGCCACCTTTGCGCACCTTGGGGTGCACTCCGACAGTTCCGAAGTAGCGCCGCACAGCCGTCCGGTCGACGAAGCCGACCCCGGGGTTGAAGCCGTCTCCCACGTGCTTGAAGAGACCGGACGCGTCTAGGACCGCGCTTCGCCAAGCCGCCTGCACCATCGCAACGTTGTGATCATCGCCGGTCGGGTTGGTTTCGTCGGTTCTCGCGGCATATGCCGAGACGACGAGGGTCGGGAGAACGTTGAAGTTTCCGTCGATGCCGTAGGCTCGGTTGTAGCTATCGGCCGGCCGTGTCGCGTCCGTGGTCTGCCGGTTCACAAGCATCAAGCCGATGTTCGAGCCCCCGGGCAAATGCCGCTTCACGCGCGCCACCGCAAAATTCTCCGCATCG
The DNA here is from genome assembly GCA_937919655.1 of uncultured Gemmatimonadales bacterium. Classification (GTDB taxonomy): domain Bacteria; phylum Gemmatimonadota; class Gemmatimonadetes; order Longimicrobiales; family Gaopeijiaceae; genus CALFPJ01. The sequence goes on from CALFPJ010000082.1 coordinate 9,043, forward strand.
TAAGCGTTACCAGGGGACGAGCCCGCAACTGACCGGGTCTGCATGTTCAGGAGACCCACCTCCAGATGCTCTCCAATACGGCCCGTGACACGCCCTCCCGCCAAGATGGGAAGTGGCTCGCGGGTGTCCGACAGGCCGATGCGGCGGGAGTGGAAGAGCCGAAACTGCCTGTTGGAGCTTCCGGTCCGGAAGTTACGAACCGCGACGTCCTCGAACGCGAAGGTGCCTTCGTTTTCGAGGAAGAAGTCCCTCTTCTCGGGGAAAAACAGGCTGAATCTTGTGAGGTTAACCTGTTGCGCGTCCACCTCCACTTGGCTGAAGTCGGTGTTCGCCGTGAGGTCTACGGTCAGGCGTGGGGTGACCCCCCACTTGAGATCGATGCCGATCTCGCCGTCGCTCGTGGATCCGGGCACACTTGCCCCACTGACCCTCTCACCCAAGACGGAGGGCTTGATCCACAGATTGCGGCCATGAGGAAGGTCTGTCAGACCCTCGAGCGTACCCGCCATCGAGAATTTGTACACTCGAAATTGCAGCGGGACCGGCGCCCACATCGAGTCTTCGTTCTTTCGCCGCACCCGGCGAGAGAAGTTGAGCCCCCAGGTCTGCGGCCCGTCCGTCGGATTGAAGCGGAGGGTGGCAAACGGAATGGCGATCTCTGCGACCCAACTCGAGTCGTTGATCGTGGTACGTACCTCTGTAATCCCCTCCCATGCCGTCGTGATGGAGCGCTGATCATCGAACGCCTGCGCGTCGAACATCGCCCCCGCTGGGTTCACGGCGAAAACGAAGCCGTTTTGCAGATCGAGGTAGGTATCGAGCGCGAACCCAAAAATGTCCGAGTTCGTCGTATCGAAATCCTGCCCCAAGCCCGGGATTCTCAGCTCTTCGGGATGCGCGTCAAAGAGCACGGCCCCGAAGTAGATTTTTTCGTCGTCGTAGAGCACGCGGACGACCGTTCGCTCCGACGCGGGCATCCCGGGGCTGGGCGTGATTTGGATCCAGCTGTCCGAGGTTGGCTGCGCCCGTGACCAGACCGCTTCATCGAGGAGACCGTCCATCACCACACCCCCCTCGATCTTCACGGCAGTCAGGACCGGTCGGGGAATAGACAGCGGGTCGACAGGGTAGGCCGGCTGCGAAGGAGTCGTCTGTGCTTCTAGCGGCACGGCCGCGATGAGGGCCAGGAGGAACACGCAGCCGCCGCGCATACAGGAGTCCTGTTTGGGAAATCGAAACGAGGTGCGGAAGCCGGTCATCCGGCGGGGGGCGTCAGGGACCGCCTTGGGAACGGCACAGGCAGGGTGGGCAGGTCAAACGCACCGGGGAAGTCTTCCTCGACTTCCTTCTGTTTTCCGCTCCACGCCTCAATGTCCACCCGATACACCGCGGTCCGCTTCAACTCGTCGTCGGTGGTCGGACGATAGTCGTCGCCCGGCTTCAGGTGCGGGGCGTACTTGTCGAGCAGGTCTTGGAGCGCAACGCGACACTCCTCGGTGTCGTGGACGATGACCCCGGCGCCGAACGCGACAACCCCGGCGTACTCAACGGAGAACTCGAGCGCCTCCGGTGCAGGGAGCAGGCGCCCCATGACCGCGACGCTGAAGGCCACCTTCTCCGAGGCCTCAAGGTTGTCCCGAGTGCGGCCCGTCCGGTGGGTATGCAAATAGATGCAGTGTTTGTCTTCGTCGTAAACGAACAGGTTCGAGTTCAAGTAAGGCTGACCGCCCTCACCGACCGTAGCCAAGAAGCCATAGGGCGCACGCTTCATGAAGTCGACCACCCATGGTTCTTCCTTGCCTCGGTCCCGGCGACGAAGAGCGCTCCGAGCGTCACCACTTCCGGCGTTTGACTCTCCGACCTTCTCCTCGACACCGACTTCTGCCTCTTCGCTCACCCTTCCTCTCCCGCTCGCAGGTAGTGGCGCTGAATCAAGGCTCGGTGCCAAAGTTCATGCCCCGCAATCATCCACGGAAAACTCCGCACCGAAAACCCGAAGCCGCTCGCGACACCCGTGCGGGCACCGGTTTCATGTGAGAACGAAGCGAACAAGAGAACGTTGGCCTGTCTCACGGCTTTGCATTCGGCGACGAGCGCCTCGAGCGGACGGTCCGCTGCCTGAGAACGAGTTACCCATTCATTTTGGTCCATGCCAGGAAGCTCCGCGCCGTCCTGCCGCGCCATGGTGAGCGCACGAAACGCGAACAACCGCTCAACGTCGACCAAGTGACAGATCACCTCGCGCACATTCCACTTCCCTTCCGCGTACCGGTACGCCTCCTGCTCGCGCGTGAACTGAGCCAACACGTCGAGCGTCTCCGCCAACTGGCTGCCCAGCGTAGCGACGATATCCCCGTCAGGGACGAGAGCGACGTAAGGGGCGTAGTACTCGTTGTACTCGCTCGCTGCCGGGCGCGGCAGGCTGTCGGTCATGCTCGGCATCTACTGACCTATGATCCCGTCGAGCTGCGCGATCGTTTTGGTCGACGGCGGACGCTCACGTTGGAGCCTGCGTGCGACGGCCTCGGCTTCCTGCCAGGCACGCAAAACGTTTTCGCCCGCCACCTTCCTCATGTCCTCTTCACTCCAGCCCCGCCGCGACAGCTCCGCAAACAGAGCCGGGAAGGTCGAGACGTTCTCAAGGCCGACCGGCGTCTCCGTGATGCCGTCAAAATCTGACCCGATCCCGACATGATCGACGCCCGCCACCGCAGCGATGTGGTCGATGTGATCGGCGACGTCCGCGATCGTGGCCTCGGCTTTGTCCGTGAGGAAGGAAGGCACAAACGTCACCATGACCACCCCCCCGTTCTCGGCGAGGCGGCGGAGCACCTGATCTGGAACGTTCCGCGCATGGTCCCGGACGCCACGCGCGTCGGCGTGTGACCAGATCACCGGAGCCTCAGCGACGTCCAGCGCATCGTTCATGGTCGCGGGTGATGTGTGGGACAGGTCGACCAACATGCCCATGTGGTTCATTTCACGAACGACCTCGCGCCCGAACTCGGTGAGCCCGTCGTGGCGGGCCTCGTCGCTCCCCGCGTCAGCCCAGTCGAGCGTGCCGTTGTGCGTGAGCGTCATATAACGCACGCCCATCGAGTAAAAAGCGCGGAGCGTGCCCAGCGAATTTTCGATCGCATGGCCGCCTTCCATCCCCAGCATGGAGGCAATCCGACCCGCACCGAAGATCCGCTGTACATCGGAAGCGTCGCGCGCGAGTTCAAAAACGTCCGGATACTTGTCGATGAATTGCAGCGCGATGTCGATCTGTTCTAGCTGGACCTTGGCGGCGCCTTCTGATGTCGACTCGAAGGGGGTATAGACCGACCAAAATTGCCCTCCGACCATGCCCGCGCGGAGCCGGGCGATGTCGGTATGAAAGGGCGTCGTCTCGCGCAGGTTGTGCTCGGGCGCCTGGACGTCGTGAGGTGATGTGGCGCTCTCGCGAATGGCCCACGGCAGGTCGTTATGCCCGTCGATGAGAGGGCTCGTAGAGAGGACCCGCATCGCCCTCGCCATGTGTGGATCGTCCTGGCCGTAGACGGTTCCGGCAGAAAAAGTCAGCGCTACAAAAAGCAGATAAATGGCTCGTCTCATGATCTTCCCAAGCTCGGTTCGCGGGTGAAGTCAGCGTGCAAGGATCACCCCCCAGATGTAGAGGCGGCAAGGGCGGCTTTCGCCAGCCGCCGCTATGGGCTCAAGTTGGGGGAGAACGTCACCCAAGTAGAGATAAATATGCCCCATCGTTTCTTAGCGGTTCTTGCCGTCGCCCTTATGGTCAACCCGCTTTCCGGCCAGGCCCCTCCCGGCGCCGATTCCGTCTGGACAGACATCGTCTCCCAGTGGCAGACCGCGGTGACCGAGGAGGGCATCGTGGGTGCCTCGCTCGGCTTGGTCGTGGACGGCGCCCTCACGAAGCTCGAGACCAGAGGATCGGCGAACCTCTCTGAGGGTCGGCCTGTGGACCCATCGACGATCTACCACTGGGCGTCCATCACGAAAACGTTCACCGCGATCGGCATCATGCAGCTCCGCGACCGCGGCCTGCTCAGGCTCGACGACCCGATCGTGAAATACGTGCCCGAGTTGCGCGATGTACACAACGAGTACGGATCGATGGAAGACATCACGATCCGTCAGCTTATGAGCCATTCGGCCGGCTTCCGGGCCGGTACCTGGCCGTGGGGAACGGGGGAAGATTGGCAGCCCCATGAGCCAACCGAGTGGAGCCAGCTCGTGGCGATGATCCCGTACACGCAGATCGAGTTCGAACCCGGTTCAAAATTCAGCTACTCGAACCCCGGCATCATCTTCCTCGGCAAGGTGATCGAGAAGCTGAGCGGGGACGTGTACGAAGCGTACATCGACAAGAACATCTTCCGTCCGCTAGGTATGCGGCGCGCCTATTTCGACATGACGCCTTGGGGCCTGCTGCGCTTCCGCTCCAACCACTATTTCGTGGAGGAAGGACGCGTCACGCCTGGAGGGCTCGACTTCAACACCGGGATCACCGTCGCTAACGGAGGCCTGAACGCGCCAGTCGACGACATGGCGCGTTACCTGGCGTTCCTCATGGGCTCGCGCCTCGACGGGAGCGATTACGACGCGGTGCTCGGGCGGAGTTCTCTCACGGAGATGTGGAAGACCGTCGTCCCGATTGGCGACACACCTTGGGGTGCGTCGTCCATGGGGCTCTCGTACTTCTTGTACGAGAAGGATGGCAACCAGATCGTCGGCCACACCGGCGGGCAGCGTGGATTCATCTCGTTCATCTACTTCGACCCGATCGCCAACGTCGGCGCGATCTCGGCATTCAACACACTTGGACTCGACGACACCGGGCCCGACACACGGCGCATGCAAGGTGAGATCACCGAGCGACTCGTGAACGAACTCTTTCCGCTCTTCCGTGACCGGGCCGCCGCCGCCTCGGGTGGGCGTTGAGGCTGACGCCGAGGAGCCTCCTATGAAACGCAGAGACTTCGTGCGACTGGCGGGAATTGCGGCCCTGACGCCGGGGCTGGCGCGGGTGCTCCCAGGAGCGCACCCCGTGGGCGGACTCTTCGCCGACCGCTGGCCCGGCTATGACAACGCCCTCGTAATTGATGCGCTCGCGGGCCCGATCCAGTTCAACATTCCCCAGGAGCGACTTCCGCTCGGGGAAGCCGCCCTGAGTGCAGTACGTCGCTCAGGGATCACCGCACTCAATCTCACCGTGAATGACCGGCCGACCGCGGAAGCCGACGCCTACCAAACGACCCGCGCCAAGATCGTCGGGTGGCAGGCCGAGGTGGACGCACATCCAGAGTTGTTGACCCTAGTCACGACAACCGCAGAACTCCGGGGAGCAAAATCGAAGAACCAGCTCGGCGTGATCTTGGGGTTCCAAGACGGCGTCCCCTTCGAGGATGACCTGGGTCGCCTCGACGAATTTTACGGGATGGGGGTCCGCATCATTCAGCTCACCTATAACGTCGAGAACAAAATCGGCACGGGTTGCCTGGCGCCGACGGACGCAGGACTCACCCAGCTCGGACGGGAGGCGGTGGCCCGCATGGACGACCTTGGCATGCTGGTCGACCTGTCGCACTGCGGGCCGCAAACGACGCTGGATGGCATTGCCGCGTCGACCCGACCGGTTTCGATCACGCACTCTGGGTGCCGTGCCGTCTACGATCACCCGCGCAGCAAGGATGACGCGACCCTGAAGCTTTTAGCGGACAGGGGCGGTGTCGTCGGTATCTACCTGATGCCGTTCCTGAACGCGTCCGGACCGCCCTCGGCCGCGCACGTCATTGAGCACATCGAGCACGCCCTCGACGTGTGCGGAGAGGATCATGTGGGAATCGGCAGCGATCAGGGGATCGCTCCGCTCGACGTGAGCGGCGACTTCCCGACGCAGTTCGACGCGGTCTCTGCGCAGCGCAGCGCGGCGGGCATCGCGGCTCCTCGCGAGGATACCATTCCTTATGTGCCGGACCTTAATCATCCTCGGCGGCTCGAGACGATTGCCGATCTCATGGCCGGACGTGGTCACGGCGACCGAGTGATCGAAAAGGTGCTCGGCGCGAACTTCGTGCGGCTTTTTGGGGAGGTTTGGCGCTAGTCGTCATTCGCTCGCGCCGCCTCAAACGTCCCAAGCACGGAGACGCGCCGCGCCACGGCCAGTACCTCGTTCGCTACCGTCTCGGCTTGAGCGCGCGCGTCGTGTCGAAATTCCACGAGAAAGCGGTAGGTCCAGGGGAAGCCAGTGGGGCGGGACTCGATGAACGCCAGGTCAAAGCCGCCGCGGGCGAAGGGCCCTAAGAGATTCCGCAGCGCCCCAGGACAGTTGTCTGTCTCCACCACGAGCGCGGTCTTAAACCGCGGGATCTGCCGCTGTACGTCGGGAGCGGCGGAACCGGAGCGCGACAAGTCGAGGCGCCCCGTTGCCGCCTGCACAAGCAAGAACCGGGTTTGATTGTCAGGGCGATCCTGAACGTCTTCGGCCAACACCTCGAGGCCATACCGGTCGGCGGCTCCGTGCGCCGCAATCGCAGCGACGGTGGCATCGGCGGCCGCCGACACATCCTTGGCCGCTCCGGCGGTATCGTGCACTGCCACCACTGACAGCTGTGGGTGCGCCGCCAGGAAAGCGCCGCACTGAGAGAGCGCTACCGGGTGAGAGTGGATCTCGCGCACAGAAGACAGGTCGGCGCCCGGCACGCCGAGCACGAAAAGACGGATGGGGATCACGACCTCGGCGATGGCGATGACCGATCCGCCAGCCAGCGCGTCGTAGGCGGCCACGACACCCCCCGCGAGGGTGTTCTCGACGGGGAGAAGGCCCAGGTCTACCTCGCCGCTTTCGACGGATGCCACCACGTCAGCAAATGTCCGTCTAGGGACGGGTATCCCCTGAGGACGGATCCGCAACGCGGCGGCCTCGCTGAACGCACCGTGCTCCCCTTGGAACGCGATGGTGGGAGGCGGCCTCATTTCTGCGCCTCGCTCGACCCATCGTCGCGTGCATTGCGATGGCGAGCTTCCACGCCGCCACGGCAGTATTCGAGTACGGCCCAAAACACGCCACGTACACCCTCATCTGGAACCCCCTGCGCCCGCGCGCTTTCGCACGCCCTTCGTACGATCTGAGCCTCTCGTCCCGGGTCGAGCGGAAGGGCGCCGACCGTCCCTTTGTGGGTTCCGACTTCCTCGGCGAGGCGAAAGCGGTCGACCAAGGTTCGGACCAACGCCCCATCGAGTTGATCCATCCTCTCCCGAAGAGCGGCGAACTCCTCGGAGTGAATACTGGCTCCAACAGGCGGGGCTGAAATTTCTGTTGTGGACATCGTACATCTCCTGTAGGTACATGAAAAAAGGCCCTCCTCCCGGTGGAAGAGAGCCTTGGCCGCTGGGCCTCAGACTGCTGTGATTTAGATCACGAGCTACGCGTTAGCGTACACCTCCCCGGCATTGGAGAGGCCGCTAAATCGGCCGAAGTGAGATTGCTCAGTGTACACGTTCATTTACGTCCTGCGCTGGTCAATTAAGTAGGCATGATTCTGACTCCGCAGGCCGACGGGGTCAAGGGGCTTCTATACCCGCCCCCATCACCCTTGAGCAGCTTCTGATCGAACGCCTGCGCCTCTTTTAGCCGCTGGAGCTCGCTGGTGAGCACCTCGACCTATTCGGTGAGGTCATTCACCGCATTCTGGTTTTCCGGCCTACCGCCGTAGCCAGAAAGCCGAAGCTCCTTCGCCAGGATCTCGATGAAGGGCTTCCCGCCGAAGCGGAGCGCCAGCACCACGGTTAATCCCGTAACCGGGACAAGCACGACCATGATGCCGAAGATCGGAATGAGAACTTCAAGGCCCATCAGTTACCTCCCATGACGCGTTCAATGTCCTGGACCGTACGCGGCGCCTTGGCCGAGAGATTCTCGTACCCGTCTTCCGTGACCAGGATCACATCCTCGATCATAATCGCGATGTCCAAGTCAGGCGCATACAGTTTCGGCTCCACAGTGAAGACCATGCCCGGCTCCAGAGGCGTCGTATAGTCGCGCCCATCGGTGGCTTCCAAGCCGACGTGGTGCCCTATGTCACGGACGCCCAGTCCCGAGACAGCCGTGTACTGCGTGAGCCCCTTCCCTTGCGTGAGGTAGTGCGTCGGCGAGGGCATGAGGCCCCACATGTGCTCGACACCCATGCGATCAATGTCCTCGTTGGCTTCCAGGCCGTGCTCTTGGTAGACCCGGGCGGCTGCCCGAATCACGTCGAGGATCGTCGCGCCCGGGCGCACCTGCGCGATGGCGGCTTCTTGGGCCTCCAACACGATCTCATAAAGGCGGCGCTGCTCATACGTAAAACGACCGGACACAGGAAACGTGCGACACACATCGGAGCCGTACATCGCCCACTCGGCAGCTCCGTAGTCGATGAAGACAAGATCGCCGTCCTGCATGACACGGTTCACCGAGTTGTAGTTCTCAGATCGGATCGTGAACAATGAGATCGCGTCGGGGCCCGACGCCACAATTGGAGGGAACGCTGGCCTCGGCGATCCGCCCGCCTTCCAGGCCCACTCCATGATTCCAGCGACCTCTCTGTCGTTCATGCCCGGCTCAATACGACGCATGGCTTCGATCAGGCCATCTGCACTGATTTCGGCTGCTTTGCGAAGGGCGTCGATTTCGAAGGCGTCTTTTACCACCCGCATTCGTTCGATGGCTGGCGTGGCATCCTCGAACGCACGGCCGGCAAGAATATCTGAAACAGAAGCTTCGAACTGGCGCCGGTAGCTGACTGGAGCAGTCAGCCCCGGAGGGGCATACAGGCTGCCGCTCTCTTTGGCAAAAAAGACCGCATCGGCATTCGCCGTCACGGACTGTAGCTGGGTGGCGAAGTCATCAAGCGCGTAGCTCTCGGAGATTCCTGTGGCCGCTTCCGCCTCGTCGCCAGGCTCCAGCCTGCGGATGAGACGGTTCCATGCCGAACCAAGCAGGCGCGCGTCCTGGAAAGAATACTGAGCGCCCGCGAATTCGCGGTGGGCGGGAAGAAAGAGCATCTCGCGCACCGGCCCTGTGGCGGTCGGCGCGAGCACGAGGATCGCGTAGGGTGATTCCACCCCGGTGAGGTAGAAGAAATTCGGCTCCTGTTTCTTCTCGCCCCCGTGCTGGATCATGTATTCAGACGGAACGATGACGGGCCCTTGGAGTTGCTCGACGAGTCGCGCACGTCGAGCCGCGTAGACCTCCGGCGGGAAGGCGACGTCGGACTGGGCGGCGGCCGGAGCAGGTCCGACACCGAAGACGATCAGGAGCACACTCATGATCGTCGGCCCGACTCGGGGCATCGGCCACGCACATGTCATGACCGCTTCCGAAACGTCATGCGATTACCGCTCGGAAAAAAAAGCGTCAACACATCCCCGTCAATCTCGATCCGTGTCGGCTCTAGGGGCGCCCCCTCGGGAGGTCGCGAGACCATCCTCAACTCCTGCGCAGCCAACCCAGGCATCGCACTTCCGACCGAGAGGTTGAAGAGATGCGTGAAGACCAGCCCATCCGCGGTACGCGCATAACTGCCGCCCTCGCCCGAACCGCGGCGGACTTCGCCCTCGCTGTCAACGACGAAAAGGAGAACCTGCCAGTCGCGCTCGGTGAAGAAGATGCGGCCCTGGACCTCGTGCTCGGTACCGTTGGCAAGGATGTAGCGTTCGGCGGACCAGGCACCGCGAATATCCGAGGGAGCCTGCGCGACAAGCGTGCCGGGGGTGTACAGGGCCAGCACACAGATAAAGCAGGCGAAACGGCCTCTGGTCATTGGACCTCAGCGATCGGGGGGTCGAGCTCGCTCAGTGGGACGGATCGGGAAAGTGCTTCCCGTTCCTGAATGAGGCCAGTCTTTCCCCAGGAGCAGACCACCGGAAGGCAGGGCGCGGCCGGCGATTCAGCCGACGATGATTTTCCCTGTCCCTACGGTCACGATATTCGCCAGTCCGGTGATCGTACCTGTGACGGTCAGGATCTTGTCGTCCGGAACGGTGAGCGTCCCATCCACCACAAGGTCGCCATCAACCGTAATGTTCTCATCCATCGTCACAGAAGCACCCGCCGCGATGCGGAGTTCATGGAAAGCGTAGACGCGCCCCCCGCTGACGATATTGGTGATGTGCTGGGCGGAGGCGCCGTTGAACACGACTTCGTGCGTGCCCGACGGGTCGAACAGGTCGACCTTGCCCGTCCAAGCGAAGTCGCCGCCCGTAGAAATTCGGCCCGCGGTGGTCGGCGTCACGTTTTAGGGGCCGTGGTGAAGTTCTCAGCGGGTCCGCTAGAGACGCGAAGGGAGCAAAGGAACAGACTCTCGGGTCCTGGGCTTCCTAACTCCCCCTGGTACAGAGGCCACGGTCTCTGAAAGATGATGGATGTTCGTGCGGTTGCCTTCGCCCCCAGGGCAACCAATGCACCAAGACCCCACCCAGTCCCTGCCCCCTGCCAGTGGGGCTTCCGCGTCTACAGTCGCTGAACGTTGGCCCAGCCGTCCTCATGGGCGGCTGGGCGCCCCCCTTCGGCCCTCCGTCGCGATGAGGCGCGATGCCTTCAGTCGCCTCGTCGAAGGTCCGCTGGATCGCCGGCCGGTGCCCAACCAAAGCTGAGGGGGACAGCGCCACCCATCCGCGTTGTCCTGAGCGACGCTGCAGGATATTCTCAGGATGACCCCAAGACGTCCTCTTGCTCGACGCTTTACTGAGATTTTACCCATGCGCATAAGAGTTTTATTCGTCGCCGCCGCGTTGACCTGCACCATCGCCTTGCCGAAGCAGGGTACCGCCCTACCCGTACAGGAGGCCGAGGACGATCCCATCCGGGTTTTGGTCAGCCGACTCACGCTGGACAACTACAAGACCACGCTCAAGGGATTGACCCAATTCGGAGACCGCCGCCAAGGGACGCAGAGGAACCGAGACGCCGTCGACTGGATCGAGGAGCAACTCAAGGCCGTCGGCTGCACCAACACGGAGCGGATCACCTATGACTTTGATCCCGCGCCACCGACCGCGCGCACCGGTCGCGGCGGACGTGGTGGCCCACCGGTCGAGCCTGACCTCACGACGGCCACCGGCGGTCTCGTGGGGCGCAACGGGGACGGCCCTGGGGGCAGTTCGATTTACGGCTACCGGGCACGCACTGGCGTCAACCGGGACCTCGACGCGCAGCCTGACGAGCGCATTCGCGAGCTGAATCGAGAGGAGCCCGTGAACGGCGAGCGCACGGACGTCTACTGCACCAAGGTCGGCACGACCCGACCCAACGAGATGTACATCATCGGGGCCCACATGGACGGGCACGGCGTCAACGAAGCGGTCAACGACGACGGGTCAGGTACCGCGCTGGTGATGGAATTGGCACGGATCTTCAGCGCACCTGATGTGGAGACCGACGTGTCGATCCGTTTCGCCCTGTGGAACAACGAAGAAACCGGCACGAACGGCGCTGAAGCCTACGTCGTTCAGCGGCGCGAACTGCAGGGCATCGAAAACCCCGCAGGATCGGGTCAGTATCCTGAGCCAACGTGGCTCGCCATGATCCAGCACGACATGATGCTCTGGGACCACGGCGCACCCCGCGCCGATGGCACTGTGAGTCGCAATCAGCGCCCCGAAGCCGACGTCAATATCGAGTTTCAGTCGGATTCGGAGTTCGCGGAAGCGTCGATGAAGCTCGCGTTCGTCTTCAAGGCCGCGGCCGACGCCTACAACACCGACTACCCCGCTACGGTCGGCCCCCACATGACGAACACCGACTCGCGCCAGTTCATGAACTTCATCCCCGCGATCAGCCTTCGGGAGAACGAGCGTGGTGCCCAGACGGGGGGTGGCTGGAATCCGACCTGGCACACACCACTCGACGTGTGGACGACGTTTACGGACGACGACTTCCGGCTGGGACTCAACGCGGCACAGACGACGTTATCGGCGGTTTCCGGGCTCACTGGAGCGCGGCTCAGCGGACGTTAGTCGAGGGTAGCGTTTCCATCCGGACACAGACATAGAAAGAACGGCCGGGAGCCCACACGTCTCCGTGGACTCCCGGCCTACCCCGCACGGGCCTGGGACTTCATTTGGGCAATTTTGCACTTGGCTGTCCAGCGCAGGACTATCACCTCGATGCCTGGTGGCATGATGCCTTGAAAGGCGGAGGACCGATGTTGCTCGGCCAGCAGGGGTAGCGCCGACCAGGGCGCCGCCGTGCCGGGCTCGCTGAGTCAACCCACGGCGCGATGGTGCGAGGCTCGTCCAACAGCGGGAGTCGCGCCGCACCGGAAAACGAAAGCCCCACCCGATCTAAGAAGACCAGGTGGGGCAACACGGTCCAGAAGTGACCCGGCTGGGGCTCGAACCCAGGACCTACTGATTAAAAGTCAGTTGCTCTACCAACTGAGCTACCAGGTCGGACAGAAGAAGATAGGGTGCCCTGGCGAAAGATGAAGGCTCAGTGGACGATGACAAACGGACGTAGAGGCTGACTGAGCACGGCCGTCGCAATCGCGATTCCTTCCAGGAAGCTGCCGACCCGCAAGTTCTCGTTCGGGCTGTGCTGGTTGTTATCCGGGTTCACGGTAGGCACAGTCACGGCCGGGATCCCCAAAGTGGTCACAAAGGGCGAAATCGGAATCGACCCGCCGCTGGTTCGGATTTTCACCGGCTCTTCGCCAAACAGATTCACGAAACCGGCGCTGAGCCACAGGCCGGGCTCGGAATCGAAGTCAGTCCGGAACGCTGCGTACGAGACCCGCCCGTCAAAACGAGCGATGCGCCCGTACATGAGCCGCTCCTCGTCCGTGGGATCCCTGTCCGCAATCACGTGATAACCCAAGCCTTCCACATGATCCCGCACCAGCCTAAGGAGCCTCGCGCCATCTGTCTCGCGAACGAGCCGCACGTCGACCTCCGCCGTGGCGGTAGCGGGCACAATGGTGCGCGCCTGCTCAACGACCCAGCCTAGGTGGAGATTCGAAAGATGCTCGGATTGCATGTCGTCTCCCGGTTTGGAGTCACATCGCCATCAGAGGTCCAGCGAGAACTGCAGTCCTGTAAAGGTAAGCCTGTGGTGGGCGGTCAGGCCCAACGCGTCGATGGCCGCACGGTGCTCAACGGTGCCGTAGCCCATGTTCCGCTCCCAACCGTAGCCGGGATACCGGAGCGCGAGCCGGTGCATGAGTCTGTCGCGCACTACTTTCGCCACAATCGATGCGCAGCCGATGCAGTGAACCAGGCCATCGCCCCCAACCACGGCGTCGTGTTCGCGGCCCAGGTATTTCACCGGAAGCCCGTCTACCACGATATGGCTCGGCTGAGGACGGAGGTGCTGAAGCGCGCGCTGCATGGCGACCGTGGTGGCTCGGAGAATATTGCGCTGGTCTATTTCCCTGACCGACGCCGCGCCCAACCCAACCGCGACCGCCGCCTCAAGAATCTCGACGTAGAGTCGCTCACGGGTCTCCGCATTCAACTGCTTGGAGTCATCGGCTCCGTCGACGACGACACCTTCGGGTAGGATGACCGCGCAGGCCACGACCGGCCCGGCGAGGGGGCCGCGCCCGACCTCATCAACGCCCGCTATGGAAAGACCGCGGCCCCAGAACTGTCGCTCGTACTCAAGCAAGTCCTGGGGCCGCTCAGACCCTGTACCGTCCGGCTTCATGCCGGCGTTACGCGATCAGCGTGTGGAGCGCTTCTCCGCGATGCGGGCGGCCTTACCGCGCCGGCCACGGAGGTAGTAGAGCTTCGCACGGCGTACACGTCCTCGGCGCATGACTTCAATACCAGATACGGTCGGCGCCTGTAGCGGAAAAATACGCTCAACGGCGATACCGCTGGCAATCTTGCGCACGGTGAAGGTCTCATCGAAACCACCATGCTTCCGAGAGATACACACGCCCTCGAACGCCTGGACGCGCTCTTTGGCCCCCTCACGTACGAGATAGAGGACTTTAATGGTGTCGCCAGGGGCGAACTCAGGAATGTCAGTCCTGAGCTGCGTCTTTTCGAGTTCTTTAATTACATCAGACATCTTCGGCTCCACGGCATGCCGGAGGCGTTCATAGAGAGACCACTAATGTAATCACGGTATTTGGAGCGGTGAAGTCCCACGGTGCTCCCAATGTTGAGGAACGTGAGCTGGAGTCGGCTGCCGCATGTCACTCAGCCGCGCGCGGCTACTCCTCCCGGCCGGCCCCGGTCTCTCGTCCCTGCGAGATCCTCTTGGCCTGATCGCGGCGCCAAGCCTCGATTTTCGCGTGATCGCCGGAGCGGAGCACCCCAGGGACCTCGTGGCCACGGTAGATGGGAGGCCGCGTATACGAGGGCGCGCTCACATGCGTTCCGTCATAGAAGGAATCGCTGGCCGCAGCTTCGTGATCGCCGATCGCCCCTGGCAGCAGACGCACAACAGCGTCCGTAATGGCCAACGCCCCGACCTCGCCCCCCGAGAGCACGTAGTCGCCGATCGAGATTTCTTCGGTGGCGAGGTGATCAGCCACTCGCTGGTCGACGTCCTTGTAGTGCCCACACAAGAGCGTGAGTTCCGGCTGGACGCTGAGGCGCACGGCGTCATCATGTCGGAAGGTGCGGCCCCTGGCCGACAGAAGGATGATCGGACCCTGATGCTTGATATCCTCGACTGCTTCGAAGAATGGATCCGGCTTCATCACCATCCCGGCTCCACCCCCGTAGGGCACATCATCAACGGTCCTGTGCCGATCGTGCGTATAGTCCCGCAGGTCCACGAGGTTGTACTCGACCAGCCCCGCCTCCGCCGCGCGCTTCGGGATCGATAGGCCAAGGGGCCCCTCGAAGAAGCTTGGAAAGATGGTGACGATATTGATGCGCATGGGCGGCCCTAAAGATCCAAGAGCCCGTCGGGCGGATCGATCACCAGGCGGTCCCCGTCGATGTCCACCTCGACAATGATTTCCTTGGTGAAGGGAATCATGTACTGCTTGTCACCACCGTGGACCTCGAGGATGTCGGATGGACTGAGTTCGAAGACCTCGGACACAGGGCCGAGCGTGCGCCCGTCGACCGTGACGACGGTCATGCCGAGCAGTTGGTGGTAGAAGACCTCGCCCTCAGCGAGAGGCGCGATGTCATCTGCCGGCACATAGAGGTACCGGTTCCGCAGAGACTCGGCCTCGTTGCGGGTGTCTACGCCACCGAAACAGACCAAAAAGCCAGCACGAAACGAGCGGATGGTCTCAATGCGCAGCGGAGGCAAGTCGGGATCAGGGGCGTTACCGGACGGCCCTGACGAACGAAAAACCACCCCGGGAGCATAAATGCCCTCGGGGTGGTCCGTCAGCGGCCAAACGAAAAGTTCGCCCTTAGTTCCGTGAGGCTTGTTGATTTGCCCCACGACGAAAAAGGTCGGGTCTTCGCGACCCATGAATCAGAGACGTCCGAGGGTTACTCGGACTTCTCTTCCTCGGCCTCGGCGTCAGCCGTCGCTTCAGCAACGGGCTCACTCTCCGACTCGGCCGCAGGCTCTTCAGCAGCGACTTCGGCTTCGGCCGCAGGCTCTTCAGCAGCGACCTCGGCTTCGGCCGCAGGCTCTTCAGCAGCGACCTCGGCTTCGGCCGCAGGCTCTTCGACAGCGACTTCAGCCGCCGCCGCAGCAGCAGCAGCAGCAGCCTCGGCCTCAGCAGCTGCAGTTGCGGCAGCTTCAGCAGCCGCAGCGTCCTCAGCAGCCTTCGTCGCCGCCGATTCCTCTGCAGCAGCCTTGGTCTCAGCGACGCGGCGCGCAGCGAGTGCTTCGGCGCGCTTCAACTCACGCTCCTCCGCACCAACCTCTCCGAGTGCCACCTTAGAATCTCCACCCATCCTGGCCTTGGAGATGAGCGACTTCACGGTGCCGGAAGGCTGAGCACCCTCGGACAGCCAATGATCGACCCTCCCAAGGTTGAGGACCAGACGAGCTGGCTGAGAGAGGGGCTTATAATATCCGAGCGTCTCGACAAAACGGCCATCACGCGGGGCCGCGCTGTCGGCTACGACGACACGGTAATGAGCCTTCTTTTTCCGGCCCATACGCCGGAGGCGAATCTTTGCTGGCATGTTCTCGATCTTGTGACGGTACAACCCGCCGATCACGTCGATGTGAAAGGCGAACGCTTATGCCCGGAAGGCGTAAGCTGAATAGACGCATAGGATATAAGAGTCCGGTGTGACTGTACAGCGATCGCGGGCCAGTGGGCCACACGGGCCCCTCGGGGTCAACCCCGGCCTCTGGGCGCTTCCGCGCCCACCCGGACACCCCTACCTTCGCCCAACCCAGATGCGCTCCACCGCCGTGCTCCGATTCAGATGAGGGTAAGCCCGTAGCCTCTTCGCCGACCCCGCCCCGCCTCGTCGCCGTAATCGGCGCCGGTGCCGCAGGCCTCCTCGCGGCCCTCACGGCTGCGCGTTCAGGGTGTTCCGTGGTGTTGATCGAGGGGACACCTGATGGTGGCCGCAAGATTCTGATCAGTGGCGGCGGCCGGTGCAACATCCTCCCGTCCCTCGCCCAGCCGGAGCGGTACGTCACGGACTCTTCTCCGAATACCTTGAAAAAGATGCTCCGCTCATGGCCGCTCGCCGAGCAGCGGGCCTTCTTTGAGGCGGAATTGGGGATACCGCTCGAACTCGAAGAGGAGTCGGGGAAGCTGTTCCCTGCCAGTAACAAAGCCCGAGACGTCCGAGACGGCCTCGTGCGACAGGTCCGCGAAGCGGGCGTCAAGATCTGGTTCGGCACGCGTCTGACGAATTTGGCACAGATCGAGGGCGGCTGGCGGCTCGACCTCGAGGGATCACCGCCCGTGGATGCGTCTGCGGTCATCTTGGCCACAGGCGGCCTGTCAGTGCCCGCCACTGGCAGTGACGGGTTTGGCCTCGACGCGGCTCGGGCGCTCGGACATGTAGTGACACCGACGTATCCGGCGCTCACACCCCTGACCGCAACGCCGCACCCGCACGCAGCCCTGGCCGGCGTGTCGCTTACCGCTACCCTGACGGCTCCAGGATCACGCCCGGCGTTCTCGACCACAGGCGGCTTTCTCATTACACACCGAGGCTGGAGCGGCCCTACCGTCCTGGACGTGTCCCACCTGGCCATTCGAGGCGCGACGGGCGGAGGCAGGCAGGAGATTCATGCGCAATGGACTCCCTACGATGCGGCAGAATGGGACAAACGGCTTCGTGAAGGCGCCGGCACGGTACGCTCACGCCTGTCCGATGAGCTCCCTCGGCGGCTCGTCGACGCCCTTCTCGCGGAGACGGACGTGGAGCCAGAACGAAAATGTTCTCAGCTTCGCCGCGAGCATCGCCTGCGGGTCGTGTCCGCACTCACCAGCTACCCGCTCGCTTGGACCGGAGACGAGGGCTACAAGAAGGCTGAGGTTACCGGCGGCGGCGTGGCGCTCTCCGAAATCGATCCGCGCACCATGGAGAGCCGCCGGACACCAGGGCTCTTCTTTTGTGGCGAAATCCTGGATGCGTTCGGGCCCATTGGTGGACACAACTTCTTGTGGGCGTGGGCCACCGGTCAAGCGGCCGGCGCTGGCGCGGCGGCGATGGTGGGACGCTAGCTGGCCAGCGTCCGCTTGGGCGTGTCAGGCCGCCTAGCGCCCGAACGGCATCCCAGGAAATCCACCACCCATCCCAGCCATTCCGCCACCGCCCATCATACCCTTCATCTGCTTCATAAACTTCTGCATTTCTTTGAACTGCTTCATGAGGCGATTGATTTCGGCGACGGGGCGACCGCTCCCCTTGGCGATGCGGATCCGGCGAGATCCATTCAGAAGTTCGGGCTGGCGTCGCTCCTGAGGGGTCATCGACAGGATGATCGCTTCCACGTGCTTCATGCGCTTCGGATCCATATTCGCTGCCGGGATTTTCAGGCGACCCGCGCCTGGAATCAGCTTCATAAGTTGATCTAGCGGTCCCATCTTCTGCACTTGGCGCATCGCACCAAGGAAGTCTTCGAGGGTGAACCGTCCTGATCCCAGGACCTTCTTGGAGAGCTTCTCTTGCTCATCCATGTCCATGGTCGCTTGGGCCCGTTCGACCAGCCCAACCACGTCACCCATTTGTAGAATCCGACCCGCAAGACGCTCCGGGTCTGCCACGTCGAGCGCATCAACACCTTCACCGACACCGACGAACTTGATCGGTTTCCCGATCACGCCCCGAATGGAGAGTGCTGCTCCACCACGAGCATCACCATCCATCTTCGTCATGATGACGCCCGTGATTCCAAGCGCTTCGTCGAAGCCTTGAGCGATCTTCACCGCTTCTTGACCCGTCATTGCATCCGCGACGAGCAGGATCTCGGTGGGCCCCACCGCCTCTCGGATGCGCGTGAGTTCCTCCATGAGCGGCGCGTCGATCTGCAACCGTCCGGCGGTGTCGACGATGAGTACGGAGTGGCCGTCCGCTACCGCCTTCTCTTTGGCAGCCAACGCAGCGGCGACCGGGTCTCCCTGGAAGTCTCCGGCAAAAACGGGGGCACCGATCTGCTTGCCAAGCGTTTGGAGCTGCTCGATTGCGGCGGGGCGCTGCAGGTCGCAGGCGGCAAGGATCGGAGTGTGCCCTTCCCTGCCCAGGCGCCGCGCGAGCTTGGCGGCAGACGTGGTCTTTCCCGAGCCCTGCAAACCGACCATCAGGATCACGGTCGGAGGTTTCTTCGACAGTACGAGCGTCGTCGGAGCATCGCCGAAAAGAAAGGCCAATTCGTCGTGAACGATCTTGACGATCTGCTGGCCCGGAGACACAGCTTTGAGTACGGCCTCGCCGAGCGCCTTCTCCTGAACACGACCAAGGAAGTCCCGAGTCACCTGGAAGTTGACGTCGGCCTCCAGAAGGACACGCCGGACCTCCCTGAGACCCTCTTTGATCATGGCCTCGTTAAGGACGCCACGCTGTCGAAGCTTCTTCAGGGCCCCATCGAGTTTGCCACTCAGTTCGTCGAACATTCTGCCTCTACGACTTCACGTGCATGTGGACTCAGTCCACGGGGATGATCTGAGAGCGCTTGGTGCCAACGGAAATCCACTGCACATCGGCCCCCGTCAGCTCTTCCAGGCGATCCAGGTATACGCGGGCATTCGCAGGCAGATCCTTTAGGTGACGCACATGTCCGGTGGGGGACTCCCACCCCGGCAACGTCTCAAATACGGGCTCGACACCCGCGAGCGACCAAGTGTCCGCGGGGAAGCTGTGCGTCACGCTGCCGTCAGGCATGCGATACGCAGTCACGATCTGGAGTTCCGAGAGCGTGTCCAGGACATCCAACTTCGTCACGGCGAGGCCGGTAAGTCCATTCACCTGCGCGGCATGCCGCGACAGCACCGAGTCAAACCAGCCGCAGCGCCTAGGGCGCCCCGTGGTCGCGCCGAATTCCCCGCCCAACGCACGCACGTGTTCGTCCATCTCCGGCTCGAATGCACTGGGGAGCGGTCCCTCGCCCACACGGGTTGTGTACGCTTTGACCACGCCCACCACGGCGTCGATCAGGGTCGGGCCGATTCCGGTTCCGGTGGCCGCCCCACCGGCAGTCGTGTTGGACGACGTGACGAACGGGTAGGTCCCGTGATCCAGGTCGAGCGCCGTCCCCTGTGCGCCCTCGAGCAACACGCGCTTGCCGTCGCGCAACGCGGCGCTGATTTCTGGGCCAGTGTCCGTAGCCAACACCAACAGTCGGTCGCCGAGCGCCAACGCCTCATCCATGGCGGCATCGAGTTCGCTTGTGGCGCCCGCACCGAGCTGATCAAGGCGATCGCACACCTTCTCCTTCGCAGCCTCGATGAGTTTTTCAAGACGCTGGGGATTCGCAAGGTCGGCGACACGCACACCTCTGCGGCCTGCCTTGTCTTCATAGGCCGGTCCAATGCCCCGGCCCGTGGTCCCGATCTTCGTCGAGGCCGAATCCTCCGCCGCCTTGTCGAGCATACGGTGATAGGGCATCAACAGCTGCGCCCGCAGGCTCACGCCGACGCGACCCTCGATATCGATGCCACGCGCCACCAACGCGTCGTACTCTTCGAAGAACTGGCGAATGTCGAGCACGACGCCGTTCCCCAAGAGACACCGCTTACCCGCGTGCAGAATGCCCGAAGGGATCTGATGCAGGACGAATTGGCTGTCGCCGACGTGGACCGTATGGCCCGCGTTGGCACCTCCCTGGTACCGTGCAACAATGTCGACGCCTTCCGCCAACACGTCGACAATCTTCCCCTTCCCTTCATCACCCCACTGGCACCCAACAATCACGGTGCATGAACCCTGAGCAGGCATAACGCTCCAAACGCAAAAAGGACCCGTTAGGGCGCGGAAAAACAGGCACGAAAAAACGGGCCTTCCCCGCGCGGGGGACGGCCCGTTTTCACTGGTCTATCCTTTGGGAAAAGCTAGGCGGGAGATGGAGAGGTGTCAACGAATCTTGCAATGGACTGCCGTGTGGCGCACCACCCGCAGCGCTATAGTGAAACGCCCTCCCACATGACGGTGACCACCTGCCTCGTCTCCCGCAGAGCGGTACTGGGCCGAACGATCGCCAGCAGGAACCCCGACCGGTCCACCTGCCCCTAGGCCGGCGCACCCTCCAAGAGGTGAGCCGTGCCAAGAATACCTCGGATTTCCTCCACGCGGCTGTCCGGTGCCGGGGCGAGTGGTGGCCTCGGCGCACCACCCTTCATGCCAAGCAGATCCAGCGCGGCTTTCACGCCCGGAACGCCCATACCCCCGACGATCGCATTATGGACAGGCGCGATGCGCTCTTGCAGGCTCCCCGCTTCTGCCCGTCTCCCGTCCTTGAACGCAACAGAGATCTCTGCTGCAGCGGCCGGCGCCAGGAGTCCGACCGCGACGATACCCCCTACGGCACCGATCTCCAGTGACCCATAAAGGATTGCGCCCGAACCGACGATCACTTGAAAGTCGTCCGCGCAGTGCTCCAGAAGTTCTGCAACCAACTCCAGCTTCCCACGCGAGTCCTTGATCCCGACGATATTCGGCACCCGCGACAGTTCGGCCAGAAGATTCGTAGGAAATTCCAATGTGCTGAGGCGCAGCGGCACCTGATAGATCAGCACCGGCACAGGGGATGCGGCCGCCACTGCTTTGTAGTGCCGGGACAGCACTTCAGATGACATCGCACCCTTGAAGTACGCCGGCGGGCTCACGAGAACGGCATCCGCTCCTGCCGCAGCCGCCTGCAGGCACAGGTGGATGGTGTGCCGTGTGGACTCGGACCCCGTGCCCATAATAATGAGCTTTTCTTTCGGCACGATATCGCGCGCGGCCTCGATCAGCGCCACGCGCTCGGCTTCATCAAGAAAGACCGATTCACCCGTGGAACCGGCGATCAGAATCCCGGCAATGGGATGCTCAAACCAGTGCCGCAGGTTGGCGCGAAAGGCGACGACATCCACGTCACCTGTGACGGGGTCGAACGGCGTGGTGACTGGCAAAAATGTGCCACTGAGGTCGAGCGTAGGTGTCATGAGTGCGTCCTCTATCCGCCAAACATGTTGGACATTTCGTCGGCCATGTTGCCGTCTCCCGCACCGGGAGCGGCACCACTGGGATCATTGAACATATTCATGCGGATGGTTGCCGTGACGGGCATGATCTCCATCGCGGCGATTCGCCCACCCGTCTTCTTCTGCACAAGCCGCTGGCTGATGACCGCCTGGAGCGTCTCGGAGAGCCGGATACGGATCATCTCCTGATCGAGAATCTTGTCGAAGTTCGCCCGATCCTCCTCGTGCGGAATCAGCTTCATCGCGATTCCCTTGACCTGCTCCACAGACAGCTTCTGCTGCGTAAGAGGTTGAAGGTCGCCGTGAACCCGGGCCCGGATAAAATCGCCGGCCCTGATATCGATATCGCTGGCTCCGCGCTCAATGGCGGCCCTAAACAGTTCCTGCATAAAGGCTCCTCCCCGTACTGGATCGATCCGAGAAGATAGTTAGCTACTGAGGGCTACGCGATTCGAGGACTGTCTTTGGTTGGTTCGGCACCGATGATCTCCGTGGCCCGGCGCACCGCATGTGCCTGATCAGTCCTTGAGCTGAGTCCTCCAGACGAGTCCCATGCGCTGCCGGACTTCGTCCATCGTCTCCCCTGCAATCACCCGAGCCTTTTCGGCGCCTTCATCGAGGATACGCCGCACTTCTTGAGGGTTGGCGTTGTAGTAGGCCGCACGCTCACGATAGGGCGCGAAGGCCTCGGTGATGTTGTCGGCGAGAATCCGCTTGCAGTCCACACAACCAATGGTGCCTGCGCGGCACCGTGTGTCGATATCGGCCCGGGTGGCTTCGTCGGTGAAGAAGCCGTGCAGGCTGAAGACGTTGCACACCTCGGGCCGACCTGGGTCGTCCCTGCGCACACGCTGCGGGTCTGTCACCGCGGTACGCACGCGCTCCCAGACTCGATCCGCATCCGCGAGAATGCCCACCGTGTTGCCGAGCGACTTGCTCATCTTGGCCTCTCCGTCGAGACCCATGATACGGCCGACATTCTTGTCGATGAGGGGCTCGGTGATCGGAAAGGTGTCGCCGTAGGTCGCGTTGAACTTGCGAGCGATCTCACGCGTCAACTCCAGATGCTGACGCTGGTCCTCACCAACCGGCACCCCTTCGGCTTTATAGAGCAGAATGTCCGCAGCCTGCAGGATGGGGTAATTGAGGATACCGGCAGGGATCGACTCGAAGTGTTGTGACTTGTCCTTGTACTGGGTCATCCGCTCTAGATCGCCGACGGGTGTGACCGCGTTGAATAGCCACGCGAGGCCAGCGTGTTCATGCACGTCGGACTGGACGAAGATGATCGCCTTTTCTGGGTCAAGCCCGACCGCGAGGAACGAAACCGCCAGGTCGAATACGTTCTTCGGCATCTCGGCCGGATTGCCACCGGCCGTAATCGCGTGCTCGTCCACGATGCACCACACGCAGTCGTATTCGTCCTGCATTCCCACCCAACGGCGGAGCGCCCCAAGGTAGTTGCCAAGGTGTGCCTCTCCGGACGGCTGCATGCCACTGAAGACGCGCTTCTTTCGGGTGGTGTTGGCGGATTCGCTCATAACACGGGAACGTGGGGGATTCGGGTGCGTATGTTTCAGTAGGAGGGAGGATGTCTGCCCTCCGCAGGCCCGCTAACTTAGCGGGAGCCTTTCGGATCGGGGACCCTGACCACAGTCGCTAATTATGCCCCAAACACACCACCCTCGATACTCAGCCGTTACCGCGCTGACCCTGTTGGCGCTGATCGCGACACCGTCGCTGGTCGCCTCGCAGAACGTCAGGGGCTTCGTTTTCGGCCAGGAGTCCGGAGCACCGATGTCGAATGTGTTCATCCGACTTCTGAGCAGGACGCTCCAGCCGCTCGACACCGCTCGGACCGATATGCTGGGCCGCTTTTCCTTCCGGGCGGCTGGCCCGGAGCGTTACGTCATCGTGGCCGAACTCAACGGATACGGAGCGGCACCGCAGGTGGTTGAGGTGTCGCCGATTGCCATGGCAAAGGTCAGCGTCACGATCGGGATGGTGAGCATGGGCACCGCAGACGTCGAAGAGACGTTGGGTGATGAACGCATCGCCCACATCCGTGGTCGGGTGTTCGTAGCTGGCTCAAACGACGGTGTCGAAGGCGCCGAGGTTACGGACCTGTCGACAGGCCGAATGGTGCTAACGCGGCACGACGGCCGCTTCGTGCTCGGAGACGTGCGCCCTGGCCCGGTGCGGGTACGGGTCGGGCACCTCGCCTACATGCCGCGCGAGTGGGCCGTCGACACTCAGCCAGGTTCCGCCTACGACGCCTCGATCCCGGTAGAGGAGTCCGCGATTTCCGTCGAAGGCATCGAGGTTACTGTGCGTTCGCGGGCCGTCGCTCGCAAGCTCGAACCCGTGTTCGAACGTATGGAACGAGGCCTTGGGGGCATGTACCTCACGGCCACGGACTTCAAGCGGCGCGGAAACGTTTCCATAGCCCAAATGGTGCAGGGTTTGCCCAGCGTCGCGGTAACCGGTTCGGGGTATCGCTGGTCGATCCGATTCCGTCGAGGGAGCAGCGAACTTGAGCCGGGATGTTCCCCCGAGGTGTGGCTTGACGGAGTACGTGTCGTACGCGCCGGAAGTCCGGCAGATGATTTCCTGGCGATGAACACCCTCGACGTCGAGATTTTGGAACTGTTCCCCAGCGCAGGCAGCATCCCCTCTGAGTACGCTACCAGTGCCTTCTGCGCGATCGGGATTTGGACCACGCGTGGTGGCTGACGAGCGTCCCGAGTCGCTCCTCAGAACGGCCAGGGACGCGGCCGAAGCAGCCGTCGCAATTCATCGACGCGATGCGGGCAAGATCCTCCTCTCAGGGGCGACGCTAAAGGCCCGCGCCGACTACGTCTCCCAGACGGACCTGGATGCGCAGGAAGCGGCCCTGACGGTGATCCTCGGGCGATATCCCGACCACGCAGTCCTAGCGGAAGAGAGCGACGAGCCGGTCGAAGACCAGCTGGCTCGCTGGGACGGCCAACTTCCTTCATGAACATCCACACTACTGCGCCTCCGTAGCGGTCGCCGTGGAGGGCCGCCCGATCGCAGGGGCTGTCTCCAGTGGTTCGAGCGGCGAACGCTGGTGGGCTGCCGAAGGCTGCGGCGCCTTCAAGGGCGGACGACGGATCCGGGTCTCGACAGAGCGCCCCTTGATCGAAGCCAAGGTCGGAACTGGATTCCCGTTCAAGCTGCTTGAGGTGCTGCCCGAGTACCTTGGCGAACTCGATCGGGTGCTGAGGCACGCGTCCGGAGTCCGGCGGGCCGGTTCAGCTGCCCTGGATCGATGCTACCTAGCCCAAGGATCACTCGATGCCTTCTGGGAAAAAATCCTCATGCCCTGGGACTTCGCGGCCGGCATGGTTCTCGTGAGCGAAGCTGGCGGGGTTCTCCGGAGACCGGACGGTAGCGAATTGGACATCTCGACGGGACCGGTGGAGGGGGCGAATCCTCTCCCGCTCTTGGACGAACTTCGGAGCAGACTGGCCGGTTAGCCCGAGGCCTCTTCGGTCGTCCGAGCGACCGCAGCCACAGACCTGCCGCTCACGTCCCCGGCCTGGCGTATTCCCTGCGGATACCCCGACGCAGGCCCTCATCCCCCCTGTCTGACTCGGTTTCAAACCCCTTGAAACCGTTTTTCGCTCCTCGCCGTAGGTGCCCATGTTCAATTACTCACACTTGTGGAAGAAAGCATGCCCAGAGGGGAATACCTCGGTGAGTTCGAGCAGATGGTTTTGCTCGCGGTCGCCCGCCTCGACAAAGAAGCCTAGGGGATCGCGATCCTCGAGGAGATCATCGACACCACCGGGACCGAGGCCGCTGTAGCTTCGGTGTACGCGGCGCTGGACCGGTTGGAACGTCGAGGGCTCGTCCGGTCGGCCATGGACGACTCTACGCCAGAGCGCGGTGGGAGAGCCAAGCAGTTCTTCGCTCTTTAGCTTGGTCAGCGTGCTCGTCTTCGCCGACCTGCCATTTCAGGACTCGGAGTCCGTTGCGTTGATCCGAGGCACAAACGCCGAACTCGGCGTCAACCTGGGAAGCGTGTCGCCCAGCGACTACATGGAACTGGTTGGGCGGGTCTCGAGCTTCGAATCGATGGCGGCCTTGACCGAGGCCCAATGGGTTATGACCGACGGTGACGCGCCGGCCAGGATCGCAGGCCTCCAGACCACCGCGGGGCTCACAGAAAATTGGCGCCTGCCACCCGTCCTGGGCCGGAGTTTTGCGGAAGGCGAGGACCGTTACGGCGCCCCCGACGTGGCCATGCTCTCCTACGGGTTCTGGCAGCGGCAGTTCGGCGGACGAATGGACGTGCTGGGCGAGACCCTTCGACTGGATGGGTCCGAGTTCTCCATCATCGGCGTGATGAGTCCGAAACTCGAGTTCGCATCCTTCGCCAACGCCCAAGCCATCACGCCGCTCATTCTCAACCGCTCCGAGCCAAACCGAAACGAGCGCTACCTATTCGTTACGGGCAGACTCGCCCCTGGAGCCTCGCAAACGGCTGCCACCGAATAAGTGCGGCGGATCGGCGAACAGTTGGCCGAGGAATATCCGGTCGACAACGCGGGCTGGGGGATGTGGTCGGCTCCAGGCAGGGAGTCGTTGATCAACAGTGAAGGGAACACGATCCTCCTGCTCCTACAGCTTACGGTAGGCATGGTCATTCTCATCGCTTGCGCCAACGTCGCGAACATGCTCCTCGCGAGATCGACCGCTCGCGCACGGGAAATCGCGGTCCGGACCGCCCTCGGCGCAAAGCGAGGGAGACTGGTGCGCCAACTCCTTACGGAGAGCCTCCTCATCTCTCTTGCGGCGGCTGGCCTGGGCATCGGGCTCGCAATGACCCTCAACGAAGCGCTGATTTGGATCTCGGCCGGCACCGAGGAGAGCTTCCTCATGGCCAAGTTCAACGGGCCCGTTCTCGCGTTTACACTCGCGGTCGCGCTACTCGCTCCTCTGGTCTTTGGGATATTTCCGGCGCTTAGGGCCTCTACCTCGGGCGCTCAAGACGCGCTTCGCGGAAGCCGGTCGGGTGACGGTGCCAGAAGCGGAACGCGGGTGCGCAGCGTCCTGGGCGTTGCACAGATCTCGCTCGCGCTAACGCTCATGATTGTTTCGACCCTCATGACAAGGTCGGTGATTAACCTTCAGAGCCGTACGCTCGGGTACGATCCCGACGGTGGGGACGACGGGGGGGGAGTTGGCGTGTCGTCTTCAACGCGACTGCCGAGGCTGGCGCGCCCGCGCTCATTACGGTGAGTGGAGACGGCCAGACGGCGTTCGTGGGCGACGCGCTAGCGAACCCGCTCACGGTGACGATCACCGATGACTACGGCAACCCGAACATCGGTGCCGCAGTCAACTGGACTCCCAGCGCCGGCACGATCAGCGGTGGCACGTCGACCGACGGCAGTGGCTCCGCCTCGGCTACGTGGACGCTCGGTGCGATGCCGGGTCCGCACAGCGCCACGGTGAACGCCGGCGGCCTCACGGAGACATTCGGTGCCACGGCCGTCTGCTTCGATGGCTAAGGCATTGCGACCATTGACGGCACCTTCGGCGCTGCCGAGTGGGCCTGCGCCAACAGCGAGGACTTTACGGCCAACCTCTCCGGAGGAGACACTCAGGCCTCGGTCCACTGGATGAACGACGGAACGAACCTATACATGGCAGTGCGCGTCTTCCAGAATTCGTTCGACAAGGCCAACAACCTGTTGATCGACTTCGACAACGATGCGGACGGAGCGATCGCCGAGAACGACGACGCGATCGGCTACGACGCCGACACACGGGTCTTCTTCGATCGCCACGTGACGAAGAAGTGCGTGAACAACAGTCAGTCGGGCTGCCGAGCCGACGATGCCTCCGTAGGTGGCGACGGAGGCACAGACAACGACGGCACGTGGACGACGTACGAGTTGTCGCATCCGCTGAACGGCGGTGATACGAAAGACATCGCGGTCAAAAAGGACGACATGCTCGGCTTCTTCATCACGCTGCGCGTCGGAAACGGGGCACAAGGCAACACGCAGTGGCCTGGGTTCCGCAACTTCCGGAACCTTACGATCGTCGGCTTCTAAAACGCTCCCGACACAACACGCGAACGACCCCGCGGCCGAATGGCGGCGGGGTCGCTTCGTTGTCGTTTGCTCAAGGCGATCGCAGCCGGAAGGGTGGCAGGAGCGCGGGGGTTACTGGGCGTGTCACAATGTGTTGTACAAATGGCGCTTGGACCCGGCCATTACCCTCCGCGCTCACCAAAAGATCGACTGGTAGGCGTAGAACAAGGCTGATAGGATGAAAGGCGACCCGGCATCCGGGCCGCCTTCGTTCATTTGCACCTGAAAAACCAGAGATTCAAAGGACGCGCTGCAAACCGACATCCCGCCGTTTGTGCGGGGCCAACTTGGCACCCTGCGGAGCTCGCTCGTTAGCGCAGCAAAGGGTCAGTCACACCGGGCGACAGTGTTGCACTTCCACGACTCGATCACGCGGATCGACGCTATTTTGGATCCGAATGGGTAGTCCAAATGGGTAGGTAGTCTCGGAGCGCAGCCCATGTGACGCTCAGGCGAAATCAGGGAGGTCAGTAGACGATCCATGCGATCGGTCCGATAAGCGCCCTGCTCACGAAAGTGACCAAGAAGCGCGGCGCCATCCCCGGACCGACGCCGTCAGGAAGGTCAATGTCCACATATATCCTTGGAATTCCGGAGCAGAACCTGAATCCATATTCGCTATCAGTATGGGTTCGCGATACCGTCCCTGCGCTCCTGGCAGGTCGCCGTCGAGGTGACACCGCCCTTGGTGACGCACCCCGCTCCGCCGCCCGGCCTCCCCGCGGGTGATGCCGGGCGGGCTCGGCTTGCCTCAGAGTGATCTGAATCCGACTTCTCCCCCGGGGGAGCCGCTCTCCCCTCACTTCCCGCAGGCCTTGTCATGACTCGTCTCGCTCTTCTTCTTCGCACCCTCGTGTGTCTGGCCGCATCTGCGACCAACGCCGTGTCTCCCGTGCACGCCCAGGCGGTGACGGTCCTGACCGTGTCGGTCGAGCACCAGGGGAACCCCGTGGAAGGGGCCCAGGTGACTGCCGGGAACACGGGCGGTCTGACGGACGCGGACGGCCTGGTCACGCTCCGCGTTCCGCCCGGGCCCGTCGCCGTGCGCGTGGAGCGGATCGGCTTCGCTCCGGTCGCCATGGACGTCGTCGTCCCCCCCTCGGGGTCCATGGGGCCGGTCACCATCGAGCTCGAGGCGGCGGCGGTGGAGGCGGAGGGGATCGTGGTTCTGTCGACGCGGAGCGAACGTCGTATCGAGGAAGAGCCGCTCCGCGTGGAGGTCATCGAACGAGAGGAGGTGGAGGAAAAACTACTCATGACCCCGGGCGACATTGCCATGCTCCTCAACGAGACGGCCGGACTGCGCGTGCAGCCCACGGCACCAGCGCTGGGCGGGGCGGCGGTGCGGGTCCAGGGGTTGGGCGGTCGTTACACCCAGATCCTCACAGACGGACTTCCCCTCGCGGGGGGCCAGACGGGCGCCCTCGGGCCGTTGCAGATTCCGCCCATGGACCTGGAGCAGGTCGAGGTCATCAAGGGAGGCGCGTCGGCCCTGTATGGTCCGTCGGCACTGGGTGGCGTCGTGAACCTGATCTCGCGTCGGCCCGCCGAAGAGGCGGAGCACGAGGTCCTGTTGAACGGGACGACCCTCGAAGGCGGTGACGCCATCCTCTGGAGCTCGGGGCCGATGACGGACCGCTGGGGGTACACGCTTCTGGCGGGGGCGCACAGCCAGCCGCGGTCGGACGTGGACGGAGACGGCTGGGCTGATCTGCCGG
This sequence comes from uncultured Gemmatimonadales bacterium, assembly GCA_937919655.1. Lineage (GTDB taxonomy): Bacteria > Gemmatimonadota > Gemmatimonadetes > Longimicrobiales > Gaopeijiaceae > CALFPJ01. The sequence goes on from CALFPJ010000082.1 coordinate 38,449, forward strand.
GATACCGCCGTGCTCTGGTACGGCCTCGCTTCCACTTCGACGACGGAGCCGGCGGACGCCTGCTCGTGACGGCGGGGGGAATGGCGGAGAACCGGGAGGGCGGAACGCTGGATGGGCGGACGACGCCCGCCGGGACCGCGTATCGCGAATCCCTGGCGACGCGGAAGCTGGACGCGGGACTCGTGGGGCGGAAGCTGTTGGGCGACGCCCGGCTCCTGACCGTGCGCGCCGCCGCGCTCCGGCAGGCGCACGATCACGGGTTCGACGGTGTCCACGAGGAGGATGTCCACCGCACCTGGTTCGGCGAGGCGGCCCTGGCCGGCGCCAGCGGTGAGCACCACTGGGTGCTGGGCGCGGCCCTGCAACGTGACGAGTACGACGCCGAGGATGTCCGGGGTTTCGACTTCCGGTATACCGTCCCCGGGATCTTCGCCCAGGACGAGTACGCGCTCATGCGATGGCTGGTACTCTCCGTCAGTGCCCGCCTGGACCGTCACAGCGTCTACGGCACCTTCTTCAGCCCCCGCGTGTCGGCCCTCTTGCGATCCGAAAGCGGATGGACGGCGCGGGCTTCCGGGGGCACGGGGTACTTCGCGCCCACGCCCTGGACTGACGAGACGGAAGCGGTGGGTCTCGGCAGGGTGATCGGCTTCGGCGGCTTGGAGGCCGAGCGCGCGCGGACGGGGTCGCTGGACGTGGGGCGCGTCATGGGCCCGCTCGAATTGAACCTGACCCTGTTCGGCTCGACGGTTCGCGATCCCCTGCAGGTTCGCCCATCCGCCGCCGACCCCGGCTTTCTTGAGCTATTGAACGGTGGAGAGGACCTGAGGACCGGTGGCGTAGAAGTGTTGGCCCGGTACCACGTCGAGGGGATTCACGTCATGGCAACCCACGTGTACACGCGTTCGACCGAGCCGAATCCGGCGGGAGCCGGGCGCCGCGAGGTGAAGCTCACGCCGCGGCACACCTCCAGCCTGGTGGCCGCCCTCGAGCAGGAGGGGCGGAGCCGCGTCGGCGTCGAACTGTACTACACCGGCCGCCAGGCACTGGAAGACGACCCGTACCGGACGGTCTCCAAACCGTACGTCATCCTCGGATTCCTAGTGGAGCGCCGCATCGGGCAGGCACGCCTCTTCCTGAATGCGGAGAACGTGTTGGACACCCGGCAGACCCGGTGGCAGCGGCTGGTGCGACCGGCTCCCTCCACCACCGGGGTGTGGGTCACGGACGCTTGGGCCCCGCTGGACGGGCGGACGTTCAACGCAGGGGTGCGCTGGGCGTTCTGACGACGGTATGTCGGGAGCGGGATTCACGCTGGACGCCTGTTGACAACGCTGGTGGCCTCCGCCGTCTCGAAGAGGCCCGTCCCGTCGATGCGCCGCCTGGAGAAGAAGGGCCTGATTCGGTCACGTCCCGGTGATCCGACACCGGAACGGGGCGGCCGAGCGAAGCGCGTCTACGCACTCGAACCGGACGGTCTCGACGCGCTGCGCGATGCCCGTCGTCAATGGGATGCGATGGCCGAAGGACTCGATGGACTCATGGAGGCCGAGTCGTGAGCCGCCCGCCACGGCTCGCTGAGCGTCTGCTGCACTTCTTTCTCCCGAATGACGATCGGGACGAGATCCTGGGTGACCTCGCCGAGACCTACACCCTCCGCCGAGAGCGAAGCCTGCTTTCCTCCACCGCATGGTATTGGGCTCAAGTTTTCATGCTTCCTGCCTGGATCCTCGGCGCTGCCCTCGGATCGTTCCGCTTCGAAGCCGCCGAAATCAAGAGAGCGATTCGCGGTCTGCTAAGCAGCCCCGGATTCACCCTCGTCGCGGTACTTTCGCTTGGACTCGGGGTTGGTGTTACGACCGCGATTTCCGGCGCACTGCAGGCGCTGCTCTTCGAGAAGTTGCCGGTGGAGCGCCCTGAAGAGTTGTCGCTCGTCTACCATACTTGGCCGGAGGACTGGGAGGGCGGCCAGTACGGCTCCAGCTCCAGCGCAGACCCTCGTGACGGGGCCAATGTGCACAGCAACGTGTCGTATCCGGCGTTCGAACTGGCTCAGCGCGCGATGGCGGGCTCGGCCGAGCTGGCTGGGTACGCCTTCCTCAGGGAGATCTCGGTTGTGGCCGGGGACGGGCCGGCGATGGCCGCGGGTGGGATGCTCGTCTCGGGCAACTACGTTTCCACGCTACGGCTCGGGATGGCGCTCGGACGACCACTCACCGAGGGCGACAACGTGCCGGGGGCCCGATCGGCGGTCCTCAGCCACTCGTACTGGCAGCGCTCTTTTTCTGGGGATCCCGACATCGTCGGTAGAGAGGTGCGTCTCAACGGAAGGCCTTTCGAGATCGTCGGCGTGGCCAAAGAGGGCTACATCGGCCTCTCACCGAGAGGCTTCTTTGGCCCCAGTGACGTGATCGTCCCACTCCCAGAGAACGAACTCTTCCTCAACCTCAGGCCGCGCGAAGGGGAGACGACACTCACGGCGACGCTCATCCATTGGGTGCGGCTCATCGCGCGGACTCCAGAAGGCACCGAGACTGAGCCGCTCCGCCAGGCGCTCTCATCGACCCTCCAGAATCACATGGTCGAGGTTGGGGGCATTGCAGAGGCCGTGAGCGATGATCTCGACATACGCATGTTGGAGGGCAGCGCGGGCTCGACTCGCTGCGGGCGGACACGCAGGGTCCTCTCAGGATCCTCAGCATCGTTGTCGTCATCGTGCTGCTGATCGCTTGCGCGAACCTGACCACGCTCCTCTTGGCCCGTGGAGCGGTGAAAAGTCCAGAGATGGCGCTGCGGCGTGCGATTGGCGCGTCGCGGTGGGAGCTCGCGAGGCCGCAGATGATCGAAAGCCTGATTCTGGGCGCCCTCGGTGGCGCCGTGGGGTTGGCCTCCGCCATGTGGGCGGGCCCGCTCGTGGTGTCTGCGCTCACCCGCGGAAGCGGCAACGCAGCGGTGAACTACGAATTGAACTGGGTGCTCGTATCGACCGCTGGCTTGGCCGGCGTCCTCGCCGCCGGCATCTCGAGCTGGATTCCGGCGCTTCGCATGATGCGAGCCGATCCCGCCCATCACATGGGCGCTCGCAGTCGTCGAGAACGTGCTCGTCAGCGGATTTGAGTCCAACTCGAGTGCGACGGTCGATGGCGAGTCCACCATGTTCGATATGAATGCGGTGAGCCCGAATTTCCTGGAGACCATGGGCATCGAATTATTATCTGGGCGCATGGTCAACGAATCTGACGGCCCGGAGGCACCGCGGGTCGCCGTGATGAACGAGACAGCGGAGCGTACGCTCTTCGGGGGCCGCGCCGTCGGTCGGACCTTCACCATGAACGAGCGCGAGATCGAAGTCGTGGGCGTCGTGAAGGACACCAAGTACTCAAGCCTGAGAGAGGTCGTGAGTCCGGGCTTCATCGACTCATGGCAACAGCGTCCTGGCGGGCTTTATAGGGTGAACTTTGCGGTGCGCAGCACTCGCTCGACGGGAGAGCTCGAGCCCATCATCAGAAGCCTCATCGCCGACGCGGATTCGCGCCTGCCTGTCACTCGTTTCCGCTCGCAGGGCGACGAACTCGAACTCCAGGCCGCGAAAGAACGCGTCTTTGCGCAGTTGCTCACCTTGTTCGGTGGCTTCGCACTTCTGCTCTCGTGCATCGGCCTGCACGGAGTGATGTCCTTCTCTGTCGCGCAGCGTCGCAGTGAGATGGGGGTGCACCTCGCGCTTGGCGCGGCTCCCCTGTCAATCATCGGGATGATCCTCCGCCAAGTCATACGCCTGACTGCGGGCGGCCTGGTAATCGGACTGTTGGCTGCGCGTCAGGTGAGTCCTCTCATAGACTCGATGCTCTTCGGCGTCGAACCAGGTGATGCCCACACGATGGTGACGGCCGCTTTACTCATGGCCGTGGTGGCCTTGGGTGCGGGATTCTTCCCGGCGTGGTGCGCGTCGCGCGTGGACCCGCTCAAGTCGCTGGTGCCGAGCGGGGGGAGTTGATTGTAGCGGCCCGCGCGACCTCCGACGTTTGGTGCTGGGGCGCCGACCACGTCCGGAAAAAAGGCGGGTCCGGGCTAAGCCCGGACCCGCTTGCTCGCGCTGGGCGCTGAGCCTCAGGGCGAGGCCTATCCCTTCGCGATCTCGATCTTACGTCCCTTTGCTTCGGGCGCCTTTGGAAGGTGCACCGTCAAGATCCCATACTCGAAGCCAGCAGTGATGTCTTCGCTCTTGATCGTCCGCGGCAGCGTGAACGAGCGGCTGAAGGTGCCGTAGCGACGCTCCCACAGGTGGCAACGGCGCTCATCGTCGCCCTCCTTACGCTCTTCGATCTTCTCCCCGCTGATCGTGAGCACATTGTTCTCGAGTTCAATGGAGATGCCGTCTTCCGGCATCCCCGGAATCTCTGCTGTGAGGACGAGCCCTTCCTTGGTCTCCGACACGTTCACGAGTGGCGCCCAGGCACCTGCTCGGTCCTGGGCAGGAGCGTCGTCAAAGAAGCGGGAGAGCCGATTGGATACCTCTTCCAGGTCGCGCCACGTGGAGTAGGCCGGATTACGAAGTGTGTACTTGGTGATGGCCATGCTAGCCTCCGAATAACTTGATAGTTGGGTTGGAAACCGCTCAGGGTGGCAACTCGATAGGGAGCACCATCGGAGAGAGGTTCGTGCACACATCAGATATGCAAAGTGTGTGCCGCTCAGGAGAGCCGTCCTGCCTGCCAAAGTGAACGGCTCCAACGGCTTACAGGCACAAACTCCTGCCATTTCAGCAAAACTGAGCGATCCAACCTGCCGAATCGGCAAAGGCACGCGAAGTGCCCGAGGCGGGCGCCGTCAGTCCCGAGTCCGGACCATCTCCAACGCGAGCCGGGCCGCGCCGAGCGGCGGGTCCAAAGCCCGATCAAGCAGCTCCACGGGGAGGCTCGTCAGCGCTTGTGCCAGCGATGCCCGGAGCGGTCCCCCCTGCCAAATCAGGCCACCCCATAACGCGAGCTGGGTGGGCTCCGCCCAAGGCCCAGAGCGATGGACCACGGAACTCACGTGTCGCCGGAGCGCCTCAGTCGCCCGCGCCACCACATGGCGCGCCGCCGGGTCTCCGGCGGCCGCAGCCTCGACAACGAGTGGCGCAAGACCTGCAATCTGGGACTTGGTGGCCGCGCCCGCCCATGCAATCAGCTGGTCCGGGCCCGCGACGCAGGCATGCGCTAGAGCCACGTCCCGCAGAGCGGTGACGGGCCCACGGCCGTCCTCGCCGTGAGCCACACACCGAAGGCACTCGACGCCGATCCAGTGTCCACCACCCTCGTCTCCGAAATGCTGCCCCCAGCCGCCGACACGGTATTCGACACCGGTGCGGTCACGCGCCCACGCGATCGAGCCCGTACCCGCGATGAGCATCACACCCGGCCCGCCGCCGAAGGCGTCTGCAAACGCTGCTTCCACGTCCGTCCCGACCGTGATGGTGTGGGCCAGGCCGGCGGACCGGAGGACATCGGTCATGGCCACCCGAGCGTCCGGCCGCCCTGCCCCAGCCAATCCCGCCCACAGGGCAGCACACGGGAGGTCGAGGCCGGCCCGCTCCGCGGCGGCCCTCGCGGCCTGGGTCACGGCCTTGAGCGCATCGGTCGGATTCGCCGCGGTTACGACAGCACCCGGACATTCGGCTCTCGCCACCTCTGTCCCCTGGGCATCGAGAACGACAGCACGCGTGCTCGTGCCGCCACCGTCGACCCCGATGACGCACTCAGTCACGGGCGGGACCCGGTAGCATTCCCGCCAACCAGCCGGCTGCGAGCGTGACGCTGGCGCCCACCGGCACATACCAAGGCCACGCCATCATCCCTTTCATGAGCGTAACCGTCCCGATACCGACCACGATGCCGAAGATCGCCGCACGCTGCCCGGGCCGTTTCGTGAGGACACCAAGCGCGAATACACCGAGGAGGCCTCCGTAAACGAGCGCGGCCACCCCGAGTGCGACCTCGACCGCCGACGTGCCTTGTGACAGAGGGATAAACGTGATGGCCCCTCCGATGAGCAACGCCGCCCAAATGAGCGTGAAGACCTTCCCCGCCCGAAGTATGCGAGCCTCGTCATCCCGCGCGCCGACGAAGGGCGCCCAATAGTCGTACGCGCTCGCCGAGGCCAGCGAGTTGATCGACGAGGACAACGACGACATCGCTGCGGCGAAGACTCCAGCGATTAAGAGTCCCGTGACCCCGGGGGGAAGCTGTTCCACGATGAAGGTGGCGAAGATCGCGTCCGTGGAGTCGAAGTCCCTCCCACCGTAGAACGACCACAGCCCCAGCCCGAGCACCAAGAACACCATGAACTGGAAGATCACGACCACGCCGCTACCGATGAGCGCCTTCTGAGCCGACCGCTGATCTCGGCAGGTCAAGAGCCGCTGTACGATCAGTTGATCGGTTCCGTGCGAGGCCATCGTAAAGACCGCCCCGCCCAGCACGCCTGCCCAAATCGTGTAAGGCGTGGTGAGGTTCCACGAGAAATCGAGCACCTGCATTTTCCCTGCGATATCTGCACTGACGATCACCTCGGACCACCCGCCGGGAACAGCCATCTGAATCGCTGCAATGGCAACGATGGCCCCGACGAGGTAAAGGCTCATCTGCACGGCGTCGACCCACACCACAGCCTTAATGCCGCCGAAGTACGTGTAGATCACCGTGAGAACCCCGATCACCGCGATGGAAGTCGGATACGGCCAACCCGTAATCAGGGCCAAGGGGATCGCAGTAGCAAACAACCGCACCGAATCAGCCAAGAGACGGGTCAGCATGAAAATGCCAGATGTGAAGCGCCGGGCGCCGAGCCCGAAGCGGGCCTCAAGGAGCGCGTACGCGGTCGTCAGTTCCCCACGGTAGTAGGCGGGCAAGAACACGAACGACACGACAATTCTGCCGGTCAGGTACCCGAGCGTGAGTTGCAGGAAGACCAGGCTGCCTGCGTAGGATACTCCGGGGACACTCAGGAAGGTCAACGTGCTCGTCTCGGTCGCGACGACCGAAAGCATGACCGCGACCCAGGGGAGCGAACGGCTCCCTAGGAAATAGTCCGTTCCACCTTTCTGGCCCCGCCCCAGCCACGCACCCCAGGCCGTGGTGGCCACGAGGTAGAGGACCAAGACAGCCAGGTCGAGCGTGGTGAAGCCGATCATGAACGGGTCTCTCCGAGGGTGGAGGTCGCCACTTCCGGGCCTTCCATGCGCCGCCCCTCGCTAAGCGTCACATATGCCTCCATCGCAAAGTAGGCCGGCAGCCCTAGGCCGCGAAGCAGCTCGGCCGTTCCCTTGTTGCGGTCGACTACCCGCTGCCAAAACTCCCGCGGGTCCGGTCCAGGGAATGGAGCCGAGTCCTTCTGGGACTCGTGCTTGAATATGGCCTGGATCTTTCGGCGAAGTTCCTCTTCAGACAAGGGCACCAGAACGATGGCCTCGTTCACGCTCCACTCCTGCCAAGCCCCTCGATAGAGCCAAAGTTCCGGCGGCGGCCCGTCGTACAGTCGGAGCGCGGCTTCAACGGCCTCGAGCATCGACGTGCCCGCCAGCCACCAGGGCAGTGAGCGCCCGCCGACGAAGAACTCACTAACCGGTGCCCCAGCCCGCCGCGACATCGCAAGGCCGATCGCAGCCGCAAAAACGAAGTACAGCCCGATGATCGCCCAATCGAGAAACGTCACGGGTCGCGTCTCCGCACGGGCTGATCTGTGATTGCGAGTGCCGCCGCATCAGCGACAGCTCGGCGAAGGGGTACGTGTTTTTGGTTCTCACGCGACGGATGGACCCGATTCGTCAGGAGGATGACCCACAGGTCGAGCTCGGGGTCCATCCATATGGAGGTGCCGGTATACCCGGTGTGCCCGAATGCACGCTCCGTCACATAGTCACCCCCTGATGATCGCTCACCGGGGGTGTCCCAACCCAACCCCCGCGTCGACGTCTGGTCATACCGAGTGGTAAACATCGACAGGACCTCTGGATTTAGAATCTGCTGATCCGTGTCGCGCGCCACTGGGCACGGCTCACCGGGAACGGCTTCGGGAGAGCAAGACGGCGATTCACCGCGGTTGAGCATCATACGTGCAAACACTGAAAGATCCACGGCGGTGCTAAAGAGTCCGGCATGACCTGCGACCCCGCCCATCGCATCCGCGTTCTCATCGTGCACTCGGCCCCACACCAACTCGTTGCGCCAAGCGACGTCGACTTCGGTCGCGGCGATACGGGGCTTGAGCGACTGATCGGGTCGGTAACGAGTCTCCCGCATGCCAAGCGGATCCCATAGACGCGCCTGGAGCAGGTCGTCCAACGACCGTTGACTGACCTCCTCGATCACCCACGCGAGCGTCATGATGCCGATGTCGGAGTAGATCGTCTCCAGTCCCGGATCCATATCAAGCGGTTCGTCGGCCGCGGCAGCCTTGTAGGCATCCATGCCTTCATGCTCGAAATACCACGTGCGGAACGGCGGCAGTCCGGTCCGATGCAGGAGCAGCTGCCTCACGGTGATCTGAGCCTTGCGAGCGTCGCCGCGAGACCACCAGGGCAGGTAGCGGATGACCGGCGCGTCGAGATCCAACAGCCCTTCGTCAACCAACATCATGGCCGCGCTGGTCGTCCCGACGACTTTGGATACGGAGGCCATATCCCAGATCGATGTCGTGGTCGTCGGACGGCCGCTTCCGTACGCGAGTTCCCCATACGCATCGAGTTTCACCAGACGGCCGTGTCGACCGATCGCGACCGTAGCTCCAGAGAACGCAGAATCTGCGACTCCCGCCCGGATGATCGAATCGATGCGGGCGAGGCCGCTCGTTGACATGCCCAGGCTGACCGGGTCGGCCACCGTTTGGTTTTGTCCAGGTACCGCGCCCTGGCCCGTCCGTGCCACGATGCCCGCAGCAACAAGTGGGTCGTCGACCGTGCGGGTGACCACGCGTGTCGAGGTCTTGGCTCGGTCGAGGCCGGCGCCCATTTCAAAGAGAGGAGGAATCTGAATCGGGAGCCGTCCCGAGATCGCTTCTTCACCAAAAATCGCGGCCACGGCGGCCCGCTGGGATACCTCGCGGTCTCCCCAGGCCACGAGGTAACTCGAAACATCCGGGAGCGCCCGAATCAGATAGGGACTCACGAAGGAGATCAACACCGTAGGCCGAAGGGCGGCACTTCCGTTCACCAACGTGGAGAACGACGCCGGCAACGCATCCGGGCCAGAGCCCGAGGACGTGTGAAGATAGACGCTGGCGATGACCCGGTCCGCACGCGCAACGACCTCTCGAGCGGATTCGTACGCCGCAGCATCACTACGCTCGTCGAGACGAACCTCAATGGCGCCGGGCACCCGCTCCAAAAGGCCCGCGGAAAACGCGCGACTCGCCCACAACCAGGTCGACGGTGCGTAACGGACGTGCACCGTTTGACCCGGAGCGTCCACGTCCAGCGGCACCAACGACGCGTCGTCCCGAACCAGCGTCATCGACCGGGCTGCCACGGTATCGGCGAAGGCCAGGTGTGGTCCCGAGCCGACGACTTCGTCGACCGACTCCAGAGAGACAAATCGATTTCGGTGAAGCCCCACTTTGGCCTTCATCTCTAGAAGCTTGCGGGCCGAGTTCTCGAGCCGCTGTCGAGAGATCCTGCCGGTCTCGACCGCGGTCATCACTGCCCCGATGGCTGCAGGAACGTCCTTGGGAGACAGAATGACGTCTGAACCCGCCTCGACGGCGCGCACGGACGCTTCACCCATGCCGTATGCGTCGGTGATCGCCCGCATGGTCATCGCATCGGTGAACAAGACGCCGTCGAAGGCCAGATCGGCCCGGAGAAGGCCCGTCATGATCTCAGGCGACAACGTGGCTGGCGGCCCATCAGCCCCGAGGATCGCGGGGAGCGACACATGCGCGGTCATGATCGCGTCCACGCCGGCCTGGATCGCGGCATCGAACGGGACCAATTCGACCGCATCAAGCCGCGCTCGGTCGGCAGTGATCACTGGAAGGCCCACATGGGAATCGACTGAGGTGTCGCCGTGCCCAGGGAAGTGCTTCCCTGTGGTGAACGCACCGCCCTCCTTCGCTCCTCTCACGAACGCCGAGCCCATACGCGCCACGAGTGCAGGATCGGCCCCGAAAGAGCGACTCGCGATGACTGGGTTATCCGGATTGTTGTTCACGTCGAGCACGGGCGCGAACAAAAGGTGCACCCCACTCGCCCGTGCCTCGAGGGCAGTGATACGACCGTACTCAAACGCAAAGCGCTCGTCGTCGATCGCACCAAACGCCATCGTGGGAGGAAACGCCGTGCCGCCGCCCTGCGGGAGCATCGACGGGAGGGCATACGAACCGTTGATCCGCATCCCGGGCCCGCCGTTCTCGAAATCTGCCGTCACCAGAAGTGGGATCTTAGCCCGTTCCTGAAGGGCGTTCAGCTTCGCCACATAGGCGTGGGGGGTCCCGATAGAAGGAGACACACCACCGATCTGATCTACGGTGACCCAGTGTTCGAGTGGCTCGAAGTCGGGACTGGTCGGCGACACATATCCGCCCGGGATCCACTCGATGACGAGCTGACCGACGAGTTCTTCGAGAGTCAGCCCGCTCATCGTCTCCTCGACCCACTGTCGCGCGTCGGCGTCGAGGTCTGTGATGCGCCCGAAGGGCGTATGGATCACCGTGGCGCGCTGACCGGAACACGCACCGAGAATAAGGAGCGATGCGAGTGCGAAGCCGAGCTTTCGATCAACGACCATTCGCGCTCGCCTTTGCTGGGATCGTCATACCGTCACCGATTTCGTAGAGTGGGGGAATGCGCGTGGGGATCCGGCCGGTGATCTCAAGGTCTCCAAAGATCGCACGAGCCGCCGCGGTCTGACTGGCTTCAGAGCCACTCCAGGCGAGCATATAGGCCCGCACGTCCGGAAACGAGGTCAACAGATAAGGATTTCCGAACGACACCACGATATGTGGGATCCCGCCCTCCTCGAGCGCGCCGATGAAGTCCGTCAGCTCTTCAGGCAAGGCCATCGAACCCTGGTAGGACACCGCGGTGACATAGGTGCTCACCACGACCAACGCCTGATTCCGCGCCTGCCGAAGGAGGCCAGCATAGAGGTCGCTGCTCGCGTCGCGCGTCAGGCTCGCCGTCGTCAATTGCGGATACGTCGCACGCAAGCGCCGGTCGAAGTACCGACCGGCCAGCACATCGGACTCGCGGCGATACGAAACGGACAGAACCCGCGCAGTCCGCGTACCTCGCAACGGCAAGAGATTTCCGCCGTTCCTAAGGACCGTAATCGAGCGTTCGGCGACCCGGGTTGCGACCTCTGTGTGGGCGGGGATGCCAACGGCGCTGTATACGCCGGCAAGGGAAACCAACCGGTTCTCGTCGAGCCCAATGTCCGCCTTGACCTCCAGGAGTCTCCGGACTGACGCATCGATCCGTGCCTCCGAGATGCGCCCAGACTCCACCGCCGCCACGATCCCGTCGATGGCGCGTGCCGGAGACGGAGGCATCAAGATCACGTCGGCACCCGCCTCAATGGCTCGGACTGCGGCCTCCTCGGCGCTGTGTTGCCGTGCGATCGCACTCATGTCCATGGCGTCGGTGAAGAGCAGCCCCGTAAAGCCCATTTCACCGCGCAACAGATCCGTCATGATCGCGGCCGACAGCGTGGACGGATCCCCACGCCCCGCGTTAATGGACGGTACGGAAATATGGGCGGTCATGAGCGCGCCCATCCCCGCGTCGATCGCCGCTTGGAAGGGCAACAGCTCGATGGAGTCCATGCGGGCCCGCGAATGATTGATAATCGGCAGCGCCGTATGGGAGTCGGTGTCTGTGTCGCCGTGTCCCGGGAAGTGTTTTCCGGTCGCGATTCCGCCGTTTTCTTGAATACCGCGCACGAAGGCGGCGCCGAGCGCCGCTACCTGAGCGGGATCTTCACCAAAGGAGCGCACATTGATGATCGGGTTGTCCGGATTGTTGTTCACGTCCAACACCGGCGCAAACGGTACGTGAATCCCTACCGCCCGTGCCTCAACAGCGGTGACCCGACCCATCTCATAGGCGAGGCCGGCATCGCCCGCGGCACCCACGGCCATAAGAGAGGGAAAGTCCGTGGCGCCTCCAAGTTCGATCGTCCCGGGCATCTGGATCGCACCGCGCATTCTGAAGCCCGCACCCGTCTCGAGATCGGCGCCGACCAAAAGAGGCAGCTTGGAGTGCTCTTGTAGGTCGTTCAGTTTGGCCGCGACCTCGGTCGGCGAGCCGACCGACATGATGACGCCGCCGATGCCCTGGTCCCGGATGTATCCGAGCATGCGGTCGTGGCTCGCGGTGCCCTCAGGGGCAAAGTCTCCTAGCACCCACGGCATCATGAGCTGCCCCGCTTTTTCACGGAGCGTGAGGCTTGCCAGGGTGTGCTCCGCCCATGCCAAGCCCTCCGCTGGGTCCCGAGGCTCCGGTTCGGGGTGGATCATCGGCTGGTCGGGCGACGTCACTGGACGCTGCTCCAGATCGATCAAGACTTCGGAGGCCTCCGAGCTCTCATCTGCGACCGCAGGTAAGGCCGCGGGTGCGGGATCAGGCGCAGGTGATGACTGCGGGGACCCGCATGAAACAAGGGTTACGGCCAGTACCCATGCAGCCAGCGCTCGGGGCGCGATCCGATAAGGACGGGCGGTCGGTAGTGGCATGGCGTTGCGGTGACTCTGGGAGGGTTGGGGTCGATTGCGTTGACGGGGCAGGGCGCGAGCCCGAAGCTTGCCGCATGCAACAGACAACACGAGGTCGCGAGCGGCGCCAAGCCGAAGACGGACGGGAAAGTACGGGCCCCCCGAAAACGTCACAATCCTGCTTCATTTTCTTATGGTGTCTTACCCTAGCCGCCTGCAGCGTTCCGGGCGGCGATGCCGCAGAACACGCCCTTGCCGAGCCTGCGGTCGAAGTGCGCGCCGGAATTCAGGTTCTCCTGACAGACTCCGCACACCTAGTGCGCGGGAAGCGGGTCGGCCTGATCACGAACCACACCGGGATCTACCGCACGGGCGGCACTGCGGCGGCGGGTGCACCGGCCGTCGGCACGACGATCGACGCGCTGAACGACGCGCCAGATATCGAGCTCGTTGCCCTTTACGCCCCAGAGCACGGCATTCGCGGTGAGGAACGGGCGGGCGCCGCGATTGAAAGCGGCGTGGACCAGCAGACCGGCATACCCATCCATTCATTGTACGGGGCTGTGCGGAAGCCGACCTCTGAGATGCTCGCGGGCGTCGACGCGCTCCTCTTCGACATGCAGGACATCGGGGCACGTTACTACACCTACGTCTCGACCATGGCCCTCGCGATGGAGGCTGCCGGCGAGAACGGCATCCCCTTCATCGTCCTCGACAGGCCCAATCCCATCCGCGGTGACGTCGTGCAAGGGAACGTGCTTGATCCGGCCTACAGCACCTTCGTCGGCATGTTTGAGGTACCCATGCGTCACGGCATGACCGCCGGCGAACTCGCGCGAATGTATGTCGGCGCGTTCGGTATCACGGTAGAACTTCATGTGGTACCTGTGGATGGCTGGACGCGGGACATGGCGTTTGAGGACAGTGGACTCCCCTGGGTGGCGCCGTCGCCGAACATCCCGACGCAGGAAAGCGCCCTGGCCTACCCCGGGGTCTGCCTTTTCGAGGGCACGCCTCTGTCGGTAGGCCGCGGCACAGATCGCGCATTCCAGTGGATTGGGGCTCCGTGGCTAGACGGCCCCGCCCTCGCGGACGCGTTGAACGGTTACGGGCTCGAAGGCGTCCGTTTTGAAGCGGCGCTGTTCACACCTACCAACGCGGGCGACGGCAAGTTCGAAGGCCAGGAGATCCCCGGGGTGCGGCTGGTGGCCACAGACACCGACTATGATGCGCCGCGCGCGGCGGTCGCCATGCTGATCGAAGCTCGAGCGATGTCGGGTGACAATTGGAGTTGGAGGGAGGCCCACTTCGACCGACTGGCCGGTACGGATGCGCTACGCCTTGGGCTCGACGCAGAGCAGACCTTCGCCGAACTCACCGCCACATGGAGCGATCAAGTCGCTTCGTTCGAAGCGCTGCGTGCCCCCTATCTGATCTATCGATGATAAGAACTTTGACGCCGTTGGCCGTCCTCGTGTGCGCGGGTTGCGCGGCATCGGGCGCCACTCCCCGCTCGGAGGGCGGCGCGCCGGCTACCGCCACGACCGGGGCGCTCGGGCCGGCGACAACGACTACCGCCACGAGCCGCCCCACCTCGGACCCTGCGCGGACCGCGGCGCTCACCACGGCGCTCACCACGGCGGAAGAGTTGATCGGTCTATACGACGGGGTCCGCGTCCCAGGCCTCGACGACCGACGTTTCAACCACGAAACGTACTGGCGCTCCGTGGAGCCGTACCTAGGCGGCAGCGTGGCGTCGGTAACTGTTGGCGAGAGTGCCGAGGGGCGAACGATTCGCCAGCTGACCTTTGGCTCTGGACCCACCACCGTGCTGCTCTGGTCGCAGATGCACGGAAACGAAAGCACCGCGTCCATGTCGCTCGCGGACATCGTTCGCTTCTTCCATGAGCATGGTGACCACCCGGCCGTGCGTCGCATCGCCCAAGGAGCGACGGTCCACATGATCCCAATGCTTAACCCGGATGGCGCCGAGCGCTTTCAGCGGCGGAACGCTCAGGGCATCGATGTGAACCGTGATGCCCGCATGCTACAAACGCCAGAAGGCCGGACGCTCAAGGGCGTCACCGACGCGTTGACCCCCGACTTCGGCTTCAATTTGCATGATCAGGGCGCAGCGGTCCGAGTGGGGCAGACCAACCGCGGCGTGGCCATCGCACTCCTGGCTCCCGCATTCAACGAGGCCCGCGACGTTGACGCAAAACGTCGCCGCGCCATGCAGGTCGCCTCGCTGTTGATCGGCGCCATGGACCCTCTCGTGGGCGGGCACATCGCGAAATACGACGACACTTTTAACCCACGGGCCTTCGGCGACCTCATGGGCCAGTGGGGTGCGAGCACAATCTTGATCGAGTCAGGGGCGTGGGCGGACGACCCGCAAAAGCAGCACCTAAGGAAGACGAACTTCGTCGGAATCCTCACGGCCCTGGACGCGGTCGCGACTGGTAGCTACGCGGCATTCGACCCTGACGTCTATGAGTCGCTCGCATACAACGGACGGCGGGTGCCGGATCTTCTCATTTCTGGTGGCACGATCGCGGTGCCAGGAATCCCCGTCCTGAAGGCGGATATTCTGCTGAACTATGACCGACCGCTGATGCATGAGGCCGGAGTGATCACGGACATCGGGGACATGGGTGAAACCGAGGCGCAGGATACGCTGGACGTCCGCGGGCTGTATTTGATTCCGACTGCCCGCGCGCTCGATGCCAGTGGGGGCCTGGACGCCGGAGCCCCCGCCCATTTCATCGTGGCCGAGGACCGCGAGGGTCTGCGCGTGCGCTTCCGCTTCGAGGGAGGTCCGGCGAGGCGCGAGGAGTAGGCGAGGGGCCAGGACCGCGTCTTTGCGATACTAGAAGGAAGCTGAGGAAGTGCAGTGGCCCGCGCGACCCCGGCCTACGGCTGCGGTGCCCGGTCTCGCCAGCAAGAACTAGGAACGACAAGCCGGATCACACCACTCGGTGGTGTCCGCCATGCCGCTGGCCGGAGCGCGCCGGGCATCGAGTGCGTCATCCGAACGCCAGGCGGTCAGGGCGCCACGACGCCGAAGGCCGAGTTGGTACTCAGACCGACCTCCACTCCCACCGGCATGTTCTGAGTGGACCGTCACCGTAACGACGCCATGCGGGGAGAACTTGATCGCGTTGCTCACAGGATTCACCAAGATCTGCTTGAGCCGAATGGGGTCCGTCCGGAGGGTGGGCATGCCCTCGGGAACAACGACAGTGGGATTCGTCGACCGCTCTGTGCCCCGGCTATCGAAGTCGCCGCAAACATCGCGAACAAGTACCGCCACATCGACATCCTGCTCTACGATCCGCACCTTCCCTGCCTCAATGCGGGAAACATCTAGGAGATCGCCGACCAGCTTCAGGGCATATCGACCAGTGGACCTGATGCGCTCGACAAAGTCCCTACTGTGCTGGTCGAGATTCGCTTCGGGCTAGGTAAGAACGATGCGGGCGAAGCCTGCGATCGACTTGAGCGGAGCCGTGAGTTCGTGGTTCATCGTCGACAGGAGCTGGGACTTTCCATCGCTGGCCTCCGGTGCCCTGAGAGTCATGGCCTCAAGCTCCGGGGTGCGTGCCGTGACTTCGCCGGCGAGCCCCAGACGGAGCTCGTCCAACTCCGCGTGGGCGCGAGCGAAGCGGTAGGCCAGGGCGACCGCCGCCGAGAGCAAGAGAGCCGTGAACCCCAGGTAAGGAAGGGAATGCGGCAGGGCTAGGCCCGCGAGCCTCAAGAACTCCCCCACCTCTGCGAGTACGACAAACAGTATCCCCACGAGGAAGACGCGGGCCTCGGGATTGCCGCGGACCGCACCCCGAAGGAGTAGGACCACGGCCACAGCCAGGATTGGCATAAGCCGCACGAATCGGGCCAGGCTGGTTGCGAACACCCAACGCAGGGGTACCGTGGCCACGAAGACCGCCAGCACCAAATGGGAGGCCTGGTAGGATCGCAGGATCCTTCCCATGGGGCGGTCGAGAATCCAAAACAGGAACGGAATGAGTCAGACCGCGGCCACGTGACCCGAGGCATCCGTACACCGGTACGCGGGCCCCAGGCGGTTCAGAAGGAGGCCGCCCCATGCCGAGAACGCGATGGCGTTCACCGCGAAGCAGACCGAGCCGAGGCCGAACCAGAGGTACTGCCGCTCACTGTAGCGCGTGGCGTAGAAAAAAAGGTGGTACATGCCCACCATCAGGGCGATGGCCACGAACAAGAGAGTGTTAAGATCGTTCAGCAGGTATTCCAGGGTCCGATTTCGCGCCACGATCTGAAGAACGGGAATCGGGCCAAAGAGCGCGCCACCCAGGGTCGGCTGGTCGGCGGGCGCGGCGGCGGGATCATCATGCAGCCATGAACGTCAAGCGCTGCTACGCCGACACTTCGCCCAGGCCTCGCTCCATCGGGCGCCAGCGTCGGAGAACTCGACGGACCAAGTCAACTAGATCCACGAAGTCCTCAGGCTTCTCTTTGAAGTCCCTGGCACCAAGCTCGAAACAACGGCTTACGAGGTCCGGGTCGTTCGACGAGGTAAAGACGATGGCGGGGATGTCTCGGACCGCTTCCCGCTGCTGGCCGCGCCACTCGAGGAAGCCCAGCCCCCCGATGCCAGGCATATTGATGTCCAGCACGATGACGTCTGGCATGACCGCGGAACCCGCCTGAGCGTCGGATCCCAGTCGGCAGAGGTACCCAATGCTTCCTCCGCCGACCGCTCCACCCTGACGGTCGCCTGTGGATCGCCTGTGGATCGCCTCGCTCGAAGGCCAGTCGAACGAGGATCTCATGATTCGGATCGTCCTCCACGACAAGGACGACGTACTCCCCACCTTCCACACTCATGATCTGAATTCCTTGGGGGGACTCAGTTTTCTAGGGGAATCTTCATTATGGCTTCTCACCATCAATCCGTCACTCTCGAATTGGTACGCGCTGATAACGCGGCTGGTGGCAGAACCGGGCCGGAGATGGGCCATATCAACTCGCCCGCGGAGGGTCGGCAGACGCGTTTGATCATGCTCCTATTGGTCTGTCTCCGGCCTCTAGGTGCGGGGGGGCATGCTGCCGATGGAAAGGGAGCAGCTTGGATCTCCTCACCCAATCAGCCCACGACACCCCGGCGTGGGCTTCTTTTTTTCCCTGCTTGACGCACACGCACCGCACCCGAATCCTGACCGAACCGGGCCCCTTACCCCGTGCGCAGGGGGAAGATCTCATGAAGCAGCGGGTAGCGCCCAAGCCTGTCGGTATGTAGTCGCCGGCGCCGACCTACTAGTGGGTCGGAAAGCGGAACTCGGTCCAGCGGTCGGGACGCCACCATTCACCGCTGAATACACGCTCAAGGCGAGACTCGAAGTGCGCGAAATCCGTAAGCACGATCGAAGTGGCGGGGGTGTCGACGGGCACGAAGAAGTTCTCCCAATGACCGAGTAGGACACGCCGCGGTCGAAGGTTCTGAACGAAGGCCTCAGGGTGCCACTCGACCTGGTCGAATGTCGCCGGCACGAAGATCGCCAGGTCTACGGGGTGCTCCAGGATGACCGCATCCGGCGCGAACCCCGCCGGAGCGGGAGCGACGGCGTCCTGGTAGTAGATCCGGTAGGCCACCGACCCGTCGCCATCTAGGAAGTCGACTAGAAATGCGTGTGTCTCTCCCTCCAACCATTCCGTCGCCCAGCGCGGTTCGTGCTCGACCGGCACATCGCGAGTGCCTTCATACAGCGTCATGCCATCGAAATGCGGGGCGTGTTTTGAACGCAGCGGCATGATGCGGACCGCGTCGCCGTATGGCATCCACTTCCCCACCGTTTGTTCGTCCCCGGCCGACGCCTCAAGCAAATCGACCCGGTCCGCGACGCCAGACCAATCGCCCAAGGTATTCTGGACCGTCCGACTACCCGCGATGCGGGCCGACGGCGCGTGCCTGAGCGCTACGCGGGGAACGTCCATGAGGTGGTCGTAGTGGGCGTGGCCCACAAGAATCACTCGAGCGCGCGAGACGTCGTAGAGACCCATGAATCGATCTACCTCAAGCGTATCGGACCGGATGGGCGCGAGGCCTGTCGTGAAGAACCCAGGGTTCGAGAAGAGCGGAGCGGCCAGTACCTGATCCGCTCCTCGCTCGAAGATCCAACCGCCGGTGCCGAGGTAGACCACATGGACGGCGTCGGGGTCACCGGGCGCGAGGTCGAAGCTCCCTGAGGCTCCCGGGCCTACCGTTGGAGCGCATCCCGCCGCACACAGCACACCGAGCAGTCCCGCCACCGTCCCCCAAGGAGTCATCGTCCGGACAATCGGTGGCCTACAGACCCGTCGCCACGGCCGCCGACTTGGTCTCCTCAATCTTGGCACGGAACAGTTCCGCAAGGCGCCGCGTGAGCGGACCCACGCCTCCGTCACCGACAGGCGCACCGTCGACCTTCACGCACGGTCGCACCTCACCGGTGGTGCCGGTGAAGAACAGCTCTTCGGCCGAGGCCAGTTCCTCTACCTGAATGGCGCGCTCCACACACGGAATACCGTGCTCGGCGGCCAGCTCCAAGATCACCCCGCGCGTAATGCCTGGCAGGATATGGTTGGAGCGCGGGTGCGTGACCACGGTCCCGTCAAAGACTCCCCAGAAGTTCATGTGCGCACCCTCGATGGCCACTCCGTCCCGAATGAGGAGGGCATCGTCCGCACCCGCCTCGAGCGCATCCTGAAACGCCATCGCGTTCGGGAGAAGGCCGATCGTCTTGATATCCACGCGACTCCAGCGGCGGTCCGGCACGGTCGCGACGGAGAAGCCCTGATCCCAGCGTTCAGGGGTCGGTCGGTCCCAGGCCTTCGCGAAGGCGTAAACGGTGGGCTCGACCGGGTCCTTCGGGAAATAGTGCGTCCGCGGAGCCGCCCCGCGTGTGATCTGCAGATAAACGAGCGCAGTCGGTGCATCCGTAAGACCGTTTTCGGCGATCAGCTTATGGTGCATCGCGGCGATGAGGTCCACGGAGTAGGAAATACGCATGAACGCCAGGCCCCCCTCCAAACGTTCCAGGTGTCGATCCAATGCGAACGGCACTCCCTCATAGAACGGCGTGACTTCATACACACCGTCTGCCAGAAGGAAACCCCGATCATCCGGGGAAATCTTGGCATCTTCCTTAGGAAGAAACTGACCGTTGAGAAAGACGACGCTCATTCTTGAAGACCTCTGCGCTAGTGGAGGGGTTCACAGGTTGGTGTGTCACCGGATGCGCCAGACTCGGCAAGGTGCCGGACCGGTCGATGTCCGCCCAAAGATGACGGGCCTGGGGCAAAACACCAGTGACCAACCACCAGTTGCATGACCCCAGGTCAAAAACAAAGGGGGCGCTCTTCGGAGCGCTCCCTTTGTTCACCACATCCCTCGAGTGAGAGCAGGCCTAGGCCTGGGTCTCCCCGAGCTTGTCGAACTCGGAAAGGAGCTGAGCCTCCGGGATCGACTCGGCCTCCGCGTCGGAGACCTCTTCGACGTCGGCATCCTGAACCCCTCCCGCGTCGCCAGCCTCCAATTGCTTCGGCTCCGAGGCACCATCTCCGAGCAGGCCCATCTGGCTCTTGAGTGCCAGGAGCTTGTCTTCGACACCTGCGCCACCGCCGTCGCCCTTCTCGAGGCGGACGAACTCATGCTCCAGGCTATCGCCCGCCAGCGCTTCATTGACCTCGACGTGCGCGATGGTCTTGCGCTCCTCCTCTTCGATCTTGTCGGCCATGCGATTGAACGCTTCGAACGCCGACGTGTCGGATAGGCCGGACATCGTCTCGTGAATACGACGCTGCGCCTGCGCCCTCTTCTGCTTGGCGATGAGGAGATTCCGTTTGCGCTTCGCCTCCTCGATCTTGTCGTTCAGCTGCCGCAGAGAACCCTTGAGTTTCTCGGTTTCAGACGCCTGCGCCTGCCAGGTGGACTGGATGACCTGAGCTCGCTCGGCATGTTCCTGCTGCCTGATTAGCGCCTGTTTGGCGAGGTCGTCACGGCCTTCCTTGACGGCAAGCATCGCACGGTGCTCCCAGTCACGCGCCTGCTTGACCTCTTCTTCCAGCTGGGCCTTGAGCTTGCGCTCATCCGCGATCGCCGCGGCGACCTCCCGCTTGGCCTTCGCGAGCTGGTCGCGCATGTCGATGATGATCTGGTTGAGCATCTTCTCGGGGTTCTCGGCCCGAGAAATCAGGTCGTTGATGTTCGACTTGATCACAGTAGAGAGCTTCGTGAATATGCCCATCGTATCAGCCCTCCCCAGCGACTGCGGCTGCAGACGAATCCGCGACACCAGCCAGCGAACGAATCCGCTGCATATGGCCTGACGCCGCCATTTCGATCGATTCCATCGAGGCCTGCAATTCGTGGAAGTCGAGCGTTTCGAGCTCAAGCGTATCACTCAAAATCAACTCGCCCGTCTCGATAGCGTAGGCGCCGTGCACCACGTCTGTAGCGTTGAGCTCCAGAAGCGTCCGGTAGAACAAGACTTCCGACTCCGGCTTCTCTGGAAGGTCCATGACCTTCATACGGATCAGCAGAAGCGCATCCGCGTGATGGACGACAACCGGAAGTCCGCTATTGCGGCCGCGAACGAGGAACATGCCCTCGTCGACCTCTTCATACTCAAGGTCCATTCGAATCAGGAAGCTCTCGAGATCCTCTCGGGTTACCATGACCGTCTCCGTTTTTCTCTGGGTCTCCGCAGGGCGGAGTAACAAAACTACCCGTACTTATGGATCGAACCCTACGGCGCCGGACTAAACGCGGTTTCTAACCGTGCTTCGCTGACGCGAACTGCGATTGACCGAACAAAGGTAAGGCGTCCGGGGGAGGGTCGCAGCCTTCCCTTGCACCCCTACAGTCGCAAGAGCGGTGCCAGATGTTCCCCTGTGTGAGACCCCTTGGTCTTCGCGACCTCCTCAGGAGTGCCTTCCACGACAATACGTCCACCCTCGCCTCCGCCTTCAGGACCGAGGTCGATGACCCAGTCTGCTGTCTTTACGACATGGAGGTTGTGTTCAATCACGACGACCGTGTTTCCAAGGTCAACCAAGCGGTGCAGAACGCCTAGGAGAACCCGCACATCCTCGAAATGGAGTCCGGTCGTGGGCTCGTCGAGAATGTATAGGGTCTGGCCCGTGGCGGTCTTGGACAGCTCAGTAGCGAGCTTGACCCGCTGGGCTTCACCCCCGGACAACGTCGTAGCGGACTGGCCCAGGTGCACGTAGCCGAGTCCAACGTCCTGAAGGGTCTGCAGCTTGATCTTGACCCGAGGGACCGGGTCAAAGAAGTCGAGCGCATCATCGACGGTCATGTCGAGGACGTCCGCGATGTTCTTGCCTTTGTAAAAAACGTCCAACGTCTCTCGGTTATACCGGCGCCCGCGACAGACTTCGCAGGGCACGTACACGTCCGGGAGGAAGTGCATTTCGATCTTCACAAGGCCATCGCCCTGACACGCCTCGCAACGTCCACCCTTAACGTTGAACGAGAAGCGCCCTGGACCGTAGCCGCGCATCTGGGACTCAGGGAGCGTTGCGAACAGCTCCCTGATCGGCGTAAACAGTCCCGCATAGGTAGCAGGATTCGAGCGCGGCGTTCGCCCGATCGGCGACTGATCCACATCGATGACTTTGTCGATGAGCTTGAGTCCGTCGATGGCATCGTGGCCCGCGGGTACGAGCTTGCTGCGATACAGGTGGCGCGCCAACGCATGGTACAGGGTCTCGTTCACCAACGTCGACTTTCCGGACCCACTTACCCCGGTCACGCAGATGAACGCACCTAAGGGGAAGCTCACATCCAGCCCGGTCAGGTTGTGCCCACGCGCTCCGCGCACGGTGAGCATCTTGTCCTTGTTGACCGGCCGACGCTCGATCGGGAGCGCGATCTCCCGCTCCCCTCTGAGGTAGGCTGCCGTGAGGGACGTGGTGGACTTGAGGATCTCGGATATCGAACCGGCTGCCACGACCTGGCCACCATGCCTGCCGGCCCCTGGGCCGAGGTCGACGATGTAGTCCGCCATGCGGATCGTGTCCTCGTCATGCTCCACGACCACCACCGTATTTCCGAGATCGCGCAGATGTTGAAGCGTGCTCAAGAGTCGAGCATTGTCACGTTGGTGCAGCCCGATCGAGGGCTCATCAAGGATATAGAGCACTCCGACCAGCCGACTCCCGATCTGGGTGGCCAGGCGAATGCGCTGAGCCTCACCCCCGGAGAGCGACCCAGCCGCACGTCCGAGCGTGAGATACGCGAGGCCAACGTCCGTCAGGAATCGGAGTCGCTCGCCCACCTCCTTGACGATCGGGCCGGCGATTTCCGCCGAGAGAGGCGCATGCTCCGAGTTCTTCGGGGCCTTCTCCCCACGACGCTGGATCGGCAGGCCGTCAATAAACTGAGATGCCTCCGCGATCGACATGTTGACCACATCGCCCAATGACCGGCCCGCCACCGTAACCGCCCGGGATCCCGCCTTGAGTCTCGACCCTTCACAAACACCACAGGGAAGCGTCGACATGTATTCGTCGAGCTGGTGCCTGACACCCTCCGAGCCCGTCTCTCGATAACGACGGTCGATATTGGCCAGCACGCCTTCCCAAAGATCCTCATAGTGCCCGTCGGAGCTTCCGCTCCCGGACTTATAAGGAAAGCGGATCTTCATGGTGCCAGAGCCGTAGAT
The DNA here is from genome assembly GCA_937919655.1 of uncultured Gemmatimonadales bacterium. Lineage (GTDB taxonomy): Bacteria > Gemmatimonadota > Gemmatimonadetes > Longimicrobiales > Gaopeijiaceae > CALFPJ01. The sequence continues at coordinate 61,836 of CALFPJ010000082.1, forward strand.
GATGGCGTGACGCACATCCTCAGGCAGCTTGCCCCAAGCCGTGTTCGGATGGAACTCGTACGCCTCGGCTAGGCCGGGGATCACCGACCGCCTCAGATTCCCAGAGGGGTCACCCCACGGTAGAATCACACCCTCGAGGATAGAGACAGACGGGTCCGCGACCAGGAGTTCTGGGTTGACCTCTTGTCGCGTTCCGAGTCCCCCGCACTCCTCGCACGCGCCGAACGGCGAGTTGAAGGAGAATTGACGCGGCTCAAGTTCGGCCAGGCTCGTGCCGCAGTTGTCGCAGGCGTAGTGCTCACTGAAGACATGAGCGATCGGATCGCTATCCTTGCGGTGCTCAGAGACCTCGACGATCCCGTCGCCGGAGCGTAACGCGGTCTCTACCGAGTCCGCGAGGCGCTCGCGATCTTCTTCGCGAACCACCAACCGATCCACCACGACCGAAATGTTGTGGTTCTCATATCGATTAAGCTGCGGCGGCTCAGTGAGGTCGTAGGTCTCACCGTCCACACGCACTCTGACGAAACCCTCCTTGCGCGCCTTCTCAAAGAGGATGACGAACTCCCCTTTGCGGCCGCGCACCAGAGGAGCGAGCACCTCGATACGCGTGCCCTCTTCCATCTCCAAGACTCGCTCCACGATCTGTGTCGCCGATTGACGGATCACCGGATCGCCGCACGTCGGGCAATGCGGAATCCCCACTCGGGCCCACATTAGGCGCAGGTAGTCGTAGATCTCGGTGACGGTCCCGACGGTTGAGCGAGGATTCCGACTGACCGTCTTCTGCTCAATCGAGATGGCCGGAGATAGGCCTTCAATGGAGTCCACGTCGGGCTTTTCCATCAGACCGAGGAACTGACGGGCATAGGCGGACAGTGACTCTACGTAACGGCGCTGTCCCTCAGCGTAGATGGTATCAAAAGCCAGCGAAGACTTTCCGGACCCCGAGAGACCGGTGATGACCACCAGCTTCTCTCGAGGGAGCTCGACGGTGATGTCCCGGAGATTATGCTCGCGAGCCCCACGCACAATGAGTTTGTCGTGCGGGGCGGACGTTTTTTCGGGGCGGGACGTTGATTGAGCCATAGCCAAGAATTGTAACCGACTTTTGTGCTTTCGCTCAATCCGCTTAGTGTGGGTGGTTCGCCGGGGTGGGGCGGCTGTGGGGTTCGCGGCACGGTCGACGGGGGGGCGAACCTTGCTCGGACGTGGAGGCTCGCGGGTGCTTCGCACCTGGCTCGGGGATAGGGAGGGCCGGGCTAGCGGGCGGTGCCGACGGTCCAGTCGAACGCCCGGGTGTAGAAGAGGATATCAGGCGGCAGGACGATGACCACCGCGACCGACTCCATGTCCACTTGATCGATGTGCTCGGCCGGGATCAACTGATCATCGACGAACAACTTCCCGCACGGAGGCGGAAGAATCCTGCCTGTCCCCCGTTCGACCTTTGGCATCCGGGAACCAAGACAGACCTCCATGCCGTTTGCTACTCCAACCAACAACCACCTCAGCATCTCGGTGTTGTTGTCGCTCTTGAACTTGGCCTCTTCGAGTCTCACCCCTTGTAAGGCTCGGAAACCCTCTCTCGTGTTGGGATTTCCACCAAGCTTGAGCGAGAGCCACCGCTCGAGGTTCTCGTTGCGGATCGTCACCAGCAGCGGATCGAGACGGATGGGCTCTGGCCGAATCTCTAGGTCGAGCGGATAAATACCGCCGTCCGCGACTGCGATGAGCGGGCTCTCAAATTCGAAATAACCGATGCGCTGCACGGCGATGAAATACTCGCCACCGGCGGGTGCAGTAAGCACGAAGCGCCCCATGCTGTCCGCCAGCGCCACCGCCGCTCGGTTTCGCTCCACGTCTAGTAAGAACACGCCGGCGGTCGCCACCGGCTGGCCGTTGGAGGAGTCCACAACCCGACCTCTGATCTCTTGTGCAAGGATCTCAGGCGCACCGAACGCGCACATGATGACGGAGAGAGCTACGATCTGGATGGAAGTCTTCATCGGCGATTGGCGCTCCCGGCACAGCCGCGGTGACGCACTCTCGGTTCCTCTAATAGCCCCACTCTCGGAAGATGAAAACCCCGAGAATCTGTTCCGACGGGAACCCAAGGCCTCCGAAGCCGGCGCCGCTCCGCAGAAAACGGTCCTCAAAGAACCCCTCGACCGTGTAGTCGTCGTTCAGAGACCACTCCAGGCGGGCACCCCCGATCATTTTTCCACCCGACTGCTCCGACGGCCGACGGAACACGAGCACGATAAATGCGTCCTGACCCACATACTGACCGATCTCTACTTGTGTGTTGACCAAGGAACTGAGTCCGGACGCAACCCCTTGGTTGTTCTCCGCTTGGGTGATCGAGAGATAATCGAGACCAAACCTCTGGGTCAGCGCGGCTCCTAACTGGGAGGCAACCATCCCCGAGAAGTACGTCGTGGCCAAGGAACCGGCTGCCCCCTGCAAAGCACTCGATTGACCGACCGCGAGGTCGGAACTCGGACCCCCGAAGACCAGGTAGCTGATGAGGTCGGACTGCACGAGGCCAGCCTCGTCTGTCGAGAGCGCGACCCGAGGCGCGGCGAGCGTGCCCTCCACGTTCGCATTGACGGTGAAGGGTTCCTCGTCGCGGCGGCGAATTCGGCTCGTGGCCTGGATATCGAGGATCGGGTTTATCCCAGGCACACCTATGAAGCCGACCGTACCGCCGGACACGACGAAGGTCCTTCCCAACACCGCGTACGAGCCGCGCAACGCGGACAGCGAGCCTACGAGGACGATGTCGCCCTGTGTGCGGTCGTAGCGAACGTCGAGGTCGCCACCCATTTCCACGTTCATGTCGTTCGAGCGTAACCAGGCATCCCGCGGCACCGACAGGTTGACCCGAACGCTCAGGTTCTGCAGAAACGGGTTGCGAAGACCACGCAAGAGCCCCTGACCCGAAAACGCAGTCGTGTCTGCGCCCAACAGCCGCGGATCAAGCAGATCAACCACCCCCGCGTTGCGGGCGAACTCGTCCAAGAACAGCGTGCCTTGGTCAACCCGAAGGTCACCCTCTACGACCGGGCGGCCGTAACGACCCGTGAGCTTCAGATCGCCGCTGACTCTGCCCTCCATGTCTAGTCGCTGCACCGCCTGGAACGCGGTGAACTTCATGTCGATGTCCAACCCCGGATCCGAGATCTCGTCCAAAGTGATTGTGCCGGTCACGGTCGAGGCCCCGGTCGCAACGGTCCTTAGATCCACCTGGACCGTGCGGTCCGGGCGGAGAGTCAGCGTGCCGCTTACCTCTCTGTGTCGCACACCGACCGCTTCGATCGACCAGCCGCCGTTGGAGAGCGTGACCTGTCCCTCAGGCTCAAGTTGATCAAGTGTGCCGCGCACTCTTACCGCTCCCGTCACCCATCCTTCGACGTCCTCCAACGTGCCGATGTAGGCGAGCGCCACCGACGCCTCCAACGAATCGGCAGTGATCGTCAGGTCAATCTGACCCGGCGCGGTTCGATCCGGGATATCGGCCAAGGCGAGGTCGACGGGCACTGAGCCATTAGCAGTAAAGACCCGACGGTCCCGCGACAAAGCCTCCACCGTCACCTGGGCGACTCGATCTCTGTATTCCAGATCGCCCCGAACCTGCGAGAGTTCAAGCGCGGCAAGGCGTGGATCGAGGACCGACCATTGGGCCCGAATGACGGGGTCGAGAGCCGACCCCTCGACGGAGACTTCCATGTCCACATGGCCCGATACGCTCACCTCATCGAATTCACCGATGCGGGTCATGCTCTCGATGTGTAGCCCCTCGATGATCATACCAAAATCCGACGAACCCACCCGCGACAACGTCCCGGCAGCGGTCAGCCTCATGGGATCGGAGCCACCACGAACGACATCCAGGTCCTCAACCACAAGCGAAGTCGCATCCCAAGTCAGGCGGGTCGGAAGGGCGAGCGTGTAGGCCAGCGAGTCGATGGTAAGCGTGGCCTCTTCCAGGGCCACATGCCCGCCCACGGAGTCGAACCCGAATTGGCCACGCGCCTGCATCGACTCTCCCAGACCCCTAGACACGGCCACGACCGCGTCTCCAGCCCGCGCGACCATCGCGCCATCAACGCGCACCTCCTCGAAAGACCGCCCTTGCCACTCCAAACCGAAGGCATCCATCGCAAGCTTCCACGCCCCATCGAAGCCGGGAAGGTCCTTTGCGTTCAAAGTCACCGTTGCGCTGTCGACCGAGTTGGGGCCGTAAACAGCTCGGCGTACGTCAGCTTTCAGCTCAATATCGAGATTGTCGAGCGAACCCAGGAGGCGCACGGTACCACGTACTGTGCCCCTCATTCTGACGTCGAGCGTGTCAGGCAGCGCGTCAACGTCGACCCCCTCGAAGGCGAGTAAGGTGACCTCCATGGCGCTGAGCGTGTCCTTCGCGATCACGGTGTCGCCCATGAACATCGGGCGAAGTAGGCCGAGTGAGTCTGTCGAAAATGCCAGGCTCGCCTCACCGTCGAGAGGAGACCCAAGTCCAAGTCGTCCCTCCCCGGTCACATGCACGCCCCCCACTACGGCGTCTAGGCTGACTATGGTGACGATCCCTTCCGAGGCCCGCATGTGTGCGATCGCCGTGTCGACATACAGGCCTCCGAGGCGGGCCTTGGAAGAACGAAACGTGACCGCCGCGTCCACAGAGTCGGCCCGGACGCCACGCCCCTCAATCGAGACGCTGCCGCTCCAGATCGACGGCTCGGGCAACTTCGGGGAAAAGGTCGAAAGCGCGATCTGATCTGCGACGGCATCGAAACGGTAGAAGGCCCCCGGAGCGCTCATATCGAAGACACCGTCCACCAACACACGACCTCCGGCGGTCTCCATGTCTGCGGTGATCTGTAGGTCCCGTAGCCGGCCCTGCGCGCGCCACGGCCCTGAAATATCACCGCGCAGTTCCATGGTGGGGCCCATCAGGTCCTGGAAGATCTCTAGCGACAGGGGCGCCATAGCCCCCTGCAAGTCTGTGGACCAAACCCCGGTGCTCGATCGCCTGAAGGAGCCGCTGACGTTCGCTGCGGATCGCGGCCGACCGTCTGGCGAATGGGTGGCGTCCGCTACGAATCTGAGCGCTTCATCCACCCGACCCGACACCTCGAAATTCAGCGTCCCCATACCAGCCAGGGGCAGTGAGGGCGCCACGACACGGAGTAGGTCGTAGTTGACTGGATTCAGCCGTGCCTCGAAGGCAGCCACCCCCGGGTTGCCCCCCCCAAAGAGTGTGCCGCTGAAGTCGGCGGTGGTGGGGGCGCCACGGTAGCCGATCGGCACAAAGGTCGCGCGGCCACTCACGGTCGCACGCTCCAAAGTTCCCGACACCGTCATATTCCCGCTCAACCAACCGTCCAGAGGTGCCTGCTTCCCGATCCACGGCTCCAGCCGGTCCAGCGTGACGGGGCTGGCGGTCAGGGCCAACCGGTCGAAGCGTAGGACGTCATCTATGCGCACCGTTCCGTTCGCGGTCAGCGCGCTAGCCTCCAGTTGTATGGAGAAGTCCTCAAGGCGCGCCTCGACCCCATTCGCCACACGGAGGTCGGCGGTTCCGGTGAACGTGCCCACTGGAATCCGGGGGTCGAGCCAACCCAGGTCCGAGAGCTGACCCTCGCCATCCGTCGTCAAGTGCGCTTCGAGCACCCAGGGTTCACCGGGCTGCTCGGGCCCCATCGAGATGGTGCCTCGGAGTAACGAGCCCGGCAATCGGAAAGCCCCTCCGCCCACCCGAATTCCGTTTTGATCGTAGGCGACTTGGCCGAACGCCTCATCAATCAGCAGAGGCTCCTCCAACAGCGAAGCCACGGCAGACAACGAGGCGAGTCGGCCACTGAGCCTTTCGCCCGAGCCGTCCAGCCTTACTGTTACAGCCTCGAGGTCAAGGTCTAGCGAGTCGAACGCGAGCCGAGCAAGCAGCCCGTCGCCATCTGGCGACGCTACGGTCGGAAGCCGGCCCCCCGCCGAGGTGGGCGTGAGAATCTCCACCAGTCCCTCTCGTACGCCAATGCGCCCAAAACGAATCTGGTCAACGCGTTGGGCGTCGGCCTCGTCATCGAGGGCCTCCCTGGGCTGGAGGACACTCTGGATGTTGAGTGAGCCCTCACTCGGCAGGCGTGAAATTTCGAGGTCCAGGCCCCAGACCACCATCGAACTGATGCGGGGGCGCGCAGCGAGTACGCCCCAGGGCGTATAACGAAGCTGAACGGAATCCGCGAAAAGGAACCGTCGACCGGCCGCGGCGTTTAGGCGCACCCCTGAGAGTGTGGCGCCCAGGAGGAACGTTCGCGTTCGAACACGTTCAATAGAGAGCTCTCCCGCCAAGATACCCTGGGATCGGACAATGATCTCATCCAGGAGGGCTCGCTGACCTCGTTCGCTTTGATCCGCATAGGCAACCGTAACGAGAAGACCCAGCACGATCAAAAACAGACCGCGCTTCAGCCAAGGCATCAGCCTGAAACGGCGAACGGCTGCGCGCTCCGCAGCCGTCGCTTCAGTCGCCTCCAGGGGATGAGTCGAGTCGTTGAGGGGATCGCTCATCAGAACGCTTGCCCGATCGACAGGTGTATCTGAAACCTGCGCAACGAAAACGCCGACGACTCGCCAAAAAGAACACGCGGCGTCAGGAGCGCGATGTTGTTCGTGCGCACATACGGAATGAATTCACCGTTCACGCTGAGCGGGCCGTCCCTCGGGTCGTCCGGGTCATCCACCAAGGGGTCGAACGGCCGAATTTGAGTCGTGACGACTGATAGCTCCTGGGCACCACGGAACCGGTAAGCCAAGTCGACCCGGATCGGGCCGATCGGGCTGAGGAAGCGCACGCCCACGCCGGGCGTCACTTCCAGGTCGGAGAGCGAGACCGACTCGACCGCGGCCCACACTTGGCCCACATCGGCGAAGGTCACTACTTCGAAGGACCGCCCAACACCGAAACGGAGTTCAAGGTTGGCCTCCAATACCCGCGTGCCTCCGGTAGGGCGAGATATGAAGCCTTCGTTCCCGAGCGGTGACGCGTCGCAGCTGAGGTCGATCACTGTCTCCGGTGAGCAGTTCGCGCCCCTGTTGCTAAGGAGGGGAAGAGGGTCCAGCACCTGCAGAACCCCCGGGCCAAGCCGGCTCTGCGAAAAACCACGAACCGAATTGGCGCCGCCCGCATAGAACCGCTTCTGTGGGTGAACCAAGTCGACAGAATTTCCGCCCCGATCCAGTGCGCTGAACGAACCCGCCCCGATCCAACCCCCGCGCACCCGGCCGGCCCAAACAGCAACAGACGAGATCTCGGAGTACTTGGTCCCTTCTACCACAACACGGTCATACCGAAAGTGCGAACCGGTCCAAGGGGCCGCGTGCTCAAGATCCACCACCACACTGTATCCGCGAGTGGGGTTCAAAAGATTGTTTGCGAGATTTCGCGTGAAGTTGATCCCAACCGGTGCAATTCGGTTCGCACTGCCCAGGATGTCGATATCCTCGGCTGTGCAAGCCAAGAAACCCGTACAGAATAGGAGTTCCGCGGCGTCCAAGCGTGACAACTCGGGGCGGTAGGAGAGCGTCAGGGGTGTGCGGGGCCCGATAGCTCGTGTCAATGACAAGTTGAGTCCGACTGCTTCCCTGATGAAGACGTCCGGTAGGGACTGGCGCTCTCCGAAGACCGACGCGGAAAACGAGTTGCGCGGCGAGAAGATCCAGGGCTGCACGAAATCTACCGACGCGAGCCAGTTCAACTCTCCGAACGCGCCGTCGCCGCTGTCCCGGCAGAGGATGTCATGGAACTGGGGGGCGAGGATGTTCGAGAGCCTGCCCCGGACCTGGAGCGTGCGTCCTCCTCCCCAGAAGTTTCGGGCCGACCAACGCGACTCCACGTCAAAACACTCAGCCGTGGTGAGTCCGGCCCCGTAGCGAACCCGATAGGCTTGGCCCTCATTGACCGTGACCGTTAAGGGGACAACAGGGTTCGCGTCGCTGCCCAGGTCGGCTATCACATTAGCCGTGCGAATGATCTCGAGGCCGAAGAGGCGAGCTTGTCCCTCGATCAGCTGGTTTCGCCTGTAGAGTCCGCCCTCACGGAATTGCAGTGCATTGCGCACTGTAGCATCGGAGAGCGCTTGATTTCCCACCACCTCTATGGGCCCGTATCGCGTGAGAGGACCCGTGTCGATGTCGAAGGTCACGTCGGCGACGTGGAGGTCATCTGACGGGATGAGGTACCAGTGAAGGACGAAAACGTGCGCATAACCTCGATCCGCCAAGCGAGTCGCCAAGGAGTCTCGTGTAGCATCGAGCGCAATGGTGCTCAGGCGCTCACCAGGCTTCAGCGGGAGGTTGTCGAAGATCAACGGATCAACAGCGTCGTCGGCGCCGACGACATTAATGCTGCGCGTTAGAACGGGGGTCCCCTCCTGGACGCGGAAGGTCATCTCAGCCCCTCCGTCCGGGCGCAGGAATCGCGCAGTATCGACTTGGATCTCTCGGAATCCGCGGCGTTGATACCAGATCTGTAGGCGGGCTAGATCAGGCACGATCTGCCTTTCCGGCAGGTAGAATTTTTTCACGGCAAAATCGGCGCCGAGCCAACAGAAGGGACTGAAGATCGCCGACCGGCACTCACTCGGCCTGGTGACGATCGCCCGCGCAAGCGAGTCAGCAGGAAAGGACTCGTTCCCCTCGAAATACACGGCGACGACTTCTCTCCGACCGACCTGGGCTTCGACCCGAGTCGGCGCGGCCATCGCGGCAAGCGCCACGACGACCCCGGCGAGCGCACGCGCCAGGTCGAGACGTCCCCCCACTATCTCTCTCCGGCCTGCGGTCCGTCCAGTCGCTCGACCCCCACCCCGCCCGTCGGCTCGCGGGCAAGAAAGATGCGAGTGAGGTAGAACGCGACCAGGCCGACGCCCGCAGCGAGCCCAGAGGCCATCACCGCGGCACAGAGGGTTTCACTCCGGTTCGGCCGATTGCGTAGGTATCGCAAGATCAGCCCCGGGGCTCGGCCAAAAGCGTATCGGGATATTCGACCGCCATGGGCATTCCAGCACGTCGCAGCGACACTTTTTCCCCCGGTTTAAACGCCGCTCCCCGAGCCTCGAAATGGTGTGGCGTCACCTGGATCTGATCTCCAAGTATCTCAACGAGGTTGCAGCTATTCCTGCGCCGCTCAGGGCCTCGACCACGGCGCGACGTCGTGGTCCCTGTAGCAATGAGCGGGACGCCAGCCACTGTGCCTGGCAGAATGTCGCGAGAGCTCGAGAAGTGGGTCTGGTGGACGTGCCCACCCAAGACGACATCGACCTGCATGTCCTCAATTTGCTTCAGAATCCGCTTCGCACCCGGCATCGGCGCCCCCCCAAGTCCGTCAGGGGTGGGCACAAAGTGATGGTGGATCACCAGCACCCGGGCCCCACCCGGAGGGGCAGACTCAAACGCCTTGCGGGCGAAATTGAGCTGCATCCCGGTGATCCGACCGTTCACGATCGCTTGATACGGAGCCGCCGAATTCAGGCCAACAATTATCGCTCCGGCCACGCGTGCAACGGAGTCTACGTCGCGAGGGATGTGCCGGCGCCAGCGCCAAAAGGGAAACACGGCCCGCTCGAACACACGATAGAGCGGCACGTCGTGGTTGCCGGGGGTGACCACGAGCGGGACAGTCGGCAGGCGCTGAAGGAACTCCCAGGCGGCCTTGAACTCCCTTCCCTTGGCTCTCTGTGTGAGGTCGCCGGACACCACGATCAGGTGCGGCATCGTGTCGAACGCGAGGTTCCGGAAAGCCTCAGCCGCGCGGGGGCGAAACGGCTTTCCAAATTGAAGATCCGATGCGTGCAGAATCGTCAACATGGAGCCTCCTTCCCTCATGCCGTCGGCACCGGCTTACTCGTACGATTCATGCCGACGATCCCCACGGTGACAACACCGAGGCTGATCAACTGAGCAAGGGTCAGCACGCCGAAGAAGCGGTCGTCCTTCGCCCGCAAGAACTCGACCAGAAAACGCTCCATCCCCGCCAAGGCGAGCCAAAGCATGAACAACCAACCTGCCCCGTGTTTGTGTCGCCGAATCTTCCAGAGAAACAGGAAAATCGCAGTACTGATTCCGACTTCATAAAGCTGTGTCGGATGCACCGGAAGAACCTGTCCATATTTTTCCACCAGGGCGGGATCGACGGAGATCCCCATAGCCTCGATGTTCGACACGGTGGTTGCCGGATAACCGCGCGGAAAGGCAATTCCAAGCCACGAATCGGTCGGGACACCCCAGTCGTCACCCACCAAGAAGCAACCGATGCGCCCGACCCCGTAGGCCATCGCGAGGCCCGGCGCCACGGCATCTGCCATCGGGCGTAGTGGCAATTTTTGGCGCCGAATCTCCCATACGACCATGGCGGTCGCGAGTATGAAACCCCCGTACCACACGAGACCGCCACGAGCAAAGATCAAAGCTGCCGGATCGGTCGCGAGCCTAGGGTAGTTCAGAAGGATGTAATAGACCTTGGCCCCGAGTATCCCACCGACCACGGCCATGAAGACGAGATCCCATGCCTTATCCGGATCTTGGCCAATCCGTGACATCTCGGCACGGATCAAGTAGCCCCCCGTCAGGAACGAGAAGAGCATGAACACGCCGAACGACGTGATCGCCTCACCGCCTAGGAATGGAACCCAGTTCGGTAGTTCAAAAATGATAGGATACATGCGCCTAACTTCGCGGGAGGAAGAGGTTACCGGAACACGCTACCCGCCAGGGCGCGTTCATGCGCTGGGCCTTATTAGGCCCGGGAATGGCAGGCCTGCACCGGCAGAAGCGGCCAACCCGTCGCCGGGTGCGGATTCATATCGAAAGCGGGCCGCCCGGGCGACCATCGCCCCGTTGTCGAGCGACAATCGCGTGGAAGCGTGGAATAACCGCCCGTCTCTCAGGCGCGCAGCGATTTCTTCGCGGAGGCGCGTATTGGCACTCACGCCGCCGCCCAGCAATACCCTGCGACATCCGGTCTCCTCAACGGCCCTCATGGTCTTCGTCGCCAGGACGTCTACCGCAGCCTCCTGGAACGCCGCAGCGATGTGGGGCGTCTCCTGCTCGAGATCACCTTCTGCGTCCAGCTTCGCGGCCAGTTCCACGACCGCTGTCTTCAGTCCGCTAAAGGAGAAGTCGTAGTACGATGCATCCTCGCGTTTTTGGTTTCGCTTTAACATGGGGCGCGGCAACCGGTGCCGTTGCCCTCGGACAGCCCTGGCGACCCGTTCGATTTCCGGCCCGCCGGGATAGGACAACCCCAGCAGCTTCGCGGCCTTGTCGAACGCCTCTCCAGCTGCGTCGTCACGGGTCTCTCCGAGCAAACGGTACTGCCCCCACGCCGGCACATGGAGGAGCATAGTGTGGCCGCCAGAAACTAGGAGCCCAACGAAAGGGGGTTCGGCCTCTGGATCTTCGAGGGAAGGCGCAAAAAGATGGGCCTCCATATGGTGGACAGGCACGAAAGGGCGACCCAAGCCGAACGCGGCGGACTTCGCCCAACACACACCCACGAGAAGAGCCCCTATGAGGCCAGGCCCGGCGGTCGCGCCAATAAGGTCGATGTCCCGAAGTCGGACGCCAGCCTGCGCGAGTGTCTCGTCCACGACGGCGTCGATCTTCTGAAGATGCGCCCGGGCCGCGAGCTCCGGGATGACCCCTCCGAACACCTCGTGCTCGTCCTGCGACAAAATGATGTGCCCCAGGATCCGGTTGTCCCCATCGATCACGGCGGCTGACGTCTCGTCGCAGGAAGTCTCAATCCCTAGGACGAGTGGAGTAGGGATGGCAGTCACCGTCAGTCCAAGGCTCCGCCGCCGAAATCGGCGGCCCTCCGCACGGTGACTACATCCGTGGAAGGAACAGCGGTAGCAAGCGCCGGGACGCCCTCGATGCTAATCGGCACGCGCCGCTCTTCACCTGGGGCCATGTCCCTGAGTAACTCTGGAAGCACCCAAACCCGCAGCAATGTTGGGTCAATAGCGGTCACAACCGTGCGGGCCCCACTCACGCGGAGCTGGATCGATTCGGGGTCGATCACGACTTCGGTGCCCACTCGGGCGCTGTCCACAAGAATCATGAGACCGGACAGTACACGCTCGACGACGTCTTCTAGGCGGACGCCGACGGTGGTCGTCGCTGGCACGAGTAGCGCGCCCATCAGCCCCGTGGTGTCGAGCGACACATTGAACACCCCCGACGCTCCGACGGTGCCGAGATCGAACGGCGTCAGTGGAATCGAGTCCAGACTCTCAATCCTACTGCGCGCACCACGAACTCTTGCCTCGCGAGGGTCCAGGCCCAATGGGCTCGCGAGCGCGAGGTCCTTCGGTAGCTCCCCGCGAGTCCGTACTGCGATCGGGAGCGTCCGGGTCATCGTCCGCTCCAGGGAGATGCGGACATTCGCGGGAGCCATGGACTCTACTGTGAGGCCTGTCCCTTGGCCGAGTCCCACCCACTCACGGCGGAGCGACACCAGCGTATCTGCTGACCTCACGGCGTCCAGTTGAACACGCACAGTGGTGCCTTCGCGGGCCAAGCGAATGATCTCACGTGCGGGGCCACCAAGGCGAAGGTCAACCTCGACCGGGTCAGGTGGTGCGGCGAGGGTCCAGGCAGTGTCGGAGATCTCGACGATGATCGGGACCGACGAGAACGTCTCTTGATTGCGGGGTTCCGTCTGCACCAGGCCCCAGAAAAACACAGCCAGGCCGAGCGCAGCGACCTTGAGTCGCCAATTGTGGAGCAACGCCCCAGCCGACCGAGAGGACACTAGTATCCTTTAACAGAAGTTCGTTTGCATTCGAGCGCCGCTGCATCCACGCTGGCTCCGTTGCTCCTCCGCAAAATAGCTCCGCTATTCCTTGTCGTCTCGCCTTGCCAGCGGGACGCATCGGCACTCTCGGTACTCAACCAACTTCTGGAAAAGGACACTAGCTGCCGAGCAGACGGAGAATGAGCTCCTTATTCGCAGGCGCATCCCAGCTCGTACTTCCAGCCACCTTTTTGAAGATCACGCCTTCCTTATCGATCACGAACGATTCAGGAACGCCCGTGGTCTGATAGACACGTTGAATGTCCCCCGCGTGGTTCTTCATAAGCGGAAATGTGAGGCCGAGCTCTTGAGCGAAACCCACTAAATCGCCCCCGGCCCTCCCGAAAATGTCCGTCTCCCCGAAAGGCGCATCAATGCTGACGGCGAGAATCTCAAAGTCGTCACGCGACAGGTCATCGTAAAGCCGCTGCATTGACGGCATTTCTTCCCGGCAAGGCGCACACCAGGTCGCCCACACGTTCAAGAGAACGATTTTGCCTCTGTAGTCCGAAACGGACACTTGCGAGCCGTCCATCGCCGTTACGACAAAGTCAGGCGCGACAGCACCTGTAATGACGGGCTGATAATTCTCGCGTCCAGCCCAAGCCGCGGCCACGACGGCTGCGACCCCGAGGATCGTCCAGAGGTAAGGCGAGCGAGCGAAAGAGCGCTTCATGACAAGCACCGGAAAGCGTTGCGGTAGAAAGGATCAGGGCGCCCGACGACGCCCCGCTTGCTACGGCGCCGGAAGGTCAATGTTCCCTGAGCCTTCCGCGACGCCCTACTGACAACCGGACCTCCGCACCACGCTCCAACTCCGTGTCGACGGCCGGCTCCTGCTCCACCACGATGCCTTGGTCCCGGCCAAAACGGAAGACCTCGACAACTTCGACCACAACGAGCCCGAGCGAGTCCAACATCTGGAAGGCTTCGTCCTCCCCCAACCCGAGCACAAGCGGCATTGGGACCACGGGGGGGCCGGTGCTCACAATCATGCGCACTTCAGACGGAAGTGCGAGCACCGACGCGGCTGTAGGACGGGTCTCAATCACGAATCCACGGGGCACCTCGGCCTGCGCGGTATCCATCGAGACCATGAATCCGCTGCTCTCAAGCACGATACGGGCGCCGCTCTCTTGGAGACGAGCAACGTCAGGAATCGAGCGCATCTGGGGTCCGCGGCTGAGCGTGACCCGCACAGGCGCTTCCGGCCGGGCTACCTGGCCGGCTAACGGCGACTGCCCAATGATCAGAGACTGCGCAACAGACGGGTGCAACAGCGAGTCGATCTCACCGAGCTGAAGGCCAGCCCCCAGGAGTCGCTCGCGGGCGCTCGCGAGGCCTAACCCCCCAAGGTCAGGAACCTCGAACAGATCTCCAAGCGGCGGTGGCTCTGGAAAGAGGAACAACGTGGAGATGCCGTATCCGCCACCCCACCCCAGCAGGAGCAATCCGAGCGCGATCAGCCAGATCGGCTTCCCCGTACGTGGGGCCGAGCCACCCTTCTTGTCGGGCCGCTTGTCTGGAGCGGGTTTCCCCCCGCGACGGCGCGCCAACGAACCTCCTAACCTCATGCTTGCCTTCTGAGGCGCGCCGCGAAGGAGCCATCGAAGCCGGATTGGTGCGGCAGGACGGCCAAGCGACCTCGGCCATCGATAAAGCGGGCCTGTACGGCCTCCGTGGCCTCTGAACGGAACTCTGGGTGTGTCGCCAAGAACGCGTCGACGGTCTCATCGTTCTCTTCGGGCTCGAGCGTGCAGGTTGAGTACACAAGCAGGCCCCCCGGAGCGACCGACGACGCAGCAGCATCGAGAAACCTGCGTTGCACCTCAGCGAGTTCAGCGATCGAATCCTCGCGCAGGCGCCAACGGGCGTCGGGGTGTCGGGCCAAGGTGCCTGTCCCCGTGCACGGAACGTCGACGAGCACGACGTCCGCATCGACAAATGGCGGGTGGGCGGCATCTGCCACCACACAGCCGATTCGGCTTTGCGTCCGTTTCGCGTTCTCACGAACCATACGTATACGTCGCTCCGAGCGGTCGGCGGCTAGTGTGTAGCGCGCCCCTGCAGCAGCGACCAGCGCTTTGCCACCAGGGGCAGCACACAAGTCTGCAACCTTCGTGCCTGGCGGCACATCTGCATACCGAACGACGAGGTAGGCGGCAGGATCCTGTACGAGCGCGCAAGGCAGAACGTCCAATGCCTCCGCCGGTGTTCCGGAGTTCAGACGCAGGCATCCGTCGACGTCCGCGACCGACTCGCAGTGGAGGCCGGCCTCAACCAACACGACTCGGGCCTCGTCGGCTGTACGGTCCAGGGGAACCAGGTAGACGGAGGGCTGCCGGTTGTTGGATTCGACCAGGGCCCTCACCTCGGCTGGGGTCCAGCGCTCGAGCCAGCGCGCGACCATCCAGCCTGGGTGTGACCCCCAGGTGGAAAGAAAGCCGGCAGGGTCGTCGGTGAAAGATGGAAAGTGCTCCTCTCCGTATCCTGCCTCACCGACACGCCTGAGAACCGCGTTGACCAACCCACCGGCACCCTTGCCAGCGAGCGAGGTGGCGCGATCCACAGATTCCGAGACCGCCGCATAGGTCGGGACCGACCCCATGTAGAGGAGTTGATAGGCCCCCAGGCGGAGCACCTCCAAAACGCCAGGGAGCAAGGAATCGATACCCTTGTGCACATGCGCGCCAATGAGGTGATCGAGCCGCCCCCGCAGCCTCGTGACCCCATAAGTCAGGTCATGGGCGAACGCACGATCGCGCTGCGAGAGTCCTGTGAACGCGGAGCCCAAAGCCACATCGAGCCGCCGTCCTCGCTCCACCTGCTGGCGGATCTGGAACGCGGCGTCACGAGCCGCCCCCGGCACTCCTCCATGAACCCTCACCGCGACACCATCCGTTGAAAGCCGAACATGATCAATCGAGCATTCCAGTCATCGGAGACGAGGGTACGGCAATCTCGCGCGACGGCATGCGTCCAGCCAGAAATGCCAGGCGACCCGCAACCACGGCGTGTTTCATGGCATGAGACATCCGAACCGGATCATCCGCAGCGGCTAGCGCGGTGTTCATGAGCACGCCGTCCACGCCCTGCTCCATCGTGACGCACGCGTCTGAGGCCGTACCCACGCCCGCATCTACGATCACGGGCACATGCAAACGCCGCTTGATTTCACGAATGAAGTAGGGGTTCACCACACCAAGACCGCTACCAATCGGGCTGGCGAGCGGCATCACCGCGACACACCCGGCGTCCTCCAGACGCAGAGCCGTGATCAGGTCGTCGTTGGTGTAGGCCATGATCTTGAAGCCTTCGGCCGCCAAGATCTTTGCGGCCTCCAGGGTGGCCTGCACGTCCGGGAGTAGCGTCGCTTCGTCGCCGATGACCTCTAGTTTCACGAACTCGTTAAAGCCAGCGGCGCGCGCGAGGCGCGCATAGCGAATCGCGTCTTCCGCGGTGTAGCATCCAGCCGTATTGGCGAGAAGAAAAAACTCGTCTGGGCTCAGGTGATGGAGGATCGCCTCGTCCTTGGTGCGGTCGAGGTCGACGCGTCGCACCGCCACCGTCACCATCTCCGCACCACTCGCACGGATCGCCCGCACCATGATGTCGTTGTCGGCGTATTTCCCCGTCCCCACAATGAGGCGCGACACGAACGTCGCTCCACCAATTTCAAGCGGACCATCCAAGGCCTGCGCTGCATCTATTCCGCTCACGCCGTCTCCACTCATTCCGTCAATTCCATGTGATTCAGCCACCGCCCACAAAGTGAACGAGTTCAATCATGTCGCCGCCCTGGACGTCGACATCGTTGTAACGATCACGCTCCAAGATCTCCTTGTTCAGCTCCACAACCACCATGCCAGGATGAAGTTCGAGAGATTCGAGCAGCGTCCGCACACTATGGCCGCCAGCGATGTCACGATCCTTGCCGTTGAGCCGGACCTGAATTTGCTCGCTCATCTACGCCTCCCCAATCGGCGCCAGCCTAAGCGCCTCCAAATATTGTTGCACGGCCTGCCCCGGTTCAGCCGCGTCCCACACCCCGCGGACCACGGCAAATCCGAACGCCCCCGAGGCGAGGACGGTCGAAACCTGTTCCAGCCCGATACCCCCGATTCCGATCCACGGCCGGTCACCCGAGGCCGCATGCACAGCGCGGACCTCTTCGATTCTGAGACCCTCTGCCTGCGGATGACTCGGCGTCGGGAACAGCGTACCCACGAAAGTGAAATCTGCGCCATCGCGCGCCGCAAGGGACATCTGGTCGACCCCGTGACAGGAAACCCCGATGCAGCAGTCCTCGCCAATCAGGCTGCGAGCCACCGGCGCCGGCAGGGACCGGGCCCCGAGTTGCACGTTGCGCGCACCACAGGCGAGCGCCACGTCCACGCGGTCGTTCACGAAGAGCCACGCTCCGGCTTCATCGGCAACGGCTTTCAGGTCAGAGACCGCTTCGAACACATGGAGTCCGCCGGTCCCCGGCCCACGAACGTGGAGTGCGACCTCAGGGCCACCGTGCCGCAGGACGGCATGGGCGGCAGCAAGGAAGCCCGCGCGGGCCAACACATCGTCGTTCGTCACCACGTGGCATCGAGGAAGCGTCACTCGAAGCGTTGCCCGGAAACCACTCCGCGACCGTTGACCCAGTCCTGCGCGCTCATGCGACGCTTCCCAGGCGGCTGAACCTCCGTCACGAGAACCCCGCCTTCCCCGGCGGCGATCAGGATGCCCCGCTCACCGTCCGCCCACACGACCTGACCGGGAACGGGCGCTAATGCTCCCGGAGGCGGACCGCCGTTACCTGCTGCCCCTGGCGTCCGCGGGGGATCGACCAAGTGATGCGGCACCACTTGGGGCCGATACAGTTTCACGGGGGCACCGGATATTTCGGACCAAGCGCCCGGGACGGCATCCATGGCGCGAATGAGTCTGGAGACCTCGACTGCTGGAAGGCTCCAGTTCACCCGTGCCGTCGCGCGCTCTACCTTGGGTGCAAACGTCGCCAAGTCATCATCTTGGGGCTTCTCTACGATCACCCCGGCAGTCAGGAGGGCCAGTGCCTCCACCAGGGCCTCCGCCCCGACCTCCGAGAGACGTGCGGTAAGCTCCGATGCCGTCTCATCATGCAGGATCGGTTCCTGCAGGCAATGGAGCATGGGCCCAGCATCAAGGGCCTCAACCATGCGCATGATCGTGATCCCGCTCTTCGAGTGCCCTCTGGCGATGGCCCAGTTGATGGGCGCGGCGCCGCGCAGCTCCGGTAGAAGCGATGCGTGCACGTTGATGGAGCCGAGGGGAGGCACGTCGAGCACCTCCCGACGGAGAATGTGCCCGTACGCCACGACCACCGAGATATCCGGCTCAAGAGCGCGGATTTCTTTCATGAAGTCATCACCACGCGGCCGGTCGGGCGTGAGCACGGGAAAGCCCTGATCGAGAGCCACTTCCTTTACTGCCGATGGCTGAAGCCTTCGTCCGCGGCCAGCAGGCCGGTCAGGCTGCGTCACGACGCCGACGATGTCGAAGCCCTCGTCATCGAGCGCGCGCAGCGAAGCTACAGCAAAGGGAGGCGTGCCCCAGAAAAGAACCTTCATAAATCCTCTGCTTGCTGCTTCTTCCACTTCTTCATGAGCATGCGGCGTTTGAGCGCGCTGACACGGTCAAAGAAGAGGATCCCGTCCAGATGGTCGATCTCGTGCTGAAGCGCACGGGCGAAGAGCTCCTCTGCCTCAATCGTCATAGGATTCCCTTTCGGATCGAATCCCTCGATCTCTACAGCGTAGGGACGCTGAACGACCTCTTCCATGCCCGGAATGCTCAGGCAACCCTCGGGGGCCTTGTCCTTCTCTTTGCTTGACCAAACGACCCGTGGGTTCACCACCGCTAGGCGCTCGCTCGGTTGATCTGGAAGTCGGAGATCAATCACGATCACCCGCTTGGAGACCCCGATTTGTGGCGCGGCCAGGCCGATGCCTTCGGCGTCGTACATCGTCTCGTACATATCCCGAACGAGGACGCGTAGCTCCTCATCGAAGTCGTCAACCTCAGACGCTTCCTCGCGGAGGACCGGGTCTCCGAGCAAGACGATTTCGCGAAGTGCCAAAGCGAATCTCTACTTTTCCGGAGTGGCCGGACCCTTGGGCTCGATCACCGACGCCACGCGACCACGATCCACCGTGAGGCGAGTGTTGTCGCCTGTCTTCACGGTGAGACGGCTCTCCTCAGCGTGCACAACCGTGCCGATGATACCGCCGTTTGTGACGATCTCGTCGCCCTTCTTGATGTTCTTCAACAGTTCTTCGTGTCGCTTGCGTTCTTTCGCCTGCGGGCGAATCAGCAGGAAATAGAAGATCGCGAAGACGAGAGCCATCTGTACCATGAGCACAGTGCCCCCGCTCGCTCCATCACGGGGAACAGCAAGTAAGGCGTATACGGGCAGTGTCACAGTTGGTCTCCCAGCATTCTCATGTGGTGTTCGAGTTTTCGGTCCTGGAGCGACGGTACTGCTCCAGCCAATCCTGACTCCAGGTAGTAAAACAGCCCTCCAGAACCTTCTGTCGAGCTTCTTCGCCGAGCCGCACTAAGAACCGCAAATTGTGGATCGACACCAGCCGCATCCCCAGTATTTCGGACGCTCCGACCAGGTGGCGAATATACGCCCGATCGTACCGTTGGCACGTGTAACAGTCGCACCCCGGATCGATCGGTCGCGTGTCTTCTCGGAATCTTGATGCCTTCAAGTTCACCTGGCCCTCTACCCTCGTCCAGGCAGTGCCATGACGGGCGTTCCTCGTTGGCGCGACGCAGTCGAACATGTCGCAGCCCCGACTCATGGCCTCTAATAGGTCGTCGGGGTACCCGACCCCCATGAGATACCGAGGTCGATCCTCCGGAAGCTCCTCATGAAGGACCTCTAGGACACGCCACATGTCGTGCTTGGCCTCACCCACACTGAGGCCACCAATGCCGAAGCCTCGCCAGTCCCCCACGTCCTGGAATTGGCGCGCATGCTCACGGCGGAGGTCATCATAGACGTTCCCTTGCAGGACCGGGAACAAGACCTGTTCGGGCACGTCGTCTTCCTGAGCGAGCTCCGCGAAGCGCGTTCGGCACCGCTCCAGCCAGCCCAGGGTGCGCGTGTTCGCGGATTCCGCCGTGGCTCGGTCGCACCCACCCGGGGGGCATTCGTCGAACGCCATGATCATGTCCGCGCCCAAGGTGCGCTGGATCTCCATGACGGACTCGGGGGTGAAGCGGTGCTTCGACCCGTCGATGTGGCTTCGGAAGTCGACACCGTCATCGTCGATGTCCCGGATGGCCGCCAGTGAGAACACCTGAAAGCCGCCCGAATCCGTAAGGACGGGGCCGTTCCAACGCATGAACTTGTGGATCCCACCGAGCCGTTTGACCAGGTCGTGACCGGGCCTCAGGTACAGGTGATATGTGTTGGCCAGCACGGTCTTCGCGCCTAAGTCCGCAACCTCGTCACAGGTCACACTTTTCACCGTTCCCAGCGTGCCCACCGGCATGAATGCAGGTGTGGGGAGATCACCGTGGGGGGTCGAAAAGACCCCGGCGCGAGCGGCGCCCTCGGTGGCGGAGAGTGTATAGTCGAACATGGAGGGGGAATGTAACCGACGTGGGGGCGCTTCCAACCTCCCTGCCTGACCGCACGTCCTACCCGCGGCCGCAAGGAACCGGGGAGGAGAATGAAGCGCCCCACGCGTGGATACCCTGCACACACTCACCGCGGAGTAGCCAACCGGAGACCGCCCGCGTAATCCCTGCTCGGTCGCCAGCGACAAAACAGCCCGGCCACAAAGTGGCCGGGCTGTTTTGTCGTCACCGCG
This sequence comes from uncultured Gemmatimonadales bacterium, assembly GCA_937919655.1. GTDB lineage: Bacteria > Gemmatimonadota > Gemmatimonadetes > Longimicrobiales > Gaopeijiaceae > CALFPJ01. The sequence goes on from CALFPJ010000082.1 coordinate 82,551, forward strand.
CGCCTATAGCGTGTTACCGATCCGAGATCGGCCGCTCGCCCTTTCGTGGCATCATCTCTTCGCGCATCGACAACGCATAGACCGTCGCAGCCACGACCACCGCGGCCTGCTGCAGGTCTTCGATCACCAGATGGTCGAAGGTGTCCAACTGCGTGTGGTGCGTGTTGATTCCGTACTCGATCGGGTCTTGAATGAAGTTGAATCCCGGAATGCCTGCGGCGTCGAACGCCAGGTGGTCCGTTCCTCCTGTATTGCCATGTTTCACGGCGACGACGCCGAGGTCGCGGAAGGGCCACAAGATCTGTTCGAAGACGGGAATGGCGGCCTCATTGGACTGGTCCCAAATCCCGCGCAGACGACCCGTGCCATTATCGACATTCACGTAGGCGGAAATCTTGTCGTGCAGTTCCGTGTGGTTCGCGACGTAGTTCCTTGAACCATGCAGTCCCTGCTCCTCACCACTCCAGAGCGCCACGCGGATAGTGCGGCGCGGCTGCACACCAATCGCCTTCAGAATGCGCATGGCTTCCATCATGATGGCAGAGCCAGCCGCGTTGTCCGTGGCGCCGCTCCCCATGTGCCAGGAATCAAGGTGGGCGCCGAGCATGATCAGCTCATCTGCCTTGTCCGTCCCGCGGATTTCCCCGAGCGAGTTGTACTGCTGCAGGTCGTCCTCGTAGAACTTGCTCTTGACCATCATCTCCAACTCCACCGGCACGCCATCGGAGACGTTGCGATAGATCTGGTTGTACTGCTCTCGCGACAGTGTCACCTGCGGGAGCCCCTCGGGATCACCGGCAACACGGCTACCTCCACTGCCTCCGCTAATCACACCATCGCCTCGATTGGAAATGCGTAGCAGCGCCGCGGCACCCTCAGCGGCCGCCATTTCCTGAAATGCGGCCTGAGCTGCGCGCACCGCTGCGAAGTTGTTGTTACCACCACGACCGCCGCCGCCACCCCGACCCTCCGCGGGCGGAGGTGGTGGCGCCAACAAGGACTCCAGGGAGCTACGCCGGTCCCGGTACTCAAACTCAGGCGTGACTTCCTGCATCGCTTGCATGAGAACGAACTTGCCCTTCAGCTGTCCGCGGAAGCGCGCGACGTCCTCGTCGCTCTGCACCTCGGCCACGATCGCCTGCCCGCGCACCGTACCGTCGGTGCTCCCGGTCCAGGCCATGGGCTGGCCTTGCAGCGGCTGTTCGAACGGGGTCAGGATCCGTCCCGCGTACCCCTGACTTTCCCATCCCCGGCCGAATTCACCCCATGGCTCGACCACAGTGTTCGTGAGGCCCCATTCCTGGAATTTCTCCACGGTCCAATCATTGGCGCGCTTCATTCCCGGGGATCCCGTCAGCCGGGGGCCGATCACCTCGGTCAGGTAGCGGGCGAGAGGTTCGATCTGCGATCGCTCCATGCCCTCCTCTCGGATCTTGGCAACGACGCTGAGGTCGACCGCCTCTTGGGCAACCTGGCCTGCGGATGGAAGTGGCAAGAACAGTGTGCCACCCACAACAACCGTCATCAGTTTCGAATAAAAGTGCATGCTAGGACCTCAGCCGCGTGTGATCGGATGTGGGAGGGAGTCCTCCAAGGTACAGGGGCATCCAGCCTGAGGCATCCTGAGGCTCACGGGCGCGTTATCGCGTCAGGACCGCCATCGCGTCGCCGTAGGAGTAGAAACGATAGCCACCGGAGATCGCCGCGTTGTAGGCGGCAAGCGTGCGCTCATACCCAGCGAGCGCCGACACCAGCATCATCAACGTCGAACGTGGCAGGTGAAAATTCGTCAGCAGGCAGTCCACCACCCGGAGAGTCTGCGGCGGCCGAATAAACAGCGCTGTGGACCCGGCGCCCGGTTGAATTCGACCGTCGTCATCCACCACAGATTCCAATGTGCGCACCGCGGTCGTACCTACCGCCCATACGCGGCCACCCGCAGCTTTCGCGCTATTCACGGTCGCGGCAGCCTCCTGTGACACCTCATACGACTCATGGTGCATTTCGTGATCGCTGGGGTCTTCACTCTCGATGGGCCGAAAGGTGCCAATCCCCACGTGCAGCGTGACCGCGGCGCGCATGACGCCCTTGGCCTCGATGGCCGCGAGCACATCGTCCGTGAAATGCAGCCCGGCGGTCGGCGCCGCCACGGACCCGGCCGTGCGAGCGTAGACGGTTTGATAACGCTCGCGGTCTAAAGGCTCGTCTTCCCGGCCGATGTACGGCGGGAGAGGCATGTGGCCATACCGGCTCAACGCCTCTTCGACGCTCAGTTCGGTCACAAGGCGCACGAGTCGACCTCCTCCCGGAGCAGCGTCGAGGATATCCACGCGCAACTCAGGTGCGATCTCCACTGTGCGACCGGGCTTGAGCTTCCGGCCTGGCCGCACGAGCGCCTCCCACACGTGACTGTCGGCAGAGTCCGGCGCGGGCCGCATAAGAAGGACTTCGGCGAGGGCACCCGTCGGTTTACTCCCGAGCAACCTGGCCGGAAGCACTTTGCTCTCATTTACGACGAGGACGTCACCGGGCTCGAACAGGTCGACCACGTCGCGGAAGTGGAGGTGGCGAAAAGCGCCCTCATCCGTACCATTCGAGGCGTCCCCCGCGGGGAGCACCAGGAGTCGGCTCCCGTCACGACGTTCGGTGGGGTAGCGAGCGATCCGATCAGGCGGGAGGTGGTACTCGTAGTCTGAGACGAGCGAGCCGTCCGGTGTCCTCAAGATCCCTCGACGAACAACGACCCCTGATCACCCTTTTTGCCATCAGGGATCGAGTACCCGAAACGACGGAACGCCCGTGGTGTCGCTACGCGACCCTGTGCAGTTCTCATAAGGAAACCTTCCATGATCAAGAAGGGCTCGTAAACCTCTTCGAGCGTCGTCGCGTCTTCACCCATCGCAACGGCAAGCGAATTCAGACCCACCGGGCCACCCTCGAACTTCTCAATGAGCGTCTTCAGCACACGCGCGTCCATTTCGTCGAGGCCATACTCGTCGACGTCAAGCATGGTGAGCGCATCCCCTGCGACCGCAGTCGTAATGCGTCCGTCTGCTTTAACCTCGGCGTAGTCGCGAACCCGGCGGAGCAGTCGATTGGCCACCCGCGGCGTGCCTCGTGAGCGCCGCGCGAGCTCAACGGCGCCATCTTCGGTGATCTCGACGCCGAGAATCTCTGCACTGCGTCGCACGATGGTGGCGAGTTCGTCGGGAGGATAGAAGTTCAGCCGCTGGACGATCCCGAACCGGGCACGCATGGGCGCCGTCAACAGCCCGAAACGCGTCGTCGCACCCACGAGCGTGAACTTCTCGATCTTCATGGTCATCGTCTGAGCCTTGGGCCCATCCGACAGCCGAATGTCGACCTGCCAGTCCTCCATCGCCGGATAAAGAAACTCCTCGATGACAGGCCTCAGACGGTGGATCTCGTCGATGAAGAGGATGTCACCTTCACGCTGATTCGTGAGGATCCCCACAAGGTCGGCTGGCTTCTCCAACACCGGCCCGGACGTGGTCTTAATGTTCACCCCCATCTCGCGCGCCAGCAGAGAGGCCAGCGTCGTCTTGCCGAGACCAGGAGGCCCATGGAACAGCAAATGATCGAGGGCCTCATGCCGACCCTTCGCCGCCTCTATGGAAATCGACAACGCCTCCCGGACCTTGGCCTGGCCTATGAACTCGGCCAGACGGTTGGGCCTCAGAGTCGGCGCGAGGACTGTGTCCTCTTCGAGCGTCTCAGGTGTGGTGACGTGGGTGTGCTCGGTCATGTCGGAGAATCTAACTCCGAAGCCATGGGGAGGGTGTCCCCCGGGCCATGGTCCTGATGGGTCGCCGGTTTGGGCAAGCCGCCGCTTACGAACGCCTCCGAGGCGGCCGGGCGCGGAAGGCTCGTGCGGGCCTCCAGGGCTGCGATGGCTTCCTGGTACACCTCTCTCACCGAGGAAAGCACCACGGTCTTCGCCCGGGACCTCAACTCGGGCAGCGCCTCCATGGCCCCAAGTTTGGCGAGCGCCTGTACCGTATTGGAGACCGGGAGACGCCCAAGGCCCTCCAACGCGAGGATCAACGCATCAATGACCTCGGGTCGGAACTCCTTTGAGACCACCGCCAGCTCACTGGGGTCACCCTCCAGCGCTTGAAGGAAGGCGGTCCCGATGTCGGCGCGACCCATGACTTCCAACGCGTCGAACGCATCATCCGCCAGTTTGCGCTTGAACTGACCCTGCCGTCTTCCAAGTAGACGAACCAAGTGCGGAACGGCACTTTCGTCTCGAAGCTCGCCCAGCGCGTACACGGCCTTCGCCTGAATAAGTGGATCCGAGTCCTGGAGGGCCTCGATCAAGGCAGGGAGCGCGCGCGGGTCATGAAGCCTGGCTAGTTCATCGATCGCGTCGTGCCTAGGTGGACCTCCCTCCCAAAGCGTGACACGACCCGTGATGATGCCTCCTGGGCCAGCCAGACGTCGGATTTGACGTTCCACCTCACCCTCGCCGGCAGGGACTGTGACCTGTTCGAGGACTGCCCGGAACAAGTCAAAGAACTCTGCCAGCCGCTCAGGATCGACCACCGACTCGGGGGTATGGAAGTGAAGTAGCTCCACGCCATCAGGGTACTTCCCGCCCAACACACCTTCATTTCCACTGATCCCGAAACGGATCTTTTTCTTTTGATTCCACACCACGTCGCGAACGCGCTCGATGCGAAACAAATCACGCACTACCTCTGACCGAGCTGACTGCACGACAAAGCGGCGGTCGATACCCGGGTGCCCGACGTCGAGGTCTTGGAGCATGACAAGTCTCTTGCCGACCTCACTCCAGTACCCGGTCCTGTAGACCAGAAAACGGAACCCACTCCGGTTCACGAACGGTGCGCGCATCCGGGTGCCGGTTCGGCCCTCGGAACTCTTTCCGAAATCCAGCGTGATGGTCGTGTCTACCGCCTTCAGTTGTACGGTCTCCGGTCGCTGAGGCCGCACCGACAGATACTCGCCACCGACCCGCTCGGCGGCTTGTCTCCACGCCTTCTCGCGGTTGCCGCCGAAGCTGTCTCCGAACATCACGGGTGACGGCCTGCTGCGGTCGGCACAACACGGAGATTCGGCACCACCCCTTAGCCCCGGGAAAGGGCACGGCGGATGAGTTCGTCGCTCGAAGCGGGCGCGCCCGCTTCGAGCACGGCCCGCACGGCAGCGTCGGCGTCCGCGAAGGAGTATCCGAGGGCCACGAGCGCCTGTACCGCCTCTTGAGCCCCAGTCACTAGGCCAGGCGCGACCGGGGTCATGATCGCAAGGTCAGCGACCTTATCGGCCAGTTCGAGCGAGATTTTCTCCGCCTTCTTCTTGCCGATGCCACTGATCTGCTGAAGCGCCACGATGTCCTTTTCGACCAGCGCCCGAGCGAGACGCTCGGCGTCGTACGTGGACATCATGGCCAACGCGACTTTCGCGCCGACGCCGGAGGCATTGAGGAGCCGCTGGAAGAGCGTCCGTTCGTGCGCGTCAATGAAGCCGTACAGCGAGATCGACTTCTCGGTCACAACCTGGAGCGTACGCAGCTGCAACGTGGCCCCCGTCGATGGCAGCCGCTGCAAGACAGTAAGCGGCACCTCAATCTCGAAGACCACGCCACCCGCCGTCTCAATTTCCACACGGTCGGTGTCGCGCGTGAGTAGCACGCCGTTGATGCGGGAGATCACGTGCGTTCCCCAATACTCGAAAGTGACTGCTCCGTCGCGTTATGAACCAACCGGAAAGCTCCCGATGAGTGAGTGACAAAGCGCCGCGGCCACACCATCGGCGGCGTCGTGGGGCGTTGGCACTTCCTTCAGTCTCAACTGCTGTTTCACCATGTAGGCGACCTGGTCCTTGGTGGCGTTGCCGGTGCCTGCAACAGCGCTCTTGATCTGCCGGGGTGCGTACTCTGCAATCACGATATCGTGGAGCGCCCCTGCCAGGAGAATAGCGCCCCGGGCGTGTCCCAGCTTGAGGGCGCTCTGCGCGTTCTTGCCGTGAAACACCTGCTCCACCGACATCGCAAAGGGCTGATGGCGCAAGATCAATTCGACCACAGCCTCATAGATCTCACGAATACGAACCGTGAGGGGCTGAGCGGCCGAGGTACGAATCACACCGCACTCGACCAATGACACAGCCCCGACGCCCCTGCGGGCCACGACGCCGAAGCCGGTAGCGGCCGTGCCTGGATCAATGCCCAGGATGAGAACCTCGCCCTCCCGCCGGCCGTCGATCGTCGTGATCCCTACATCGCCTCGGCGAGGACCGCCTCGTCAATATCCGCATTAGAGTGGACATTCTGGACGTCATCCAGGTCCTCCAGCATATCGAGAAGGCGGAGAAGCTTCTCCGCGTCCTTCCCGGCTACAGACACTTCGTTCTTAGCGATACGTGTCACGGCCGCCGACGCGGCCTCGATGCCCGCTGCGCGAATGCCGTCCTGCACCGCGCCGAAGTCCGCGAGTTCACACGTGACCACAAATTCCTCACCCTCGTTCGCTACGTCCTCAGCCCCAGCCTCAATCGCCGCTTCGAAGACCGACTCCTCCGTGTATCGCGCGGCGTCAATCACGATCTGTCCTTTTCGGTCGAACTGCCATGCTACGGATCCGTCTGTGCCTAGACTGCCATCGTTCTTGCCAAGTGCATGACGGACGTCGGCCACAGTGCGGTTGGTATTATCGGTCAGGCACTCGATGAAGAGCGCGACGCCCCCCGGGCCGTAGCCCTCATAGCTCGTTTCTACGTAGTTGACGCCCTCCAACTCCCCGGTGCCCTTCTTAATGGCGCGATCGATATTCTCCGCCGGCATCGAGTTCATTTTGGCCGTGTCGACAGCAAGCCTCAGTCGCGCGTTATAACCGACGTCGCCTCCACCTTCACGGGCGGCGACGGTGATTTCTCGAACTAGTTTCGTGAAAATCGCTCCGCGCTTGGCGTCGTTGACGCCTTTTTTGCGCTTGATGGTGGACCACTTGCTATGGCCGGACACGGGTTCTCCAGGAATCGACGTCGATAGGCTGAACAGCTGCTGAGAAGCATAGAAAGTACGCTGGGCGCGGGCGGGGGCAATCGTCCCCGAAAAAAGACCAACCCTTAAGAGTCGTCGCACGATGGGGCGCTCCCCATCGTTGCTTCACGAAGAGCCGCAGCCGAGTACCACAGGGCGGTCGGCCCCTCCTACCCCAGGGAGGTACACTTGGCACGGCAGTCGCCGAGCGGATTTACGCTCATCGATTTGCTTGTTGTTGTCGTCATCAGCGGGGTGCTCGCCAGTATCGCCATCCCGAAGTTCTCCGCAATGCGCTCCAAGTCCTATGTAGCCGCCGTGACCTCTGACCTGAGGAACGTCGCGAGTCAACAAGAGGTCTATCTGAGCGACAACAACGGATACGCCGCCAGCTTTGCCGCCTTAGACATGACGGCAGCGGATGCCATGACGGTCTCGATCAAGGCGTCCGACGGACCCGGCTGGGTGGCGACAGCGGCCCACTCGGGTCTCACTGCTCAGCAGTGCGGCATGTACTAGGATCGGCTTCAGCCGCGAACGCAACGCCCGCGACGCAGCCGGGGACCGTGACCTGTACCTGACCGTCGGGGATGTCGGCCGTACTAGTGCGGGCCCGCCGACCCAGTCGAGCGCGACGAACCCCTGATCACGTCGAGCCGAACCTCCGACCTTCGTAACATCGGCTCACCGCTCAGCAAGGCAGCGAAACGCTCCGGGCTCTTATCTGGATCAGCCTCAGGATCAGTCCATGTGTAGAAGCCGACATCCCACCCTCCTCCGGAGGCCACGGGATTGAAGCGCTCGAAGCTGAAGCGGACCGGCTCTCCGGCAGGCCGCCGCGTGCCACGCGGAGACACCGTCTCCTCATCGACGTACTCAAGCTCTACAGGCCATTTACCGTAGTCTGTCTCAGTCGACTCCACGTGGATGACATGGCCCACCGAGCCAGAGTCCGCGGACAAGCCTGCGACTCCGGCGCCTTCCACGACCCGCCAGCGCCCCGGAGGCCCCAGCACGCGTAGATCGACGGGCGCGGACACGGTGTCCAGCGGCCAGAGTTTAGGAGAGCGACCGTCGTAGGGGCCCCACTCGTCGACGATGAGCGCATCGTCTAGCGATCGCCGCCCAGGCACCTCGTAGAAACCCGGCGTGATGCGCGTGGTCTGCGTGACGACCATGCCGGGCACGAACGGGGTGACCGACTGGGCCGCGACCGGCGCCGCGCAGAGGAACAGGGTGACAATAATTAGGCGACGATTCATGCTGCCAGCTTGCCCAACTCAAGCCGCGACCGCAATACGCGACTCGGCCGACCCAGGAGTACTTTCTGGGCCGGCCGAGAAGGATCTGTCGAATGGGGGCTGCGGCTAACGCCTACCGCCCCCCGCCGCCGAAGCCGCCGCCGCCTTGCCCGGACCGATTCGGGAAACGGTTGTTGACGACGTTGTTGAAGATCGATCCGAATTGGATCGAAAACCCGACGGTGATCCCGTAGTTGAAGCTGGTGGCACGCTGTTGCAGCCTAAGCAACGCCTCGGCGTCCGTCGCCTCATCCGCTGGCAAATAGAGCTGATCGTCTACCCATGCGATGTCTCCACGCGCATTCACGCTGAAGCCTCGCACGATGCGGAAGTTGATGTCGCCGCGCATGGCCAAGTTGTTGCGCTGGAAGTCGTGCAGAAAGTGTGACCCCGTGATGCTGACAGAGGCGTCACCCCACTGCTGGCGTTGTGACAGCTGAACTTGGAGCGACTGTTCGTAGCGCAGTTCCGAGTCCTCACCAAAAATCGTCGTCTCAATGTAATCCCGATACGCGGGCCCGACCTTGTAAAAGAGCGTAAATGCCCGCCGCGTGGCCTCATCGTAGGGGAAGAAGCTGTACTCGACCGCGGGTGTGACCTCGATCCGGAAGTTCTGATTGAAGGTGGTCATGCGCCCCATCTGGCCCTGCAGTCCGATCGACCAATGATCGGCGATCGAATAGACGATGAGGGGGTTGAACCCCCAGTCAGTCCGGGTGTTGATGAACTGCCCGTCTTCGAGGTCCACCTCGACTCGGTTGTAGCTCATGTTCCCGCTGAAGTTCAGCTTCCACGTCGGCGTGACTCGGTTCGCTGACAGGCTCCCGTTCAAGCGAGTCGTGCTGCGGGTGGACTCACCGTCCAGGTTGCCACTCCCATTGACGCGAAACACCCAAAGATTCCAGGGATCATCCACCTCTTCCTGGCGCACGAGGCGCCGCGCACCCTGCTGCGAACTCTCTGGCTCAGGTCCGATGATTCTCACGATCCCTCGATATCCTGCTTCCCCAGAGTAGATCGCGAGCCCCATGGCGAGCGTGTGGGCGATTCCGTCTAGCGCCTCACGCTCCGTGTCGGTGGGCAGGGTCTGGAACTTGTGGTTGTCGGCATACCCTTCCTGCTGACCGTGCCCGATGAAGTCGAGGCGATACTCTTGACCACCCGCGCCGGTCGTCTGGCTCGTCATGATCACATGAACGTCGGCAACATCCTTATCGTTGACCCAATTCACCCAGTTGATCTCAGTCCGGTAGTACTTGCTATCACAGTTCCGGCCGTCACAGTCGAAAAAGACGCTCGGGCGCTCAGCTTGGGCTGTGGCGCTGGTTGGCATGATCAGGATCGCCGTCGCAAGGACAGCCCACGATATATTTGAAAGACGAAAGCGCATGTGCTAAGATCGCAGTATGGTGGTGGTAACGTTGGGACGGCCGCAGAACGGTCAGCCGAGTAAGGTATTCAAGCGAAAGCAGGGTCAGAACCGATGTTCCTGAGGCAACCTCCTGCACCATTCGACACCGGGCCGCAACGGATGGTTGAGATACGAGCGGCCTCGTAGTCCATCCGAGGGGGCGCGTGAAATCGCTAGCGCGGTGGCACCGGTCGCCTCATGAAGGGCGGAAGCGTCTAATTCCCCGGCGAATCCTTGAGCTGCGGGGGCCTGCGGCCTTGAGTCGCCTGCTCAAACGCAAACGCCCAACTCAGTAGATCCGCCTCCGTCCAGGTATCGCCGATCCACGCCAACACGAAAGGAGTGCCGTCCGCGTAATACGAGTACGGGACGGTCACTGTGGGCAGTCCAATATCATTGATGATGTTGCTGGGAATCTCGGGCCAATTGTTCGGATTGAAGTCGGGACGCTCAGGGTCTTCGACTAAATCTCGGTTGGGCGCGCCAGCCTGGGGAAAGAAAAGCCCGTCGAGCTGGTAGTCCGCCAAGACCTTCCGAAAGAGGGTGCGGATCTCCATTCGCCACGCCTGGAACCTGTCCCCGTCCTCCGTGGCACTGGGTCTTACCGGGGATGGCGGCGCCCCGCCGCGCCCACGTCCGTAAGTCTTTCCACTCAACAACTCCCACTCTTCAATGCTATGAAAGGGGGCATCCGGGCCGAGCCCCCGCATGTATTCCAGCATGTCGTACGCGCTCGTCGATACCCGCGGCTGAGTGCCGTAGAGTTCGGTAAAGCCACTCCCCGCAAACGGATCTTCCACGACCTCAGCCCCGAGTCCCTTTAGGACTTGGATCGCCTTTTGGTACTCAGCTTCCGTGGCCGGATCGAGCGGAAGCCATTGTTGGCGCCATCCGGGGCCCACCAAGCCGAAGCGTTTTCCCCGTACCGAAGTAGCATCGAGTTGAGCCGCGTACCCGCCGTCCGGCGTGTGCCCGACGGACGCGTACGTCGCGGCATCCTCCGGGGTCGGACCCGCGAGCACATCGAGCGCCACGGCCGCGTCGTATACGGTACGGGCCAGTGGACCGACCACGTCAACGTAGGTCCCGCTGAGCGGGACGATGCCCTCGATGGGGCTCAACCCGTACGTACCCTTTACGCCCACGAGTGCCTGAGCCGACGCCGGATTCTGAATCGATCCGCCGGTCTCGGTCCCCAGCCCAAGTACCGCGAAGCTCGCGTTGACCGCCGTGGCCGTTCCTCCGCTGGAGGCCCCGGGCACCTTGGCCACGTTATAAGGGTTGAGCGTCACCCCAGCCACGCTGCTGTTCGTGCGGGTCCCGTGACCCGCGAAGTCAGGCAGGTTCGTCTTGCCGAGAATGATCGCGCCGGCCTCGCGAAGCCGTGTGACCACGGCAGCGTCATCGTCGGGAACCATGTCGAAGCCGCCGGTGAGGCGGCTGAAGCCGTCGAAGCCCGCCGTGGTGACGAGGCCGCCGTAGTCGATGTTGTCCTTGATGACGACCGGCACTCCGTGGAGTGGTCCGCGTGGGCCCGAACGAGCGTACTCCTCGTCCAACTCCGCCGCCATCGCGAGCGCGTTCGGATTCATCGAGATGAACGCGTTGTAATAGCCCTCATACTTGTCGATGCGAGCCAGGAACGCTCGGGTCAACTGGACGGCCGTATAGGTCCCGTCCGCATAGGCTGCTTGGACGTCAGCCACGGTGAGTTCGACCACATTGATTTCTTGGCCAACGACAGTGGCCGGGATCGCCAACGCGATCCCGGCCACCAGACACATCATCTTCTTACGCCCCATCATCCCCTCTCCAGTCAGCGCGATGCCTCAACCGCCACCGGGGCCGCGGCCCTCAGGCTGAGGAGCGCCGTCCTCGGAGATTGGACGCGTGCGAATCGTCGGATACTCGATGCCAAGCTGCTCAAGATAGGAGCTGTACTTGGACGCATCGTAGTAGAAGGGCCGCATGCGCTCGCGCCACTGCGCCATGATGCCCTCGTTGAGCCAGATCGCCGGCTTGTCGGTCGGTGCGATCATCGGGATGTATTCCGTTCCAGGACTCTGAACGTCGTTGAAGTACTCCCAGGCAGCGCCGACGGTCTCCCCATCAAGGAATAGGTCTAGAAGTGTACGCGCCTGCACCTTCGCCCCAGCGACGCCACCCTTGTGTGCGATGGGAGTCGCCATGGCGATTCCATTTGCCCAGTTGTGGCCGGGGCCACCCTGCATGTTGGACGGGAAACTCAAGGTTACAGTGGGCATGTTCCACGAAATGTCGCCAATGTCATCGGAGCCACCGCCCAGCGACTGCGACAGGTCGACGGGCCCGCGGAGTTCACCGATCGAGTCGGACAGCCCGGTCACCTCGACGCCCATCTCAGCCTGGAACGCCTCGGCGAAGCGGCGATCGTCGTCGCTCCACTCGGGCATACCCACGGCCTGGATGTTGGCGTAGGACTTCTCTGCGACCGGCTTGCTCATGTGCCGGCCCCAAGCCGAACCTACCGTCATGATCGTATCAACTTCAGTGCCGGTCATGAGCGCGGCGCCCTGCGCCATCAGTGCCGCGGCGTCGTACTGCTCCTTCGTAAGTTCGTAGTCGCGCTCACGAAAGTAGAACCAGATCGTCGCACTCTGCGGAACCACGTTAGGCTGGTCTCCGCCTTCCACGATGATGTAGTGCGAGCGCGCCGCGGGGCGCAGGTGCTCTCGTTTGAACTCCCACGCGTTCGCCATGAGCATTACGGCGTCGAGCGCTGAGCGCCCGCGCCACGGTGACCCGGCGGAGTGCGCGGTCTCACCTCGGAAACGGTACTGAACCGACCACAGGGCGTTTCCACCTGCCTGGCCCCACGCCATGCCGAAACCGCTGCCGACGTGTGTAAACAAATTCACATCGACATCGTCGAAGATACCCTCGCGGACGAAGTAGGCTTTGGAGGCTACCTGCTCCTCCGCGATGCCCGGCCAAATCAGCAAAGTGCCATCAATGTTCTCCCGCTCCATCAGTTCCTTCACAACGAGGGCCCCGACGATGTTGACCGCCTGCCCTGAGTTGTGGCCCTCTCCGTGCCCCGGAGCCATGGCCAGAATCGGATCACGATAGGCAACGCCCGGCTTCTGGTTGGACTGAGGGATGCCGTCGACATCTGAACCCATGGCGATCACGGGCTTGCCCGTGCCGTTGGACCAGCGCGCGGTCCAGGCGCTCGGCATGCCAGCGACCCCGAGCTCAATGTCGAAGCCCTCTTCCGCGAGCAGGCCTGTCAGGAAGCGCTGCGTCTCGAACTCCTGCATGCCCAGTTCACCGAACGAGAACAGTTGATCGATGATCTCTTGAACGAGCTTGGCCCGACCCTGGACCATCTGCTCCGCTTCGTCCTTCAGGGCGTCGAGGCGTGGGTCTGCCTGAGCGGAGAGGTCGGGCGCGAAGGTGAGCCCGACTGTAAGCGCGAGGGCAAAGGCGAAAAGGCGTCGCATGGAATATCTCCAAAATTGCGTGGCGTGACGGCCCTGGCGGGGGCGAGCCGGAGTGATAATCGAGGTCAGGATGCGAGCGTTTGGGCCCGACGGCAAGGCCGCGGGCTACGCGGAGTCCACCTCGGGAGCCTATCGAAGACGTTCGCTCGGCATCAAGAGCCCCGACCAGCCATTCGCTCCCGCCGCAGGTTGCGTGTCCGGGCGCTAGGCACAAACAGGCCGAGTACGTAAATCCGGAACAACGCCCATACCAAGGACGGTTCGTTGAGCGACGGGTCGATGTGGTGCGCGATCTCCTCGTGCTTCTTGGCAACCAGACTCCAATGCAGGCCGGGCCATTCATGGTGAACAGTGTGGAACCCGTTGTTCAGCAGGAGAAAATTATCTAGGCGACCGACGAAATTGCGCGAGTGATTCCACTCCGACTCCTCGTCCGCATGTACGTGCTGGATGTAGTTGAGGAGAAGCACGGTGAAGAGCGCGAACTGCTGCGGCGCGACCACATAAAGGAGCGCCTTGCGCCAGTCGATCCACAAGGCGGCGCCGATCCAAAGCGCAAGAACGGCATACTGAGATAGACACCAACGGAACTCGCTCGGGTTCTTCGCCCGGAGATGCGAGAGGTACTTGACGATCGGTCGCTGCTGAAACCAACTACTGATGGTCGGATACGTGAGCAGGGTGGCCGCATTGTTTCGCTCTGAGTAACGCCACCAAATCGTCACATCGCCTTCACGATTGTTGTACTTGTGATGGTTCTTGTTGTGGGTCGGGATCCACGCAAAAACAGGAAAGCCGTAGAAGACCGTGAGCCACCAGTCGTGGAGGCGGTTCATCCAGCCAACCGTCCACGTACGCACATGATTGTGGTTGTGCGTCATGACCGCGACCGCGAGGCCCATGAACAGAGCCAGAGCCCATAACCACGGACTCCAGCTGTCACGCCGCCATTGCACAATCAGCAAGCTGGTTGTGATGACCATGTAGATCACGGTCTGGACGTCGCGGCTGTGTCGCAGCATCGAGTCTCCTGGGGGTGCGCCCCTACCCTGCACGTTCCTTCCGCGCTTCTCAGTGTGGATAGCGGGTCTCCTAACCGTAACTCATGTCCGGCCGTCGCAAATGCCAGTCGGTCGATGCCTGATAGGCATGGGCCACGCTGAGGATCTTGTCGTCCGCGAACAAATCTCCGATCAGGGTCGTGGTCAGGGGCATCACAGTCGGACGATCTGCATCCGGATTTCGAGGACCGAAACCGTACGGCACGATCGCCGCAGGATGCCCGGTCTGGTTGGTGAGACCCACCTCGCCGGAGCCGCTTACGAACATGTCGAATCCCTCCATGGCCTCGGCCATCTCGTTCATCAGAAGGAGCCGGCGGCGCTGGCTGGCTACATAGTCCATGCCGCGTACGTCGCGTCCCCCTCGGAAGCGGCCGCGACGACGGCGTTCTTCATTGCTGAGACCTTCAGGAAGCGGCTCGGGCTCCACTCCGTCCGGCGCCACGTAAAAATCGAACGCCGACGCCGACTCGACATTGAGCGCGTTGGAACCCCCGCGAGGGATCGGGTTGATCTCCCGGAGGCGTGCTCCGACCGCCTCGAGCCCGTCGAGAAACGCCTTAGGTGCGTCCTCGGTGAAGCCGATCCGCATGGCACTGAGATCCGGACGGCGGTCGAAAGCGAATGGCGCGGTGATGCTGGAGGGATCCTTGTCGCTCGCGCCGTGGATCGTGTTGAACACGAGCGCGCAATCTTCGATGGACCGGCACATGGGGCCGGCTTTGTCCATGCTCCACGACAGGACCATCGCACCGGCCCTGGTCACGCGACCGAAGGTCGGACGCAATGCGCTGAGTCCGGTGCGGCGCGAAGGTGACACGATCGAGCCTTGTGTTTCTGTGCCAATCGCGAATCCCACGCAACCGCCGGCCGTCGCTGAGCCCGGACCTGCCGAGGAGCCACTCGAGCCCTCTGCAATATTCCATGGATTGTTGGTCCGTCCGCGGTACCACTGGTCACCCTGAGCGAATTCGCCGGTCGCGAGCTTGGCGAGAAGCACAGCTCCGGCCTCGCGTAGACGCACCACTAGGTCGGCATCTTCGTGGATTTGTCGGTCCGCGAAGGCGGCAGAGCCCCAGGTGGTGGGGGCCCCGCGCACGCTGAACAGGTCCTTCACGCCGTAGGGCACTCCATGCAGGGGGCCCTTGTAGTTTCCAACCCGAAGATCAGCATCGGCCTGTTGGGCTTCCTCACGGGCGTGGCCCGCCAGGATGGTCACCGCACAATTCAGTGTGGGGTTGTAGCGTTCGAGGCGAGCCAGATAGAGCTCGGTCAGGTCGACCGAGGACATGTGTCTGTCTCGGATCAACGCGGACAGGCGGTGCACCGGCAGGAAGGCGATGTCCTCTTCATGGGTCGGCACCGCACCCTGCCAGCCCGGGACGTCGATCGGCGTACGTTGGAAGGGGTCGACACCCTCGCGATGCCATTTCTCGTACAAGGCGCCCGTGCCGCCGGGGTAGGCCTGATAAATGAGGGCCGGGTGCTCGCCATTGCCGAGGGGGACCGGAGGTGGGCCCTGTTGCTGTGGGCGGATTAGCGCTGCCGCGGCGCGCTCAGGCGCCGAATCGAGCATGGCCGTAGGACCCGTCGCAGCCGAGTCGGCAGCAAAAAGTGCGGCGGGGCATGCGGCTCCGGCCGCCGCAGCGGCCGCAGCGGCTTTCAGAAAGTCACGGCGTTCGAGTGGGAGCTTCGGCATGGGGTCCTCGCGGTTACGTGATCGGCCTCGCCCAGGATGCAGGTGAAGGCACAGGGCGGCAAGCCGCCAGCGAGCGGGTCGAACGGGGCGGAGAGCCTTGCTCGGACCCAGACGGACATCTACGGTGCACGATCAACCTGTCACCGGACGAGGCAATGACGCACACGGGGAAGCATCGGGTGAAGCATCAGATGCAGCGTCGCGCTCGCCGCCTCGTTGGCGCCATCGCGGCACTCGCCCTGATCGCACCGACCCCCGACGGTGCCCAAGCCCAGTCCCAACAAGCACGCGCGGACTCCGTCTTTGCCAACTTCACCGCAACCACGCCCGGGGCATCTGTGGTGGTCGTGCGCCAAGGCGAGGTCGTCTTTCGCGCGGGATATGGGATGGCGAATCTAGACCACGGGCTGCGGATCACGCCCGAGACGGTCTTCGACATCGCGTCCGTATCGAAACAGTTCGGCGGCTTTGCGATCTCTTCTTTGGTCGAATCGGGCGCGATCGACCTTGACGCGCCGGTCAGCCAATACTTGCCCGAGCTTCCGGATTTCGGCGCTCCACTGACGGTGCGACACCTCGTGCACCATATCAGCGGTATTCGCGATTGGCCTATCACGCTTGCCATCGCTGGGTGGCGCTTCGACGACGTGATTTCGTTCGACCAGATCCTACGGATGACCTGGCATCAAAAGGAGCTGAATTTCCCCCCAGGCGACGAATACAGCTACTCGAACACAGGCTACAACCTGCTCGCGGAGATCGTGCAGAGGATGACAGGTGAGTCGTTCGCGACCTGGACGCACGACAACATCTTCGGGCCGCTCGGCATGACCAACACCCACTTCCAAGACGACCATACCCTGGTGGTGCCACTCCGCGCTCAGGGGTATAACGCGGCGGCGGGCGGCGCCTGGGCGGTCTCCCCTAATGGCCTGACTGCGTTTGGCTCCAGTTCTCTACACAGCTCCGTGGACGACATGGCGCGTTGGTTGATCAACTTCGACACACGCACGGTTGGGGGACCAGCCGTCATCGATCGAATGCACACCCACGGCGTGCTCAACTCAGGCGACACGATTGCCTATGCCTACGGGCTCAATGGCGTCACATGGCGGGGCCTGCAAATGTGGACTCATTCGGGCTCCTGGGCGGGCAACCGAACCGTGATCACCCACTTTCCGGAGGTGCGCTCGGGCGTCGTAATCCTGGCCAACTCTGGCGTCTACGATCCGACCCCGGCGGCGCAAGAAATGGCCGAAATCTTCCTGGGAGATCTCCTGGGCCCCGACACCCGAAGCCCGGCCCCAACCCCTGACGCGCGGCCAGCACCTGATCCGGCGCCCGAGCTCTCACCTATGGAGCTAAGACAGTACGAGGGCGATTGGGTCAGCGAGGAGTTGGATACCCACTACGTACTTTCCGTTCTCGACGGCGTTTTGGTGGCGGACCACTATCGACATGGCCGCACGACGCTGACCCCTCGGGCCCCGGATCGGTTCATGGGGAGTCAGTTCTTCCTACAGCCTGTGCGCTTCGAACGGGACGCGGAAGGGAACGTCACGGACATGTTCATTGGAGAGGGACGCGCCAGGAACCTGCGCTTCGTCAGGAGTCGGTAGGCGAGGCTAGTAGAGCACCAAGATCGACTGGCTCGAGCCATCTGCGTTCCGTCGCTCGGAAAAGTCGACCATCAGCCGGGCCGTTCCACCCTCGGTGCGCGTGTCAACGGTGATCGACTGTGACCCAAAGCCCTCTAGCCGCAATTCCACCGTGTGCTCCCCAGGCTTAAGTCGACACAGCCATCTCCCTTGTCTAGCGAATCAACATCGCCTCGATCACGAGGCCCGGACCAAATCCGATCGCCACGCAGGGCAGTTGAGCACCACTGGCGCGAAGCCTCTCCAGAATAAACAACACCGTCGCTGACGACATATTCCCGAATTCAGAAAGCACGTCTCTGGAAACCGCGGTGTCGTTGTCGGCCAGACCCGCAGCGCTCGAGAAGGCCTCAAGAATCCGCGGCCCCCCCGGGTGGACCGCCCAGGTGGCCACTTGCTCGAGACTCAGTCCTTGACCCGCCAACCAGCCGTCGATCCAAGGTCTCACGTGCGCCTCGACCAGTTGAGGAACTTCGACCGATAAGGTCATGCGAAACCCGTGGTCACCAATTCGCCACGACATGGCCTCGCGAGAGTCCGGGATCACACATGTGCCGTTGGCCACGACGGTCCAATCGCCATCTCCCGCCTTATCCCCACCACCTGAGATCTCGGAGGGCGAGCCAGTACCCACGCCCACGACGGCTGCAGCTCCGTCCGCGAAGAGAGCATTGGAGACCATCATGTCCAGGTCCCAGCCATAACGAAAGTGAAGCGAGCACAGCTCTACGGAGCACACGAGTACGCACGCATCGGGATCCGCCGCAGTGTACGCGCTCGCTACCCGCAAGCCGTTGAGCGCGCCGTGACAGCCCATGAAACCGACATGGGTGCGCTCGATCGTCGGGGTTAGGTCGAGCAGGTGGGCGAGCGCAACGTCCAGCCCAGGCGCGAAGAAGCCCGTGCAGGAGACCGTGACGAGGTGGGTGACCGCGGAAGCGGACAGACCCGCATCGACCAAGGCCCGGCGCGCGGCCTCCGCGCCAAGCGGCGGCGCATCCTGTTCGTAACGCCGCATCCGCTGATCCGTACCTGGCCCCGAGTCTTCGGGACTGGCCGAGATCTCGTAGAACCACTGGCGCTCCGCTACAGGCCCCACAGACGCCTCAAGGAGCACGCTGTGCCGTTTCTTCACGCCCGCCCGCCGGTACAACACCTCAAGCACTCGCGCGCGCTTGCCGGTCGCGTCGAAGAAGCGAGCATGCAGTTCGGCCGATTCCGACTGGGTGGCGGAATGCTCGGGGACCACCGTTCCGATGCCGACAATTCTTAGGCCCATGGCGCGGCCTCCAGGGCAAAACGTGGTGGCGATTCAACCAGCCGCACGACGGGGCGCGCAAGCCCCGGTGCATGCGCCAGGATCCTGACGGTGACGCGGCTCAGGCGGGGCTGACGCAGCCCCCAGGCGACCGCCCTACAGACGGCCTGACCGCGATGGCTGCCCTGACCGTGGGCCTGACTCCACGCGAGCGCATGCGCCGGCGTCCATTCGCGGGCTGCATCGGTGGCAATCGGAGCGAGCGCACAGGCTCCACTAAACGCCCAAGCCATCCCCTCGCCGGTGAACGGCTCGACGTACCCGGCCGCGTCACCGACCCGAAACAGGCGCTCCGAAACGACGGCGCCGGGCGCACGGGTCAAGGCAGGGGTGCCACGCCAGCCGAGTAGCGGCGACTCCGGCAACGAAGGTAATCCCGCCTCGGAAAGCACCTCCGCGACAGCGCCAGCCGGCGAACCGGCGGCCGACACCGCAGCGGGATCAAACGCCGCTGCGACGTTCAAGCGCCCGTCCTCGACCCGGACAAGGCCGACATACCCGTAGCGTCCCATGACCATGTGAATCGCCCCGGGTTCGTACTCGGAAGGGCCCTCTTTGAAAACGGCTCCCAGCCCGACCCGAGAGCCCGGCCGCACGACAGAGCGGTCAGCATCAGAGCCAGCCGTAGCCCCCACCAATCCGGCCGCATCGACAACCACACGCGCCCGAATCTCACTCCTCCCACCCACCTGATCGAGGTGGA
Source organism: uncultured Gemmatimonadales bacterium (assembly GCA_937919655.1). Lineage (GTDB taxonomy): Bacteria > Gemmatimonadota > Gemmatimonadetes > Longimicrobiales > Gaopeijiaceae > CALFPJ01. Next base: position 102,208 of record CALFPJ010000082.1, read on the forward strand.
GGCACTGGTGCCCAGAGGCGAGGTCGCCAAGGCGAACACGACTCCCCGGCATGAATTGCACGCCTGCGTCCACAGCCTCCTGGATGAGCGCATGGTCCAATGCTTCGCGTGAGACGGCGACCTGTCGACTAAGGCCGAGCGTCGCCCGCACCCTGCCCGCGCTCAATCGGAGGGCTGTAAGCGGCACCGCACCGAGTCGCTGCAGGACGTGACCGAGGCCAACGCTCTCGAGGATCGAGGCCGAACCGGGGCTCATGCAGGAGCCACACACCTTCCAGCGTGGGAACTCGGCACGGTCCAACAGCAGTACGTCGGCCCCCCTGCGGGCCATCTCACGCGCTACGAGTGACCCCGCGGGGCCCGCTCCGATGACCGCAACACCTCGCACCCGCGTCACGTTCGGCGCCACTTGGCGATGAAGCGCTGTGGCCACCCCACGGAGATCTCGACGCCTGTCAGTCCAGCCTGGCGGCAAACGTCAAGCGCTTCCTTAGCAGTGAACGCGCCACGCACGGAACGCAGCCCGTCCACACGAGCGATCGAGGACCGCGTGAGCGCGTGAAGTGCCACCAGCGCAAGGAGGTACCCCAGTCGCGTCCGGCGTAGATCCTGCACCAACAAGGTGTGTCGAGCGGCCTCGGCCATCAGGCGTAACAGCTCGATCGCATCGGACTCGTCCAGATGATGGAGAAACAATGAACAGGTAATGAGATCGTAGTCCTTCGGGAGCGGATCGCCAAGCGCGTCAAGAACAAAAAAGGCACCAGAAACGCCACGTTCGTCGAAAGACGCCTGCGCCGATTCAACCGCATACGGGCTAATGTCGCACCCAGCGACTTCCACTGGCACGCCGGCCCCTTTGGCCCTCATGGCGACCGCCATGAGGACGTCACCGCGCCCGCAAGCGACATCGAATATTCGAACGGGCGCGCCGGTTTCAGCGTGCAGCTCGCGAGCCTCATGCCACACCCTTCCGGCCACACCGGACACCTTGTTGATGCGCGTGAGCGCGTCGAGCGCGGCCTCATGGAGATCCCGATCTAGATCGGGATCGTCCATCAACTCCGGCACACGCACGCGACCCACGAGGTCGGGGAGCAGGCCGGTCAGGTACCCCTTCGTGGGCCCGGCTTCATCAGTGGCGCGCACCGTCCTCACTAATCGGCCGCGTGCGTACCATGGGGTACACAATGCCGAGTTGCTCAAGATACGTCCCGAACTTGGTCGGGTCGTAGTAGTACGGCCGCATACGCTCCCGCCACTGGGCCATGATGCCTTCGTTTAGCCAAATCGCGGGCTTGTCATCGGGAGTGATGAACGGCGTGTACGTCGTCTCTGCGGTCTGGACGTCGTTGAAGTACTCCCAGGCGTCGCCGACCGTCTTTCCGTCCAAGAACAGGTCGAGCAACGTCAGTGCCTGCACCTTTGCACCCGCGAGCGACCCCTTATGCGCGATCGGGGTGGCCATCGCGATTCCATTCGCCCAGTTGTGCCCGGGGCCACCTGGCATGTTCGCGGGATACCGCATGGTCACGGTGGGCATGTTCCAGGAAACGTCGCCAATATCGTCCGAGCCACCACCGGCGTAGGTCCGCAGATCGATCGGGCCCTGGAGCGGGGGCACTTCGGTGGGGAGCCCTCGCTCCTCCTGCCCCATTTCCCGCTGCAGCCCGTTCGCGAGGGTAATGTCGTCCTGTGACCACTGAGGCAGTCCCACACGCTCGATGTTCGCCTGGCTTACCTCAGCCACTGGCCGGCTGAAGTGCCGGCTCCAAGCCGAACCCACCGTCATGATCGTATCGATCTCTGTCCCGGTCATCAGCGCCGCACCCTGAGCCATGAGCTTGGCCGCATCGTACATCTCCGTGACGTGCTGGTAGTCCACCTCGCGGAAGTAGAACCAGATGGTCGCCCTTTGCGGGACCACGTTCGGCTGATCCCCGCCCTCGACAATGATGTAGTGCGAGCGCTGCGCCGGCCGCAGATGTTCGCGCTTGTACTCCCACGCCTGCGCCATCAACATCACCGCGTCGAGCGCGGAACGACCGCGCCATGGCGAGCCCGCCGAGTGTGCTGTCTCACCACGGAAGCGGAACTGAGCAGAGACGAGTGCGTTGCCGCTGGTGTGGCCCCAGGTCATCGAGAAGTTGTTCGACACGTGCGTAAAGAGGTTCACGTCGACCCCATCGAATACCCCTTCGCGCACAAAAAAGGCCTTTGAGCCGAGCTGTTCTTCCGCGATGCCCGGCCAGATGAGGAGGGTGCCGCTGATATTTTCGCGCTCCATGAGTTCCTGCACGTTGAGCGCGGCCACGATGTTCACCGCCTGGCCCGAGTTGTGCCCCTCACCGTGCCCAGGAGCCATGGAAAGAATCGGGTCGCGGTAGGCGACACCAGGTTTCTGATTCGACTGGGGAATGCCGTCCACGTCTGAGCCCATCGCGATGACGGGCTTCCCAGTTCCGTTCGACCAGCGTGCGGTCCAAGCGCTCGGCATGCCCGCCACCCCAAGCTCAATGTCGAATCCGTGGTCAGCCAGAATCCCGGTTAAATACCGTTGGGTCTCGAATTCCTGCATACCCAGCTCCCCGAAGCTGAACAGCATGTCAACGATCTCCTGGACCATCTTCGCATCTGCCTCGACCATCTGGAGCGCTTCAGCCTTGAGGGCATCTAGGCGCGCATCGGCCTGGGCGGTGAGACGCGCCGGGGCCAAGATAGTCAGGGCGACGAATACCAAGAGCGCACGGTGGACAAGCGAGCGCATGCAGATTCCTCCGGTAGTGCTGGGCGGCGTTGTAACGGTTGAGTCAGGATGCTTCCCGGGGAGGGCCCGGGCAAGGCAAAGGCTCAACGCGGTGTGACATTGATTTAGAAATGTCCGCATTGGTTGCAATAGAAATGTCCTCTTTCGGATTTTGTT
>CALFPJ010000083.1 GCA_937919655.1 uncultured Gemmatimonadales bacterium
GAGCACCCCCACCCTGCGGAGCCGCTCCTCCACTTCCTCCCCTGCAGCGAGCAGAAGGTCCCTCGACATGGTGTTGATCGGTCCCAGGTCGGACCGGATCGCCCTCATCACCGCATCGGTCGAGATTGTCGAAAGGCTCTCCTGAACGACCCGGATCATTTTACTTGGAGTTCGCGAGCCAGCTTGTACATATCAGCGGCCTCACGATGGAGGCTTTTACGATCGTAGAGGTGACCCAGCGTATAGAAGGGTCGAGGGTCCTGAGGCATGAGCTCGGCAGCGCGTTCCATGAGCGCGGCCGCTTCATCGAACCGTCCCACTCGATTGAACGCTTCGGCGCTGTAGTAGAAGGCGGGCCCGTTTTGTGGGTCTCTGTCACGCACCCACCGCAATTCCAATTCCGACTGACCATAGAGCCCCCGCCTAAAGGACAGGATCCCGATCGCAAGCCGTCCACCGAAGTCCTCTGGAGCCATCCGGACGGCGCGTCGAAGAACTGCGTCAGCCTCCTCATACCTCGCGAGCGCGGTCAACGTAGATCCATGGTTTGTGAGCACCTCCACGTTGTCCGGCTCGAGTTTCAACGCTTCCTCAAAATGCTTTACGGCTAGCTCATGACGCCCCAACTCATCGAAAAGCACTCCGAGGTTGTTGTGTGCCTTGAGACTCGCGGGGTTCGTGGCGAGGATCTCGACATAAAGATCGATCGCCTCGTGCACCTTCCCCTCTTCCACCAGGTCGCGCGCGCGCGCGAGCTGTTTGCCCGCGGGCCTCACTCCTAGGGCGCCTTCCCGGCCAACATCGGATCCCGCGGTATCTTCGCGTGTCATGGCGAAGTCCGTCGGAGTCTGGCTCCTCGAGCCCTCAGGCAGTGCAGCGGCAGCGGGCACCAGGTCAACGGAGCCAGCTTCCTTGCGGGCTATGTCGGGCCCCTCCGGAGCTGTTCCGACCTCATTGAGACCGTCGGCCTCCGCCTCCGTCACTGCCCTCGGGACTAAGTCGGAGAGCAACTCCACCTGGTCGTCGTCCGCTGCGACTTGGGTCGCCTTCTTCCCCCGCTTTCTCTTCTTGGCGGTCACGCGACCGACCCCACCTCACCGCGCACCCAATCGAAATATTCGACAGAGCCGGCTGGTGCCGGAAGTGCGAGGACTTCAGGGAGGTCATAGGGGTGCAGTTCGACGATCCTCTCGCTGAGGTTCGCGACCACCGCGCTCGTGGTCTTCGCTAAAAGCAGTACTTCTGAATCACGCCGTATCTCCCCCTGCCATCGGTACAGCGACAGGACACCCGGAAGTATGTTGACGCAGGCAACCAAATTCTCCTCGAGAAGACGGGTTGCGATGCTCCCGGCCACGAGAGCGTCGGGCACAGTCGTCATCACGACCATTACAACAGAATCCTGATCGTCCGTCATGTGGTTCAGGGGCCGGTGGCGTCGGCCGCCTCTTCTGAGTACAGGCCATCGATAACGTGATCAAGTCGCTCTCTTACGACCTGGCGCTTGACCTTGAGGGTGGGTGTCAGGAAGCCGTTCTCCACTGTGAACTCCTCGGCGAGGAGAGCAACCTTCTTTGGTCGTTCGAACGAGGCGAGGTCGGCGAGCATAGGGAAAAGCTGATCTTCCACGTAGCCGATGACGGTAGGATTCGATGTGAGGTCGTCAAGGGAAGTCCATTGGATGCCCTGCGCTTTCGCCCACGCTCAGAGGACCGAAAAATCCGGCACAATAAGTAGGGCGCAGTACCGGCGGCGATCTCCGACCAGGACGGCTTGCTCCACTAGCGGGTGGGTCTTGAGTCGGTTCTCGATCGGCTGCGGAGCCACGTTCTTTCCGCCCGCAGTAACCAAGATGTCCTTCTTTCGATCGGTGATCTTGAGGAAACCATCCGCGTCGACCTCCCCGATATCCCCAGTGGCGAACCACCCGTCAGCGTCGATGACCTCTGCAGTGGCCTCGGGCTTCCTGTAGTACCCCTTCATCACTTGGGGTCCGCGAAGGAGAATCTCCCCGTCGCCCGCGATCCTGACCTCAGTGCCCGGCACGGGCTTGCCGACGGTCCCGATGCGGAAGTCCTCCATGGTATTCACATTCGTCACAGGACTCGTCTCCGTGAGCCCGTACCCCTCGAGAATCGTAAGCCCGATCGAGTAGAAGAAACGGTTCAGATCCGCAGCGAGAGGGCCGCCACCGCTAATAAAGAACCGGACTCGCCCGCCCACGGCATTCTTCACCTTCG
>CALFPJ010000084.1 GCA_937919655.1 uncultured Gemmatimonadales bacterium
GCGCGATCACCTGGTAGCTGAAGTCGCCGCTCAGCGCCGTTGCACGGTCGAGACGCGCCGGTAGCAGCAGCTGGAGCCGGCGCACGGGGAAGCCCCTGCCCAACACGCCGATCACCTCTGTAGGCTGACCGTCCAGATTCAGGGTGCTACCCACAATACTCGCGTCGCTCCCGAACCGATTTTGCCAATACTCGTAGGTCAGGACCACAGTATTGGGTGCACCCGGAATGTCATCGGCGTCCAGGAAGCCGCGCCCGACCTCCACAGGAAGTAAGTCGCTTGCGACTGATTGATTTCGTCCGGACTGAGGCCGGGCGCCAGGTGCCAGAGGCTGACGATGCGGTCCTGCTCAGGGAATAGCAGGGGCTGAATCAACACTCGATGGACTAGCGTGAAAATGGCCGCATTCGCGCCGATGGCGATCCCCAGTGTGAGCACGGTCACAAGCGTGAAGCCGGGCCGCTTCATGAGCGCCCGAAGGGCGTGCCGAGCATCGCGCGTGATGGCCTCGAAACGCGGGCGCGGACCCGTGCTCATCGGTCCATTTTCCCTCCGGCTGCGGTCGCCACCGGAAGAGCTACCCGTCCACATCCAGCGGGCGACGCGACTGAGACGTTCCCGCAGCCCCTGGCTTGCGGAATCGGCGAAGGCCGAGATCCCTAGCCGTAGGTGTTGCCATGAACCCGCGCCAGGATGCACTTCCTCGTACACCTCCCGAAGCCCCGCGAGGATCGCCACACCATAACGTTCCCGAAAGGCGCGCGGGTAGAAGAGCAGAAGAGCCCCGAGGTAGCGGTGCGGCACCGGGCGCGGCACCGGGTCGCGAGGGTTCACCTCACGCATGGTCTGGAGTCACTTCTCTCGCCCGCGCCGTCGCCACGTAACTCTCCATGCGAGCCACCTCGGTGGCGAGCGCACTCCGGCCCTCATCCGTCAGTCGGTAGTACACTCGTTCCCGCGCGTCCGTGGGCGCGTCATCCGGGGCCGGGCACTCTTCGATGAGGGAGGCCTCTTCGAGCCCGTTGAGAGTCCGGTAAAGCATGCCGGGCCATAGGTTCACCGTGCCATCCGTTCGATCGAGCACCTCGTGGCGAATGCCGTAGCCGTGGACCGGGCGATGCGCGAGGGTGAGCAGAATCTGAAACTGAGGCGCCTTGAGCGACTTCTCCATGGAACGGTCTCTTTTGGAAAGAACGGCTGCGGCGGGATTCCAGAGCTTCGTCTTCTAGCCTACTCCCGAGATAGGACTCAAATAGTATATATTGTAAAAAAAACTGGTTAAGAAGATGCCTGGACTGTTCGAGCGCTCAACGCGAATCGTGGGCCGCTTGACCAAGCAAAAGCACCTATCGATTCACCCGCACCGGCATCGTCATGGCCCCGTTGCCCGCCACGTCCCATGCCGCAAAGCGAACCCACGCCTGTCCCGTTGCATCGAATGGAATACGGAAGGTGTTTTGCCCGAAGGCAGGGAGATCTTTTGCCGATAGCGTGTGGGTGGTGGTGGTCGTCCCGTCTCCGTAGACGACTTCGACGAAGTCGAGCGGAAAGGTCCACGCTACATCGGCCACGACGGCCATCATGGCACCCTGGCCCTCGTACGCGTGGGACGGGATCAAGACCTCGCCGGACGTCACGAAGTACTCACCGTCGCGCAACGCGCTGACGATCGGCGCGTAGTCGCCAGGCTCGGGCAGTTGATCCATGCGGACGTATGACACAGGCCCGTTGGCGTAGATGTCGTCGCCGGGCGCCTTGAAGTAGGTCTCGGTGATCGCGAGCAACGACTTCAACTTCAGCGACGTACCCGCGATCCAGTTGTTCATGTCGTCCAGGAGGGGGATCACCCGATGATCCGACAGGCGTCGCTCCGACAGATCCGAACCCATGCCCCACCGCCAACCGACACCCCTGTACCAATCACTGAGAAACTGGGGCGTCCCCGCGACCGCGTCTGGGTACCCGGTCGAACCCTTCGTGCGGGGATGAGGCATGAAGACGAGCATGTCCTCAGCCTCAATCATAGTCATCATGTCCTCGGTCGAGCCGATGTTGTACATGCGACCGTATTCGGGATGATCCGTTACGAGCGGTGTCCCGTCCGCGCGCTCGTCAGCGTAGTAGACCGGGTGCGAAAAGAGCAGGTCCCAATGGCCACCCAACAGATTGGTGTTTTCCATCTGCGGCATCACCATAAAGTCGTCGTCGGAGTGACGCTCGGCCCCGCGGAAGAGCCAATGTTGCTCCTCCAGCTGTGTGGGGTCCCGAGGTCGGTCCACAGGGCCAGCGATGTTGATGCCCGCCGAGCGAAGGACCTCGAAGTCGGAGAGCCTGGAATCCACGCTCCCGGTCGCCAGCAGCTTACGCCCCATATCGGTGTGATAGTGACTCCCCAGAACTTTGTACCCGGGTATGGATCGGTACACGTCGCCGTTGGTGAAGGCGAGCACCGCCTCGAAGGCGTCCGTCCTGTCTCCGAGCGTTGCGTAGAAGAATCCGGCCATGTGTTGCTCGGACCCTGGCGGCGCGCTGTAGAGCGACCAGTTCGCGAGGTACCGATCAACGACCTCCTGCTCTCCCTGCCTGATGCCGATGCCGAAGGACCCGTCGTCACCCTTCCGGTACCAGTTGTAACCCACGTTGATCTCGACCTCGCGAGCCCAGAAGAACTTGTGGGGTGGGGGAAACGCGGCAATCGCCATCCCGTTCGTCTCGGCGACGACGAGCCGGTTGGCGGCGCGAAGCACAACGTCGTCTTGGTTGGCCGGCCCCTTCATGGAATAGGACTGCACCTTGTTCGCAATGTCCCGCCAACTGACTGCACTCCGGTCATCGAGGTCGAGCCCGACGATTCCGACGTCGTACTTGTAGGCCACGGAAGGAAGGTCAGTCGCCGCAACACTCTCAACGCGGATGAGGTTCGTGCCGCTGTAGACCGTCAGGACCAGTTCCCCGTCGAACGAACCCAGATGCATGCCGGGAAATGCTACCGTCAGGCTGCGGCCTTCCCGCGCGACCCGACACGTCGATACGTCGAAGGACGCGTTCGCCCGGCGAACCTCACCCGGCGATCTTGGCAGGCCGGGTTGATGCGCGACCCCCTCAATCGGCGGAGGATTGTTGGCGGGCACCGGCTCGCGCAGGTCTAGCGGTGCATCCCAGAAGACATCCCACTTATAGCGATCGACCACTTCGCTTGTGAGTTCGACGTCGAGCGCCCGCAACGGCACAAGCTGCTGATTGCTGATCCGGCGGAGCCCTTCCACGATCTTGAACTCGAACGCGGCATGCCTCGCGCCGATGACCCAATCCCCGCCGGCCGCCTGGATCGCGAATTGGTCGATCTGGGGTGCCCCCTCAACCAGTCCGAGTCGCAAGCGGAGCCGCTCCTGGCCCGCACCGGCCCATTCCACAGTCAGCAGACCGCCGGACATCGCCGCCGAGACCCCGGCGACGGGCGTGTAGCCAGTGAGATCACAGGTGAGCGATTGGGCAGAGAGGGGCGCCGGGGCGAACGCTAGGATGACAAAACCGGCCGCGGCGAACACTACCGCCGTGAAGCCCACCCTCAAGCGCGTCGGACCGACCGAACAGGTACGCTGCATCGAAGCTCCCCCATGAGTGATACCGCACTTCGGGAAGCTAGAGCGGGCGACGCGGCGGGGCCATGCCGTTTGCGGGAGTCGACGACGTCCGTGTGCCTAGAGGCGCGCGCCACGCGTCATCGCCCGGGCCAGCAGGCTCGTCGTGAAGCGCAGCGCGTCCACTTCGGCGGCCTGACTGGAGCGATGGCGCCGTGGGCGGAAAGCCATACGCCTCGCGAACCCGCCATAGGCGCGCCTCTGTGCGGCTGTAGTTGTGCCCGTCTGGGTTCGCGATCGGCACGATCCAGACCTCGGCCTACGACGACCGAACCGTTCGGATTTCCTATCCGTTCCGGGTCCCATTCACTACAAGACCCACCGCGATTCCCTAGCCGATCGCGTGGTTGAAACCGCTATCTATCAAACCCACGGTACCGTCCGGCCCCGGGAAGGACCGAACGGTACCGCAGGCTTAAGACTATGTGCCGATCTGCTCGTTCTGCGCTACCAGGAAGCAAGTGGTGGCGCCATAGACCTGACCCTGGTGATCAATTCCGTTCGGATGATCGGAACCTGGCTCGCCGAGATAAGGCACATTGAACGGGCCCCCACGCCAGCGCAGATGATCTCTCTGGCGATGGCCGCCTTCAACGAAGAACTCTCGCCGGCGCTCCTCAATCACGTGCCGCACGACGTCGTCCTGGGTGGGAAGATCAACGGCACCCACCGGGGGAATCCCCGCCGCGATGTGAAAGTCGTTCATGATGCTGATAGCGCTCGGCAGATCGCCGGTCATCGCCGAGGCTTCGGCGATGATCATTTGGGCCTCCCGGTACGAAGCAATGATCACGTCCTGACCCGCACCCGCAGTGAAGCTTTCGGGCGTCTTGTCGTGCCGCCACACGATCGTTGAGCCGTCGTGACCGGTGAAAGAGGTTTGAATCGCATGGATCCGCGGATCGGCTACGCCCTTCCACCGCACGTCTTGGAAGCCCGGGGCGACCGACGACTGTTTGCTGGAATTGAGTTCGTTCCTGTTCGCCATCGAGTTCGAGCGCCGGGTTTCACCAGACTCCCGGGTCGCATAGAAGTCGAGACCTTCCACGACCTGTTTAGCGTCGCTGATGGCGCTGGCGTAGTCTTTCAGGTCGAGGTACGCACGGGCCCGTCCGATCCGTGCCGCGTTCTGGAGGTCTGCCCGACCCGCAGACCCCGCCATTGTGAGGGCCTCCGTGAACTGATCCACGGCGATCTGCAGTAGCTGGTCCGGGGTCCGGACCACGCCATCCCCGTCGAGCGGCGTTCCGCAGAAACCCTCTCCGAACGCCACGTAGAGGAAGGCCCCGTAGGTCCGCATCTCGGCCTGGAACATGCGTCGGTCCGCGACCTCCGCATCGGTAAACGCCTCAAGCCGGTCGAAGTTAGCCTCCAGCATGAAGCGCGCCCGGTGAAGCCGGCCAAAGATGTTGTCCTGATACTGCGGGAGATCCCCTGGGATATCCCGCAACTGCAGCCGCCTTCCTGTGAAATTTCCTGAAGACTGGATGTACTCGTCCGAGTGTCCGGCCGCGAAGTCTACGTAACTATCCCACGCCCACTCGAAGTCACCGATGGAGGATGTCCGCATTATCTTCGCCAAGCCAGCTTTTTCGACATCATCGGCCGTGACATTACCCGGGAGATCCACGCTAAGGAGATCTGCCGTGTCGCAGCCCGTAAGCCCAAGGGTCACCGAAAGCGCCACGACGGCGCAAACTCGTCGCGACCCGAGCACCATCTCGATCACGCTATTCATGATAGGTCCCTTTGTGGTTTCATCTGACGTCAGCAGCCTCGTCCTGTATCCCTTCGTGCGCGGGCGCATCAGAAGGTCACCCGCACCGTCGCCAGGAAGCGCTTGAAGATCGGAAAGCCGTCCTGCGTATAAGCCGAGATCCCCCCGGGGCTGGTGCTTGTCGAGCCCGAGTCCCGGATCTCCGAATCGACGATCTTGTGCCCGAATTTCTCGGTCGTCGCTCTCCATACCTTCCACAGGTTC
>CALFPJ010000085.1 GCA_937919655.1 uncultured Gemmatimonadales bacterium
AGCGTGCACGGTGCGTGCGCGGGCCGACCGCCTTTCGCACAGGTGGGGTCGACGATCTGCCCACAGCGCCTACGCCATCGAGGAGCTCACGGTGTGCGAGTCCGGCACTCACTCCCTCCCTTAGTCGGCCCCCACCGGCAACCTTTCCCTGCTCGGGACACTCCCCGCACTCCCAGTCCACGCCTTCAGATCCTCTAGGATCATGTACAGCGCCGGCACGACGATCAGCGAGATCACGGTTACGAAAAGCGCACCGAAGCCCAGACTGATGGCCATGGGCACCAGAAAACGCGCAGCCGAGGACTGCTCCAGGATCATGGGTGCCAGGCCAATAAACGTGGTCAGCGACGTGAGCAGGATCGGGCGCAGGCGTCGTGCGCTCCCAGCGACCACAGCCTCGAAGAGGTCCATGCCCTCAGCCCGGAAACGGTTCACGGAGTCCACGAGCACGAGCGAGTCGTTCACCACGATCCCCGACAATGCGATGATGCCGAATCCGCTCACCATGCTGAGCTCGTAGCCCATGATGAGGTGCCCGAGCACCGCCCCCACGATTCCGAACGGAACGGCCGACATCACAACCAAGGGCTGCAAGTAGCTGCCGAATGGGATGGCGATCATGGAGAACATGAGGAGCAACGCCACGAGGTACATGGGCCCGAGCGAACTGAGACTCTCATTCAGTTCCTGCTGCTGCCCGGAGAAACGGGTCTCCAGCCCAGGAAACTGCTCCCGCAGTTCAGGAAATATGCTCCGCGAGAGTGTCGCAATCACAGGCCGCGCCGATGAAGCTCCGGGTGCGAGCTCGCCTGCGACAGTTACGGTCCGCCGACCCTCTTCGCGTGTGATCTCTGTGGGCGAGCGCCCACGTGACACGTCGGCCACGTAGGCCAGCGGCACCGTGCCGCCCTGAGGCAATCCCACTAGAAGTTGCTCGATGTCGTTCTCGGACGAGCGCTGCTCCTCCGGCAGCCGGACCATAACCTTGATCTCGTTTCGGCCACGCTGTTCTCTGAGCGCTTCCGCACCGAAGAAGGACGACCGGATCGTGCGGGCAACGTCCGAGCTGGTCAGCCCCCACGCACGCGCTTCGTCACGCAGCTTGAAGTCGAGCTGTGGTTTTCCATCGGTGTAACTTTTGTCGACGGTCACGAGCGACGGGACCTCACGAAGCTTGTTCGCCAGCACCTGGGAGGCTTCCGCGAGACGTTCGTTGTCCGGGTGACTCAGCTCTACGCTGACGGCCGAGCCTGCGCTTGGTCCCTGTGTCGATGTGCCGCTGATCTTCACGACTTCGACACCGGGAAGCGGAGGGAGTGCGTCCCTCCACCACGACTCGAAGTCCACGGCGTCGAAGTCGCGCTCACCTGAAGGGACCAGGGCGACCTCGACCGCGACCAAGTGGCTCCCCTGGCTCTGAGCACTCTGCCCACCAGACGCCGAACCGAGTCGTGTCATGACGCCGCGGATGACATCTCTACCACCGGCTTGCTCCACCGCAGCGTCGAGGCTCTGCTCCAACTCGAGTTGGACGGCGCGGGTGTTCGCGATGTTCGTTCCGTAGGGGAGCCGAGCACTAGCCGACACGACGTCGCCAGGGATGGGCGGGAAGAAGTTGAAGGGCACCATACCCGCACCCACCGCCCCCATCGTCAGGATCAGGAGCGCGGCAGCAACCGCGAGCGTGACGTAACGAGCTTCGAGCGCTCGCTTGAGCGTAGGGATGTAGCTGCCCTCGATGAAGCTCGCGAGCCAGCCGCTCACATGTCCCTGCACTCGATCGATGGGCGCGAACAAACGATCAAACCGGCCGCTCGATCCTTCCTTCCGGTGCGCGAGGTGAGCCGGGAGAATGAAGAACGACTCGATCAACGAGAAGAAGAGAACTGCGATCACAACGAGCGGGATCAGGCGGAAGATCTTCCCGGTGACACCTGGCACAAAGAGCAACGGAGCGAACGCGACCATCGTCGTCAGCACGGAGAAGGTCACGGGTACGACCATTTCTCGAGCCCCACGGATCGCCGCCTGCATGGGAGCCAAACCCTTCGATCGATACGCGTGGACGTTCTCCCCCACGACGATGGCGTCATCCACGACGAGTCCGAGCGTCACGATGAGCGCGAAGAGCGTGATCACGTTGATCGACAGATCCGCAGGCACCATGCCCAAGAACGCTCCGAAGAACGAGATCGGGATACCCAGCGCGACCCAGCCCGCGAGGCCGTGATCCAAGAAGAGCCCCAAGAGAACCAGGACGAGGACCAATCCGAGAACAGCATTCCTGAAGAGGAGATCGATACGCGCACGGAGAGTCTCGGAATCGTCGTTCCACGTCGAGACGGAGACCTGCTCCGGAAGCCTGAGCGCGAGATCCTCTGAGTAGGCCTTCACCGTAGTCGCGATCCCGGTCGGCGTCTGATTACCGACGCGGGACACGATCAGCTGAACCGCGGGCTGGCCATTGTAGAACAAGGACTGATCCGTATCCTGAAAGCCATCACGCACCGAGGCGATGTCACCGACACGAAGCTCGGCACCATTGGGCTCGGCCCGAATCACGATGTCCTCGAAGCCTTCGGATCGTTTACGACGGTCGGCCACACGAACGAGGACTTCGCCGCTGGCGGTTTCGATCCCGCCACCCGGCAGATCGACGGACGCCTGTCGGATCTGCTGCGCGATCTGCTCGAGCGTGAGGTCGTAAGCCTCCAGGTCCTCGCTCCGCACCTCGATGCTGATTTCCAACGGACGGACGCCAGACACGTCGACCTGAGTGATGCCACCAAGGCCGAGGAGCTCGGTACGTGCCGATTCCGCGAGCGGTTGCAGCGTCTCGAGATCTTGGTCACCAGAGAGAATGAGCGAGATCACCGGCTGCCTGCGACCAGCGGTCGCGATCGTGGGCCGCTCCGCTTCCGCTGGGAACGATGTGATCCGATCCACGACGTTGGTCACGTCGGCCAAGACCCGGTCCGTTTCTGCTCCGAGAAGGAGTTCCACAGACACGGAGCCCGAACCCTCGCGGGCAACCGATGTGACACGCTTCACACCCTCGACACCGAGAACGGCTTCTTCGATCGCGAGAAGGATGCCCTGCTCGACCTCTATAGGACTCGCACCCGGATACGGAACGGAGACGCTGATCAGGTCGAGATCGAAGGCGGGGAAGACTTCCTGCTTCAAACCCAGTGTGGCGAGGAGCCCGCCCAACAGGATCACGAACATCAGGAGGTTGGCGGCTACAGGGTTCTTCGCCATCCAGGCAATAGGACCCCGCTCCTGCTCCGAAGCCGGAGTGTTCATTGGTTGCTCCCGGCCACCCGAACGCGTGTGCCTTCCACGGGGGAACTCAGCGGGCTGGTCACAAGTGCGTCACCGGCAGTGAGTCCAATGCGCACGAACACGGCGTCATCGTCTCCCCAAACGGCTTCGAGCGTGCGCTTTTCGAGCACGTCACCTTCAGAGACCACCCAGACGGTACTCCCGTCATATACGGCAGCACGGGGAACCCGCACGACCGACTCAAGGACACGCCCCTCGATCTCTCCCTCGACGGCCGATCCAGGAAGCAACGGCAGCGCTTCACCCTGGCCCAGAGGATCGTCGACAGTCACGACGATCTCAGCCCGACGGGTCTGGGGGTCCAACCGGTCCACGAGTCCGACGACGTGGCCCGTACGCTCGACCTGCTCACCCGTCCTGAGGCGCTGACGGATGGCCACCACACTTCCCGCTTGTGAGCCGTCGGGCAATTCGATGAGGGCGAGGTCTTCCACCCGCACCGAGAGTGTCACTCTGAGTTGATCGGTCCCAACCAGCCGTGCAATCGTCGTTTGCAGCCCTACCACCTGACCTTCATCGACGGACTCCTCGACGACGGACGCGTTGAAGGGCGCCCGAATCACCGTGCGCTCGAGGTCCAATTCGGCCCTGGCGAGGGTGCTGCGACTCGACGTCAGGTTCATCTCCGCGGCAGCCCGCTGGCCTTCGCGCCGTACGAGTGGAGACGGCTCTCCCCCGGACCCGAGGATTCGCCACTCTTCGAGGGCGTTTTGCTGCCGGGCGGCTTCCAACTCCACCTCGAGCTCTGCACTTCGCACCTGGCCTCTCTGCTGCTCCACGGCGAGTTCGTAGTCGCGCGGGTCGATCCGAACCAGGATGTCACCCGCCTCGACCACACCGCCCGGAACGAGCGCGGGCGACATCGACACGATGCGTCCCGACACTTCAGGAATGAGTGTGATCTCACGAGAGGGAGAAGCAACGCCGTTCCCGACGACGGTGGCTCGCACGGATTCACTCTCGACGACCTCCGTGAGGACACTTGGAACCGCCCTTTCCGGAACGACGGCTTCCGGCTCAGGCGCCATGACGACGAGGATGACCGCAGCCACGAGGCCAGCGAGCACGATCAGGAGGGGAATGCCAACTGTACGGCGTTTCGAACTCATGACGACTCCAGAAGGCGACGGCGTAATCCCTGAGTCCAGGGACCACCGATGGCTTGTTTGAGCTGGATCCAAGAAGCCAGCAGGGTACGTTGTGTGCGAATCACCCCGAGCTCGGCCTGCTGCATACCGTTCATCGCGTTCAAGACGTCGAGAACGGTGGCGAGGCCGGCCAGGTAGCGACGGCGAGATTCTTCGAAAGCGCGCTCGGAAGCCTCGAGCTGATCCCGAAGCGCGTCCAGTTGAGCTTGTTGCCCTTCCTGCTGAACGCGTGCCGATACCACCTCAGCGAGTGCGTTGAGGCGGAGCTGTTCCAGCGACGAGCGGTTCGCGCGGGCGTCCGCAGAAGCCTCCCGGACACGCGCCGAGCGGTCCAATCCGTCCCACACCGGTAGTGACACGGTCATGGACGCACCCCACGTGGACTGGGTTGCGGTTCCAACACTGCGGAAGAACTGTGAACCGGTGCTCGCGGACAGACTCACTGTGGGCAACACACTCCACTTCGCGGCGGAGACTCGCGCCTCTGCGGCCTGGAAGCGGTCCGCGGCACCGCGCAGGTCAGGCCGCGCGAGCGGATCGATTCTATTTGCTTCTACTTCCGCGTCACCCACTCCGGGCAGCTCGGCGTCCACGACCACCGACGCTTCTGAGGGATCTCGCCCCAGCAGTGACTCGAGCCGCGACTGAGCCAGGCGCAGATCTACCCGAGCCGGAGGTAGCGTTGCGCGCGTCGTCGCGAGTTGCTGTCGCTGCTGAAGGACTTCGAGTGCGGTTGCTTCGCCACGCTCGTAACGAAGCTGCGCAACCTGCGCGAGCTGCTCTCCGACTTCGAGCTGTCGTGCGATAACCTCGATCTGAGCCCTGGCCGACACGACGTCGTAGTAGGTCTGCGCTACCTGCCCCACCAAGCCGAGCGCGACACCGTCCTCATCTCCTCGGCGGGCCATCGCTTCCAGTCGGCTGGCCTTGAGTGTCCGGTACTGCGCCCCCCACGAGCTCACTTGATAGCTCGCGCGTGCGGTGGCCGAACCGGTATAGAAGAGCGAAGGCGTGGGCCCACTGCTGCCATCACCACGCGGAATGCCTCCGAATTGGAATCCGAGTCCGTCGAGAGGCCCGGTGCTGGCTTGAGCGTCGAGAGAGAGCGAAGGCATCAACTCGGCTCGCGAACGATCCGCGGCGGCCTCTGCTTGGAGCATCCTGGACACAGCGGCGTCGAGGTCCCCGTTGGCTTCCATGGCGCTTCGCAGCAGGCCGGTCAGCGTGCTGTCGCCCAGTTCGTCCCACCAAGGTGTCGTGGCTGGGGTAACTCCCGACTGAGCCTTCGCTGCCGATGGCAACGCAGCCGCGAAGAGGAACGCGCTAAGGCGCAGCACTCGTCGGACGGTGTCCTCAGTTGATGGCATAATGATGCGCAACTTTGTTCAAGTATTTTCTTATACAAAGATTATACAATCGTTCGACTTGGCGCGCTACCGCTGTGAATGATTTGGCGCAGTGCCATTGACGGTCTGCGTGAGGACCTGTGCGCAACGCTTGCCCGAAAGGTCGATTGAGGTGTCTTACGAATAGGAAATCCAAAAGCGCAAACTGGGAGAAAGCGAAGCAAAGGCGTGACGAG
>CALFPJ010000086.1 GCA_937919655.1 uncultured Gemmatimonadales bacterium
CTAACAGGCTGACGACTAGTACCGCCAAAATCGCCCACCGCCTGGGGTGACCGTCAGCGCCAAATGCACCGTGGGAATCTCGGGCTGCTGAATCTATGGGACGTTTCTCTGCCATTCATTCTCCTGTTGCAGGTGTGCTGCCGGAATCTCCAGCCATTACGAAACGGTATCGTATCGTAATAGGGACATTCCGCGCCTTGGGGCGTAGTCCGTCAGGTCAGTACGCCCGAGAGACTTGAATGCGTACCTCGTCTGTATTTACTCAGGAAACTTAACTCCTTGCGGTGAGAGTTTTCGTTCTGGCTGATTCGATGAGTCCACAAGTTGGGCACGCACTGTGTCGCAGAGCCGGTCGGCGACCGACGCAAGCTTGCCGACACGGCGCCCGAATCCAGATCATAAATTTCACGAACAATCCCCACGTACGGCAGGCACCAGATTTCATGATCAATTTTTCTGAGTTTCGGCATTTGCAGGACAAAGCATCTTGGCGGGAGTAACATTCAAAGCAAGGCGAATCGACACGCATTGCTGAACGCTTGTAAGGACGGATCGTCTTTCTATGAAAGGTGGCGCGTATGGGCGCAGTCGGATTGTTATACGTCGGGGCGATTCTGTTCCTCAATGGAACAATGTTGCTCGGATGGATTGATGCAAAGTCAGCAGCACCTCTGAACATATTCGTAGGTCTCTTACAAGTTGTCACACCGACCTATCTGATTATTAATGCTGACGGTGATATGACGCAGATCTTGGGGGCATCCGGCCTCTACTTGTTCGGTTTCACGTACCTGTATGTCGCGTGCAACCTGATGTGGGATCTTGATGGCTCCGGATTGGGAATGTTCTCGCTGTTCGTGGCGATTGCAGCGGTAGTCTTCTCGATCATCTCCTTCGACGCGGGAGACCCTGTCTTCGGCGTGATCTGGCTCTATTGGGCTTATCTGTGGTTGCTCTTCTTCTACCTTTTGGCGAGGAAGCGTGACGGGATCGGCAAATACACCGGAGCAGTTGCGGCGATTGAGGGTTTCGTAACTGGAGCCTTACCGGCGTTCCTGATCCTGACTGGTCGAATTAACGACATTTCAGCAAACACATTCGCTATCGTCCTAGCAGTTTTCGGGGTCGTGGTGTTTGGAGCGCTGTACTTCAAAATGGACAAGTCCGCCGCGCCAGTCGAAGCGTCGGTTTGAGCCGAAATTTCACTGCCTAATCATCATAAACAACTGTAGGAGTAGATATGCCAAAGAATTTGTACCCTCTAGATAACACGAAGTCCTTTACCGATCAAAAGCACGTCGGGCACAACCGCTGGCACCCGGATATCCCGGCCAATGTCACGGTCAAGCCGGGTGATGTATTCCGCGCTGACTGCCGTGAGTGGTTCGATGGCGCCATCCGCAACAACGACTCGGCCGATGATGTGCGCGATGCCCCACTCGCGGGCGTTCACGTCCTCAGCGGACCGTTCCGTATCGAGGGCGCCAAGCCAGGCGACCTCCTTGTCGTCGACATTCTCGACGTCGGGCCGTGCGAAGACGAGAATGTCGACGGAGTCGCGGGTCAAGGCTGGGGTTACACCGGCGTCTTCCCTCGGGAAAACGGTGGTGGCTTCCTCGTCGACCAATTCCCGGATGCCTACAAGGTGATCTGGGACTTCCGTGGAGGCGTGGCAACATCGCGTCACATCCCGGGCGTCTCCTACACCGGCATCCAGCATCCCGGACTGATGGGCGTCGCTCCGTCCGCCGAGTTGCTGGCCAAGTGGACGAAGCGGGAGACCGACCTGATCAAGACCGATCCGAATCGGGTGCCACCACTGGCACTTCCACCGAATCCGGACAGTGCGATCATGGGCTCCCTCTCGGGTGCTGCTTACGACAAGGCCGCGGGCGAAGCTGCTCGCACGGCTCCCCCACGCGAGAACGGTGGCAACCAGGACATCAAGAACTTCACCAAGGGCACCCGGGTTTTCTACCCGGTGTTCGTCGATGGAGCGAATCTGTCCTTCGGTGACCTGCACTTCTCACAGGGCGATGGTGAGATCACCTTCTGCGGGGCCATCGAAAGCGGCGGCTCCATGACGCTTGGCGTCGACATCATCAAGGGCGGGATGGAGACTTATGGCGTGTCAGAGAACGCCATCTTCATGCCGGGCATCATAGATCCCCTGTACAGCGAATGGCTGGCATTCTCGGGAACCTCGGTGACCTTGGATGGGGTGCAGCGCTATCTGGATCCGTTCCTTGCATATCAGCGGGCCTGCCTGCACGCCATCGACTACCTGACGAAGTTCGGGTACAGCGAGATTCAGGCATACATGATCCTGGGCTCGGCTCCAATCGAAGGACGTCTCTCCGGCGTCGTCGATATCCCGAATGCCTGCTCGACCGTCTACCTGCCAAGGGCGATCTTCGATTTCGACGTTGCTCCCTCGGCAAGCGGTCCCACTAAGGTAAAGGGCGGCATGGCTGTGCCGATGTCGCGCTGGGCAGACCACACGGAAGGTCAGTGGGCTCCATACCCGTGGTAATAAGTATCACCCGGTGCGGGGGGCTAGCGATCTGTTCAAAACCCTCCACCACAAAGAAGAAGGCGGGCTCCCTTGGGGAGCCCGCCTTCTTCTTTCGCCGTTCAGGATTATGGACGCGGCAACTTTTGCAGCATCGGATTCGGTGGGGCCATCGGCTGCTTCTTGCGCCGTCCATCCGAAGGAATAGATGTTACGACCTCAGGGCGGTCGCTGGTCGCCTTCGTGGAGTCGATGAGCTTCATCCGATTCTGATCCACTGCGGAGAGCATGGGGCTGGTGAAGACCCGTCGAGCCGGCTGAGTGCAGACGGGGCAGGCAATCGTCTCAGTTGCCGTGCCCATGGGAAGACGGACATCAGTGGGACCGTCATCATCGCAGTTGTATTGGTAGGTAACCATCGGAACTCCTATTCGCCTCGCAATATTGACCTCGTAACAAGTACTAGCCAAACCGATTGTTCGTTGAATCACACCTCGTGTCAAGCGGTTTCGCGGAGTTCCTACTCCACCAGGCCTGTCAGCGGAGACGAGTAGCTGCCCGAAAACGGCCGCGTAACTCGCCCACTGGCGGTCATGGGAACTGTCTGCGATTCAGGTCCCTCCGCAGGGCACATCAACGTGCGGTGTGAAAGGGCCCGGAGATCGACCCTCGCTCATCGACCTACGATCAACCCCCGGCGAAGCGTGCCGCCTCTTCCGAGCCGCCGGTGGCATCGCCCGCGCTGTAGGAGTGAGGGCCGAATCCAGACCACAATTTTCGCGAGCACTTTAATAAGTCTCAACCTGGGGCTGACAACAGGATCAAGTCGTGCCATGCTTATCCCTGAACGCACACCCTTCTCAACATGGTCCGGGGACTCCTTGTGAGCCTCGAGATTGGAGAAAAATGTCAACGCATTACTCACCGCCTGAGCGTCGGTTAACACTGCATGATCTTGCTGAGTTGAGCATTCGTGGCGAGCGATGGTCCATGATCACCGCCTACGACTATCTCAGTGCGGGAATTTTCGAAGAAGCCGGAGCCCACGCCCTACTCGTCGGTGATTCCGCAGCCATGGTGGTCTACGGCTACGACTCAACGCTCCCGGTTACCGTCGAAGAACTCA
>CALFPJ010000087.1 GCA_937919655.1 uncultured Gemmatimonadales bacterium
CGTTCGCCATGGGCGACGAGGACGACGCCGACGCCGGTGCTGAGCTTCCTACGTTCGCCAGTGGCGACGGCGAGGATGAGGCCAGCGAGTCCCCGACTTTCGAAGGCCACGTGGGCGATGGAGCGACCTCGGCCGACCTCCCGGGCTTCGGTTCGGAGGAAGCGTTTGTAGCCGGGGCTGACGAGGCTCGAGATGAGGCTGCGGAGGAGGCGGTTGCCGACGTCCATGCCGATGAGACCGAGGCGGTCACCTTGGACGATGTGCGGGCGCGTATCGCCGCAGATCCGAGCGATATCGCGCTCCGACAACGGATGGTCGAAATGGCCTACGGTCTCGGGGACGACAGCGTGCTTGCCGAGGCGTTCCTTGGCCTGGCTCAGACGCTCACTGAGGCTGGAGAACCCGCGAGGGCTCAGGCCGCCTATCAGCAGGTCCTGCAGGCTGACCCCGGGAACGAGGCTGCCAACGCGGCGATGGGTGCGGGAGCCCCAGCACGGCCAGTGCGCGAGGTAGGGGCGAACGAGGACTACACCGATCTCGGCGCAATGATCTTAGGCGACGAACCGGAGAAGACGACCCGCTTCACGGTGGCCTATGAGGAGCCGTCGGGTGACGAGGCGGCCGATTTCGCCAAGATGCTCTCCCAGTTTGAGGAGAAGGTTTCCGAGAACCTGGACGCCGATGATGTGAAGGCCCATCACGACCTGGGCACGGCCTACAAGGAGATGGGGCTTTTGGACGAAGCCATCAGCGAGTTCCAGGCTGCGCTCCGCGCTTCGTCCGAACATCTCGCGACGTACGAATTGATCGGCCAGACGTTCTTGGAGATGGGGAAGCCGGAAGCTGCGGTGAAGTCGCTGACACGGGCGCTAGAAGTCGAATACGAAATCGAAGATGATCTGGTGGGTATCTACTATTACTTGGCGCGCGCACACGAGGCTGTGGGCGATACCGCGTCAGCCGTCGATTCCTACGACAGAGTCTTTTCTCTCGATATCAACTTCGCGGACGTGACTGAGCGACTCAGGGCGCTTCGCTAGACCCGTGCAGCCTACCATCAACGTGAGCGGGAACCAGACGGTTCGTGAAGGAAGACCCAAGCTGTCGTCGATCCAGGCGCCAGTGAAGGAAGAACTCAACCGAGTTGGTGAAGAACTTCGCCGCATCGTGATTTCGGACTTCACGATGATTGAGGAGATCAACGAGCACCTTCTGTTTCTTCAGGGAAAGCTCTTCCGCCCAACGCTGTTGCTACTGTCGAGCCGAGTTGGGGGGGCGCCTGCCGAGGACGCTCTTACCCTCGCTGCCGCCGTTGAACTCGTGCACCTTGCGACGCTCGTGCATGACGACGCGGTGGACCATTCCGTGTTGCGGAGGGGCCTCCCGACGGTGAACGCCCTGTGGACGCACCAAGTAGCGGTCATCATGGGTGACTATCTGTACTCGCGGGGCGTGTCCGAGTTGGCGCAGCGTGGCCATATCGAATCTCTCGCCGTGCTCGCGCAGGCGGCCAACGAAATGTCTGTCGGCGAGATGAGACAGTTGACGTCCTACGACGCGCTGGACTTCACCGAGGCCGATTATTATCGTCTTATTGCGGCGAAGACCGCATCGCTGATGGCGGCCGCTTGCGAGATGGGTGCATTGGCTGGCACCCAAGCGTACAGGGAGCAACTCGCAGAATACGGGCACAACCTGGGCATGGCATTCCAGATTGCCGATGACCTTTTGGATTACACCGGTACGGAGGCAGTCACGGGCAAGCCCACCGGTCACGATCTTCGTGAGCGGAAAGTGACACTACCTCTCGTTGGGGCCCTTGCCCATGCGACGGAGGCGGAGGAACAGGAGATTAGGACGTTCTTCACACGTGTGGACCCGACGGACCTCGAGATCGAGAGGATCGTCGACATTGTGGGAGATCGGGGTGGCTTGGAGTACGCGAGGCAACGTGCTGATCACTACGCCGACCGTGCACACAGTGCGCTGGCCGGGCTCCCGGAAAGCGAAGCGGTAGACGCTCTTTGTGATTGCGTCTCTTATGCGGTGGAGCGACGCCGATGAAGGATTTACATGCTTGTTGATACGAGACGGCGGGGCATGATCCGTTTTACGTGGACCTTGGTATTAGGCCTCTTCTTAGGTGGCCTACTCACGAAGTTGGCGGAGATCTTCCTTCCGGAAAGTCCGGCGCGGGATTTTCTGACCACCGCGGTCTACGCGTCGTTGGGCCCGCTTGACGTCAATCTGGTCGCGATGGCGTTCTCGCTCGGACCCATTACGATTACGGTGAACGTTTTGACCTTGCTCGGTGTTTCGATAGTTGCGCTGATCATGCGCTCGTGGATTTAGGCGTGCGCCCGAACCACGGTACGCTCGATAGATTTCGGGGACTGATCTCCGATGGAGGATTTTAACGATGGGATTTGGCGGACTGGGCATGGGGGAGATGGTCATGATCTTCTTGGTGGTCTTGCTGCTCTTCGGAGCAAAAAGACTGCCGGAGATCGGCTCGTCTCTGGGCAAGGGAATTCGAGAGTTCAAGAGTTCCGTGCGGGAGATTGAGCATGAGCTCAAGACTCCTGATCGGCAGATCCACCACTCTTCGCCGCCGCCGCTCAAGGCGGAAGTGCCGGTGAGTGACGATGACAGCGATGGCGAGCCGCGGAGCTTGAGCACCGAATAGCTCGTGATTGCCAGGAACAAAAAAAGGGCCGGGACGCGTGCTGCGTCCCGGCCCTTTTTTTGTTGGGTAGCCCCCGTCGTCTAGAAGCCCAACGGCGACAACGGTGCGTCTTCGTCCACCGGGGCCAACACCTCAGCCCGACGGTCTACGATCCGCGCCGAGGCGCGCAGCGCCTCAATCCAGTCCTGCAAGCGCTGTTGCTGCAGCATCCCGATCTGAGTCTGGCGCTGCTGGATCGTCTGACCTAACCAGGCTGCCGAGTCCGCGACCGCATACGAAACCTGTTCGATGACGAACGCGTTTGCGGGGGTCGTGACGACGCCACTGGTCTGCCCGGGACGAAGCCCGAACGCTGCACCGATTGCCGCGTTCTGGCGTCCGAGTCCCGGCACGAAGTCGTTGCGGGTGAAAGGCTCTGTCTCACGGACCTCGAGACCCATCTCCGCCGTGACGCCGTCCAATGCTTCTCCGGCGGCCAGTCGGTCGACGATCTGCTGCCCATCGACTCCGGCCCGCTCCATCTTCCGCTCAAAACGTAGCGTGGCCTCAATGGCCCCACGTGCGTCATCGAGCGGGAGGATGCCCTCAGGCTCCGACATAACCAATTCGAGCGAGTAGAACGCCTGTTTCGTCTCGAACACAGGGCTCACGTCACCGGGCTCGGCCTCGTCAAAGGCCCAGTCGGCCCCCTCTGAAATCTGTCCGGCACCCTGGACGAACGGGAAGTTCTGCGCAAGCTGAACCGTCGTTGTCGTGAGACCTGCCCCTGCTGCGGCCTGCTCAAGAGCCATCGTCTCACCCATGTCCTCCAGTGAGTCGGCGAGCATGAGCAGCGCGAACTCGCTGTCTTCGGAGCGTTCAAACGGTACAAGCACATGGCGGGCCTGCGCGCTGTCTTGAGCCCACCGTGCGGTGACTTCAATCACGTGGAACCCAAAAGACGTCCGGACTGGCGGAAGGACCTGGTTCAGCCGGGCCGCAAAAACGACGCTGTCGAAAGGTCCAACCATGCGACCCTTCGGAAAGACCCCGAGGTCGCCACCGATGGCGGCGCTTCCCTCGTCAGACGACTCTCGGCTGGCGACCTCAGCGAAGTCCCCGCTGTCGATGATCTCCTGTCGGAGTGCCTCAGCCTTGTCACTCATCGCCACCGTATCGGCTGGCGTCGGTGTCTTGTCCAAAACGACAACCTTCACCGTGGCCCGGGCAGGGATCGCGAATTCGTCCTGGTGCGCTTGGTAATACTCCTCCACGTCGGCTGCCGCGATGGTGAAGTCACCATCGTCGTACCGGCCTGACGGATCCAAGGCGACGAAGCGGATCTCCACCTCATCGTTCTGGTCCCGATACTGTCGCCAGAGGTCCCCGTCGGTGAGGAAGATTCCAGACGACACCTGTCGAAGCAGCTTGCCCCGGGGAATGACGTCCCGGTAGTAGGCCTCGAGCAGGAGAAGTTGATCTGGGGGAAGCGTGGCCAGGAACGTCTGATACTGCAGGATGTCGAACTGACCATTCTCCGCAGTGAACTGGGGGCGGAGGTCCGACGGCGGGCTAACCTGTGCCGCCTGCGCGATCTCCTGATCGGTCACACTGATGCCTCGGCGTCGCAATTCCTGCCGAATAAGAATCGAGTTAACCACTTCGTCGAACGCGGAGTCCTCAATTTCTTTATTCTGCTGCGACGTGACCGGCTCCTCCTGCGAGCGTTGCACCTGCTCGTAGAGATTGCGGTACGCCGCCATATATGCGTCGTACGACACCGGATCTCCGTTGACACGGCCAATTTCGCCGAGTCCGCCGGAGCTTTGGCCTGTGATGTCCATGCCCCACTCAAATACCATGAGGCCGACGAAAGCAACCGCTGCCAGAAGCATGATTGGCTTCGTCGCCTCTCTCATTTGACGCATCATTAGTACGGCGTCTCCCTACGACCCTTCCAACTAGTTTATAAAATGCTGCGAAACAGACCAGAAAGGATAACGGTGAGGGGATCTGCTCTCAACGGAGCACCTCCACGGTGCCGAAACACCGCTCGTAGTATTTTTTGATGGGTTCCTAGCTGCGGCTGCGATACTTGGATACGTATGGGAAGTCGCGTGGTTCCCGTTTCGTTGACACTATTTCGAGAGGTTCCGTATCTTGCGGCTGACTACTGAGTCCAAGCCGAGTCCTTGTCCATTCCCTTTTGGGAGCCCCAGTGATTGAATCACTCGAAGGGGAGATCCGAATTCTTCGGTCTCTATTCTGGTCAGATCGTGACCCGGATGGCCGCGGATTCGCCCCGCTAGCGGATGCATACCGTCGTGCGGGAGATGTAAAACAGGCGATTGAACTCCTCAATGACGGGCTCGACCGGCATCGCGGGTTTTCGCCGGGCCACGTCGTGGCCGCGCGTCTCTATGCCGAGCAGGGGCTGTTTGCCGAGGCCGAGATTGCCGCCCGCAATGCACTGGAGATCGATGCTGAGAACCTTGATGCAATCGGATGTTTGATCGTCGCTCTCGAGGATCGCGGCGAGGTCGCCGAGGCCAAGGCCCTCCGTTCGCAGCTTTCGATGTTGGAGCCAGAGTGGCTAGAGGAGGCGACCGCGGATTTCGGCGCGTTGGCGCCTGATGAGCCGGCAGCGGACGACGATGTGATCGTCGATTTCGGCGCGCTGGCGCCTGATGAGCCCGAGTCCACGGACGACCTAGATCCGTTCGATACGGGTATGATGAGTATGGAGAGCCCCGAGAACGATGTCCTGGATGTCGAGGCCATCACGCCAGATGAGCCCGAGGCCGATGCCGCCTCCGGCCCGGAGACGCCGCCCCCCTCGGATGCGATCAACACGCGCACGATGGCGGCGCTATATGCGAGTCAGGGCCTAGTGGAGCGAGCCGCTGACGTATACAGACACCTTTTGCAGGCGAACCCTGGCGATGAAGACCTTCAGGCCAAGCTCTCGGAAGTCGACCCGCGGAATACACCGCCCGAAGAGTCTGTTGTGACCGAAGAAGACGCGATCGCGGAGGAAGCCTCAGGCGATACGGTGGCTGCGGAAGATGAGGTCGAGGTGCAAGCTCGTGAACTGGAAGAAAGCGGAGACCACGGGCACGATGTCGACACACCGTTCGCTTGGACGGAACACGACGGCGAGGCGCCCACACAGGACGGACCGACCATGGGCGACTTCTTCTCGCGGCTGCTTAACCAGGAATCAAATGAGGAAGACGCGTCGTGAGGGTCGGCGTGATCCACGGGCCGAACCTGCGTCTTCTTGGTCGCAGGGAGCCGGAGATATACGGACCGGATTCACTGGATGATATAAATCGGCTGCTTCAGGGTCGTGCGGACGAGCTCGGCATTGAGCTAGAGATCTTCCAGTCCAATCATGAAGGCGAGCTGCTCGACCACATTGAAGATGCCTCCGCCCGTGTGGCCGGGTTCGTCATCAACCCGGGCGCCTTCACGCACACGTCGATCGCGCTTCGGGACGCTTTAGTGGGCGTTGAGCGACCGTTTGTCGAGGTTCATTTGTCCAACACGGCAGGGCGGGAGCGTTTCCGTCGGCACTCCTACCTTTCCCCAGTTGCTGCGGGCGTGGTTTATGGCTTCGGGGTGCAGAGCTACCTTCTAGGGCTTCAGGGCCTAGTGGCCCGTTTGCGCGCATAGCGCACCGACCAATCCAGACCTCAACAATAGGTGAGGCCGCATGGCGAGCACCGCGGACTTCCGCAACGGACTAGTCCTCAACATAGACGGCGATCTTTGGGCCATTACTTACTTCCAGCATGTAAAGCCGGGTAAGGGTGGCGCATTCGTGCGCACCAAGCTCAAGAACGTCCTTACAGGAGCTGTTGTCGAGCGGACTTACAGGTCCGGCGAGAAGGTGGACGACGTGCGCCTTGAGCGCCGGCCGGTCAACTACAGCTATGCGGATGGCGACCTGTACTACTTCATGGACGCCAACACCTTTGACTTGATCCCGATTGCGGGAGATCTCATTGGTGATCAGTTGCGGTATCTGAAGGAGAACATGGAGTGCGAGGGATTGGTACACGCCGAGCAGGTGATCAGCGTGGAGTTGCCGTACATGGTTGAACTCAGGGTTACGAAGACTGACCCGGGATTCAAGGGCGACACGGCGCAGGGCGCGACCAAACCGGCTACGCTCGAAACCGGGGCCGAGATTCAGGTCCCACTTTTCGTAGAGGAAGGCGACATCCTCAAGATCGACCGCCGAGAGGACAAATATCTGTCCAGGGTCAACTCATGATGGACCTCGATTTTCTCGAACGCCTGATCAAGGCGCTCGACCAGAGCAGTGTGGATTCCCTAGAAATTGAGCGCGGAGGTACACGAGTTCGGTTGTCTAAGACACCCGCTCAGACTGCGATGTCCGTGCCGATGCCCAACCAGATGTACGCGCCGGCTCCGGCTGCTTTGGCGCCCGCTCCAGCAGCAGCGCCCGTTGCCAACGAGGTGGCGGTCGCGGCCGCTACGCCGACCAGCAACCTTCTCGATATCACGTCCCCCATGGTGGGTACGTTCTACAGCGGGCCCGCCGCCGATGCGCCGCCGTACGCCGATGTGGGCACCCGAGTCAAGGCGGGTGACACCCTCTGCATCATCGAAGCCATGAAGCTCATGAATGAGCTTGAGTGCGAGGTGAAGGGGACCATTGTCGAGATATGTGTGGAGAACGCACAGCCGGTTGAATACGGCCAGCTTCTCTTCCGCGTCGATCCGACCTGATCGGACCTAAGAGGCTCATTTGTTTCATAAAGTCCTGATCGCCAATCGTGGCGAAATAGCGCTCCGCATTATCCGGGCGTGTCACGAACTCGGCGTGAAGACCGTTGCGGTCTTCTCCGAGGCCGACCGTGAATCGCTTCATGTACGCTTCGCGGATGAGGATGTCTGCATCGGTAAGGCCGCGGCAGCCGACAGCTATCTCAATATCCCGCGCATCATCGCGGCGGCTGAGGTGACGGGTGCGACGGCGATTCACCCAGGGTATGGGTTCCTCGCGGAGAACGCGGATTTTAGTGAAATCTGTACCCGCTCGAATCTGACCTTCATTGGTCCGACGCCCCATCAGATTCGTGCGATGGGAGACAAGGCCACGGCTCGGACCACGATGATGGCAAGCGGCGTCCCCACTGTGCCAGGCTCCGAAGGCATTGTCGAGGGCATCGAGGAGGCGAAGGCGGTTGCGGCCCAGATCGGCTTTCCCATCATGGTGAAGGCCTCCGCAGGTGGCGGTGGAAAGGGCATGCGGGTCGCCGTGGACGCCGAGAGCTTCGAGAAACAGCTCGTCGCGGCTCAGACTGAGGCCGGCATGGCCTTCGGAAACTCGGGCGTCTATCTCGAGCGCTGCATCCTGAAACCCCGGCACGTGGAGATTCAGGTCTTTGGGGATCAGCACGGAACCGTTGTCCACCTAGGCGAACGCGAGTGCTCCATCCAACGGCGCCATCAGAAACTGCTCGAGGAAGCTCCGTCTCCGGCTCTCACCCCAGCGCTACGTCGGGAAATGGGCGAAGCGGCTGTGAAGGCGGCGAAAGCGATCGACTATGTCGGCGCCGGAACCGTCGAGTTTCTGTTGGACCAGGACGGGTCGTTCTACTTCATGGAGATGAACACCCGCATCCAAGTGGAGCACCCTGTCACGGAAGTCACGACCGGTTTCGACCTCGTGAAAGAGCAGATTCGTGTCGCGGCCGGAGAGAAGCTCTCGTTCCCGATGCTCGGGGAGGATTTTCAGCATCGTGGCCATGCGATCGAATTTCGAATCAACGCCGAGGACCCCGACCGCAACTTCGCGCCCGGACCCGGGACGATCACAACGTTCCACCCACCCGGTGGTCCGGGCGTGCGGCTCGACACCCACGTTTACGCGGGCTACAAGGTGCCGCCCCACTACGACTCGCTGATCGCCAAGCTCATTGTGAGCGGGCCGACGCGAGCGGAGACCATCATCCGGGCCCGGCACGTGCTCGACCAATTCTTCATCGAGGGTATTCCTACCACCTTGCCCTTCCTAAGGCGGATTGTTGACGATCCGGCGTTCATCGCTGGTGATGTCGACACTGGTTTCGTAGAGCGGATGATGGCGGAAGACGGGAAGAGCGCGTGAAGATCGACGTGCGTTTTACCCTCGCCGAGGTCGATCCGGCTGGGCTGGTTGACGCGACCGCGGTCGTGATCGACGTAATCCGTGCGACGACGTCGATTGTTGAAGCCCTCGCGAACGGAGCGGGCCGCATCTATCCGATGGCTTCCACGGAGGATGCTGTTCGCCTAGCCCAGTCGCTTGGCCGAGAGGAGTCGATCCTGTGCGGTGAGCGCAAGGGCGTGAAAGTCGAAGGCTTCGACCTCGGCAATTCCCCCTGGGAGTTCACATCCGAGCGGGTCGCCGGCAAGAAGTTGGTGATGAGCACCACCAACGGCACGATTGCGCTCTCCGTTGCGGGTGAGGCCCAACGTGTTCTGGTCGGGGCCTTCACCAATCTGGGCGCGGTAACACGTGAGGTTTCGGGCGACCCCTCCTTGGTCGTTCTTTGTGCCGGGCGGGAGGGGGTCTTTGCGATCGATGATGCGCTGTGTGCGGGGCACTTGGTTCGCCGGGTGATCGACGCGGTTGAGGGTGACCACGAACTCAGCGATGCCGCGTCTGCGGCGTTGGTGCTGTCGGGTTCCTTGGAGCCCTCGCGAACGTTCCTACAGAGCACGACTTCAGGTCGAAATCTCATGGACATCGGCCTGTCTGATGACTTGGACATTTGTGCTCAGTTGGACCGGCACGACATCGTCCCCGTGATGAACGATCACACCATCACACTGGCCGGATCGTGAGCCGGGCACGGGAAACTCAAACGCATCGTGGGCAGCACCGCGCGCCACGTACGCGGGCACGCCGGCGCGAATGCTGACGCGGGAGCAGCAGCGCGAGATCTTCGCGGTCGCTCTGTTGGCCCTGGCACTGTTCTTTTTCCTGTCCCTCCTGCCTGTGTCTTTGCTGGGGGAGCGCGGTGGAGAGTGGTTTCCTTCCGGAAACATGGTCGGGCTGGTGGGCGCCACCTTTGGCACACTTTTGACCGTCTTCTTTGGCGGGTCGGCCTTCCTCGTTCCCGTGCTTCTGGTTTTCTCAGGCCTCCGCTTCGGCGGTTGGCTCTCAGAATACTGGACGCCCCGCCTCACGATCTTCAGCGCCGGGCTCCTGCTCCTGGCACCCGTCTGTGTGTGGGTGCTGTCATCGGAGCCCAGGGCCGCCGGGTGGCTCGGCACGAATGTCGGCAGCCCGCTTGTGAACCTTGTCGGATGGATCGGGGCATTGATCGTTACCGGAGTGGGTGTGGTCGCGTTGTCTGTGGGCACACTCAGCTGGAATCCTCTGCGCTCGATGGGTCGGGGCGTGATGGCCGGCGGAGATGCGGCCGGCCGAACCGCCAGAGTGCTCGCCGGAAAGGGCAAGGAAATCGCCGAAGCACGGGCATTGGCGAAAGTGGAGCGAGCGGCCGAGCAAGAACAAGCCAATGATCTCGCCGGAATGGAGCCGGAGTGGCTTAGCGAACCCGAGAACGATGCGGAGCTCGAGGTCGAGGAGGGGGAGCCCGAACTGGAACCCGAACTGGAACCCGAACCGGAGGCAGAGCCAGACGTCGAGGCATCGGACGCTGAGGAAGTCGATGCTGAGGACGAGAGAGATCTTGAGGAGGAGTCGGATGACGGCGGGCTGACCGACCCCAACGAGGGCGACCTGTCTGAACACGAAGTCCCGCCGATGGACCTGCTCTCGGAGCCTGCAGGGCGAGATACCTCCACCATGCATCGGGAGTTGGATGAGTTGGGGCGGATCTTGATTGAAAAACTGAAGACGTTCAACGTTGAGAGCGAACTCGGGGGGCGTACGACTGGCCCGATGGTCACGCAGTTTGAGGTGATCCCGGCTCCGGGCGTGAAGGTCAACCGAATCGCGAACCTCGACGCCGACCTGGCCCTCGCGATGAAAGCCAAGAGCGTGCGGATCGTGGCGCCCATTCCGGGGAAGGGGGCGGTCGGTGTTGAGATTCCGAATCCGCAACCGGAAATCGTCAATCTCCGCGAGATCCTGGAGTCGCCCGAGTTTAAGACCGCGAAGGGTGAATTGCCGCTGGCGCTCGGAAAGGCACTTAGCGGGCGCGCGTACGTTGCTGACCTCGCGAAGATGCCGCACGTCCTCATTGCTGGAGCGACGGGTGCAGGCAAGTCAGTCTGCCTGAACACCATCATCACGAGTCTCGTCTACAAGCACACGCCCGAGACGCTTCGCCTGTTGATGATCGATCCGAAAATGGTGGAGCTGTCGGTGTACTCTAGGCTCCCCCACCTGCGTCATAACGTCGTGACCGACCCCCGCGACGCGGCCGGTGTACTGAAATGGGCCGTGATCGAGATGGAGCGGCGGTATTCGCTCCTCAAGGTGAACACTGTGCGTTCGATCGCAGAGTTCAACAAAAAGGTTCGCGATGGCGTACTCTTGAGACGTTCCGAGCCGAAGGGGCCGGAGGGGGATGAAGATCGGTGGATCTACAGCGACGGAGTCCTGCCATACATCGTCGTGGTGGTCGACGAGTTGGCCGACCTGATGATGACGGTGCAGAGCGAGATCGAGAAGCCGTTGACCCAGCTCGCCCAAAAGGCGCGGGCGATTGGCATCCACCTCATCGTTGCCACGCAGCGTCCCTCCGTAAACGTGATCACCGGTCTGATCAAGGCGAACTTTCCAACGCGCATCGCATTCCGAGTGGCGTCCAAGACAGACTCCCGCACGATCCTGGACATGAACGGTGCAGACGCGTTGCTCGGCAACGGCGATATGTTATTCCTGCCACCGGGCCAGAGCGACCCAGTGCGCATTCAGGGAGCCTATCTGCCTACCGAGGACACCGAGCGCCTCATGGGTTGGTACATCAAGCTGTTGGAACACCACCAGGAGCTGAGCGACGCCCCCCGGCCCGAGTCCGAGTCCGACATTCTCGTCGAATTGCGTGGACAAGAGTTGGACGATGCCACGACGGCTGCGGAGGAGATCGCAGGGGACTGGGACGAGCTATTCAAGGCCGCCGGAGAGGTCTGCATTCAGAATGGGAGTGCCTCGACTTCGCTGCTGCAAAGGCGCCTGAGCATCGGTTACGGTCGGGCTGCCCGCATCATCGACCAGCTTCACGATGCGAGTGTGATCGGCGCGTCGGATGGCTCAAAAGGACGCGAGGTGCTCATGGACATGGACGAACTCGAAGCCATGTTTAGGGGCGATTGGGAATGACCCTCGTCCGTCACGCGGTGTCGCTGGCGATGTTGGGTGGGTTCATGGTCGTCGGCACGCAGGACGCACGGAGTCAGGATGTGGATGGACTCGAGATTCTCGAGTCGGCTGCGGTCCACTACGGAGGCGTGTCGTCCCTCTGTGCCGATTTTGTGCAACGGCTTGAGATCGTGCTTCTCGGGGACGATCGCACGGGCTCGGGTCGCATTTGCCAGGCCCGCCCCAATAAGTTCGGCATGCGTTTCTCGGACCCAGAGGGAGACCTCGTCATCGTCGACGGTGAGTCGATCTGGCTGTACTACCCGAGCGTCGACGTGAAGCAGGTCATCCGTGTGAGGGTGTCGGGTTCCGCCGCGGGATACGACCTCTTTCGAGAGTTCTTGGAGCGTCCGTCCGAGAAATACACGGTGAGCTACGAAGCCGACGAAGTGATCGCGGGACAGACCACTCGGCGCCTCCGTTTGATCCCCAAGGTACGCACCTCGTACAACGCGGCCGTCCTATGGGTCGATGCTGGTGCGCCTATCCTACGGCGCATCCGCATCGAGGAAGAGAACAGCACGGTGCGGACGCTGACGTTTGCTGATGTCGAACTCGGCCCGAGCAGTCTGGATGACAGCTGGTTTGTGTTCACGCCGCCCCCCGGGGCTCAAGTGATTTCTAGGATGCCCTGATGGCGCGCGCCCGTGCCCGAGACGTTGCAGGCTTCTCGTTGACGCTCGATCCGATTCGGGAGGGCGTCGCGAGAAGGTAGGCACCTTGATTGATATGGATATCGTTGATGCGCTCGATTACGATCAGGCCGTGGGGTTGAGGTAAGGACCGGCGCGGTGGCGCCGGATCCGGTTGTCCGGAACGATTACTAGGGGAAGACGATGGGATCGTTTGCGAGGTTGTGGGTGGGTGTGGTCGCCGCGTGCGTTGTGACGCCAGGCGTTATTGCGGGGCAGGAGCTGGCCGACTTCGACTACGAGAACTTGTCACTCCGCGGCTTCGGCTTCGAATGGGGATACATCTACCCCACCCGTGTGGATGAGGCAGAGAGCTACGGCCTGCGTCTCGATCTCGGTTACCTCGGACCAGGCCTCCGCATTGTGCCCAGCGTCACCTATTGGAAGGCGCCCTTCAAGGCTGCAGAGGTCGTGGAGCTAGAAGATCGAGTCGCGAGCCTTATTCAGGACCAGACCGGTGGCCCGGCCCCGAATGTTGACCTCGGGACGATCAATTGGACGGACATCGTCGTGGCGATCGACGCCCAGGTGGTCTGGGAAATTCCGCTTGATATCCTGACCTTCGCTGGGGTGGGTGTCGCGGCCCATTCGCTCAATGGAGATGGCTCCGCCATCAACGGCACCTTCATCGAGGATCTGCTCGACTCGGTCACGGCGGGCTTCAACTTCCACGTTGGGCTTGAGTATCCTGTCACCGATCGATTCCGTCTCAACGCCCAGGGTCGTTACGAGGTCCTAGGGGATATGCAGTATTTTCATGGCCGGTTCGGACTCCAGATCATGACCGGCGCTAACGCTCCAGGGGAGGAACGCAGGCGATGACCCAAGGGCCGGACGCTATACGTTTAGCTGTCATCGGGACCGGTGCAATCAGTCAGGTGGTTCACGTACCCATCTTCGCCGAACGCGAGGATGTCGCGCTGGTGGCGCTAGCAGACCTGGACGTGCCCAAGGCCCAGACCATCGCTCGGCGCTTCGGCATTGACGAGGTCATTCATCCGGACGAAGCCCTCGACCGAGAAGACCTGGATGGCGTGGTCATCTGCACGCCTAACCAAACACACGAGGAAATGGCGATTCGTGCGCTGAGGTCGGGTAAGCACGTCTTTGTCGAGCGGCCATTGGCGACGACGTCAGTGGGCGCTCAGCGGGTGATTGATGCTGCGGCTGAGGCGGGCAAGAGTCTCGTCGTGGGACTGCCGCATCGTTTCCGCCCGGAGGTCTCGGCGCTTCGGAGTTTTGTCGCTGGCGGAGAACTCGGAGACCTGTATTCCGTGCGAGGGAGTTGGCTCACCCGTCGGGTGCCCGTGATGCGGCCCACTTGGAGACAGGAAGCGGCCGCTGCAGGGGGCGCGCTGATCGACCTGGGGGTTTCGGCCTCGGATCTCTGTATGTGGATCGTCGGCTTTCCGAAAATCAAGCGTGTATCATGCGTGACTCGGGTTCGGGCCTTTGAAGTGGAGGACGCGGCCACGCTCATGTTCGAAAGCGTTGAAGGGATCGCGTTCTCGGTCGAGGTGAGCAACACGTTCTTCGCAGGAGATGACCGTTACTACGCGAGGGTCATGGGGAGGGAGGGCACCGGGTCGCTCCCGCCCTTGGAGGTCTATAAGCAACT
This sequence comes from uncultured Gemmatimonadales bacterium, assembly GCA_937919655.1. Taxonomy (GTDB): domain Bacteria; phylum Gemmatimonadota; class Gemmatimonadetes; order Longimicrobiales; family Gaopeijiaceae; genus CALFPJ01. The sequence goes on from CALFPJ010000087.1 coordinate 14,328, forward strand.
CGGTGGGCGGCCTATCGAAGTCACGCCGACGCAGCCGCGGCCGCGGGGGGGTGAGAACCCCTACATGAACGCCTACCGCCGTCTCCTCGATCACTTCGTACGGACCGTGGCGGGGCGCGCCGATGCGGAGTTGCCTGTTAACCAGGTCGCCCTGATGAGGCTTGTTGAGGCGGCTTACGCCTCCGCAAAGACCGGAAAAGAGGTCGAGCTATAACACTGCCCGGGTTCGGCGAGCCGTTCGCCGGATTGAAAGCACTCCTGTGGCCCCGCGACGGAGAGCGGCTTCTCCCGGCGATCTCTGCGATTCTTCTCGCGCTGTCGTTCCCACCGCTCCACCCGCTCATCTTGCCCTTTGTTGGGCTAGTTCCTGTCGCGTTGTGGATCCAGGCTTTGCCTCCGAACGCGGAGGGCCGGCGGGCCGCGGTGCGCGGTTCCATGGTTTTCGGGGCCATCTACTTTGGTAGTGTCTTCTATTGGATCCTGGTCGCCCTGATCTGGTTCACGAAACTCGCGATTCTCGCGTTTCTGGGTTCGATGGTACTTCTGACCGGAACCGCGGTGTTATTCGGTTGGATGGTCCACCGGATGGTGCACACGGTGCGCTTGCCCATGTGGCTGGCGTTGCCGATTGCGTGGACAGCCGCAGAATGGTTTCGGGCACATTGGCCGAGTTCCCTCTCGTTCCCGTGGCTGGGACTGGGCTCCTCGTTGACCGGTTTTCCAGAGTTGGTAGGTGTCGCGGAGCTTGTGGGTGCCCGAGGGGTGACGTTCTGGCTGGCCTTGGTGAACGGGCTGGTCGCCGGGCTCGTCCTTGCCCTGCGGGAGGCGCGGCCGTGGACCCGTCACGCGGCTGTGATCGTGGCGGTAACCCTGATGCCCATGGCATGGGGCGTGTGGCGGGCCGGGACCCTTGAGCTACGTGACGCGGGAAGGCTCGCTGTGGTGCAGCCCAATATCCCCGAACACATAAAGCTCGATCGGGCGTTGGTGTTCGACAGCACCTTCGCCTCGCTCGATCGACTCATGAGTCAGGTGCAACCGTCATCGGCTGACGTGGTCATCCTGCCTGAGGTGTTGCTACCGCTGTATCCGATGGCACCAGACCCTCCTGGGTACCTTGAGCGAATCCAGCGCTACAGCCGTGAAGTGGGTGCGCCGCTCATCTTTGGGGGCTTGGGCTTCCGCCAAGACCACTCCGGTCAGACGGCCGTATTCAACTCCGCTTTCATGATGGAGCCGCGAGGGCTGGCCTCCTACCAGTATGACAAGCGGTTTTTGGTGCCCATGGTCGAGCGGATTCCGTTCCTGCCGTCGAGTTGGCTCACAGGGCTTCAGTACTTCGGCGCGTACGGGGTGGGTCAGGGGTGGCCGCTCGCGGTTGTGGACGAAACGGCATTTGGCGTGCTGATCTGCTATGAGTCGACCTACGCGGAAGGGGCTCGATCTCTGCGCCTCGCCGGGGCCGACGTGCTTCTCAATATCACGAATGACGCTTGGTACGGGCGGGAGCCGTTTTATGCCCGCACGACCGCGCTCTGGCAGCACCCGGCGCACATGGTCATGCGCGCCATCGAGAACCGAGTGGGCGTGGCCCGGGCCGCCAACACCGGCATCTCTCTGTTCGTGGACCCCATAGGACGGGTGTACAACACCACCGAGCTCTTCGAGGCAGACATCAGAGTCGACACAGTGCGGACCACAGATGTCATCACCTTCTACACTCGCTTCGGCGACCTGGTCGGGAATGGTGCTGCGGGCGCCGCCTTATTGCTTATGCTGGCCTCGTGGCGGCTGGCTCGTATTTCGCCCTCTCTGGACCCCTCCGCCCAACGCGTTTAGCTTTTCTGGGCTGTATGGGGAGTATCCCGCGACGGGATATCTTCCAGAGCCACCGGGCCGGGGCAAGTAGTTGCCTCAGGCCCGTTCCCATCTGTGCTTGGAGCAGGACATGAAGCAGGGCATCCATCCCGACTACAAGACGTCGACGGTCCATTGCGCCTGTGGTAACACGTTCGAGACGATGGCCACCGTGGAAGCAGTCCACTTGGACATTTGTGCGGTTTGCCACCCGTTCTATACGGGCAAACAGCGTCTCGTCGACACCGCCGGCCGCGTTGATCGCTTTAACAAAATGTACGAGAAGGCCGCGACTCAGTGAGTCTCGGGGCCGGGCGTTCAGCCCGGCCTCGAGCCTTCGGCTCCTCCGTATCCATGTCGCCTAGTGCGCGGCTCCTTCTATGAAGTCCCCAACCCTCGACCCCCGTCTTGAAGATCGCCTCCGCCACGCGGAGCGCCGATTTGCCGAGGTCGACTCTGAACTCGCGAGCCCCGATGTTCTGTCCAGTCCCAGCCGCATGCGGGAGTTGGGACAAGAGCGTGCTCACCTGGACGATCTGGTGACGGCAAGTCGTGAGCTCACGTCGGCTCTTGGACAGTATCAGGGGGTCAGGGAGCTGCTCAATGAGTCCGACGACTCAGAGATGAGGGCGCTCGCTGAAGAGGAATTGGCCCAGCTTGACGAGCGCATCGGCCAGCTCGGCAGCTTGGTTCGTGAGCTGCTGATTCCGCCAGACCCGCTCGCTGATCGGGCTGCGGTTGTTGAGATTCGCGCCGGTACCGGTGGCGACGAAGCTGGGCTTTTTGCGGCCGACCTGATGCGCATGTACCGACGGCTTTCCGAACGCATGGGTTGGAAGCTGGAACTCATGAGCCTTTCCGAAGGAATCCCGGGATCGATCAAGGAAGCCATCTTCACGTTGAGTGGTCGTGGCGTGTACGGGCGTCTGCGCTATGAGTCCGGCGTCCACCGCGTGCAGCGTGTGCCCGACACAGAGAGTCAGGGGCGCATTCATACGTCGGCGGCTACGGTGGCCGTGCTGCCGGAGGCTGAAGAAGTCGATCTCCAGATCGATCAGGGAGATCTCCGTATTGACGTGTTTCGGTCATCAGGACCAGGTGGACAGTCTGTGAATACGACTGACTCCGCCGTCCGTATTACGCATCTGCCGACCGGCACCGTGGTCACTTGTCAGGACGAGAAGTCGCAGCTCAAGAATAAGAACAAGGCGATGAAGGTGCTGCGGAGCCGCCTGCTCGACCGGATGATCGCCGCGCAGCAGGCCGAGCGCTCGCGAGAGCGCCAAGCGCAGGTTGGCACGGGTGACCGCTCCGGCAAGATCCGCACCTATAATTTCCCGCAGAGCAGAGTGACCGATCACCGAATTGGGCTGACACTCTATCGCCTGAGTGAGGTCCTCGACGGCGACATCGACGAGTTCATTGCGGCGTTGCGATTGGCAGAAGAACAGGAGCGGCTCGAGGCGGCTGAGGCGTGACCGAGCGCGGTACCGGAGTTGTACAGGGACCCTCCCCGGCCCCGGTTGAAGACGACGAGACCTGGACCGTCCTTCGTCTTATGAGGTGGAGCGGCGAGTACCTTGAGGGAAAGGGTGTCGAACGTGGACGCCTGGACGCCGAACATCTCCTTGCGGACGTCTTGGGCCTTGAGCGACTACAACTCTACTTACAGTTCGATCGGCCGGTCGTGGGTCCGGAGTTGGATCGTTTTCGGCCGCTCCTCAAGCGGCGCGCGAAGCGAGAGCCACTTCAGTACATTTTGGGACGGGTTGGATTCCGCGAGCTTGAGTTGGAAGTTGATCGTGATGTCTTGATTCCACGGCCTGAGACTGAAATTCTGCTGGATGAGGTCTTAGCGTGGTCACGGGGCCTGGGTGTTGAAGGCCTCGAGGCGTTGGATCTCGGCACTGGGTCTGGCGCGATTGCGTTGTCGCTTCTGCGAGAGGGGCCGTTCTCGCGGGTGGTTGCGACGGACCTGTCGGAGGCGGCATTGGCGGTCGCTCGGAGGAACTCAGAGGCGACCGGGCTCTCTGAAGGGGTTGAGTTTCGTGCGGGCTCCTTCTTTGATCCGGTGGCGGACCATGAGAGTTTTGACCTCGTGGTATCGAACCCGCCGTATGTGGCGGAGGCGGAGGCGCCGGCGTTGCAGCCTGAGGTTCGCGATTGGGAGCCGAGTCAGGCATTGTTCGGCGGACCAGATGGACTGGCCGCGATCAGGACGATCGTGGCCGGGGCGGGCGTTCATTTGAAGCCCGGAGGAATGCTGGCGTTGGAGGTAGGATCCAGTCAGTCCGGCCCGGTGGTTGCACTGTTGGAAAGCACGGGTGAATACACGGACGTCAGGGTGAGGCGCGACCTTACGGGTCGTGAGCGGGTGGTGCTTTCGCGGCGCGCCCCCACGACGAGCACACATTCGACATAGATTCTGGAGAGCGGACGGATGGTAGGTATTAACGAAAAGGCGTTGGAACTCGGAAATGCGCTGGCGCGGACCGACGAGTACCAGGCTCTGAAGCGGGCGATGGACGCTGCGGACGAAGACCGAGAGCTCGTTGAGTTGCGCAACCGGATCCACGCGCTTGAGGAGAAGATTGAGGCGGCGATGCGGGCAGGATTGGAACTCGAGGACGATATAAAACAGGCCTACGCCGGGGCGGCCGAGGAACTCCAGACAAAAGCTGGATTCCAACGCCTGATCTCTGCGCAGTCCAATTTCGAGAAAATCATGATGAAGGTGAACGAAACTGTGGCGATGGGCATCGAACAGGGTGCTCAGAGCCGAATCATCATGCCTTCGTAGTGTGCTCTCGACAGTACACTGACACACCATAGACCACCCAACGGAACGAGAGGCTTATCGTGAAGCAGCCTTCTGAGATCGCACCCGCCGCCGGCAAGCTCGGCATTCTACTGCCCGGCTTTGGTGCCGTCGCAACCACATTCGTAGCTGGCGTCGAGGCGATCCGTCAGGGCATCGCTGCCCCTATCGGCAGCCTCACCCAGATGAACACAATCCGGCTCGGCAAACGAACTGATGAGCGCACGCCGCTTATCAAGGAATTTGTGCCGCTTGTGGACCTTGAGAACCTCGTGTTCGGCGCCTGGGACCCGATTCCCGACAATGGCTACGAGAGTGCGCTGGTCGCTGGGGTGCTCCATAAGGAGAAACACCTCGACCCGATCAAAGATTTCTTGTCCTCCATCAAGCCGATGCCGGCTGTCTTCAGTACGGATTACGTGAAGAAGCTGGAGGGGACGAACGTCAAGACGGGTGCGACCAAGAGGGATCTGGCTGAGCAGCTTCGGGCAGACATTCGGAACTTCAAGAAAGACAATGACTGCGCCCGCCTGGTCATGGTCTGGTGTGGCTCGACGGAGATCTACATCCGCCCCGGCGCGGTCCATGAGACCATCGAGGCCTTTGAGAAGGGCATGGACGAGAACGACCATGACATCTCTCCGGCGCAGCTGTACGCGTATGCCGCCATCATGGAGGGTGTGCCCTACGCGAACGGCGCCCCCAACCTGTCTGCGGACTTTGCCGCGCTCGAGCAGCTCGCCAAGGACAAGGGCGTGCCGATCTGCGGGAAGGACTTCAAGACCGGCCAGACGCTCATGAAGACGATCCTCGCGCCGGGCTTCAAGACCCGGATGTTGGGGATCAACGGCTGGTTCAGCACCAACATCCTCGGCAACCGCGACGGCGAGATTCTCGACGATCCGGAATCGTTCAAGAGCAAGGAAGTCTCCAAGCTGGGCGTGCTCGAGAGCATTCTACAGCCGAAGATGTATCCGGCCCTCTACGAGAAGATGTACCATAAGGTGCGGATCAACTATTACCCGCCGCGTGGTGACAATAAGGAAGGCTGGGACGCCATCGACATCTTCGGATGGATGGGCTACGAGATGCAGATCAAGATCGACTTCCTCTGCCGCGACTCGATCCTGGCAGCCCCCATCGTGCTCGACCTGGCGCTCTTCATGGACCTCGCGAGCCGCGCCGGCATGAGCGGAATCCAGGAGTGGCTGTCGTTCTACTTTAAGAGCCCACAGACCGCGCCCGGCCTATACCCGGAGCACGACATCTTCATCCAACATTGGAAGCTTAAGAACACGCTTCGCTGGATGATGCGTGAGGAAGTGATCACCCACCTAGGCGTGGAGTACTACGACTAGGTCAGCGGGATCGGTAGGCACGTCGGTTGAAGTCAAGTGAATGAAACCCGCCAAGGTCGGGGAGCGTCATGCGCCCGCATGACCTAGGCGCGACGAGGAAGGTGTAGCAGCGCTACATCGACGAGGAGCAACGACGGTATGCGGGATGCAGGACGTTTCATCGTACTGGAGGGTGGTGAGGGGGTTGGTAAAACTACCCAAGCCGCCCTCCTGTCGTCCTGGATGGAGGCGCTGGGGGTTCCGCACGTCCTGACCCGGGAACCTGGAGGAACGCCTGTGGGTGAGGCGATCCGGGAGGTCGTGTTGGGACGCACTGACCTTGAGATGCCGCCAGAGTCAGAGTTGCTCCTGATTTTGGCAGCGAGGGCCGCGTTTGTTCGTGACGTCGTGCGTCCTGCCCTAGCCGCGGGCAAGGTCGTGCTGGCCGATCGATTTGCGTTGTCCACGTTGGCTTACCAAGGATATGCGAGGGGCATCGACCTCCAGGACGTGCGAGACGGGCTTCGCATCGCTACGGGTGGCCTGAGCCCGGATCTCTATTTGGTTCTGGATCTCCCTCCTGAAGAGGGCACGGCGCGGCAACAACGAGACGGGATGGCGCCGGACAGGATCGAACAGGAAGGCGCGAGCTTCCTACGCCGCGTCAGCGAAGCGTACATCGCCTTGTCGGAGTCCGAGCCGGGAGTCACCGTGGTGAGCGCGCGCGGCGCGCCAGAGGTCGTGCAGGCCCGACTCCGGGAGGCGCTGGTGCGGAGGTTTCCCGAAACCTTCGGCGCGTAGGCGGTATAAAGAGAGACGGACCTCGACGTGTGGTCGGGTCCGAAAAGTGAACAAGAGGTGAGGTCGTGAGGCGAGGGATAATCGCACCGATGGCTGTCTTCGCCTTCGCCATGATGGCGGGGGGTTGGCTGTTACAGGCAGGTGCCGACCGGTCTGAGAACATGTACGTGCGCGTACGCGTCCTCCAGGAGGTCGTAGATCGCGTCGAGTCGAGCTTCGTCGACGAGGTCGATAAGACCAAGCTCTACACTTCCGCCATCGATGGCCTCATCCGCGATCTCGGCGATGCCCACTCGTCGTTTCTTCCCGCGGATGACTATGAAAATCTCCGCATCCGTACCCAAGGCGATTACGGTGGGGTGGGCCTGGAGGTCGTCGACCGCAACGATCGCGTGACGGTGGTCAGCCCGATCCCTAGCACGCCGGGCGCGCGCGCGGGCATTCGTGCTGGCGATCAATTCTTTGAGATTGATGGCATCCCGGCCGACACCATGGTCACCGACCAGGCCGTGGAATTGCTCCGCGGTCGCGCCGGTACGGCGGTCACGATGAAGATGATGCGTCCGGGCGTTGAGGAGCCGATCGAGTTCAGTGTGGAACGGGCTACGATCCGTCTTCTGGCCGTTCCGTTCGCGGTAATGCTGGAGGGCGATATTGGGTATGTGCCGCTCCAGACCGTTCGAGAGACGTCATCGCGCGAGATCCGGGCGGCCGTGGACTCGCTGCGGGACGAGGGGCTCCGAGGGCTGGTCCTAGATCTGCGTGGGAACCCGGGCGGTCTGCTAGACGAAGGCGTCGCCGTGTCCGACCTGTTCTTGGACAAGGGCCTGTCGATTGTGGAGACCCGCGGCCGTGCCGCGAACCAGAACGACACCTACTCTGCGGCCACGGAGGACCGGTATCCCGAGATGCTGATCGTGGTCCTCGTGGACGGCAATAGCGCATCTGCGTCTGAGATCATTGCGGGGGCACTCCAGGACCATGATCGCGCGGTGGTCATTGGTGAGACGACCTATGGAAAGGGATCTGTTCAGACACTTTTTCGACTCACCGGCGGTGATGTGCTACGTCTGACGACCGCACGCTGGTTTACGCCCGCGGGGAGGTCCATCACGCGGGATGAGACCGCCGAGGTCGATCCAAGCTCTGCTGCTTTCTCTGTGTCGGGGCAGTTCGTAATGCCAACGGACCTGACCGATCGGCCCCAATACAAGTCGGACGCGGGGCGCACGGTCTTCGGCGGTGGGGGAATCACTCCTGACCTGTTCGTCGCGCCTGAGACGCTTGACGCTACGGAGCGCAATGCCGTCTTCCGCCTCTATCGGGCGGGTGGAGCATTCACCGTGGCGCTCTTCAATTTCTCGGTGTCCTACGTGCGCGAGCACCCGGAGTTGGAGTCTGGTTTTGAGTTAAGCGACTCCGACCTTGAGGCCTTTTTCGCCACGCTCCCGCAGTTTGGCGCGAATGTCGAACGCTCGGCCTTCATGCAGGGGGCGCGTTTCGTCCGCTACCAACTAGAGCGTGAGGTCGCGCTGCAGGCGTGGGGTGACGAAGGGCAGTTCCTGCATGCTCAGAAATACGATCGCCAGCTGAACACGGCCTTGGACATGCTGCGCCGCGTGACCACGACCTCCGAGCTCATCGACGCGGTGATCCGAGCCGAGACAGAGCAGAACCAGAACCGATGATCTACGTCGTCTGGGCCGTCCGTTGGCGTGCGTCCCAAATCGGCATGGCCCGACCCCGGCGGTTATCTCAGCTTGAAGGCACGAGAGGCACATGGGCATAGTCGAGGTCGTTCGCGGCGGTGTCGTCGAGTCTAGGCACAACGTGGATGTCGCTGTCACTGACGCACAGGGTGTCTTGGTGGCGAGCACGGGCGACGTTCACGGCCTGACGTTCTTACGATCAGCCGCGAAGCCGCTTCAGGCGCTTCCTCTCGTGGAAGAGGGGATCGTCGATCGCTTCGGGTTGACCGTCGAGGAGTTGGCGTTGTGTTGCGCGTCGCATGAGGGGGAACCGGAGCACGTGAGGGCCGTGCGTTCGATCCTCTCCAAGGCTGGGGCCGACGAGTCGCTCCTGCGATGCGGACCGCATCTGCCGTTTTCTTCGGCGGCGTCGAAGGTGATTGTCGCCAGTGGTGGGGTCGCGGAGCGCGTCCACAACAACTGTTCAGGGAAGCATGCGGGGATGCTGGCGCTGGCCATAGGTATGGGCTGGGACCCGATGGATTATCATGAGGCGGACCACCCGGTCCAGCGGAGGATGATGCAGGAAATGGAACGGTGGACAGGGCTACCTGCCGAGGAGATTTCGACAGGAGTCGACGGCTGCGGTGTTGTCTGTTTCGCGGTGGAGCTCGCCTCCATGGCCACCGCTTTTGCGCGCTTCGCGGTCGCGGCGCGTCCTGATGGTCCGGCGGAGCGGGTCGTGTCCGCGATGACGACGCATCCGTTCATGGTGGGCGGCACCGGTCGGACGTGCACGGATGTAATGAGTCAAGCCCGGGGGCGGGTGTTCGTGAAGGTCGGCGCCGAAGGTGTTTATGCTGCGGGTGTTCCAGAGACTGGCTTCGGAGTCGCCATCAAGGTTTCCGACGGAGGCAGGCGAGCCGTCGAGGTAGCGTTGGTCCGGGTGCTTTCTGAACTGGGGGCCCTGGATGGCGCGGATGTGATCGCGCTGGCTCCCCATGCGAACCCGATGGTCGATAACACTCTAGGGGAAATCGTAGGCGAGGTTCGTGCGCGTTTCGACCTGACGCGAGGCGCGGCGTGACCACGATGCTCAACGAGAGCCGGGCTACGCTCGTTCGGCTCAGCGCGTCCGTGGCGGCACGCCGTACGGCAGACTGCGAGGCGCTCATGCGGACTGCTGCGCGTGTGTTGCAGGCGGGACCGGTCGAGGAAGCGTTGATACAGAGCTACCTCTTTCTCGGTTACCCGGTGGCGCTCAATGCGCTCTCTCAATGGCGCTCGGTCAGCGGGCAAGCTGGCCCGACGGCGCCAGCCACCGATCAGGCGGAATGGGCGGTGCGCGGCGAGGAAGTGTGTGCGACCGTTTACGGCGGCCAGTACGGGGAGCTGCGGCAGAATATCCGTCGTATCCATCCCGACATGGAGCGCTGGATGGTCGAGGAAGGATACGGCAAGGTCCTTGGGCGCCCGGGCTTGGATCTCGTTGATCGTGAGCTTTGTATCATTGCAGTGCTGGCGGTGCTTGACGTTCCGCGGCAACTCTACTCACACCTTCGTGGTGCGCTGAATTCGGGCGCCAGTGAGGGCGAGGTGACGGAGGCTCTGTCCCTTGCGATCGAATTCGCTTCTGCCCAGGCTCGGCAGATCGCCTTGGAAACTTGGGCAACCGTGCGTGCGCGGTCTGAACAGGGAGACTGACGTGTTCGTAGATCGTGCGGTAATCGAAATCATTGCCGGGACCGGAGGATCTGGGTCCGAGGCGATGCGTCGAGAGAGAGGCGTTCCCAGGGGTGGTCCGGCAGGTGGCGACGGCGGTAAGGGCGGTGATGTGTCGCTCGAGGTCGACCCACAACTCACGACCTTGCTCGACTATTCCTATCGACGCCACTACAAGGCCGAACGGGGACTTCACGGCGCAGGCAAGTCCATGACGGGCAGGTCCGGTGAAGACTTGGTATTGAGGGTTCCACCGGGCACCACCGTCTACGATGCCGACTCCGATGACTATTTGGGTGAACTCATGGAGCCCGGCGACAAGCTGGTCGTGGCGCGAGGCGGCAGGGGTGGTCGAGGGAACACTCATTTCCAGACTGCCACCAACCAGGCTCCCCGTCGCTGGGAGCCCGGAGAGGAGGGACAGGAACGACGGGTCCGCCTTGAACTCAAGCTGATCGCAGACGTCGGCCTGGTCGGCGAACCCAACGCCGGCAAGTCCACTTTCTTGGCGTCGGTCAGCGCGGCCCGCCCAAAGATCGCGGACTATCCATTCACGACATTGGAGCCGAATCTCGGGGTCGTGGCCGTCAGCGACTTCCGGTCGTTCGTCATGGCTGACATCCCTGGAATCATTGAGGGGGCGCACGAGGGAAAGGGTCTCGGACATCAGTTCCTTCGGCACATCGAGCGCACACGAACGCTGGCGCTTTTGGTCCCGGTAGATGCAGAGGACGTGCAAGCCGAACTTGATGCCCTGCGTGCCGAACTTGACGCGTATTCGGCTGAGTTGGCACGCACGCCGTTCTGTGTGGTCCTGACCAAGACGGACCTCCTAGGGCCAGAGGACGAAATACCCACGCTCGATGGCAGGGGAGCTTGGGCGATCTTCCAGGTGTCCTCTGTGGCCCGAAAGGGACTCGACGAACTGCTGGACGCCCTGTGGACCCAGAGCCGTAAGACAGCCGCTGAGGAGAACGACGACGAGGAAGAGGAGTGGTGGACGCCTTGAGGTCCGAGCACGACCTCGCAGAGGTCCGTGCGCTGCTCCAGCTCGACGCTACCCCAAAGGTGGGTCTTCGAACGCTCAAGCGGCTTGTTGAGGAGTTCGGGTCGGCACGGCAAGCGCTGCGGGCCCCCGCCCACTTATTTAGCCGTGTAGCAGGATCAGTAGCGGTTGTGAGCCGTTTGGATCCCGAGGTGCTGACCCGTGTCGAGCATGGACTGCACGAGGCGGAGAGACTCGAGATGACGGTTTGTACTTGGCGAGATCCTCTGTACCCGGAGGCGTTTCACCAACTCTCCGACCCGCCGCCGGTGCTGTTCCTACGCGGCGACGTGACGCTCCTCAAGACACCGAGCGTGACCATCGTGGGGGCCCGCCGGGCCACGGCCCGTGGACGGGACGTCGCTCAGCGCCTGGGGGCGGCCCTCGGGCGTGCCGGGGTCACGGTGACCAGTGGCATGGCGCTCGGGATCGATGGGGCCGCTCACCGCGGCGCTCTCTCTCGAGGCGGGAAGACGATTGCGGTGCTCGGTCGAGGAGCGGACCAGGCCTATCCCCGCACCAATCGGGGTCTCTTCGAAGACATCATCGCGAAGGGCCTCGTGGTATCGGAGTTCCTTCCAGGCACCGAGGCACTTCCGCATCATTTTCCGCGCCGAAATCGACTGCTCGCTGGCCTGGCGCACACGATCGTCGTAGTGGAGGCTGCAATGAAGAGCGGTTCGTTGATCACGGTCGATCACGCTTTGGACCTTGGGCTCGACGTGTACGCAATTCCAGGGCCGATCGACGAGCCTTCCTGCGAAGGAAGTAATGCGCTTCTCGCGGACGGGGCGACCGTCCTCGTTTCCGTGAACGACTTCGTGTCGCGAGTGGCGGGCGCCCACGTAGCGGCCACCGCCCCGCCCGTGGACCTCAGTTCCGCCGAGACGGCAGTGTACGACGGGCTCGCAGACCGACCACGACACATTGAAGAGCTCGCGGGTCAAGCGGGCATGGAGGTTCCCCAGGCTCTCGCGGTCCTGACCGCCCTCGAACTACGCGGCTTCGTCGAGCAGCGCCCAGGGCTTCGCTTTCGGCGGGCGAGCTAGTGTCCGGTCTCGGTGCTAAACGCACTTCTAGGATAGGGCGCTAGTGCCCACTCAGGTCTCATCCGTGTACGTGCATGCGCCCTTTTGTGCGCGCCGCTGCAACTACTGTGACTTCGCCGTGCAGGTCCGTAAAGAAGGCGATCTGGAGGGTTGGCGAGACGCGATTGCTGGCGAACTACGGGCCGTCCAGGAGGAGGGATTGTTCGCCCTGGCCCCGTCGCTGGCGACGCTCTATGTGGGTGGCGGAACGCCTTCCTTGCTGGGCGCGGGCGCCATGAGCGCGCTCGCTGCGTTGCTCGGTCCCGAGCGCCTGCGGGCGCCGCACTTGGAGTGGACCGCGGAGGCGAACCCTGAGAGTCTGACCACAGAGGTGGCCGAGCAGTGGCGGCGAGCCGGGGTGAACCGTCTGAGTCTGGGTGCCCAGACGTTTCACGGGCCCACGTTGTCTTGGATGGGCCGTATGCATGGCCCGGATGGACCCGCCAGAGCGATCGGCATCGCCAGGGAGTCTGGGCTTACCAATCTCAGTGTGGATCTAATGTTCGGCCTTCCCAGACGGTTGGAGCGGGATTGGACGGCTGACTTGGAAGGCGTACTCGCGCTCGACGTGCCCCACGTCAGTCTGTATGGTTTGACCGTGGAGTCAGGCACACCCTTGGCGCGCGCCGTCGTCGCCGGCAAAGAAATTCCTGTTGACGACGAGATGTATCGGGACGAATACCTGCTCGCGGTTGAAATGCTGGGAGCCGCTGGGTATGAGCACTATGAAGTTTCCAACTTTGCCCGGCCCGGTTTTGCGTCGCGGCACAACACCGCCTACTGGGATGGCTCCGCGTATCTCGGGCTCGGAAACGGCTCACACAGTTATGCGGATCCGGTGCGTCGATGGAATTTGGCCGATTGGGATGACTATCGAACGACGGTGGCGGCCGGTTTGCTCCCCGAAGCAGAGAGGGAGGAGATCGGCCCGACGGAACGAGGGCTTGAGCGGGTGTGGCTTGGACTCCGTACAGGTGAGGGTTTGCCCGTCGAGGACCTCAACCATGAACAACGGCAGCGTGTTGCCAGGTGGGTCACAGAGGGATGGACGGCGTCTGTGGAGCCCCGAGTGCGTCTGAACGCGCAAGGATGGCTCCTCCTGGACCGGCTCGCTGTCGACCTCGACTCGGGGGCCGTGGGTTGACGCTGGAAAGCGCAGCTATGGATCTTCGGTGATGGCTGAAATGAACGACCCAGACTTGGCGGGCGCAGAACTGAGTGACCGCGAGCGCAAAGTGCTCGAGGCCGTCGTGCGCACCTATGTCGATACTGCCGAGCCGGCCGGGAGCCGGACGGTCTCGCGTGCCGAGGGTATGGGGGTGTCCGCAGCCACCGTGCGAAACACGATGAGCGACCTGGAGGAGAAGGGTTATCTTTTCCATCCGCATGCGTCGGCGGGCCGCGTGCCAACCGACCTAGCCTACAGGTTCTTTGTGGATCGCCTCATGGAGCCCATGAAGCTCACGGATCACGATCGGACGAGCCTTGAGCGCGAGTTGGATTTGGCTGGGAGCTCCGCAATGGAGCGGTTGGTGCGCCATGCGACGAGAGCGTTGAGCCTGCTCACCAACGAACTCGGTGTTGCAGTCGCCCCGCGCCTCGATGAAGCCATCTTGGAGCGACTCGAGTTCATTCAGGTGTCCACCAGCAAGGTCGTGCTCGTCGCCTCGATCCGTGGCGGAGTTGTGCGGACGGTCTACGTGGATCTGCCGGTCCAAGTGCCGCAGGAAACCCTCATTACTGTGACCCTGGCCCTGAATGAGCGACTGGCTGGCCTGAGTTTACCGGAAATTCGACGCACCCTCCCTGAGCGTCTCCGCGATTCGCATGACGGCACTGTTGGTGCTGCCGAATTTCTGAATATCTTCATGCAGTCGGGGCCAGAGTTGTTCGACCTCCACGATCTCGACAGCACGAAGATCCATCTGGGCCACGCAAGCGTGCTTGCGGCGCAGCCCGAGTTCGAAAGCGGCGATCGCTTAAAGAGCCTGATTGCCTTGACCGAGAGCCGGGATCTTCTGGCGCAGACCGTGGGTAGTCGCGAGCACCGGGGTAGGCTGATGATCACGATCGGTGGCGAGAACGACACGTCGGAACTCGCTGATTTTACTCTGGTGACGGCTGAGTATCGTGCTGGCGACTTGTCTGGCGTGATTGGTGTGATTGGCCCGACAAGAATGCCCTACGAAAAGATTGTGACGATCGTGGATTACACGTCGACGCTCGTCACACGGATGCTACAGCCCTAACCCCCCGCATGCCCCCGTGGCGTGCGTATCCCGAAGGCCTTAGATGGCGGACTATTATCAAATGCTCGGCGTACCGCGCGACGCGGGCGACGAACAGATAAAGAAGGCGTATCGAAAGCTCGCGCTCGAGTATCACCCCGATCGCAATCAAGGCTCGAAGGACTCCGAAGAGCGGTTCAAGGAGGTGACTGAGGCGTATGAAGTGCTTCGGGACACAGATAAGCGCTCTGTCTACGATCGTTACGGAGAACAGGGCCTGCGCGGTGGTGGCGGCGGCGGTGGCGGAGGCCAGGGTTTCGACTTCAACGACGCGATCGAGATCTTCATGCGGGACTTCGGCGGCGGCGGTGGCGGTGGCGGTTTTGGCGGCTTCGAAGACCTGTTTGGAATGGGCGGGGCGCGGGGTCAGCGCACCGCTTCCCGCAAAGGTCAGACCGTTCGCATCAGGCTGCCACTGACGCTACCAGAGGTCGCCCACGGGGTCGCGAAGAAGCTCAGGGTATCGCTGCTCAACGAGTGCGGGACCTGTGAAGGTTCGGGTGCGAAGTCAGGAACGGCGCCGACGGTATGCGGCGTTTGTGGCGGTGCGGGAGAAGAGCGCCACGTGCAGCGATCGGTGTTCGGCCAATTCGTCAGTGTGCAGCCGTGTCGTAGTTGTGGTGGTGAGGGCCGGGTCATCGCGGAGTTATGCGAAACCTGCAGTGGCGAGGGGAGGGTCCGGGCAGAGAGTGAACTGGAGGTCGACGTCCCCGCCGGCGTCACGTCGGAGAACTTCCTGACCCTACGCGGGCGCGGAAGCGTCGGCCCCCGCGGCGGTCCTCGGGGCGATCTCGTCGTCTTGCTCGAGGTGGAAGATGACGCGCGCTTCGTGCGGGAGGGGTCGAGCCTCGTCTACGAGCTTCCGATCACCTTCAGCCAAGCCGCGCTCGGGGACGAAGTGGATGTGCCCACCATTGAGGGCAATGCGCGCGTCACCATTCCGGCCGGCATCCAGAGTGGTGATCTGCTGCGGCTGAAAGGGCTTGGGCTTCCCGAGCTGAACGGCCACGTGCGCGGAGATCAGTTGCTACAGGTCGTAGTCTGGACGCCTGACGAGCTGACTTCGGAGCAGGAGGAGGTTTTGCGCCGCCTGCGCGAAGTTGAGACCCCCGCGCCTGACAAGATTCGACGCCGGTCACACAAGGGCTTCTGGTCGCGCGTAAAGGAAGCGTTCACGGGCGGATGACGAGTTCCGACCGTCGCTGGCTCGAAATCGCAGCTCGCTGCACCGCAAACGAAGAAATCGAGACACTCCTCGCGGAAGCCCTCGTATCACTTGGCGGGCGCGCGGTCGTGGAAGAGGATGGGTGGCAGGTGACCCACCTTGAGGAGCCCGAAGACGCCGAAGGTGCGGAAGCTTGGGCGTGCGCGGAAATGGAAGCGCTCACCGGTCGCTCTGATCTTGAGGTGCGCATCCGCTGGCAGGAGCACGAAGATTGGGCCGAATCGTGGAAGCGGGGCCTTGCTCCGCGCCGGATCACCGACCGACTCGTCGTACGACCGTCCTGGACTGACTTCGAGGCCAAGCCGACCGATCTTGTGATCGTCCTCGATCCCGGAATGGCATTCGGTACAGCTGAACACGGCACGACCCGGGGCAGTCTGCGCCTATTGGACGCGGTCCTGTCCCAAGGCGAGACGATTTTGGACATCGGCTCTGGTTCGGGCATCCTCTCGGTCGCCGCCGCACTACTGGGCGCCGCCGACGTGTTGGCCATCGAAGGCGATCGGCTGGCGTGCGAAGCGCTCGCCGAAAACGTGACCTCGAACCGCGTGTCGGACAGAGTGCGTCACAGCGTTGAATGGGCCGACTCCGAGAAGCTCGCGAAATGGGGCCCCGTAGACGGCGTCATCGCCAACATAGAAAGCGGCCAACTCCGCCCCCTCCTAGATGGCTTCCACGCAGCCCTACGACCCGGCGGCTGGCTCATCCTGTCAGGCATACTGGCCGAAGAGTGGGACGGTATGCGCTCCCAAACGGAGCAACGCCACTTCGTCTTCCAAGCCGTCGACGCCGACGGTGAGTGGCGGTCCGCCCTGTTCAAGCGAAAAGCCTGAGTAGGAACCCCAGGGCTGCGCTTGAGCCCCCCCCCACCCGCCGCCGTCAGGGCCGCGAAGCCGGCCCTGACCAGGTCCACCCCTCGCCCCCCGCCCCCGCCCCCGCCCCCGCCAGCAGCAGTTGTGT
>CALFPJ010000088.1 GCA_937919655.1 uncultured Gemmatimonadales bacterium
GCATGGGCGGCGCCGCTCTGACCCTCCTCGCGCTGCCGACCGAATGGGAGAAGGGGCCGGTCATCGATGCTTGGCAGGCCTACCTCTCTGGAGATCCGGGGCCGCTCGCCCAGACCAGCGACCCGGCCTTCGTGTTCCCCTTCAGAAGGGAGACCTTGGACGTGCTGCAATGGGCGGTTGAGCAGAATCCGCACTGGTCGTGGGAGTACTATCGGGCGCTCAACCTTTGGGCTGTCGATCGGACGGCTGAGGCAGGGGAAGCCCTGGCGGGCCTGGGCGACATACCGGACTTGCCGGCCTTCTATGTGGCCCGGGGGCGACTCTTGGAAGATCTGCGAGGGCGTGACGGGACGGCGGACCACAGAAGAGCCGTGGCGTTGGCACCAGATGATCGTCTGATGCACGTTGCGCTCGCTCAGCATCTCGAGTCCAGCGGTGATTGGAACGCCTCTCTCGACGCACTCGGCGAGGCTCGAAGTCGCTTCCCTGGGGACTTCAACCTCGCGTTGTTCGAAGCCCGAGCGCTCGTTCGTGGGCTCCGACCTGAGGAGGCCCTCGAGATCCTCTCGGCCGTGAACGTGCTTCCGTCCGAGCACGCGCGTGGGACGCGGCAGCTGTACGCGGACGCGCACACATTAATGGCCCTCGACGGGATGGAAGAGGATCAACACTCGGCTGCCCGCGGACATCTGCGGCAGGCGCTTGAGTGGCCCGAGTCCCTTGGAGAAGGGCGGCCCTACGAGCCAGAAGAGCGCCTCGTACAGTTTCTGTTGGGACTGGTTGAGCGTGAGATAGAGGGTGGTGACGCCGGGCTCGAGCACTTCCAGGCGGTGATCGATGCGACACCGGTTGGGAATGCACCCCCGGGGTCGTTGGATCGCCTAGGTGCGGCTGCGAGGCGAGTCGTGGCGGAAGGCGTGGGTGACCCTCGACGTGCAGGGGCCGCGACCGCCGAGCCAGAATCACTCCAGGACGAACTCGTTCGACGCGCGCTTGCTTTGGCGGGTGTCCGATGAGGACAGAGCCATGGACCCAACGGACGAGCGCGCGGCTCTTTGGCGGGCTGCTCTGCGCAGCCGCGATCTCAGCGTGTGGGAATGCTGCAACTGAGACCGCGATGCTCTATCGGGCCCCGCCGGTCAGCAACGCGGTGGACGGTGTAGTCTTCGAGTCCGGGAACTGGGCGCCGCACCTCGCTGCGGGCGAAGAGGGGACCTCGTGGGGCAACCACCGGGCCGTCGTGGCCCTCGAACCGGGGGACACGAACACAGATGCAGTGTCCGTCACGATTCCGTGGAAACGCCGAGACCACGCTCCGGAGCTGAAGTCCGTCGTCGTGGTCGATGCCGGCTCCGGACTGCCGGTCTCGAACGCGGTCGCCGTGCGCGTTGAAAACAACTCCGGGGAGGTACGCTTCCAGCCGGTGTCCGGCTCGACGGAGTACCACGTGTACTACATGCCTTGGCAGTCGACCGGCGGATACTACCCGACCGTGACGTACCCGGATCTCGCGCCGGAGCCTGAGGGGGCGTGGCTGGCCATGACCCGGGGCACCGATGCGGATGACCTACCTACAGCGCGGGCGACCCATATCCAGTCGGTAGACGACTTCCATTCGTTTTTCCCGATGGAGGTCAGCGCGACGAACGACGAGATGGCCGCGTTCATGGCGGGGGCCATGGGCGGATGGCGCGTCGTGGCCGAGCACCGTGATCGGCCGGTTCGTATGCGGCACCGCATTCCGCAGCACTGGGCGGCGGATTCCTACGGCGCCGCGCTGGAGTCGAGAGTTCTCAAGGACGAGGCATTCACGTTCCAGGTGGCCGTCGTGGCAGGGGACGATGGCCTGAGCGACGTGACGTTGGCATTCGAGGACTTCCCGGATCGTCTCAACGATTCGTGGACGTGTTTCAACTGCAGTGGCATCGACGAGCGCGGTGAACGGTTCGCCAAAACGGTAGACGTGCCAGCGGGGGAGGTTCAAGCGCTGTGGCTCGGCCTCCGGGTGCCGGACGATGAACCGGCCGGTTCGATCACCGGACGGGTCGTGATCGCGTCTGCGAACCGGGGAAGCCAGTCCGTTCCGGTCTCGCTCGAGATTGTGGACGCCCGCGCCGTGAATGGCGGCGCGGACGAACCTGATCTCATGACACGGCTCGCGTGGCTCGATTCGAAAGTCGGGACGGACCCCGACTTCATCATCGACCCGTTCGATCCGGTTCGGATCGAGGGCAAGGTGCTGTCCATTCTCGGACGGGAGATCACCTTGGGCGCGAATGGACTTCCCGAGAGTATCGAGAGCTTCTTCTCGCCCATGGTCACGGAGGTGTCGACCGAGGCCGCGGCCATCCTGGCGAGCCCCTTGGGCTTCGAAGTGAATGTCGGAGGGGCGGTTCTGGCTCTTGAACCCGAAGGTTATGCCGTCCGACAGGTCGGTCCTGGACGCGCCGAGTGGGCCGTAACGTCCACAGGCGGGGGACTCTCGATGACAGTTGAAGGTGCGCTAGAGTACGACGGCATGCTCGAATACCGAGT
>CALFPJ010000089.1 GCA_937919655.1 uncultured Gemmatimonadales bacterium
CCAGCGATCCGACCTCCTTGGACAGCTCGTCACGCAGCGTGCTGAAGATCGACGCCGGCACGGCGATCTCGCGAAACGTGGCAGTGGTCACTTCCATCTATCCTCCGAACTCTGGGCAGGTGGCCGGTCGCTGCGTGCTGCCGGCCATGACAACAATGAAGTCTCGTCGCGCCACACTTATGTTTGGGCGCGTTGCGTGGCTAATATACAACAGTGTGGGTGGACAGACCCGGAGGAAACATGGAATACGATCATGAATCGAAAGTCGTCAATTTCATAGCTGGCCTTCTCCTTGGCGCCGTCATCGGTGCGGGGTCGCGTTGCTGACCGCCCCCGAGTCCGGATGCCGCACGCGAAGGCGCATAAAAAAGACCGCCGTTCAGATCCGAGACCAGGCCGGTGATCGTTGGGACGATCTTTCCGATGAAATGAAAGGGAAGGTCGATGACGCCATAGGTGGGGCGAAGGGCCGTTTTGCTCGCTGAGCGCCCGGCATGATCCCGACCCGGATCATCGAGGCCAAGAGAGACGGGGAGCGCATCGAAGCCGACGACCTTCGGGCCTTTCTGAACTCGTATGCCACCGGCGATACGCCCGACTATCAGATGTCGGCGTTTCTTGTTGCGGTCTATTTTAACGGTCTCGACGCAGACGAAACCGACGTCTTCGTGCAGTCCATGCTCGCCTCGGGGACATCGCTTGATCTCAGCTACCTTGGCGCCCCGCGCGTTGATAAGCACTCGACGGGCGGCGTAGGAGACAAGGTGTCGTTGGCACTCGCGCCCCTGGTGGCCTCGTTGGGCGTCTTTGTCCCCATGATGTCTGGCCGCGGGCTAGGGCACACGACGGGCACGTTGGACAAACTCGAAGCCATTCCAGGATTTCGCACCGACCTCTCCCTGTCTGACTTCAAGAACGTGCTCGAACGGGTCGGCTGCGCTATGATTGGCCAGACTGCCGAAATCGCACCGCTCGACAAACGACTCTACGCGCTCAGAGATGTGACGGGCACAGTTGCCGTGCGGCCCCTGATCGCGGCGAGCATCATGAGTAAGAAGCTGGCCGAGGGGCTGACGGGACTCCTCTTGGATGTGAAGGTTGGCGCCGGGGCCTTCATCCCGGAGGAGGATCGCGCGATCGAGCTCGCTACCACGATGGTCGATATCGGCTCAAGGCGGGGCCTGCCCACCGTGGCGCTTCTGACGGCAATGGATCGACCCCTGGGGTGCGCGATCGGTAATGGGCTGGAGACCGCCGAGGCGATTCTTTGTCTGCGGGGTGGGGGACCCGACGACCTCCGGGAGCTTTTGCTCCGCCAGGCGAGCGAAATGTTGCGACTGACCGATCCCACGGTAGGCTCCTTGGCCGCCACGGCTCGGGCCGAGGAATCCTTGGACGGTGGGCGTGCTTTCGAGCGATTCGCCGAGATGGTGGGGGCCCAGGGCGGAGATACGAGTGTGCTCGACGACCCCGGGCGCCTGGCCACGGCAGCGCTCCAAGGCACGGTTGTCGCACTTGAGGCAGGCGTGGTCTCGGAAGTGAGGCCAAAGGAACTGGGGCAAGGCGTCGTCGCCCTGGGAGGAGGGCGCCAACGTATGGACCAGGCGATCGATCTCGGCGTCGGCTTCGAAGTGCAAGTGCGGCCCGGGGAGACCGTCTCAAAAGGAGACCTTCTGGCCGTGGTCCACGCTACGGATACGCGCGGCCTTGAGATCGGAGAACAAGTGGTGCGTGCCGCAGTCCGGGTGGGGGACGATTCGATGCAAAGCCAGCGGCCCCTCGTCTCGCACGTGGTTGACGTCTCGGGCGTGAGCGCCGCGACCTAAGCGTGTCCTGTCCCGACGTTCATTTTCCACAACCTTCGTCGCGCTCACTGCGGCACCGAGGTCGCCTGGGCACCTTGTGTGGCTGCGCCGGTTGGACTGGCCGGGTGTGAGTCCTCCGTGACGGATCACTGAGTGGCAGGCCTGGGTGCGTGGTTTAGCGAGCCCCCGAACCCAGACCTCCCAGAACGAGCGCGAGCGGCCCCTAGGTCGGCCGCCTCCCCCACGCCGGGTGTTCCACAGCCAACTGCGAGGCTTGGTCGACCTGTGTCTACGTCGCTCTCAGGGAGCCCGCGGCACACGAAAACGTCGATCGGAACGGTCGCAAAATTCGGTCGGTTCGGTCCCGGGGATGTAGTACTCCGGGTATTGGTCCTCCTGGGGACACCATCGCGACGCGAGCTTGCCGGTCGAGCGGTCGACGAGGACCGTGTTGAGGCCCGGTAGCAGCGGCCACCGGCTCGGCATGGGCAGTAGCGGCGCCCGCTCCACGACGCCGTTCGCCTCGTCAGCCTTCACGCCGACATACACGCGCCTCATGAATTCGCCCCAGACCGGGGCCGGTAGCACCGCTCCTGTCGCGACTCCGAGGCCGGGGCCAAGCTTGAAGATTGGCGCCGGGTTATCCATGCCGAACCAAGCCGTCGCGAGTAGGGTGGGCGTGAACCCCGTGAACCACACGTCGGTGCCGTCGTCGGTGGTGCCTGTCTTGCCTCCGGCCGGGACCGAATTGGGTAGCTGGGCGCGCAGTCGGATCGCCGCGTATCCGGTGCCTCGGCCTACGACGTCTTCAAAAATGGAGACCATGATGCGCGCCACGAGGCTGTCGATCACCTGCGTGCGCTCCGGCTGCGGTTCCCAGATCACAGTCCCGTTGGCGTTTTCAACCCGAAGGATCGGGAAGGGACGCACCTTTGCGCCCATATTCGGAAATGCGGAGTAGGCTTCAGCCACCTGGATCGGGATCACCTCGACGGCACCGATCGTCGTGGAGGGGAAGCGCTCGATCTCGGTCATGATCCCCATACGGCGCGCCGTCTGCGCGACAGTCTCGATCCCCACTTCCTCCCAGCCGAGTTTGATGGCGATCATGTTCGTCGACGTGACCATCCCTTGGCGAAGGGTCATGGGCCCTTTGAAGTCGTTGCCAAAGTTGGCCGGACGCCAGTCATCACCGCTCACCTGAGGATAGACCACGGGGGAATCGACGATGATGTGTGAGGCCGGGATCCCGCTGGCGATGGCCGATGTGTATACGAACGGTTTGAACGAGGACCCTGCCTGCCGCTGGGCCAAGCGCGCTCGGTCGAATTTTGACTGTTGGTAGTCCCGTCCGCCGATCAACGCACGCACGTGGCCGGTAGCTGGGTCGAGGGCCACGAAGGCACCCTGAAGGTAGGGCGTGGAGCCGGGAAATGAAGTGACGGTGTCAAAGTCAGCGTAGCGGGGGTGCTTAAAGCGAACGGAGTCAGCCTCAATCGTCGTGAAGCCCCACTCCATCGCCTCTTCCGCGGCTCGTTGCATATCAAGGTCGAGGGTCGTATAGACCCGCATGCCGCTCCGATAAATGTCGTCGCCGAAACGATCCTGGAGGATTTGTCGCACCCACTCCTCGAAGTAGGGGGCAACGGATGTGACATCGCCCACGGGCTCGGACTCAGGGAGCGCGAATCGCTTCCAGGTCTCCGCCTCGTCTCCGGTCAGGTAACCAGAGTCAGCCATGCGCGACAACACCAGGTTCCTTCGAGCCAACGCGGCGTCCGGGTAACGGAACGGGTCGAGGCGGCCCGGAAGGTTAATGATGGCTGCCAACAGCGCCGCTTCCGCGACGTTGATGTCCGTGACGCTCTTTCCGAAGTAGTTGCGCGATGCGTTTTGGAAGCCGAACCCGCGCCCCATGTAGACTTCGTTGAGGTACGCCTCGAGGATCTGGTCTTTGGTATAGGAGCGCTCAATATCGAGGGCGACCTGGACCTCCTTCAGCTTGCGAACGTAGCGTCTCCTGAAGCCGATCTCGTCGAAGAGGTTTCTCGCGAGCTGCTGTGTGATCGTACTACCACCGCCAAGGTTCCTGAACGTCAGCACCCCAAAGACGGCGCGCGCGATCCCGATGGGGTCAAAGCCCCCGTGGTCGTAGAAGCGCTTGTCCTCGATGGCTACGACCGCCTGGGCGACGTACTCGGGCAACGCATGGATCGACACGGGTGTCCGTCGCTCGTACCCGATTTCGGCAATCTGACGGCCATCGTGGCTCAACAGCTTGCTAGTCTGTTCGTGCTCAAAGGTCCGGATCTGAGCGATCGACGGACATTCATCGCCCGCGCACATGTTTCTCCATGCGCCCAAGAGTCCACCAGCGCCGAGGGCACCTAAGAAAGCTGCGCTGAACAGAAAGAAACGGGGGTGCCAAAGGCGGCTCAGGAACCTGCTTAGGCGAGAAGACTCGCTCGCCGTACTCTTCGACTTTTCCGGTGTCATCGTCAACTGATTCGGGGTGCGGGACACTTCGTCGCGCCTTCTTACTGCAATTGGGGTGCCAATCGGGGCGCCGGCTGAAGCTAGCGTAGGACACGACAGCCGCTCAAGCATGACTCAGGGCCGCCCCGGGCAACGAAATGCCTCGTAACAAAGGCGTTCTTATTTTCTTGACTTTACCACCCACGCCCTCATATGCTTTACCTGTTTGAGAAGGGTAGGATGGACGCAACGCCACTGTGGGCTGTGTTGGGATGCGGAAAGTTCGGCGGAGTCACGATTATCCAATTGGTCAGGAGTAATCTATTGAGGCCTCCTCAGCTCGAGATTTTTCCAAAAAATCAAAAATCGATTCGGCACCGTTCTTTAGGCTCGGTGGCGAATTTTGTATTGGCGTTCAGTGTATGTGGACTGAACGCTATTCCCTCGCGCGGACACATGACCATCCGACGCGTTCTTACCCACCCCCAAGGAGGTACCCGATGAAACTTTGGGGTAAGTGTATTCCTATTTTGGCAAGTGCGGCGATGGTCTTCGCTGTACATGCCGCGCCAGTTCATGCTCAAGCGACCGGCACCGTTACCGGAATGGTCGTCGACGCAACGAGTGGGCGCACTCTGGAATCAGCCCAGGTTTACATTTCGTCCTTGAACATGGGTGGACTGTCGAACCAATCAGGTCGATTTCTTATTCTTAACGTACCGGCTGGCTCGCACGAGCTTCGTGTTGAGCTGATCGGTTACGCCGGCGCCACCCAGAACATCACGGTGACCGCTGGGCAAGCCACGACTGTTGAAATGCAGCTGAATTCCACCGCGCTCCGTCTTCAGGAGCTGGTGGTGACAGGTGTGGCGGGCGCTACGCCCCGCATCAAGCTGCCGTTCACAGTCGAGAAGGTGGACTTCACCGAGATGCCGGTTCCGGCATCCTCGGCCGAAGGGCTTCTCGCGGGTAAGGTTCCTGGCGTGAAGGTCCAGAGTAGCAGTGGTAAGCCAGGTGATCAAGCGGAAGTGATGCTCCGTGGCCCGACAACGATCACGGGCTCACAGTCACCGCTCGTTATCATCGACGGTGTGATCACGGACAACACGATGGCGGACATCGACGCGCTCGACGTCGAATCCATCGAAATCGTGAAGGGCGCAGCGGCAGCCTCGCTCTACGGCTCGCGCGCCTCGAACGGCGTCATCAACATCCGCACTCGGCGTGGTGCAGGCCTCCGCGTCGACCAGTCGCGGATCACGGTCCGCAACGAGTATGGGCAAGGCTCGCTCGTGAAGCAGCTTGACCTCTCGAAAAACCATCCGTACAAGCTTGACGCGTCGGGCAATTTCGTAGGTTCCGACGGTGCCGTGATCGACTTCGCGGACTCTGACACGGGTGAGCCGCAGCTTGACGACGGCGGTACGACCTCGACCGCGTTCCAGGACAACGCGTATCCGGGCCAGACCTTCAATCAGATCGATCTCTTCTTCGATCCCGGAGTCAACTACACGAACTACGTGGCGGTCGAGGGACGGACGGGGACGACAAACTACCGCGCGTCGTTCTCCAACTCTGCTGAGTCAGGGATTGTCGTGGGCAACGACGGCTTCGACCGTCGCACGTTCCGCATGAACCTCGACCACCAGGTGCGTGACAACTTCGACATCGCAATCAACACGTTCTACGCGAAGTCGCACCAGGACGAGCTGTCTGGCGGTTCTTTTTTCAGCCTGACGTTCATGGGCCCGCAGGTCGACCTGGCCAGGCGCAATACGAACGACCAGCAGTGTGCGAAGGCGAAGGAGCTGGGTGGTTGTCTGTTCATCAACCCAGATCCGCGGTCCAATGAAGACAACCCGCTGTACGCGATCGAGAACCTAGATCAGAATGACGACCGGCAGCGCTTCATGTCGTCGGTCGATGCTCGTTGGTCTCCGGCGTCGTGGTTCGACCTTGAGGCCAACTACAGCCTCGATCGGTCCGACACCCACACCACCAACATCACTCCGTTGAACTATGCGAGTTCTCAGACGACACCGAACGAACCGATCATCCGGGACAAGGGACACCTGACGCGGCGGAATGGTCTTTCCAACGACATCAACGCTTCACTTACGGCGTCGTTCAACCGTGCCTTTGGTGATCTGACGGTGCGGACCAAGGTGCGTTACCTGCTCGAGGATCAGCACTCAGAGAATTACTCGATCGACGCTGACGACTTTACCGTCGGTGGAATTCCGTCGTTCGACAACATCTCTGGTGGCACGTCCGCGAGCTCGAGCCTCATGGACGTTATCGCGCAGGGCTACTTCTTCATCACGGCCCTCGACTATCAGGGTAAGTATGTCGGTGACTTCCTGGTCCGTCGCGACGGTTCGTCGCTGTTCGGTCCCAAGGAGCGCTGGCAGACCTACTTCCGTGCGGCCGCCGCTTGGCGGTTGGCCCAGGAAGACTGGTGGCCCGTGGACATGATCGACGAGTTCAAGCTCCGTTATTCGGTTGGAACGGCCGGTGGTCGTCCGCGGTTCTCCAGCCAGTACGAGACCTACAGTGTGTCGGCGGGCGTGATTACGCCGCAGACTTTGGGTAACTCGCAGCTCAAGCCTGAACTGTCGACCGAGCAGGAGTTTGGGCTCGAGATGGTACTGTGGAATAAGGTTGGCGCCACGGTCACATACGTGGACAACAAGATCGAAGATCAACTCCTCAACGTGCCCCTACCTGGCTACGCGGGCTTCGGTAGCCAGTGGCAGAATGCCGGTACGCTCGAAAGCAGCACTTGGGAGGCGTCTATAGAGACGTCGATCATCGACCGTCCAGACATGAGCTGGTCGACGCGCGTCAACTTCGACCGCACGCGTCAGGAGATCACCTACCTGAATCGCCCGGCGTACCGTAGCGGTGCGACTTACATCCGTCAGGGAGAGTCTCTCGGTACCTACTACGGAGACCGTTATATCAAGGACTGTGGTGCCATGCCGGACGGCACCGACTGCTCGCAGTTCCAGGTCAACGACGACGGTTACCTCGTCTACGTTGGCGCGGGCAACAGTTACACGGACGGAATCGCCAAGGGTCTATGGGGAACCAGCGGCCCGAACGGCGAGAGTTGGGGTCGCATCATGGGGGAGGAAGACGCAGACGGGAACCCGTTCTTGTTCCTCGGGCGTGCGATTCCGGACTACAACGTGAATTGGGCGAACACCTTCCGCATGGGTAATCTTCAGGCGACGGTGCTCCTCGACGGGGAGTTCGGGACCGACAAGTACAACCAGACGCGGCAGTGGTCCTATCGTTCGTGGCGTCACGGTGAGGTCGATCAGGCGGGCAAGGCCGACGGCTTGAAAAAGCCGATTGGGTACTACTCGGACCTGTATAACGTTAACTCCCGCAACTCCCACTTTGTGGAAGACGGCAGCTATATCAAGCTTCGCGAGGTGTCGTTGCGCTACACGCTCGATCAGTCCACGCTCTCACGTTTGGGTGGTGGACTCGGCCTCGAGTCGGCTGCGATTTCTATTACCGGTCGCAACCTCCTGACGTTCACCGACTTCTCCGGGTACGACCCTGAGGTCGGCGGACTTAGTGGCGATCAGGAGGACTCGTTTGGATATCCGAACTTCCGGACGATTACGGCAGTTCTTGAGCTGATTTTTTAGGAGGACGGCAAATGAAACTTCTACGAATCCTTGCATTGGCAGGGATCGCGATCAGCGCTACGGCCTGCGGTGACCTTGATGTGGTCAACCTGAACGACCCGGACCGCGAGCGCGCAATTTCGACACCCGGGGACGTTGAGTCCCTGATCGCCGGCTCGTTCTCGAGTTGGTGGTCCTCAGGGCACTACAACGCTGGTGGCGTCGTGATGAGCACGATGGCTGATGCCCACACGTCGTCGTGGGGTAACTTCGCTATGCGTGAAGCGAGTTCTGAGCCCAGGACCGCATACAACAATGACCCTTCGGCGAACTACGCCTACGTCACGCGCAACACCTGGCGTGACAGCTACCGTGCGCTTTCGGGTGTGCGCGATGGCCTAATAGCCATCGAGAACGGCGTGGAGTTAGGGGTAGATGGCGTGGACACGCCGCGTGCCCAGGCCTTCGGCGCGCTGATCCAGGGCCTTGCCCTGACGCGTTTGGCCTCAATGTTCGACCGTGCGTTCATCGTTGACGAGACTACCTCGCTCGACGATCCGAATGCATTGCCTGAAATGTCGCCGTATGCTGACGTTATGGCTGCTGGGCTTGCCAAGCTCGATGCGGCCATTGCCATGGCCGGTTCGAACAGCTTTACCATCCCGCCAGCGTGGGTTGGTGACGGTGGCTCGTGGAGCAACACGCGCATGGCGCAGATTGCCCACGGCTACAAGGCGAAAGGGATGATCGAGGTCGCGCGTACGCCGGCCGAGCGGGCGGCGGTGAACTGGGGTGCGGTAATGTCTGAGGTGAATGCTGCGCACACCGAGGACTTCGATGTGTTCTCGAATGACGTGAACTGGGCCTGGGACCGCCTGAAGAACCACGGAGGGTCAAACCCAGGTTGGGGTCGCACAGACCTTCGCCACGTTGGGCTGGCAGATCAGAGTGGCAACTACCAGGCGTGGATCGGACAGAGCAACCCCGAGCTGCGCGATCACTTCAAGATCGACACGGATGACCGCCGCATTACAGCTGCTGGCAATCCGGAGGGGCATGGTACGTATATTCGCTGGAACTCCGGCGAGGTGTTCCCAGCCTCCCGTGGCACGTACCACTTCTCGAATTATTCCGACAACATTTGGTACTGGTACTACAGGGCGAACTATGTCGGCGTGACCGGCGTATTCCCGACCCGGGAACTCGACCTGATTAGGGCCGAGGCTCTTTACCGGACGGGTGACCTCCAAGGGGCTGCGGACATCGTGAACGAAACCCGGGTCGCGAACGGCGAACTTCCTGCCGTGACGACGACGGGGACGTCGGGTGCCCGTTGCACGCCGCGTAAGTCTGACGCGTCAGGCAACTGCGGCGACCTCTGGGACGCTTTGAAGTACGAGAAGCGTGTCGAAATTTGGCACTATGAGATGGGCACCGAGTTCTTCGATGACCGTGGCTGGGGTGATCTTGTGGCCCTGACGCCGCTTCACTTCCCGGTACCGGGCGCAGAACTCGACTTGCTTCTCATGGAGATCTACACGTTCGGTGGTGCGGGCGGCGAATCTTCCGCTCCGCGTCTTTGGACGGACGTGATGGATCCAGCGACGATTCGTTGGAGGGCTGAAGCACTCGAGGCCTACAACGAAGCGCAGCAGGCTGACAAGGACCCCGGAGTGATCCGCTGATCGCGACGGAGTAACTTTTCAAAAGTAGAGTGGCGGGTCGTCGCGCTTCGGCGCGGCGGCCCGCTTTCTTTTTTGGTGGCAGAGTGCTTGAGCACTCTATGCAATGTTGAAGGGGGGCGTGAGTGGGCAGCCAATGGGTCGGTAGGCTTGTGAAGGGCGTTGGGGCTGGCCTTTGCTTGATGTCGATCCTGCCCGCGAGTCGCTTGCTCGATGGTTCGAAGGGATTCGCCGTAGGCGATTTCGTTTCTGCGGCCTCCTCGTACAGTCAATCGGGGTTCTTGGCCCTTGCTGTGGTGTTGTTGGTCGGGCTTGCCCTGTGGCCGTGGGCAACGCGGGTGTTAGGTGGGCTACGCCGGTTCGACGCCCTCTCCGATTCCCGCCTTGCGTTCGGTGCAGGACTCCTCGGTCTCTTTGCGTCCGCTGCGTTCTCTTTGGTCGCATTGGACGGTGGGCCGCTGCTGGTGGACGGGATGAGTCAGTTGGTGCAAGCACGCCTGTTCGCCGCAGGGGCGCTCGCGATTCCGTCGGACGCGCCCATCGAGTTCGTCTACTATCAGTATCTCGCTCCGTCCGACTTGGGATGGGCGTCGCAGTATCCCCCCGGGTTTTCGGCAATCTTGGCTGTCGGCATGCTGATCGGGGCCCCATGGCTGGTGGGACCGGTCGTGCACGGCGCGACGGCATGGTTGGGGGTGCGATTCGCCGGGACGTTGTTTCCGGACGACAGGCCGGTGGTTCTTGTCACAGCCGGCCTTCTGGCCTTGTCTCCGTTTTCCCTGGCCTTAGCTGGCGCCTACATGAACCACGGCGTGGCCGCGTTTCTGGGGCTCGTTGCGGTCTATGGGGCGTTACGTGCGGAGCCGTCTGGGAAAGCCGCCTATTGGGGCATAGCCGCCGGATTCAGCGTTGGCCTTCTTGCCACCGTGCGCCCTCTAACCGCGGTGTGCGTGGCGGTGTCGGCCGGACTCGCCTGGGCCCTGACCTCTGGTGCGGCGACACCGAGCGGTGTCCTGCGGCGGATGCGATTTCCGATCTTCGCCGCAGTCGCCGCGCTACCTCCGACGCTCGCGTTGCTGTGGTTCAACGCCAAGCTGTTCGGGGGGGCTCTGTCGTGGGGGTACACCGCTGCTCAGGGCCCGAATCACGGACTCGGCTTCCACGTGGACCCTTGGGGAGCGATGTACGGCCTCTCGGAGGCGTTTGCCTATAGTGCAACCGAATTGCGCGCGCTGGGTGCTGAGATGGCGGGTGTTCCACTGCCGCTCGTGGCATGGCTCGGAGTCGCCATCTTGTTCTCTGGAGCGCGCGCACGGCTGTTGATCGTGCCGGTCGTATGGGCCACCAGCCTCGTGGTCGCTGGATTCTTTTACTGGCATCACGACCTTTCCATGGGCCCCCGTCTCTTGGCGGACACGGCCCCAGCTTGGTATGTCCTTGTCGCGTGGGCCGTGGTGGCCTCAGTGCGTTGGGCCGAGACTGTGAAGCGTGGCGCTTATGGTGGGTATGTCCGAAGTGTATCCTTGGCCTGCCTCGCAGCTGCCCTCGTGGCGACACCCATCCGCCTAGCCATCTACGGAATCGAGGCGAGGGGACGTGGGCTAATGGTGGAATCCATCGCGGCCCCCAATTCCGTGGTCTTCGTGCACGACAGCTGGGACTCAAGGCTTGCCGGGCGACTCGCCGCGATGGGCTTTCGTGACGATGAGATCCGGATGGCGCGAGCGGCTTGGTCTTCCTGCGATCTGTACAACCGCATCAGCCTCTTGGACGCCAGCCCGGAGCCATCCATTGAGCGGTTGTTGGCGGGCTCCGGGCAACGCCCCCTCAGCGCCCGTACGATGCCGTCCGGCTCCGTGGTCCGCACGTATGAGGGTGAAGCACTCAGCGCCGAGTGCCAGCGCGAGGCCGGGTCAGATTTTCGTGGCATCTCGGGCCTGCCCCAAAGATCCTGGCGCGGGGATCTTCCGGGGGCTGAGCGTGGCCGGGCAATGTATGTTCGCGACATGGGCCCAGAGCGGAATCTACGACTCCTGAGGGTGTTCCCCGAGCGTGAGGTTAGGGCCCTGATTGCGGGCGAAGGTGCAAGCCCGAGTAGCTTGGTGTCGTATGAGGAAGGAATGGAGGTGTGGTGGGGTGGGCCGGGCGGCCCTCCTTGACGTTGGGGCTGAGATGGACGGATTATCGATGAGTGTTGGAGGCGGACCCCTGAGGAGGATTCGATGAAGCGGTTGAAACGATTCATGTTGGTATTCCCGTGCGCGCTGGTGCTAGCGGGGTGTGCGGCAGGTGCAGGTGGTGGGGCGAATCCGAGGTACACCAGAGATTTCGGCCGACTCCTCGTGCCTACGCTTGAGGAAGCGCGGCTCAAGGTGTGGGCGAAGCACAACTGGCACCTGAGACGCGACGAGAACGAGTCTCAAAATGTCTATTGGGAGTCGGAGTGGCGTCCGTTCCAGCCACCTGAGGGTGCTGCGATCACGGGTCCAACCGAGGCCCGCGGTCGGATCATCCTTCGTGGGCGCCGCGTGGCCGGCGAACTGGATGGCGGCTCACAGTTCAGGGTGACCTTTGTCGGCGAATACGAGGTCCGGGGGGGAGCGTCGCCCGATTGGCGCCCAGTGGAGCCACCCGAAGACGCCGTGGATGTCTTCGAGAAGGTATCCAGCGATTTGTCCCTCGAAGTGAGGACCGGCGTCCGCCGGTAAGCGTCTGAGGCGGGGCGTATGGGATGGCACATCCACTGCGCCCCGCTTAGATCGCTTCCCTCGGAGCCTTCGGCGTGGATCTGCCTGGGCTATCCAATGATCTCAATCTCCGTGACCCGCGTGACCGTCGCTCCACTCATTCGGTCGGTCGCGTCGACCTCGAGTCGGTAAAATCCGGTGTCGAGCCCAGCCAACCCGATGTCGAAATGCCGCCTTACGGTGCGGCTGTCGGTTTCTTGCTGAAAGCCGAGCGTAATCGGCTCCGTGTTCGTGCGCCTGTTACCGGCCTCGTCCATCGGCAGGAGCCGGAAGTCCAGCGCATAATGACTCAATCCTGCGGCGTCTAGTTGAAGGTGGTACAGCTCCAGGTAGACCCGGAGGGCATCGAGGGTCCAGATCACGTTTCCGGGGAGTAGCGGGAAGGGTAGAGGATTCGTAGCGCCTGTAGGCGCGTTCCAGGGCGTGCCCACGGCAAGATCGCTGACCTCGAAGACGGACGGGTCACTTCTGAGAGGCTCTTCAACGTAGGCGTGCCCCTGTCCCGGGAGCGACAACGTGTCTCCCTCGGTGGTCCGCTCCCCAGAGACCGTTCCAAATACCGTGAAGTGCAAGGGCTGCGGTGGGTTCCGTAGGTTAAAGACCGAGATACCGCCCAACGCCGCAGGCGCCATCTGCACGATTCGGCCCGCTTCATCGAGTTGGCGGTCACGCACGATGAGCGTGTGCTCGGTGTCACGTAGTGTGGCAGCGAGGCCGGCGCGGCGATCCTGACCCGCGAGCCTGAGTCGAGGAGCTGAGAGCGCCTGGACCACCACCATAGGTTGATTGGAAGGATCGAGGATCCGCACGGCTTGAACGACCATCTCGACGCTTCGGGCCGCCCCTTCGAAATCGGATCTGACCGAGACGGTGGGCACGCCGATCGGGGCGTATTTGTCCTCCTCAGAGAATCGATAGCTAAACGACTCCAGCGCCGCGGCAGACGGCGAACGTCCTCCGCCGCCAAAGACGTTGCGCCGCATCGTGAACCCGTCCCAAGTGCTGGACAGTTCGTCGAAGCGACGACCGAAGTGGCCACCGAGAATCGCCAGGTCGCGGTAGTAGAACAGCTCGAGGTAGTGTTGGGCGCGAACTCCACCGGGCGTGAAGGAAGCAGAGGAAAGCGATCTTGCGGCGTCGCTGATCAGGTCCATCGGCCCATCGACCCACTCGAACGGACCCGTGCCCCGCACATTTCCGAATAGGTAGTATGTGAACTCTTCAGGGTGCAGGCCGCCGTACTTCCACAGTTCGTATTGAGGGTTGGGGTCGAACTGCCGCATGCGCATCCTCGCCTCGGCGCTCGGAATGCGGATCTTCAATTCCATCTCGCTGGCGCCCAAGCTTCCCCTAGCTCGGGTGTCGGGCGGCCCGTACTTCACATAGACGACGCCACGGTCGTCGGTGTCGTAGACGCTCGACCGATTGTACGTGTAATCTTCGCGAGCCGTCACGATGCGTTTCCAGTGTTCAATCAAGCGCTCGTTCACGGCCGTTTCCGGGGTCGGATCGTGCTCTAGCCAAAATCGTCCGATCCTGAGCGCGAGACGCTCGACAGGCCCCTCGAAGAGCGGCATCCACCGGACAGAGTCCTGGGGAGAAAGCAGTGGCAAGATCCGCCTTGTTTCCGACTCGACGTGTTCTCGCATGGGTTCGAGATCGGTGCCCGAGAAGCCCCACAAGTACAGCTGCGTCGCTTCCTCGAATCGATCTGGGTCATCCTGTTTCACGACGGTAGCCATGAAGGCCGGGCCGACCCTGGGGTCGGATCGGCCGGTCCCTAGCAGGCTGTCGGGCAGCGATGCCCAGACATCGAGGGCGGACTGCCAAGCGCCGGAGCTCGCGAGTCGCCCCCCGCGCTCGAAGCGGCCTTCGTCGACCTGGGCCGTCAGCGGTGTCGCCGACAGCGCCAACAGCCCAAACACGACTCCGTCTGCTACTGCTCGGTATCGTCGCATATGTACCGCGAAATTGCAGAGGCGCCCGATCATATCATATCCTTACCTTACCGGACCCTGAAGCTTATGCCGCCGCTGACGATCACGTCATTCTGGAAGTCGCCGTCGGTATTGCCGCTGCCGCCGATATAGGGACCCACTATGTCGTTGATTCTGGCCGAGAAAGTCAGCGGACCCGCGTCGTAGGAAAATCCGAATCCGAACTGGATGAATCCCTGCACCGGGGCCTGGTTCTCGTACATCTCTTGGACCAGCTCGCAGAGCCGGAACAGATCCGGATTGCTAGCTGACGGTACGCATGCCTCAACAGCGAACTGGTAGGATCGCAGCCCCGCTCCGATAATGAAGTTCTGGCGAAAACGGTCGCTGACATCGCCCTGCACGAAAACGACCTCGCCGTGAAACGACGTGAGGCGAAGGTTAGATGGACGAGGAATACAGAGCTCCCCGTTGTCTTGGAACGCCCTACACAGGAGCACCCGTGCAGACGCGCTCCCGCCCGCCGTTTGCCGGACCATGCCTCGAAAGATCGTTCTTTGATCCGGCGTCATGGCTTCCACGCCGGCTCCCCAAACGAGCGATTGATCGAGCCGCGTACTCACCTGCTCCGCGACCAGAACGTCCCCTCCCAGATTCTTGGCCAAATCCCGGGTTGCGAAGATGATGCCGAAGTCACTCGTCCCCCGAAACGTCCATCCCGCCCGTTCTTGCCCGGCGCTAGCGCTGGGGATCATCAGAATGAGGGCGAGTGCGGCCGTACCGAGCCATCGCGCTCGTGCGTTCACCGGGTGCCTCCGTTTGACTTAGGTAGGGGTGCGGGATATGGCTTGCCGCATCAAGCATCAATCTGTAACTGCATGGGTTTTCGGGCAAAGCACTTCGCCTTGACCCGGCTGCACATCACAGCGAATCTCCGGTGTCTGCCGGAAGTTTACTCCCGGCGTAATTCAAATACGCGGCTTCGGGCTAATGATGACCGATCATCTTCCCAGCGTTTCTGCCCCCCGACGGAACGGCCTGTTCGCCGCGTTTCGTCTCGCGGCGATCGGACTTTCAGCCGCGGTTGTGTTGGCGACCTCCGCGTGTGGCGGCGGGGCCCAACAGTCTTCGTCTGAATGGGTCATCTCGTCGGACCGGGCTCTGGGCGAACTCGCTGCGGCGCTTTTGCCCGACTTGGCGGCCCGCTCAGGCCTCGAACTCCGGGAGCCAGTTCGTTTAGAGAGACGATCGAGGGACCAGCTCGTTCGTTACCTCCAATCAAAGCTCGACGAAGAACTGTCCGTTGAGGAAAGCAGGGCCACGGTGGACGCCTACTGGCTCCTGGGCCTGGTCTCAAGAGATCTCGACCTGCGGGCGGTGTTGCTCTCGCTTTATACGGAACAGGTGGCGGGGTTTTACGAACCCGATTCGACAGCCCTTTTTGTGATGGACGACCAGCCTGAGGCTGCGCTCCAGGGGTTGCTCGTTCACGAGTTGGTCCATGCGGTCCAGGATCAATGGGCCGACCTCGACGCCTTGACGGATCCGGCGCTCGGAAATGACCGTGCGACGGCCGCCCAAGCGGCCATTGAAGGTCACGCCACGCTGGTGATGTTTGAGTACATGACGGAGCAGATGCGGGGCGCGCCCATCGATCTAAGTGAGATCCCCAACTTTGCAGATCAAATTCGTCCTGCGCTTGAGGGTATGAGAAGTCAGTTTCCGGCGCTGGCGAGCGCGCCGATGGTGATCCAAGAGACGCTTTTATTCCCGTATCTTGAAGGTGCGGGGTTTGTCCAACGGTTGTGGGCCACCGTGGATCGGGTTGCCCCCTTCGGGGAGCACCTGCCGACGTCTACCGAGCAGATTATGGGTGGGGCGGCGGACGACGTCCCGGTCGAGTTGCGGCTCACCGTCACAGGGGGGCGAGTCATTCACGAGGACGTCCTTGGGCGCCTTGAGCTCGGTGTGCTCCTGGATCAGCACCTAGGGGTTGGACAGGCGAGTCTGGCCGACGGCTGGGGTGGAGATCGATACGTACTCATCGAGACCCCCGGCGGTGATCGTTCACTCGTGTGGTATGCGGTGTGGGACAACGATGCCGCGCGCGATCGATTCTTCACGGGCTTGAGTCGGAAGCTCGGCGCGTTTGGTGCTCCCGCGACCCTTGAGCTTACCAGCGTAGGAGGGCGGCCAGGGACTGCGCTTCGCATAGGGCGCTTGGACGGCGTCGGAATCACCGCAGCGCTAGCGAACGACCCATGACCCCGTCCGAAGCAAACCGGATCGTGGAAGTGCGGGTGGGCTCGGACTCCGGCGACTACCCGGTATTCGTCGGTCGCGGTGCCCTCGACCGGATCGAGGAGTACCTGGGAGCTCATGCGCCGGCCTTCCGCTATGCCGTGATCACGGACGAGCACGTGGCGCCGCTTTACGGGGCTCGTGTCCTCGAAGCCTGTTCATCGGCTAGCGGCGGAGCCGCGCTTTACACTTTTCCGCCTGGCGAAGCGTCCAAGACCCGGAAGAGCTGGTCGATTCTCACGGACGAGTTGCTCGATGCTGGGTGTGGCCGGGACACCTGTGTGGTCGCGGTTGGTGGGGGCGTGACCGGCGACCTCGCCGGCTTCGTGGCTGCGACCTACTTGAGGGGCGTGCCGTGTGTCCAGGTGCCTACGAGTTACCTCGCGATGATCGACGCTTCGGTCGGTGGGAAGACCGGTGTGGACGTGCAGGCAGGAAAGAACCTCGTAGG